>NZ_LTBL01000001.1:1200000-1800000 GCF_018687785.1 Methanovulcanius yangii
CGTCGGTATTGTGGGCGATGAACGCATTGATGAACGCCAGTGCGCTGATATCGAAATTTCTCCGAAGCGGTCTCTCCACCATCCAGATAAACAGCAGCACCCCCCCGGCGAACAGCAGGTGAAGGATGAGGGCGAACAGGACCAGATCAAAGCCGAAATAGAAGTATCCCGCCGCGAGTGCCGCCATGCTCTGGATAAGCGCAGGAAGAAGCATCCGCGTCACCCGTGAATCCGCGATCGCAAGGAGGGTTATCAGGCGTATCGAGAAGACGACACTCACTGCTATCGCGAAGAGTAGGGGGTAGACGTCCCGCTCGGTAAAGAAGAGCGGCAGGAAACTGAAAATGATCTGGAAGACCATGCAGGTCATCGCCAGAAGCGCGGAACGGTTCCAGGTGATCTTCTGCCCGAATATCTCCACGAGCGGTTTGGTAAGAATAAACGCAACGAGTGCCGGAATCAGGTACCCGAAGATCCCGAATCCCAGTATCCCGAAGGATATCACATACTCCGTACCGGCAAAATACCCGGAAAAATCGATGAACAGACCCAGAAGGACCATGATGCCCAGGGATCGCGGCCATTCCGGAGCAGCAAAGATGTATTTGCTCAGGCCTTCGAGGGCAGTATTTCCTTGCGTGCTCATGGACTTAAGGCTCCAGTCAGATCTCCCGGCCGGCGGAAGCATCCATTCTGCTGTACTTACGATGAGTGACTATATAATCTGGACGAAAAGGAGGAAGGGAAATAAGAATCCCCCGTCATTCACCTGGCGCCGGGAGCGCACCGAAATGCTCGCGGTACCGGGCCCCCATCGTCTCCCAGGTCGGAAGGTTCGTCTGACACCCCGTCACCTCGACCACGAAGGAGGCCGCGGTGGTGCCGACCTTCGCGGCGGTGAGGGCGTCATACCCCCCTGAAAGAGCGGTCAGGAAGCCCGCCCGGTAGGCATCCCCCGCCCCCGTGGGATCGGCCAGCCCGACGGGAATGGCGGGGACAAAACGCCGCTCTCCACCCTCAATCAGAAAACTGCCGTCTCCCGACATCGTGCAGATGGCACGCGGCACCTGCGCAAAGAGCGCGTCCTTGGTGATGCCCATCGTGGTGCACATCCCTCGCACCTCATGCCGGTTGGCGAAGAGAATGTCGGTGTTTGCTATGATGGCCTCGAGATCTTCCTTCGAGTAGCGCAGCAGATCCTGACCCGGATCGAAGGAGACGAAGCTCCCTCTCTCCGCCACCCGCACATTGAAGGAGGGGTCGGCCGTTGCCAGATGCACCATATCGAGCGCCGGCGCCTCGGCCGTTGCAAACGCACTGGAGGCCCCCCACTCGAAGAAGGTCATCTGGTCCCCGTCTGCGTCATTATAGAGATAACAGGTAGCCGTCCGCTCGTCTCCTACCATAAAGAGGCGGCGGCGGATGCCCAGTTCATTCATCCACGTCTCGTACTTGCTGCCGGGAAAATCTCCACCGACCGCTGAAATCAGCTCCGCTTCCCCCCCCAGACGCGCTATCCCTGCAGCAATATTGGCGGCGCCTCCGCCGTAGTAGACCGTATGCCGCGTAATGAAGGTCGAGCCATGGCGTTCCGGCAGCACCGGAACGGAAAAGATGTGATCAATGGCCGTGTGGCCAACGACTGCGATCATATCTTCTCGACTTCCAGGACCTTGAGAGGAATGTCCCGGAGTGCCTTGCCCACGACGGATTTTGCAATCCTCGCCGCATGTTCCTCGGTTTCGGCCTTGAACACCTTCATCTCAAGCGTGAGGCCGACAAGGGCGATATTTCCTACAATAAGGGCCTTTGCAAGCTCCTGTTCGCAGAAGGGACAGATGGTCATCCCTGATTCGATTTCAACAAACTTTGCCGACGGGTTAAGCCGCTTTCCTGCCTCGCTGATGGCGATGCCGATGGCATCGTCCAGTGTATAGACATCACGGATCACCCATGCTGCTTCCATGGTGATGAGATAATCGCTCATTTCAATCAATTCCTACCAGATATTTTCATGCACATGATCGGTAATCGGCATACGGCCGGTACGAACCGGGGGGAGCGTGCCCTTCCCGACCGCAAGAAGGACAAGAGGCCGGATGTGAGGAGGCAGCCCGAGGATCTCCGAGACTCCTTCCTCGTCAAATGCGCCGGTCCAGCAGGAATGCATCCCGCCGGCGTGCGCTGCAAGCATCATGTAGGTCGCGGCAATCGAGGCGTCCTCGATGGCATACAGGATGCCTCGTTCCCCGTACTGGGACATGGACCGCACATAGTTGGCACATACGACGAGGATCACAGGCGCTGCCATCACGTGTTCCTGCTGGAAGGCGGCATCCGAGAGATCCTCCCGCAGCCCCTCATCCGTCACGATGATGACATCCCATGACTCCCGATTGCCCGCCGAGGGTGCAGTCCCCGCACACCGGAGAATCGATGCGATCTGCTCCTCGGTGAGGGGTTCATCCGAAAAGTCACGTACTGATGAACGGGTCGATAAAAATGAGAGGAAATCAGAGGAATCCATTGTCCTTCAGGAATGCCCATGATTCCTGTGCGGGTGTGGTGGCAAGACCGATCGCCTCGGCAATCCTTGCCGATGCCTGCTCGTATTCCTCACTTTCGATCGCGGAGATGGCATCGCTAACAATACCGGCCGCCTTTGAAAAATTCACATCCTTTGAGATATTGTGTGCAAGCTGGAGATTCGAACGGAACAGCTCGAGAAAGCTCACAACAACACGCTTTGCACCGACCTTTTCCGCCCCTTTGTAATCAATAAGGGTGGCTATGACCTGTGATGCAGCGATCAGTTCGGATTTCGACCGTTCTGACAACTGATACACGGTGACTGCTTCTTTTTGATTCATCACAAAACCTACTGTACGTCTCGTATAAAAATGTGGAGGTGATTATCCGGTATTTCAGGGAGGATTATTTGCTTCCCTTGATCGATGCTGCCGAGCGGCGCATGCGCCTGCGGAAGCGCGGATCATTCTCGGGACCACGACCACGACCGCGGGCCCCGCGACCGCCACGGCCGCCACGGCCCCTGCTGTCATCCTGTGTTGCACGCAGTGCTCTTTTCAGCTGTGTGCCGGTTTTGAACCGCTGGTTGGGACCTGGCTTTTTGTAGTTCGTCTCCTTCTCGGGGACCAGCCTGATCTGTCCCGTCACACTCTTAATCTGAGTCCATTTTGTGGATCCGGTTTTGCCCATATTTCAACTCCTTATGTATTACGACAGGTATCTTCATAAAAGTAACCATGAGAGATTAGGATCCCTCACAGCATTCCCTGTATCTCTTTTTTCAGCAGATCACTGATCTTCTTGCCATCGGCACGGCCGCGGACTTCCTTCATGACAACGCCCATTACCGGGCCGACAGAACGCATCCCCTGCTCCTGAACGAAATCCACGCGCTCCGAGAGGATGGTGCGGATGATGGAAAGGAGCTCATCTTCGGAGATGCCCGGTGCAACCGACTCGACAGCGGCACGGACGTTCATACCCCCGGCAACAGCCCGGAAGATATCCGGAATTGCCTCCTTTGCAACAGAACCGTTCTCCACCTCAAGGAGGACGGCGAGCACATCGTCGTCACCGACGGCTTCGACCGCAACACCATCGCGCGATAGTTCGCGAAGAGTGGCAAGAATCGTCCGCGCAGCCAGGTTCGGTTTGACCCCGGCACAGACGACGTCCTCGAAGAGCCCGACCTGTGCAGAGAAGGCAAGCTGGTGGGCAAGGGCAGGGTCGAGCCCCATCTCCGCAACAAAACGATCCTCCTTTGCCGTCAAAAGTTCCGGAACGCAAAGCCCTGCGACATATCCCGGGGACACCGGTACCGGCAGCACATCCGTTTCGGGATACATCCGGGCTGCTCCCGGGAGCGGACGCATGTAGGCCGTACTCCCCTCCTCAAGCATCTTGCGGGTTTCTTCAGGGACACCTTCCAGTGCCATCCGTGCACGGCGCTGGATCTGCGCGAGGGCACAGAGTGCCTTCTTCTTCGTATCTGCGACAAGAATGACACAGTCCTCCTCCCCGGCGCCGAGTGCCGACTTCAGGGTGTCCACCTCCTCCGCCGTTACCCCGTACGCCGGCAGCTCGTCTGTATGGAAAAGGCCGCCGACACCACATTTCTTCGCGTAGTCGGACATCTCGCTTCCCAGACGCCGTCCGGGCTGGATCTCCCTTCCCACGCATCCGGCAAACCCGCGCAGGCAGACCGCGCCGATGTACTTTGCCCGCTTCAGGATGGCGGACCCGGTCTCGGCGAAGAGTGCCGTCACTTCATGCGTCTGCTCGTCAATCGATGCATTGCGCCCCAGCAGTTCATCCCGTATCGCGACGAGGTTCACCTGCCGGCTCGCCTCGCGCCGCACCACTTCATCGATGAGAGCGAGCTCCTGTACACCCTTAATCTCGACCCGGGCACCCTCGCGGATGGAGATGTTCACATCCTGCCGTATGGTCCCAAGGCCCCGTTTTACCCGCCCGGTGGACCGAAGCAGCATACCTATATAGGCTGCAACTTCACGGACCTGCTCGGGGGTGTGCATATCCGGTGCGGTCGTAATCTCGACGAGAGGAATGCCCAGACGGTCGAGGGAGAAGGTCACCCCTTCCACCCGCTGGGCCGCCTCCTCCTCAAGACAGAGCGACTCGATGCGGGCCCCTGCGGGCAGCATCCCGTTGAGGGCCACGAGGGCGGTGCGCTGGAACCCGCTCGTGTTCGAGCCGTCGATGACGAGCTTGCGCATCACATGGACCTGTTCCACCGCCGTCATTCCCATCATGCGTGCCATCGTAAGCGCAAGTTCGAGCGCCTCGGGGTTGAGGGGTGCGGGCGGTTCCTCATCGTGCTCCACGAGACAGGTGGTGTCGTAGGCATAGTAGGTGAACGGCCGCATCACCATCATCTCCTCGCGGGCCGCCCGGTCGATCTCCCCCATCTCGGAGACCGTCGCCCGGAGATAGCGGAAGAATTCCTCGTTTCGCTCCCCTATATCGCGAAGCACCGTGGGACAGTGACAGAACAGCTTCTCACGGGTGTCGAGCTGCTGGTGAATTTCAATGCCCGCCTTCAGGCCGAGTGTCTCATAATCCATGGACCGAACACCTCCCGAACTCTCCGCGAAGCGGCGTTGCCATCAGCCGCCGTATCTCCTCTGCGTCGTTCGTCTGCCCGAGAACCCACATCAGTTTCACGTAGGCCACTTCGGGAAGCATCTCCTCCCCCTCGATGACGCCTGCCGCCAGAAGGTCGCGGCCGGTATCATAGACCCGGTCGCAGACCCTGCCGTTGAGGCACTGCGAGGTCATGACGACGGTGGTTCCCGCATCGGTGAGCTCCCGGATGCCCGCAATCATATCGGCAGAGGTGTGACCGAGCCCGGTACCGCTGACGACCAGACCACGGCATCCCTCAAAGGCGGACAGAAGCGCGGGGTCCATTCCGGGATAGAAGGTGAGAAGACCGACCTTCTCCTCCAGCGTATCGTGGAGGACCGGCTCATCGTCACGCCGCCGCACCGCATCCGCTGAGAGGGTCACATCAAGCGAGGGATACTGCACCGTCCCGAGAGGACTCATTCCGAATGAACGGAACGCATCGCGCCGGGACGTATGCATCTTTCTCACCCGGGTGCCCCGGTGGATGGCACAGGCATCATCGTTTGTCGACGCATGCATCACCACCGCAACCTCGCCGAGGTCGGAGGTGGCGGCCGCGGCGCTGCACAGCCCGTTCATGACGTTGTCACTCGACGGTCGGTCGGCAGACCGCTGGGACCCGACGAAGACGACAGGGACAGGCGTCTCGAGCATGAAGGAGACGGCAGCGGCAGAGTAGGCCATCGTATCCGTACCATGTGTCACGATGACTCCCTCCACGCCCTCCCTGATATCCCGGTAGACGGCCCGTGCGAGGTCCTTCCAAATGCTGACATTCATATTCTCCGAAAGAATGGTCGCCAGTACCTCCGCCCGGAACCTGGCGATATCTCCCAGCCCGGGAATCGCATTCAGGATATCCTCTGCCGTGAACTGGCTGGTCACCGCGCCCGTCCGGTAATCGACCCGGCTTGCAATCGTCCCGCCCGTCGAGATGATCGAGAGTTCGGGAAGGGAGGGGTTCTGGACGACCTCCGTGTGAAACGCCGGTTGCGCTTCTCCTTTCGCAAGAAATGAGAGAGATTCCGGTGCAACACCGATATTATATCCGCTATCCAGTTTGACGACCGCCATGCCGTCACGGTCGGTGATATAGGTACCTTCCGTTGTGATCCCCGCAAAACTGCAGGCAACCCTCGTTCCAGATGTTAAATGTGGTATGCTATCAACTCCCGTCCTTTTTCCAACATTGCCGTTTCCGCCTCTGCAAGGCGTAAGCGTTCATCAAGGACCCAGGCTTCATCCTCACCCATGGCCTCCCGCCGGACCTCCAGCTGGGCAGCGACCGCTTCAGGCGCAGGCCCTCCGGCAGCCCGCCGGACACTGACCGAATAACCGGGGTCCAGGGCCTCTTCTATTGCCTCCTGTGTCAGCCCGCGGGCCGAAAGCGTCGTCCCGGTAATCTCCACGGCGGCCTCATCAAGGGACGCCAGGTCGACCGAGCCCTTCTTCACCGCACGCCCGACAATGTTGTGCGACTCACGGAAGGCAAGCCCGTAGGAACGGACCAGAAGGTCCGCAAGATCAGTCGCGGTGGAAAAGCCCCTCCCCGCCTCCGCACGCATGCGGTCGGGATGGAACGTCGCCGTCGCAAGCATGCCGGCGGCAATCTCCACGGCACGCCCCGCCTCCATGATCGCCGTTCTCAGGGAGGGGGTCAGATCCTGAAGGTCCCGGTTATAGCTCATCGGAAGCCCTTTCACCGTCGTCAGCGCCGCCACAAATGCTCCGGCAACCGCACCGGTCTTCCCCCGCATAATCTCGGCGGTGTCGGGATTCTTTTTCTGGGGCATGATGGAGCTCGTCGAACAGTAGGCGTCATCAAGGGTAACGAATTCCACAAAGGCCGAACTCCAGAGAATGAGTTCCTCGCAGAGCCTGCTCATGGTGCTCATCAGAATGGTGCATGCGGCAGCCGTCTCGAGTGCGAAGTCACGCGCCGATACGGCATCCATCGTATTGAGAGAGAGATCAGGAAATCCGAGGAGCCCTGCCGTGTAGGCACGGTCGATTGGATAGCCCGTGGAGGCGAAAGCCGCCGAACCGAGCGGACAGCGGTTCACGCGCACATAGGCATCCACAAGCCGTTCGAAATCGCGGCCGAATGCATGTTCGTACGAGAGCATGTAGTGCGCAAGCGTTGTCGGTTGTGCATGCTGGAGATGCGTGAATCCGGGCATGATCGTCCCACTGTTCGCACCCGCTATCTCCAGAAGCGTCCTGCGGAGCTTCAGAAGAGCCTCCAGTTGCCCCAGTATATCCTCTCGAAGGCGGATCCGGATACAGGTTGCGACCTCGTCGTTGCGGGATCTCCCCATATGGAGGCGCCCCCCGTGCTGCATGCCGGCCTCGGCGATGATGTGAGCCTCGATGCCGGCATGGATATCCTCATACTGCTCATCGAACGCCGACTCGGGAATCCCGTTTTCGTACATCCCTATCAACTGTTTCATCACGGCCGACGAGGTATCCCTGCTGACGATCCCCTGCCGGTCAAGCATCAGCAGATGGGCGATATCGACCCTGATATCAGCCATCGCAATCCACCGGTCAGTGTCCATCGACGACAGGTATTCCGTGACCAATTCCGGACGGGCTGCGGATAACCGTCCCCGTCGTACCAGATCCCCGCTCATGTGTGTTCTCCCTCTGATTACTCCTTATTATTAGAGCGAAGGGAAAAATGTTAAATCCATTCCCTCCTCCCGACGGCGAACATGAATACCGGGGACGGAAGCAACCATACACAGAGGAAAATGTCACGCCACCTATTTCCCAATAAGGGCAAATAATTGTGTGTAATTGGATACTATTTTATAAGAGTCCCCCGAAATTTCTACTGTTTCATTGCAAACGTTCACGAGGCATACCGTATGAAAGGAAAATCACTTCTTATTATGACCGCACTCGTTGCATTCGCCGTCATTTTTGCCGCCGGATGTATTGATGGCGGAAACGGCGGACCGACAGAAGAAAAGACCGAACTCTCCTTCGGGTACCAGCCCTCCACCCACCAGATTGCCTACATGGTGGCAAAGGACAAGGGCTGGTGGGAAGAGGATCTTGCACCATTCGGCATAACCACCATCACCGACCACAAGTTCCCGACCGGAGCACCCGAGATGCAGGCAATGCTTGCGGGGGAGATTGATGTCGCCTATGTCGGTGCCGCCCCCGTCATCTCCGCACTTGACCAGGGCCTCGATGCAAAAATCATTGCAGCAGTGCAGGTTCAGGGATCCGACCTCGTGGTACGCCCCGAGGTGACCTACACGGGCCCCGAAGACCTGAAAGGCCTTACCATCGCCACCTTCCCTCCCGGCACCATCCAGGACACCCTGCTGCGCGACTGGCTCCAGCAAAACGGTATTGACCCCGACACCGATGTCGATATCCGCGGCATGGGACCCGGCGATGCAACCGTTGCCATCGCCGAATCTGCTGTTGATGCAGTATTCCTGCCCCACCCGGCACCGGCCACCATCGCTGCCGAAGGCAACGGATATACCGCCGTCACCTCGGGCGAGATGATGCAGGACCACGCATGCTGTGTCCTTGTCGCATCCGGTGACCTCATCCGCAACCACCCCGACATCGTCGAACAGATCGTAAAGACCCACATCCGGGCAACCGAGTACTCCATCGAAAATCAGGAAGAAGCGGCACAGATCTACCATGACATGAACAAGGTGGAACTCGATGTCATCGAGGCATCCTTTGCCAGCTGGGACGGCCGCTGGGTAACCGACCCCGCACTTATCGTGGTGTCCGTTGTTGACTACACCGAAGTCCAGGCAGAACTCGGGTACATCAAGAATCCGATGACCGCTGACGAGATCTTCGATCTCTCCTTCTATGAGAAGGCTGTGGCAGCCTGACCCCCCCACACTATTTTTGGCATCGCGGGAAGTCATATAACCACCGCGGACAAACCTGAAGAAAGCAGATATGGATAATAAACAAAAGAGCCAGCTCAGGCGGATTCTCATTCCGTTGACATCGGTTCTCGTCGTCATTCTCCTCTGGCAGGCAGTTGCGGTCTATATTATTGACAACCCGTTTGCCCTGCCAAGTTTCACCCAGGTCCTCGATGCGTTCTATCGCGACCTCTTCGGCCCCCGCGGGACCCTGTCGACCGACACAGTGGTCAGCCTGTATCACTTCGCCATCGGCATGGCCGTCGCCCTCCTTGTCGGAATTCCGGCCGGTGTTGCGATGGGATGGTTCAAAACCGTCGACCAGGCACTCAACCCGCTGGTCGAGGTTCTCCGGCCCATCCCCCCCCTGGCATGGATCCCCTTCGCCATCATATGGTTCGGTCTCACCCATGCATCAGCAGGATTCATCATCTTCATTGGGGCGGTCTTTCCCATCCTCGTCAACACCTATACCGGTTTTCGCAATGTGCCGAAAGTGTTCATCGAGGCGGGAAAAGTGCTCGGGTGCACGAGCAGTTTGCGCCAGATCAAAAACATTGCCTTCCCTTCGGCCATCCCTGAGATCACCGCAGGCATCCGCATCTCCATGGGCGTAGGGTGGATGTGCCTGGTCGGTGCCGAGATCTTCGGAGCAGGTACCGGCAAGTACGGCCTCGGGAAAAATCTATGGACGTATTACAACCTTCACCAGATGGACAGTGTGGTCGTCTATATGCTCGTCCTTGGATTCATCGGCCTGATGATGGATATGATCTTCAGATATTATGTGGCCAAACAAACCGTCCGCTGGCAGGGACAGGAGATGTGAGAGATGAGTATCGTATCAGTCACCCACCTGAACAAGGTCTTTGAACGCGAAGGACTGAAACCGACCACCGCCCTCGCCGACATCAACCTGGAGATAGAGGAGAAGGAGTTCATCTGTCTCGTGGGGCCTTCCGGATGTGGGAAGACAACGCTTCTGCGCATCATCGCCGGACTCGAGAAACCGACATCCGGCGAAGTCCGCCTGGACGATACCCCCATTGCCGGGCCCGACCCGCAGCGGGGGATGGTATTCCAGGAGTATTCTCTCTTCCCGTGGAAGAGTGTCATCGACAACATCGCCTTCGGCCTCGAGATGAAGGGCATATCCCGGCAGGAACGAAGGGAAATCGCCGAGGATTACCTCCATATCGTCAACCTGGAGCAGTTCCGGGATGCCTACCCCCACGAACTCTCGGGAGGTATGCGTCAGCGGGTTGCCATTGCAAGGGCACTGGCGAACAAACCACGCGTTCTGCTGATGGACGAACCGTTCGGCGCGCTGGACGCACAGACGAGAAACGTCATGCAAAAAGAACTCCTGGACATATGGGAAGAGACGAAAAAGACCATCGTCTTTGTCACGCACAGCGTTGACGAGGCGGTCTATCTCGCCGACAGAATCGTTGTTCTCAGTCCCCGTCCGGGAAAGATAGAGGAAGTCATCGATGTTGACCTGCCCCGTCCGCGTGATCGGACGGAACCGGCATTTGCGGATCTGCGCAAGTACATCCTCAAACGTATGGAAGAAGGAGCGCCGGTTCGGTAAGGTTTATTACGTTGGATTTCCATTTTTTAAAGCACATTTATACACAGAGGAGTTTTATTCTATGGTCCGAAAACCCGCCAAAATGTACAGGGCTGTTTCAAAGCGGGCATATACTCGCAGGAAATATATGGGCGGTGTGCCCGGCAGCAAAATCGTACAGTTCGATATGGGCAACCTGAAGGCAGATTTCCCGGTCGAAGTTTCGATCACCGTCGATGAGGAATGCCAGATCCGCCACACTGCTCTCGAAGCAGCACGTGTCAACATCAACCGTAAACTCATCAAAGATATTGGAAGGATGAATTTCCACTTCAAGCTCCGCACCTACCCGCACCATGTTCTGAGGGAGAACAAGCAGGCAACCGGTGCTGGTGCTGACCGTGTGTCCGAAGGGATGCGCATGGCATTCGGCAAGGCAGTGGGCACAGCAGCCCGCGTCAAACCGAACCAGAAGATCTTTACCTGCTATACCACCGAGGCAAATGCCGACAAGGTACGGGAGATCATGCGCCACGGGATCTACAAGCTCCCCTCACCCGGCCGGATCGTCGTCGAAAAGACAGGAAACTAAGCCCTTTTTTTCAGGTCACCCACCCGGGGACCAATATTTTTCCCGCAGTATTTTGTAGTGACAAAACAATGGTGGATACCATATGCACAGAGTGACGGACTCACAGATCTTCCGGGCCGTCTCGGACGCCACGCACAAGGCACTGGAGATTGCACAGATACGCCTTCCGGAGGATGTCACTGCAGCGCTGCATGCTGCATATGCAGCCGAACGGGACCCGGTGGCGCGGGCAGAACTCAGCGCAATTCTCGACAACATCGCCCTCGCGGGAGAGACGGGAAAACCCATCTGCCAGGACACCGGCGTTCCCGTAGTCTTCATCACCCTCCCTCCCGGCATTCCCCTCACAACGGCCATTGAAGAGGGAGTACGGGACGGCGTCGCCCGTGCAACCATGTCCGTGCCGCTTCGCCCCAACGTCGTCTCACCCCTGACACGGGACAACAGCGGAAACAACTGCGGAGAGCGAATGCCGGCCGTCCATATCTCCCCGGGCGCAACCTTCACCCTCACCGTGCTCCCAAAGGGAGCAGGCTCCGAGAACGTATCCCGGATTGCTATGCTCCTCCCTTCCCAGTCGGATGATGTCCGCCGCTTTGTCGTGGAGACCGCCCTCGAAGCAGGGGGCAGGCCATGCCCCCCCATCATTCTCGGCGTCGGCATCGGGGGAACATTCGACCAGTCCGCCCTCCTGGCAAAGGAGGCGCTCCTCGAACCCATCGATACGATGGACGAGTTTGAACAACAGATCTGTGATGATGTGAACCGTCTCGGCATCGGCCCCATGGGGCTCGGCGGCGCCACCACCTGTCTCGCGGTGAAGGTAAAGCGTGCGGGGTGCCACACGGCTTCGCTTCCGGTGGCGGTCAATATCCAGTGCTGGGCCGCCCGCCGGGCAACGGTGGAGGTGGTCCTGTGACCACTCACCTGACAACACCCCTCGGCGACGAGGTCCTCGACCTACAGGCAGGGGACCGTGTCACACTGACGGGAATTGTCTATACCGCCCGTGATGAGGCCCACCTGCGCATGCAGGAGGAGGGGTTCCCATTCGATCCCAAGGGTGCCGCCGTATACCACTGCGGCCCTGTCATCGGCGAAAACTGCGTCGTTGCCGCCGGGCCCACCACCTCCGCCCGCATGAACACCCTCACTGGATTTCTTCTCGATGCGGGCGTGCGGGCACTTATCGGGAAAGGAGGAATGAACGATGAGGTGCTCGGCCTCCTCGAAGGCCGTGCCGTCTATCTTGCCTTTACCGGCGGGTGTGCGGCACTCGCGGCATCCAGGATGAAGGTCAGGGGAGTATGGTTCGAGGATCTCGGGATGCCTGAAGCGGTCTGGGCGCTGGAGCTCGACCACCTGCCGCTCACCGTCGGCATGGACGCCCACGGCCACAACCTCTTCGGGGACGTGGCACAACGGGCGCAGGCAGAATTCGTACGGATGTTTCCGAAATGAGAGGAACGGGCGGCACTTCCGGGTGCACCGCGCGATACCTTTAGTACGGTCAAAACCAAATAAATAAAAAGGACGAGCCGATGAGACTAGTCATAGACGAACGGCGGTGCAAGGGTTGTAACCTCTGTACCACCGTATGCCCATACCATATATTTCAGGAAGGCAGGAACCTGAACGAACGGGGAATTATCGTTCCCGTTCTGGACCGGCCCGAGCGATGCACAAACTGCAGGCTCCGTCACCTCTACGGGCGTCAGCTGTGCGGCGCATGCCAGCTGATATGTCCGGATCAGGCTATATTCTGGGAAGAGGAAGACCCGTATGCAACGAAAAAGGTGGTGATTGAATATTGACGACACTTGAGTTCATGCAGGGAAATGCCGCCTGCTGCGAGGGGGCACTCGCCGCAGGGTGCAACTTCTTCGGAGGGTATCCGATTACCCCTTCGACGGAGATTGCAGAGCGGATGGCACTCAAAATGCCAAAAAAAGGCGGCGTATTCATCCAGATGGAAGATGAAATTGCAAGCATAGGTGCAGTCATCGGGGCCTCATGGACCGGTGCGAGGGCGATGACGGCAACCTCCGGTCCCGGGTTCTCCCTCATGATGGAAAACCTCGGCTATGCCGTGATGACGGAAACTCCCTGTGTTGTGGTCAACATCCAGCGGGGCGGGCCGTCGACCGGGCAACCGACCATGTCCGCACAGGGCGACATGCTCCAGTGTCGCTTCGGATCACACGGTGACATCTCAACAATAGCTCTTGTGCCTTCCACGGTCCAGGAGATGTTCGACCTGACGGTCAAGTCGTTCAACCTCGCCGACCGGTTCCGGGTCCCGACATTTCTTATGTCCGATGAGACGATCGGCCATATGCGCGAGAAGATCTCCATTCCGGATTCGGTCGAGATCATCCCCCGCAAGGAGCCAAAACCCGGCAAGCTCACCTATGAAGCGGAGGATGACATGATCCCCGGCTTCCCGACCTTCGGGAAGGGGTACCGTGCGCATGTCACCGGCCTGACCCACAATGAGCGGGGATACCCCGAGGCGACCAATCCCGAACTGCATGAGGCTCTTGTACGCAGGCTCGTGGACAAGATCGAATCAAAACGCCACGAAATTGCCGACTACGATGCGGTCAATACCGATGCAGAGACGGTCTTTGTCACCTACGGCCCATCGACACGTGCCGTCCGCCAGGTGCTCCATGACCATCCCGAGGAAAACATCGGGCACCTGAACCTGAGAATCGTCTGGCCCTTCCCGGAGGACACCCTGAAGCTCTTCACCAACGCAAAGACCTTCATCGTCCCCGAACTTAATCTCGGCCAGATGGCACGGGAAGTCCAGCGGCATGTCACCGGACAGCAGGTGATCCCGATGGGGCGGCTCGGTGGAACCATCCACTCGCCGGATGAACTCTACGAAAAGGTGCAGGAGGTGGCCTAGGGTGTCCACAGAAACCTATGAGAAGTGGTACCGGCAGGATCGCCTCCCCCACATCTACTGCACCGGCTGCGGCAACGGCACGGTGATGAACTGCACCATCAAGGCGGTGGATGCGATGGGATGGGAGATCGATGACACGGTCTTCGTTTCGGGCATCGGCTGTTCTTCCCGTGCCCCCGGATACATCACCACCGACTCCCTCCATACGACCCATGGGAGGGCGCTTGCCTTTGCAACAGGTGTCAAGATGGCAAATCCCGACCTTCATGTCGTTGTCTTCACCGGCGACGGCGACCTCTCCGCCATCGGCGGCAACCACTTCATTCACGCCTGCCGGAGAAACATCGACATGACCGTCATCTGCATGAACAATATGATCTACGGCATGACCGGCGGACAGGGAAGCCCGTGCACCCCGGTGGGGAAGATCTCCACCACCACCCCCTACGGGGCGACCGAACCGGTCTTCGACCTCGCCGAACTGGCCGTTGCAGCCGGGGCGAACTATGTCGCACGGTGGACATCATACCATGTGGCCGAACTCATTAAGGCAATCGGCGTGGGCCTTGAGACCCCGGGCCTTTCCTTCATCGAAGCAATGGTCCAGTGTCCGACCGCCTACGGCAGGCGCAACAAACTCCGCCAGGTGGGCGAACAGGTCGAATACATGCGAAGCCATGCCATGCTCCTTGCAAAGAAGCACCGGCTGGAGGAACAGGGGAAAGAGATACCGGAGGACATGTTCACCGTCGGAGAGTTCATTCGCCGGTACCGCCCTGCGATGGGGGTGCCGAAATGAGACATGAAGTGCTCTTCTCCGGGTTTGGCGGTCAGGGCATCATCCTCTCGGCGGTGATCCTCGGCAGGGCTGCGGCACTCTACGACAACAAATACGCCGTCCAGACCCAGGTCTACGGCCCCGAGGCACGCGGCGGGGCATCGATGAGCGCCGTCGTCATCGATGACGATCCCATCCTCTACCCGAAGGTAAAAAAACCCGACATCTACGTGATTATGTCCCAGCAGGGATTCGAGAAGTACGGGGCAGGCGCTCCGCCCTCCGCGACGATGCTTCTTGACAGCGAACTGGTGCTCGAGCGGCCCGAATGCCGGTACCGTGAGATACCGTCAACAAAGGAAGCAAAAGACGGCCTCGGACGGGTCATTGTCGCAAATATCGTGATGCTGGGGGCGGTGGTGACCGCAACCCGCGTCGTCTCGAAAGAGGCCATCGAACAGGCGGTCCTTGACAGTGTCCCCAAGGGCACGGAAGACCTGAACATGGCCGCACTGCGACGCGGATTTGAACTTGGAGAGCAAAACAGCAACTAGACATTATTCAATGGCGGGTGAACCATGAAACTGTTGGAATTTGAGGCGAAGGATATTTTTAAAAAGCATGGTATTCCGGTACCGGAAGGGAAGGTTGTAAAAAGCCCCGATGAACTCTATCTGCACATGGATGATTTTGCAGACGAGGTCGTCGTCAAGTCACAGGTTGACGTGGGCGGACGGGGAAAGGCAGGCGGCATCATCGTGACCAAGAAGGCGGATGTCGTGGCAACCGCGACCCATCTTTTTAAAACCCCCATTAAGGGCCTGACAGCCAAAACCCTCCTCGTCGAGGAGAAGCTTCCCATCGAACATGAATATTATGTGAGCATCACCATCGACCGTGCTACCCGCCAGCCGATGATTCTCTTTGCAGAGACCGGAGGTGTCGACATCGAAGAGACCGCACGCACGAATCCGGGTGCCCTCCGACGGGCAAGCTTCTCGCCCCTGCTCACCGAGGTGCCGGGGTACCAGATGCGTCATCTCCTCGGGTCGGCACCGAGGGAGCTCGGCCCGGTGATCAACGCCCTGTACCACGCATTCTGCGCTTCCGATGCACTCCTCGCGGAGATCAACCCGCTCGTTACGACCACGAGGGGCGTCTATGCGGCGGATGCCAAACTCATCGTCGACGACAATGCCCTCAAACGACAGGGCATCACCGTCAACAGGGACCTGACGCCCCGTGAACGCGAGGCGGAGGAGAACGGATTCAGTTACGTGGAACTCGACGGAACCATCGGCGTCATCGGCAACGGTGCGGGACTGACCATGTCCACGCTTGATCTGATCACCCACTACAATGGCAGACCGGCAAACTTCCTCGATGTCGGCGGCGGTGCGGGCAGGGAACGCGTCATGAAGGCTGTGCGACTCGTCGGCGGTATGCCCGGCGTCAGGGTGATCATCGTCAACCTCCTCGGGGGCATTACCCGCTGTGACGAAGTGGCACGCGGCATCATCGAGGCAGGCATCGACCAGCACGTCATCACCCGTCTTGCGGGCACCAATGAAGAGGAAGGAAAGGCAATCCTTGCAAAATACGGCTACCAGATGCTCGACACCATGGAAGAAGTCGTCCGCGCCGCGGTCGAGGAGGCCGAGGCATGATCTACGGAGATAAATCCACCGGCGTCATCGTTCAGGGCGCAACCGGCAACCAGGGTGCGTTCCACATCAGCCTGATGAACGAATATGCCCGCTCGGTCGGGGGGCGCGGCGTCGTGGCCGGCGTAACCCCGGGGAAAGGCGGACAGACGGTACACGGCGTCCCGGTCTACGACAGTGTCCGTGAAGCGGCGGAGGAGCATGACTGCACGACATCGGTACTCTTCGTCCCCGGATTTGCCGCAGGGGACTCCATCATGGAGGCGGCCAGTGCCGGCCTCGACCTCGTCGTCGCCATCACCGAAGGGATTCCCGTCCACGACACGATGAAGGCCCTTGCCTTCGCACAGATGGAAGGGTGCTGCGTCATCGGGCCAAACTGTCCGGGAACCCTCTCCCCCGGTGAGCTCAAACTCGGCATCATGCCGCCACAGCTTGCGATGCCGGGTAACGTGGGGGTCATCTCCCGAAGCGGTACCCTCACCTATGAGGTGGTCAACGAACTCACCCGCGCGGGCATCGGCCAGTCGACCATCGTGGGAATCGGCGGGGACCCCATCATCGGCCAGACCTTCGTCGACGTCCTCGAGCGGTTCGAACAGGACCCCCAGACAAAAGCGGTCGTCCTCATCGGCGAGGTCGGAGGTAACCTTGAGGAGGAGGGAGCCGCCTCAACAACCCTTCCCATCGTCGGGTATGTGGCAGGAGTCTCCGCCCCCCCTGAGAAGCGCATGGGCCATGCCGGTGCCATCATCGAAGGAGGAGAGGGAGACGCACGGTCGAAGATTAGCCGCCTCACCAGCATGGGCGTCCCGGTTGCGGGCAAACCCTCAGAAATACCTGCCCTCGTACGGGAGCTCCTATGAAAGAAACCCTGATGGCAGCAGCGTCAAGCCTCGCGGAAGAGGTCGATGCCAAGGCAATCGTCTCCTTCATCGAACCGATCGAATTCAAAAGCCGTATCCCCGTGATATGGGTCGAGGACCTGCAACTGGACGTGCTCCGTGACCTAACAATGCACGACATCCTCGAGATCTCCGAACGCCACCTGCACGATGCAGCGGTCCAGATCTACCTGTCGCAGGAGTACGAGGAGGGGAAGGTGATAGGGGTCTTCCCCTACGCCATCCTCATCTACGACATCAACCGCGGCAAGGACTTCATCAGTGTCATGGAATTCGACGACCTCGTCCCCCGGGATGTCATGCGGGCGGTCCTTCAGCTCGCCATGGAGATCGCCGTCGAGGGCAGGGAAGGGCGTTCCATCGGGACGGCATTTGTCATCGGCGATGTGGATGAGATCAACCAGTACTCCCATGCGGCGATCATCAACCCCTTCCAGGGGCACCGGAAGGAAGTCCGCGACATCACCAACGTCGACAACTGGGAGAGCGTCAAGGAGTTCGCCCAGCTGGACGGGGTCTTCGTTGTCGACCGGGAAGGGATCATCCAGTCGGCAGGGAGGTACATCACTGCACGAAGCGACGGGCTCAACATGCCGCACGGAATGGGCGGGCGCCACCGGGCGACCGCGGCACTCACCAATATCATCTCCGCCATCGGCGTTACGGTCTCAGAGAGTGGCGGCATGGTCCGGGTCTTCCGTTCAGGAGAATGCAAACTCACCATCCGTTCGGATGTCAGAATCCGAAAATAAACCCATTTTGCTTGTTTTTATTTTTCTTGGAAATCACGGCATTTTATATAATTTCCCATAAGGAAATCGTTAAGTGCGAGCCCACCCACTTTTAAACAATAGTAGGAGTTCGTGAGCTGAAATGGCACGAAATATTGCAGTAGAGACCTTACGTGAGATGCCGGTAAACAAGCAGCACATAGAGCTTGCGGAACGGAAATGTATCGGGCACCCGGACAGTATAGCAGATGGAATTGCAGAGGCGATCTCCCGTGCACTTTCGAGGTCCTATCTCGACGAATGCGGTGCCGTCCTTCACCACAATACCGACCAGGGTGAAGTCGTCGCCGGGGAGTCCCTGCCAAAATTCGGCGGTGGTGTCGTCACCCGCCCGATGTATATTCTCCTGACCGGTCGTGCCACCAAGTTCTATGACGGAGCCACCATTCCAACGGATTCCATTGCTGTCGAAGCAGCACGGAATTACCTGAGGAATACCCTCGAATTCCTGAATATGGAGCATGATGTCATCGTCGACTGCAGGATGGGCGTCGGATCATCCGATCTGAGGGATGTCTTCAAGGCCTGTAGCGACAACTCCCGGCCGCATGCAAACGATACGTCCTTCGGGGTCGGCCATGCCCCGTTCTCGGATCTGGAACGGACTATCCTGGCCGTCAGCGAACACCTCGACAATGTCTATCGGCCGAAACACCCCGTTATCGGGACCGATGTGAAGATCATGGGTCTTCGTCAGGGGGATGACATCACCCTCACCCTCTGCGTGCCGATGATTGACCGTTTCTGCTCCTCCATGGACGACTATATCGAAGCGGTCCGGAAGGTGACCGAAGAGGCAAGGGCCGTCGCCTCCGCCCAGAGCTCCCGAAAAGTTGCAGTGCAGGTCAATACAGGCGACAACTACAAGAGCGAAAGCTCCATCTTCCTCACCGTCACCGGGACATCTGCGGAGATGGGTGATGACGGATCCGTCGGCCGTGGAAATCGTGCCAACGGCCTCATCACCCCCCACCGCCCGATGAGCATGGAAGCTACGAGCGGAAAGAACCCGATCAATCACATCGGGAAAATCTATAATCTCCTTGCAACCGATCTGGCCACCAAATGCACACGGGAAGTCGAGGGCATCGACGACCTCTATGTCCGCCTCCTCTCACAGATAGGAAAACCGATCGACAAGCCGCTTGTTGCAAGCGTCCAGTACGTCTCGGAATCCGGCATCGACGAGATGCGGGCAGCAAAGGAGATCGAGGCCATCATCGACGACGGACTCGAGAACATCACCTCGATTACCGAACGGGTGATCCAGGGAGAACTGAAAACCTTCTGATGCGATCAGTAACCTGTGGAAGATAATGAAGCCGACAGAAAACGAACAGGTCAGGCTTGCCATACCAAACAAAGGGCGTATCTCCCAGCCCATCATCGACCTCCTTGAGAAGGGAGGACTCCACCTGCAGAGCTCCGGGGGCAGAAAGCTCATCACCAAAACCGTCGACCCGATGGTCGAGGTCCTCTTTGCACGCCCCATCGACATCCCGGAGTACGTGGCAAGCGGTGCAGCAGACCTTGGCATCACCGGACGGGACATGGTCCTCGAAAGAGGCTCACAGGTCGAGGAGCTCCTTGACCTGAAGATGGGAGAGGCACGCCTCGTCCTCGCGGTTCCCGAGGAGAGCGGAATCACCACGGCTGAAGAGATGGCGGACATGACCATCGCAACGGAATTTCCGGGGATCACCGCACGCTACTTCGGTGATCGGGGCATCACGCCGCGGCTCTTCCCTGTCGGCGGTGCGTGTGAGGCCACCCCCTATCTTGGCGTCGCGGATGCAATTGTCGACCTGACGAGCTCGGGAACGACGCTGAAGACCAACCATCTCCGCATCATCGACGAACTTCTCTCCTCGACCACCATCGTCATTGCAAATAGCATATCGCGGACAAGCAAGGCCCTCAAGATCGACGAGATCTGTCTTGCACTCGAGAGCGTCCTTGCCGCACAGGGGCAGTGCTACCTGATGATGAATGTCGAACGACGCGCTCTGGATGAGGTAAGGAATGTCCTGCCGGGTCTTGCCGGGCCGACCGTCATGGACGTGGCCTCGAACGAACATCTCGTCGCGGTCCATGCCGTCGTCGCCGAGGAACGCATCTACGAACTCATCAGCCAGCTGCGAAAGGCAGGGGCACGCGACATTCTTGTCATGCCGATTGAACGTATGATCAGGTGATATTTCATGAAGATATACCCTGCAGTGGACATCCTTGACGGAAGATGCGTCCAGCTCATCCAGGGGAACCGTGCCACCGCCACGGACTATGGCGACCCCGTCATCCGTGCCATCCGGTGGCTGGATGAGGGGGCGGATGCCCTCCATATCGTCAACCTCGACGGAGCGTTCGGCGCCGCCGAGGCAAATGCATCGGTCATCAAGGACATCCTGAGCGAAACCGGCGCAGAGGTGCAGCTGGGCGGCGGCATCAGGAGCACAGGAGATGCTGCGGGGTGGCTCGAGATCGGTGTCGACCGGGTCATACTGGGCACCCTTGCAACGAAAGAGCCGGACTGCATCCGTGAACTGGCTGACGAGTTCGGGAGCAAGCGCATAATGGCAGGGGTCGATGCGAAGGACGGTCAGGTCGTTGTCAGGGGCTGGGAAGAGCCGGCAGGAGATTATATCGAATGGGCACAGCGTTTTGAAGCACTCGGGGCAGGGTCCCTCCTTTTCACGAATGTCAATGTCGAAGGACTTCAGCAGGGCATCGACCCCGAACCCGTACGTCGGCTGGTCGCCGGAACCCGTCTCCCCGTCATCGCCTCGGGCGGCGTTACAACGCCTGCGGACGTGCGGACTCTGGCGGATATCGGTGTGAGCGGCATCGTGCTCGGGTCGGCCCTCTACGGCGGGAAGATTACGCTCCAGGAGGCTCTGGAGGCAGGGAAAGAGAAATGAGAACTGCTACTATCAAACGGAAAACAAAGGAGACGAATGTCAGCGTCACCGTATCTCTCGATGACAGAAGTGGCACCTCCGTTGCAACAGGCATCGGATTTCTGGATCACATGCTCACCGCATGCGCCCGTCACGGCAAATTCGGCATCGTCATAGAGGCTGCAGGAGACCTCGAGGTCGACGCACACCACACGATGGAGGATATCGGCATCGTGATGGGACAGGCCCTCTCGCAGGCAATCGGGGACGGCACAGGCATCGTCAGGTTCGCTTCCATGTCAGTCCCCATGGACGAGGCAATAGCAACGGCCGTCCTCGATGTCGGCGGCCGGGGCTATCTCGTCATGAACGGAACCTTTGCAAACCCCGGACCGGGAGGACTCCCACCGGATCTCTTTGAGCACTTCTTCTACAGCCTCTGCATCAATGCCGGCGTAACAGCGCACCTGTCGTTTGCCGGACAAAATGATCACCACAAATGCGAAGCGCTCTTCAAGGCATTCGGCATTGCCCTCGGGAGGGCTATCTCCCGGGAGGAGGGCAGCACCGAAATCCCCAGCACCAAAGGAGTGCTGTAAAATTTAGTTTTTTTTAAAATAAAAAATCAGAAAATGTTTATGCAGCAAGTTCGTTTACTGCAAGGTCAACATCTTCTTTCTTGATCGTCTTACGGCCCGCGTGCTTAGCGTACTTGCTTGCCTCTTTGGTAAGTTCGGCAATGTAGCCCTCTGCTGCGTCGGCAATTGCCTGTGCAGCATCGCTGCCAACACGCTCAGCACCATTGTTCTTCGCAATCCTCACGACTGCTGCAATAGGTAGATCATTCGCCATTTTCAATTCCACCTCAAAAAGAAAATCGGCAAGTTAATATATAAACTTTCTGGAAATTCGGGACATTTCGGATGGCAAAATGCATATTGCGCACCAGTTACCGGATATTTTTTCGAAAAAGCGTTAATGAGAGGGCAAAAGAAAAAACTCTCAAATTTAGCTTAAATTTAAAAATATATTGTCCATTTATCCTTTTTTATTTTTTTAACAAAGAATTCGCAATGAATAGGGCATTGGAATAATCTGACGAGGCGCGCGATGTATCGACAAATATTTTGTCGATATTTGCCACAGGTGCACCATGTGCTTTCCCTTCGCCAAGAAGGGCCAGAGTCCTGAAAATAATATTCCCGGAAATTCCATCGGGTGCAATAATCACTCCATACTCCCCTGCCGCTTTTTCGATAAGAATTTCAATGTGATCCCCTCCTGTCGCCGCGGCAACCTTCAGCGCATCCTCGATGGTCCTGTCCACCTGCGGATGTCGGCCGATATCCCCGATACGTCCGCCGGACATGATACCGACCTTATTGTTGAGGCCAAACGCCTTTGCCATGGGCCGGGCCCGCTCAATGAGCGAAATCTTCTCTTCGACCGTCCACCCTTCATCCACGCCCACCGGGGCAAGAAGAAACCGTTTCCCCGAGGCAGTTTCGAGGAGGGCAATCCGCTCAAGGTACCCGGCCCCCGTCATCTCCCTGAGAACAGCAAGCGTATGATTGGCGGGAAGGCTTCCCCTGACGGCCGCGTCGATGGCACCATTGCAGAGATCCCCAATCATTGCGGCGGCCGGATCGCTGCTGACCCGGACCATCTGCCCGTCAAAGAAGGGGGCAAGGTCCGCTGATGTATAGATACAGACACGGGCACTGCCCGAAAAGACCGCAAGAGAAGAGAGAATAGTTGCCGGCCCGGTACCGGCACCGATCCCGATGATCATACAAATGTCCTAGGGTGTGTTGAATATGTGCATGATCCCTTCTTTTGCGAGATCAAATACGGCGGTCTCCCTGCCTGCATACGACACCTTCAGTTTCCTGGAGGTATCGACAACACCGATATCCGCTGCTGTGATGCCCACCTCCTCAAAGAGACTGATGACCTTTCCAACATGCTCCTCGGGGACGGTGAGGATGAAACCCATTCCGGGGTACATCCTGATCCAGTGCTCGAATGGAATGCCCAGTGCCTTCAGGTCGGGCCGGGGTATCTTCTCCGGGTTGATGAGGGCTCCTTTTTCACTCGTCTCGAGGAGCATCCCCATCGTTCCGATCACACCCGGGTTGCTGATATCCTTTCCCGCCGTTGCCAGATGCTCCTCACCGATGATGCGCATCACCTGAATCTGGGCGCGCACCTCTCCCGCAGACCGGAGGGTGGCACTATCCCAGTTCAGATCGCAGGACGGGTGGACACGGCCTTCGAGATCGATGGCGGCAACGACCCGGTCGCCCTCACGGGCGGTATGAGAAAATATTGCATTTTCCGGGCGGACGGTACCGAGGATCGCAACATCGATGATGTTCATCTCCGCATCGGGGTGGAGATGGCCACCGACAACCGGGACGCCGAACTTCTTCGATGCCTCGAACATCCCCCGCAGGACTTCGTGGCACACCTCTTCATTCCCGATGGAAAGGATATCCACCATAGCGATTGGCTTTCCGCCCATCGCCGCAATGTCATGCACATTTACGAGGACCGAACAGAATCCTGCCCAGTAGGGATCGGCCTCCATAAGACGGCTCCATATCCCGTCGGCGGCAAGCAGAAGGCCGTCATCTCCATTTATTATCAGCGCCGCATCGTCACCGAAAGAAACGGCAACATCCGGGTCATCGAGGCGAAGGGAACGGATAATTTCTCCAATCGCCCGTTTGCGGGTGACTCCTGCATATTCACGGACTGCCTGAGCTATTGTATCTGTGGAACACCTTACCACAATAACACCATCTGTACTTAAATTCATCATCCTGAGCACCATTAAAGATATGCGTATGTCCTGCTGTTAACTGTAAAAAAATACAAACGCTGCTGGTGCTCTTTTCTTCATTCCGGGTTTTCTGCTGGGCGGAAAAATAGTTGTCGATCTTGTTCTCCCGGGAGATCGCCCCCCGGGGGCCCTAGGTGCGAGGTATTCAAACCCAAATCCGCTACAATTCTTCGTCTGGTTGTTTATCGGGAGCTTTAATGAATTGCAGAAACACTTCAAAAACCTCCTCACGGAACGACGGATCGTCTCGGACAAATTGGAGAAGTACTTCTCTTAAATCTGAGCGGTTGCAAACGATCTCTTCCTCCATTTCCGGGCTATAGTTTTTTTCGGCATACCCTCCCAACGCCTCCAGAACCACGTCGGTCCGGGTACATCCCCGATAATTAGCAATGCAATCAATCCTTTTGACGAGTTCATGTGGGGCTCTCACTCCCAATTGCGCCATCTCACTCATACGATTTTAACTGATGGCTATAGATCTATTAAATAACACCTCTCATATTCGCCCATCCTTCCATGCTTGGTATTCCTCTTCTGTCGGCTCGCGTCCGTGCCTTTCTCTGAACTTGGAAACCCACGAGCCCGAAGAACAGAGGGTTATTGTATACTTCTCCTGATCTCGCACAAATTGCGAGAACGGGCACTCCCGGAACTGAGGGCATTTTGTGGGGCATTCTCCTTCGTCCTGGAATACACAATCACGATCTAACCTCGGGCATGTGCATGTTTGGGGCCTCATCAAACCCCCTCTTCCATGATGCGCTCCAGCTCGTCCCGCCGGATACGCCACGAGCGGGCGATCTTTATGGCCTTGATCTTGCCCTCGTTGATATAGCGCCGGACCGTCATGGGGGTTATACTCAGTATTTCGGCAATTTCATCAACAGTGTATATTTCCTTAAGTACCATTACCCGAAGTTACACGAACACCTAAAAAAAGATATTGATGATGTCTGAAATAGATGAAAGTTTTTGAAATTATCTCAAAGATAAGAAAAGAAAGAGTTTAAGTCCGGTTCCAGTTGGTACCAGCCCAAGGATCGAAAGAGGCATTGTCTACAATTTCCACCATTCCGCGCTCGATCATAATCCGCAGCGCGATCCCATCCACCGGATGCAGGTCGTCGTTCAGAACCTGATCGACCACGCACTGTGACGTCCGAAAAACCTCTATCTTTTCCTTGCTTGTCTGGGCAGACTCTGCCGAATGTGTTTGCGATGTCATTTCAGTTCCCTCCGGCGTTTTGCCGATGAAAATGCCAACGCATAGAAAATATATATAGGTTTCTACAGAACATTCCCAAAATAGCCCATAGACATCGATTAAATAACGTAAAACTGTAATACACATATAAATATATCTCAAAATACGTCAAAGCACACAGAAGCGATCTCAGCGCGTTTACGCACGGACCATAGAAACGTATAGGCAAGGGGCCGATCGTGCGAGATTTCGACGATGTGGGGGCCCGGCGCCTATGAACATGGAAAAGATCGGATCAGACTTCCCGAGACGGAGGGAAAAGCATCTGTATCCGTATGTGGTAGGGGTTTCCGCACTGGCAGCCGACCCGGGCGAACATGCCGGGGAACGCATGAGCACCAAATGTATGCAAACCCTCACCCCGATAGTATTCCGGGCCGCATGGTTGCCCTCCAAGGGTCTGGAGATACGCAAACTCCTCCATGAGACCGACGATGCGTTCTTCTGCCTGCATGTATTCCGTCCCGCAGTGCGGGCACTTGATCTTCGGCAGCTCTGCCTTTTGTGGAAGGCGTTTGAACCCCTTATCGCCGATGATGTCGATCACGAGGTCGCGGTCCTTGAACATCCGCCCGGCCCGTGCGAGGTGTGCAGCTCTCTTCGCGACCCTCTCCGCCTCCTTACGTTCTTGGCGTTCGATCTGTGCCTGGGCCCGCTGCTCTTCTTTCGCTCTTTCTTCGATACAGCGGTCTACATCGATACCGCTTTTCTTGAGAGCCGCAACGATCTCTTCGTTCGTGGGCTCCCTGCGTTTCTTCGGGGCATTCCCCCCGGCGAGTTTTGATGTGATGGATTCTGTAAGTGTCATGTTGGTTTCCTTTGTGGTATCTTTATAAAGGGCGCCCCACTAAGTCCGATATAGTATTTAAATGTATCGGTTGGGCCCCATACTTTGGAACGTTCACCTGTACCGGATATCGAGGTCTTTGATCGGTACGGCATTTCGCCCCCCTTCAAGAGTCAGGGTTTTCAGAACGCGTCGAGGTATATGGAGTTCCCCATACAGAATATCGAGGCTTTTTTTCTGCGACTGCCTGCTCTCTTTTTCAAGGGATGTGAGTTTCTTTTTGAGTGTTTCCTGTTCCTTTTGGAGTTCTGCCTGTTGTTTCTTGAGATTGTCAATGCGCATCTGATAACGCTGCATACGCAATACCTCGACGGCTGCTTGTCTTCGCTGTTCGTCGGTCATTTCTTTTCCCTTGGTGCATTTCGGAGCAAAGAGGGATCTGCCCGGACCGATCCTCATGTTCTCCATTGTCCTGGTGATTGTTTTTCGTTCTGATGAAGTCATGTTGGTTCCTTGCGGATTGGTGTGTCCCCCTCCCCGGCCCCGCCAACCGGATCATCGGGGGCGCTCTGTGGTCGTTACTGGTTGCGAGGGGTGTCACGGGCGGTCGTGGCCTTGGAACCCCGTGATCCGCGGCCCGTGTTCCCATGAACCCATACAAACCCACCCGAACCCGAAGTGGGAAAAGAACGATATGAGCACAAATCACAAATCCGATTGAAAATTTCAATTTGTTTGGTTTGGGATATCTTCCTGAACCCATTTCCTGAACCCGCACAGGAACAAACGGAAGAGTGTTCGTGATATCGGTTCCCTGCCTTTGGGTTTCGGATCTTGGTTCTTGAAGAATAATAATATAATAAATTATTATATTCTACTATTATTCTCAGGTCTTTTGGCAAATGAAGCTCATTCCTTCGTGAACCCATTGTGGGTTCATTTCGGGAACATCTCGGGTTCATCGGGTTCATCAACAACCCTCCTCCGGAACATACTCCGGATCGCGTTTCCAGGCCTCTTCATCGAAGCTGTAAAACCCGGCGTATTGGCTGATGTTGGGGGTCGCATGGATTACAATCACGTTCTGTTGCCTGTGAACGGTCTCCCCCTTCTTGTTGTATGTGGTTACAACATCCTTTCGGGGTGTGGCCCCGGGAATTTTTCCCACGATCCCGCCATCACTCTGGCCCCGATCGGTCCGTCCATAGAGCAGCCGGCGGACGTTTGTCCGGGTAGCGGTTCGTTTCGTTCCTTCCTTTGAATACCCTTCAATGATCTCGTCTTCAGGAACCTCACCACCACGATCGGCGATGAACTGCCATAGCGCACGCTCCTCCTTGGTGAGCCCGAGTTTCCGGGTATCTTCGTTCGTTTTAAACAACGTTGCTGCGGTCAGCATGTCCTCGACCGCGGCAGTCAGCGTAACCACGCCGTTCTCGTCGGGGTCTGTCTGTTCGCGTTGCATAAACCGAAGCGCCGCAACAGCCGCGATAAAATCAACAAAGTAACGCATGATCCGGCGGTTGCTTTTGTCCTCAAAAGTAACATACGCGAAGAATGGCATCCGGACCCGGAAGAGGTGTTTTTTTACTTCGCGAATGATGGCCCGACAGACAAGCACGTCCTGGCTAAGCGGATAGTCCGGTTCACCATTTACCGCTTTCTTCTTCATGAACTCTTCATATTTCGCATCCAATAGGGGGCCGGTTTCAATGCCAATTTTATACTGCCTGTCATTCAGCTGATCGTCGCCCTGGTCCCCCAAAGAGGTGTATAAGAACATCATCCGCGGGGGGATGGTACGCACGTTTTGTTGGAGCTTGCTATCTACGGTCCGATATTCGGTCTCATCCTGGAAAGATGACATGCAGCGCTTGACAAGGTCGGTCATTTCCGGGGTCAGGGTGGTGTCGTCGCTGAAGAGAATCATGCCCGCTTCTAGTTTACCATAGAACAGGGCCTTGTTGCTGAATGAAGAGGTGATCAAATACTCCTCCGGACACAAGTGCACGGCTGCCTTTACTGCTGCGGTCTTCCCGGCCCCCTTGGCCCCTGTTAAGGCTGGTTGCACGCCTTGGGTCGTCACACAACTCTGGGCCCCAATTGCTACCGCTATGATGTCAAGAACAGCCGTGTCCTCGCTGTGGAGCGTCTTAAATGTCTGCCTGAGAAATGCGAGGGGGTCGCCATTCTCCAGAATGTATTTGGCACGGGCCGGGGGGTAATCGGGCGAACGCATCACCTCATCATATGCGGCGGCAACGTCCTCTTCCCCATAATGGTTGGAATGGAGCTCGGCAAGGTCGGCGATTATACGATCACCAGCATGTCCTTCGTCTATCCTCTCCTTGATGTGCTCCCGAAGGCGCATGGCCCGATCATCTAAAGGGTTGGAGGCGGGGGCGGCCACGCCCGTGGCGCTGCTCATACCCGGGGGCCTCCCTGTTCATGTTTTATCTGTGCTTTTCGAAGGGCAAGTCTAAGCGCCCACGGTACCCCACAGACGACGCCGGGATCGATATTCCCCGCCAGAAATATAGAGACCCGTTGACCACCCCCCATGGGCAGAAGGCTTGGAAGAACACAATCGCGGGTATCCCGTATCCCAAATGGGGGGTAATACCATGTGAAACTGCAATTCTGAGCGTCCCATACATATATTCTCTGGCTACTGCCATCCCACAGGCCAGGAATAAGGGATATACCTTTTTCTCTGTATCCGCCAGGCGACCAAAAGCGCAGCACCTCTTCGTGGAATGCTGAATATGTATCCTCGGGAGGGCTCTGCGGGGATGCCATTTTTACCCCCTCCGGTTGGTGGTCTTGCTAACGGCGGAACGCCCCGGAGCATCGACAACGGTCACCGGGCCCCGGATTTCCTCTAACGATGTCCTTATATGGGTGAAACTCAGAAACAAGAGTGAACACCCCGTGCGAATTTAGGACATTTGCGGTTTGTTCGATTTACTATGTGAGCCGCTTGAGATGTTCCCGCATCTCGGGCGGCCTTCCTATCGGGAATCATTCGCAAGTCGCCTCTGCTTTTTCGGTCTCGCTTCTATCGTTGACACCCAACGCAACTATTAACAGGTTGTTTACGATTGATGATCGGCTCGTCAGCCCCCTCACTTCGTCTAAGGCGTTGAGCGTCTTGTGATCGATGGAAACGTTCATTCTCGCTTTTTTCATTTTTTCCCTCTTTCGGTTGTTGTCTTGTAGCCCCATTACAGATACAATATGTGCACAACATTACACACGGCGGGCCCCGGCCCAACGGCGTGGCCACTTTCTCATTGTATATAATGTTTGTCCGTAATGCTTATATAACATTTTAGGTTTTCGGGTTTTGTGGGGACATCGAAGAATCGCACTCCCTTTTCGAGTCTTCGTCCAGGGGGGAGTGTCAATGCGACACCCCCGCTCTGAACCGCTGTTGTCTCTGAGCCGACCCGATTTCGGTCATGAGCTTGTCGATGTCATCCGGCGAGGATATCGTCGGGTTCACGATCGTGATAGACTGATCTACCGTGCCACCAGCGGCGCCACTGGAAGCCGCAGGGGCCGGAGTTGGCGTGACGGTGTTCTGGTCGAAGATCAACTCGCCGATGGCCCCAAAACCCGATAGTATCGCAGACGCAGGACTCTTGCCGGTGAGGATACCATCGACAAGGGCGTCCATCATCAGCGACCCGGCGTTCGCGAGCCAGTCGATGGCACCGAGGATTATGTTCTTTATCGAATCGAAAACTCCCGTTACGGTCTCAGCGATCTGCTCCCAGTTTTTGAATGCGTAGATCACCCATCCAATCGGGCCGAGGAGGAGGAGGAGGTTATCGCCGAATCCGAGGATGCCCCCTTCGCCGTCTCCCTTCAGCCAATCGACGAATCCCATGATCCGGGCCTTCACCCAATCAACCGCCTTCGAGACGACTCCAAACTTTTTCTCAAGGGCGTAAAGACCGAGACCGAGTGCGACGATGCCTGCGATGATAAGAACGACGGGGTTCGCTGCAAGGGTCATGAGGGCCCCACCCAAACTCGGAATTGACGTGGTACTCAAAAGCATCATCAGCGGCCCCAGGGGTGCGAGCCCCTGCGCTCCGAATATCCCAAGGCCTGCCACCGTCTGGAGTGGGGCCGGAAGTCCTGCCAAACCGTCAGCGAAAATACCAACTGCCCCGGCGGCCGCCGCTGTTGCGGGAGCCATCCCTTCGCCGAGTGCGATCTTCGCCGCATTCATTTTGTTCTCGGCGATCTCGGTCTTCGAGGCGGTCGTGTCGAGTTGGGCCTGTAAAGCGCTCTGAACTGCCCCACTCTCTCCGACAGCGGATGCGTAATCATCCAGCTCGTCGGACTGTCGGGACAGGGACATGGCAGCCCGCACCCCATACGCCCCGAAGATATCCTGCATGATGGACATCTGCTCAACGTTGCCTCCCGCGTCATCAAGAGCATCACCTAACCCGGCGAGGACGGATTCCATCCCGATAAAATTGCCCTGTGCGTCTTTTACAGCGATGCCAAGATCTGCCAGTTTGCTCTGCTTCGTCTCATCAGCGAGAGACATGAGCATGGTCTTCATCGCCGTGCCCGCCTCTTCCGAGCTCGTGAAGTCCTTCTTCAGCATACCGTTCATCGCGGCGAGCTCTTCGAATGAGATTCCCAATGTTGACGCGACACCGATGTTTTTGGAGAGTTCCTGCTGGAGTTCTGGTAACGTGGTTTTGAAGTCCTGCACAGTCCCGATCAACACATCAGTAATGTGGCTAGCGTCGCCAGCTCTATCCCCGTAGACATCAAGCACCATCGTCGTCGCATCGACTGCCTCTGCCATGTCAAGGTTGCCAGCGACCGCCATGTCTGCGATGGCCGGGATGCCTGCGATAGCTTCCTCGGCGGAGTAGCCCGCCGAGCGCATCATGTAAAAGCCCTCGGCCACTTCATCGGCAGATATCGGGAGCTGTTTGGAGATCGATATGGCCGCATCTTCCATGGCTTCCATCTGTTCGACGGTGACGCCACCCAGACTCTTCACCTGCGCCATCGCAGTGTCAAAGTCCATGAACGTGGAATTTATGTCGGACACCATCGCAGCGGCAGCGATACCGACGCCGGTCATCGCGGCACCGATGGCAAGAGCGTTCTTGTTGATCCCTCTGGTAGCCTTGTCCATTTGTGTGGAGAGGTTATTCTTCAGGCCGAGAACGACCATGAGCTCTTTTATTACCTGCGTCACGCGGAAACCCCCCACGAGCAGCCGGTCGGCTCGACAGGCGTGTCGTCGATAAGGATGAGGTCGCCCTCGTCGATTAGGAGTTGGGCAAAACGCCTATGGAGTGGAGAGATTCGGTTAAACGATGTCTTTGTTATTGTGGGGATTCCATCAACCGAAACCTTATGTACAGAAGAGATACCAGTATCTATCAGACATAAGCCCCCTTTATGGGTTGGATTATGTTTGCAGTGTGTGCGGAAACGGGCCACTTCGCGCCAACGGGGAGCCCCTTTCCGCATTTCCTTTGATCCTTCAACACAGGCAGGAGGCCCCCTCGTCTTTTCGTCCGTTGTCCCGCGAGACCGCTAGGGCCAGATCAAGGATGTGCCCAACGACCGCAGATCTCGATGCAATACCCTTTGCTTCATCAAGCGCCTGAAGGGTCTCAGGTTCGAGTGTTATGGTCACACGACGTTTCATGTGCTTTCCTCTATTACCGTATTCGAGGCCTCGGTTTATTAGCATTCGAGCTCTTACTCCTCATACGGTCAGAGGCGAGCCCTTACCCCTCATACGATAGTTGTATATATACATTTGCGTTACATTAATATAATACTTTATGCTGAGGAGACCACAATCTAAATGTGATTATGGCGTATTTTTAAAAAAGAGGGTTGCAAAAGTTATGATTTGGCCTGAAGTAGCTCGGAGAGTCTCTTATTAATAAGTTCCTCTATCCACCTTTCATCGGACCGTATGAGCTCGTTCTCCTGCCGAAGTGCTTCAAAGTCTTTCTTTAATTTCGTGTTTTCGAGGGCCAGCTCGTTGTACATCTCCTTTTGTTCTTTCACGCTCTCGTTAAGGGTGCGGATCCCCTGTGATTCGTAGATATTGAGGCGTTCCATACCTTCGAGATATTCCTCGGCGAGCTGTGTTTTCGTGTATCGCCGGTATGCCGATGTGAGATATCCCTCGTGGCCCGCGAGCGTTTCGGCGACCTCTTTCGCCCCTGCGAGGGACAGCTGCGAGATAAAGAACTTCCTGAACTGGTGAATATGGATCTGCGTCCGGCCCGTGCTCTCGTCCTTGCTATAGAGTCCGGCTTTCTTTAGGGTGCTCCTCCAGGCTTCATAGGCGGTGTTTGCAGAGAAGGGAAACAGGCGCCGATCCTCATCAACACGGGCCCCCGATCTCTGAGCGTCAATAAGTCCCCGGTTCTTGTTCTGTGCCGCACGGATGTAATCCTCGCGGACCTTCAACCATTCAATCAGGGCTGCCGTCGCTTCATCTGAGATGAAGGTATATCGCTGGTGCCCCGTTTTTGTGTACTCTCCCCTGATCGTGATCTCCGCCGGAACCGCATCGAGGTTCACATCAGACACACGGATCTGCAACGCTTCGCCTATTCGCATCCCCGAAGAGGCAAGGATCAGATATAACGCGGTCGCCTTTGCGTCGCTGTGAAAGAGGATCTTCCTGATAACCTCCGCATCCATGTCCCTCTCGACGGTCCTAACGCCCCCCTTTGGTAGCCGCCGGACGGTCCTCTTGCGTTCCCGCTTGTTCAATTCAAGATCGTGGTGCTCAAAGAACCCGACCACTTGAGAAAAGACATTCTTGGCTGTGATTGGTGCGGATGATTCCAGCGAGATGGAGAAAGCGAGCATGTCCGCCGAGAAGTCTTCGACAGATTCCAGGTATTGGGCCATTAGCCCCTCGTAGATCTCTTTCTCTGCCTCTGTTACCTGTTTGTCTTTCCGCTGCTTGCCGTATTTGAAATCGAGAAACTTGTAGATAGAACCCCTGTATGTTATTTGCGTCCCCTTGTTCTGTTGGAACAAGGAAATATACTCCCCTATGGGTTTCATGATCCTACATAGACCCCCAACATAATAAATGTATGGTATATTTGTAATAGTCAACTGTGAAATATATGCGTATTATGCCCGACGCCCCTTTCATATCCTGACCGCGTCCTTTATTCCACCTGCATGCGAAGAAGTACACAGATGGACTGGGCCTCAAAATATCGTCCGCAGCACCTCAAAGACATCGTCGGTAACGGAACGGCCATCCGTCGTATATCCGAATGGGCACGGGACTGGACCACCGGAACAAAGCCGCTGCTCCTCTACGGAAAACCCGGCATAGGGAAGACGACGGCAGCCTATGCTCTGGCAAATGACATGAACTGGGAGGTGATCGAACTCAACGCGAGCGACCAGCGGACGCGTGCCATCATCGAAAGGATCGCCGGCACATCCAGTACCACCGCAAGTCTCACCGGCGCATCTCGCAAACTCATCATCTTCGATGAAGCCGACAACCTCCACGGTAATGCCGACCGTGGCGGCGCAAAGGCAATTGTCGATACGATAAAGGCATCGCGTCAGCCGATCATTCTCATCGCAAATGACATGTACGGTATGGATGCGGCCCTCCGGTACCTCTGCGAACCCGTCCAGTTCAAAGCCCTTCCCGCCCGCTCCATCGCCCCTCACCTGAGATATATCTGTTCAGCCGAAGGAATTGAATGTTCGCCGGATGCCCTCTCCTCCATCGCCGAACAGGCAGGAGGAGATATGCGTTCGGCCGTGACCATGCTGGATGCCGCCGCCGCCGGAGAGGATCGCCTCGATGCAGAAGATGTCCACACCGCCAGAAAAGACGAACGGACCACCATCTTCCAGCTGATAACCGCCACCTATCACGGGGAGGACGACGATTCCCTCATGCGCCGGGCATGGGAAGTCGATGAAGAGCCAGACACCATTGAGCAGTGGCTGGAAGAATCAATCGGCAACTTTGAGGACCCGGAGAGCCGTTGGGAGGCTTTTGAAGCGCTTGCCGGAGCCGACCGGTTTATCGGGCGTACCTACCGCCGCCAGTATTATACCCTCTGGAAATATGCCACCGCCCTCATGGTGATCGGCAGCGCAGGAGCGGCAACGCGAAAGCCAACTTCCCCCGGCCGAATCATGCCCCCCGGACGCTGGAAGAAGATGGGGGCGGGACGAAAGCAGAAACTGATCCGTCGTTCGGTATTGCGAAAAGTGTCAGGCGCCTATCATATCCCCGAACAAGCCCTGATGGAGGATTTTCTGACCCCGGTGACGATCATGGTGGAGAAGAATCCCGATTATTTCACCCGCGAGCTCCACCTGGAACAGGACGAACTCGAATTTTTCATCGGGAACAAAAAGACCGCCGCAAGCGTGATGAAAGAGATCGCAAAGGAACGCAGGGAAGAGGAAAAAGGGTACACTAAGGAGAAGGTCAAAAAGGGTGAAAATGAGACGAAGAAATCTCCCCGTAAGGTCCAGGACCCGATTGACCCGGCCCCGCCCGAATCCTCTCCCGCGGCGGGACAGGATGAACCGGTACAGGAACCGGACAGGGCGCAAAAGACGCTTTTTGACGGGTTCTAAGGGCTTCGTACATACCGGTGCAGGATTATACCTGCATCGATCACTTCTCCGCCGTCGAGGTAGATTTCATTTCCCAGATGATAGACGATGCAGTCGGCACCGACGGCACGTGCCATCTCCATGAGACAGGGGATCATCTCGACCCCCGGACGAACTGCATAGATAATGTCGGCTCCCCGGTAAATGGAGAAGTCCGGAGCACAGATATCATCCACCACAAACCTGACCGCACCCGGCACATCCCGTTCAATAATATCGGTTGCGATCACCCGGAGTCCCGCCTCCGCAAGCCGGACTGCGACATGAGGGTTTCTGCCAATCCCCACCTCGACCGGCCGATGATAGTGAGCATGAATAAAAGACGCGAATTTCTCTTCAATATCCTTATAGGTCCCCATTACAAAAGATATTTTGAATGAGTTTCCTTATCTTTTGGGATAACAGTTCACCAGAGGGACTCCAGGTGCCGGTGGCACGGGGTATATCCGGCATTCTCGAATGCCCGGTCGAGGTCGTGGAAAACCCGGTGATATTGAGGGGATTTGACGGGGCAAGGAACCAGTACAATGCAAGCAGGATCCTCACCGAGATGCAGGATATCTATACACGCCTCTATGGGATAGGGGATAATATCCTGATTGTGACCGGAAAGGATCTCTATATTCCGGGGCGTGATTTCGTCTTCGGGCTTGCACGTCCGAATATCAAAGCATCCATCGTCTCCACCGCGCGCCTCCGTAACAGCTACTACGGCAGACGCGAGGACATATACGATACCATTGACCGGGTGATTAAGGAAGGCACCCACGAGCTTGCCCACACACTCGGTCTCGAGCACTGCGACGATAACGAGTGCATCATGTTCTGCCCGAACACCCTCGATGAGCTTGACCGGAAGAGAAAGACCCTCTGCCCGGAGTGCAGGGAGAGGCTCACCCGCGCAATTGAGGAACTGTGCCCTGATTGATCGGCCTCCGCAATTCTGTTGTTGTAAAAAAGAGGACACCTATTTATTCCGCTGGTGCAAAAACAGTATTAACCACTACCATCAATGCTGGTATAACGACGGGAAAGACCATGGGATATTATTCAGGACTTATCAAAAGAAAATTCAAGGATGTCGTAGGTTCACGATATGAAACGGTGCAGCAGGAGTATCACGAGTTTCTTCCGACAGAAGAAGAACTCCTGCCGCGTGAAATCAAAAAGATCCTCCTTCCTCTGGACATTTCTGTCGAAGGGATCACCGATGAACTCTGTGAACTGATCGGTATATACGAAGCGGATGTCTCCCTCATGTACATCACCGACGCCAGGATATATGGAATAATCCAGGACGCCCTCAGCCCCCAGGCAGGCGAGGATTTCAGGATCAAAAAGGAGGAGTACGGGGCCGCCCTCATGGACAGAATCGAAACCTGTCTCGAACCGCTGGGCGCCCGGGTACACCGGAGAATGTTTCTGGGCGACAAGATTGAGGACGTCATCAAAGCGATGAATGACTATGACATGATCATCATCCCGAAGTCCTATGGAAGTCATGATCCCACCTCCAGGGAAGTGAGTCCCATCTCCATGGTCCTGGCCCAGAGTGTCCGTCTCCCGACGGTCGTCTACTAGAGAGGAGGACGCCATGCTAACCATCATACAACTCCTCACGCTCGTTGTCTTTATTCTCACGTACATCCTGATCATTGACGAACGCATTCACCGTGCCGTCGCAGCAATGGCCGGTGCAGCGGTTGTGGTCTTCCTTGGGATCGTCCCGTGGGAAAGCATGCTGGAACATGTGGATTTCGGGACCATCTTCCTTCTCATGGGGATGATGATCATCATCAATGTGGCCAGGCACAGCGGTCTCTTTGAATACATCGCCATCGTGACCGCCAAACTGGCGAAAGGAAGCCCAATCATGGTCCTGGTGCTCTTCTCGCTGGTCACCGCCGTTACGAGCGCCTTTCTCGATAACGTGACGACGGTCCTGCTGCTCACTCCGATGCTCCTCTATATCACGAAGCTGATGGACCTCAACCCGGTACCATTCCTCCTGGCCGAGATCATGTCCTCGAACATCGGCGGGGCGGGCACCCTGATTGGCGATCCCCCCAACATCATGATCGCATCCTCGGCAGGACTCTCATTCAATGAATTCCTGACCATAATGGGCCCGATCGCACTCGTCGATACGATCATCATCGTTGCCATGTTCGTCCTTATCTACGGCAAAAGCATGAAGGTCAGCACGGAGGAACGTGAGATCATTGCGAGAACCATAGGCGGACTCGATGAACGGGCGGCCATCCAGGACATGAAACTCTTCAGGAGATCCGTCATCGTAATCCTCTTCGTGGTTCTGCTCTTCTTCGTCCACAGCAACATAGGTGCACTCCTGCATCCGCTCCTGCCCTTTGTCGACCAGGCAATGACCCTCGAACCCGCCGAGGTGGCGCTCATCGGTGCCGCCATCATCCTCATCTGGTCGAGAATCCAGCCGGATGAGATCTTCGAGAAGATAGAATGGACATCCCTGTTCTTCTTCGCAGGTCTCTTCATCATCGTCGGGGCCCTCGTTGAAGTCGGGATCATCGCAATGATTTCGGAATACATGATCAGCACCGTGAGCACCACCCAGGAGGCCATGTTTATCATCGCGTGGTTCTCGGCATTTGCATCGGCCATAGTCGACAACATCCCACTGACGGCTGCACTCATCCCGCTCATTCACGACATGAGTGTCTCCATGGACGTATACCCGCTCTGGTGGGCTCTCTCCCTTGGTGCCTGCATGGGTGGAAACGGGACGGCGATTGCCGCATCGGCCAATGTGGTGGTTCTCGGGGTCTCTGAGCGCTAAGGCGTCAGGATCACCTTCTTTGACTTCCTAAAACTCGGAATACCGGTCCTCATCATTACGGTGGGGGTAGGGCTTGTGATGCTGTATGCAATGTTTGGATTCCTGTAGGAGAATGATGAAATGAAGATATTAGTACTCATCGACGGCTCGATGTGGAGCCACAAGGCGGCGATGTATGCCCTTCAGATCGCCAAGAAAAAGAACGCGGAGATCATGCTCTTCTCGGTTCTCGACAAGCGGGAATCGAAATCCATGGCATTTAATTTCTGCACGCAAAGCAACATGTGCGACCGGATTGAAAACTACGAATCGCAGATCTGGCGCGATATGCGCCGCAGTATCAATGACGAGATGACCCAGATGCTCATCCAGCTGGGAAAACAGCGGGTCATCGCCACATCACGGATAGTAGAAGGTGATCTCGTCAGGGAAGTGGTCAATGAAGCAAACACGGGCGGATATTCCCTTATTATCATGGGTGCATCCGGAAAGCAGGCCCGTGCCACCCCCAGCAAACTCTTTGTCAATATCTCCAATGAAGTGGCCATCCCCCTCTTCATCGCCCATTAATTTTTTTTCTCCCGCCACCTGTGCACCATTATATATACAATAATGTACAGAAATATACAATGATGATTACTAAAGTACTAACACAGTCTGATTATCCGGAACCCGGATTCGACCACTCCACCGAATATGTAAGGAGCATCGAATGAAATCCCGGGACATTGCGATCGTCGGGATCTGTCTTGCCATCGGTGCAATCCTCAGATTCGTAGCGAACATGTTCCCCGGTGCGATTGTTGGCAACCCGGTGATTGCCCTCTACTGTCTCGCGATCATCCTCATCCGTCCGACCTTAAAGGAAGCCGTTGGCATCGGTCTGGTTGCCGGGGTCGTTTCCATGCTCATCAGCCACTCCATCTTTCCGCCGGCAAACCTCATCAGCGAACCCCTCGGAGCACTCACCTGTGCAGCGGTGTATGGTCTTGTCGCAAGACTACCCCTCGGGCCCGCCGCGACGACCTTTATTGCCACCTGTGTCAGTGGATTTTCATTCGTTCTCATTGCGATGGCTGTCATGCTCGCATCGATTGTGGCGGTGCCGACAGGTACAGTGACCGGATTCTTCCTGGCCGTTCTTCCGATTGTTCTCATCACCGCGGCTTTCAACGCTGTGGTCACCCAGGTTCTCTTCTTCCCGGCACAGCGGATGTACGTCAGGTAACTGACGTCTTCTGCTTTTATGAGAACGATTAATTACACTGTTGAACATATATATACATTATAACGCACCAATGAACGGAGAAATCAGATGAAATCACGAGATATCGCAGTTGTTGGCATTCTGCTTGCGATCGGGGCAATTCTCAGGTATCTATCGAATATCGTCCCCGGCGCCATCGTTGCCAATCCCATCATCGCCCTCTACTGTCTTGGCATTATTCTGATCACTCCGCGTCTCAAGGATGCTCTGGGTATCGGAATTGTGGCAGGAATAATCTCTGCCCTTATCAGCCACTCCATCTTTCCGCCTGCAAACCTCATCAGCGAACCTCTCGGGGCACTCGTCTGCCTTGCCGTCTATACCGGCCTTCGAAAAAGAGTTCCCCTTTCCGCAGGGATTTCCACCCTTATTGCAACGCTTGTCAGCGGCTTTACCTTCCTTGCCGTAAGTCTCTTCGTCATTGCCTCCTCCATCATCCAGGCACCCGGAGAAAACTTTACGATGGGGGCATTCATTCTTGCGGTGTCACCGATCATCATCCTCACCGCCATTGCAAATGCCGCCATAACCCAGGTCCTCTACTTCCCCTCATCACGGATACTGATGCGGGGAATGGCGGCAAAATCGTCTGCCCACGAGCATGAAGAGACCTCGGAAACCGAGATATCCACCGATACCCCGATGATTCGTTTCAGAGGATTTTCCTACACCTATCCGCAGGCGCATGCCCCCGCCCTCTCCGGCATCGATCTTGACATCCAACAGGGCCGATGTATCCTGGTCAACGGACCCACTGGTGCAGGAAAGACAACCCTCTGCCTGGCCGCTGCTGGTATTCTCACCCATGAATACGAAGGAGCAATGGAGGGATCCGTTGCAATTCTTGGAAAAGAGGCTGCTCTATACGAGGATATGGGGGACATCGGAAAAACCATCGGTGTCGTCTTTGACGATGCCGATGCCCAGCTTATCTTCACCACCGTCGAAGAGGAAGTCCTCTCCGGGCTCGAAAACCGTGGCCTTCAGCCTGAAGATGTTCGAAGACGCCTCGAAGATATCCTCAGGCTGACACACCTCGAGCACCTCCGGCACCGTCCCCCCACACTCTCTCCGGAGGCCAGAAACAACGGGTGGCCCTTGCCGCCACCCTTGCTTCGGGAACCCGGTGTCTGATCCTTGATGAGGCCACCGCAGAACTTGATGTTGAGGCGACAGCCACCATCATCTCCATTTTAAAAGAACTGAAGCGGGAAGGGAAGACGATCATCGTCGTTGAACAGAAACCAAAGGAGATGGCGGAAATTGCCGATTCGGTGCTGTTCATCGACGAGGGGCGGATCACCGGACATGTGGCCGCAAAGGATTATTTTTCCTCTTTGCCTGAAGAGAAACAACCGCAGCATCAGGCCTTTTCAGGAGATGCGGCAACCTGCGATACCCCCATCATCGAGATCCGTGACCTCACCCACAACTACGGCGAGAGCCTCGGACTTGATCAGGTATCCCTGCGGATATGTCCGGGTGAACTCATCGCCATCATCGGAGAGAACGGCTCGGGCAAGACGACCCTCGTCAAACACCTGAACGGTCTTCTCCGCCCGTCCTCCGGAACAGTCACGGTCTGTGGGATCGACGCCGGAACGACCCGCACCACTGATCTTGCACGCCATGTAGGCCTCGTATTCCAGAATCCCGACACCATGCTCTTCGAGGACACTGCCGAGAAGGAGATTCTCTTCGGCCTTACCAATATCGAGAGAGACCCGGCAGAGGCGCAGGAGCGGATCACGGCAGTTCTCGATCAGGTCGGCCTCCATGATCAGCGTTCGACGTTTCCACGTTCGATGAGCAGGGGAGAACGACAGCGCCTGGCCATTGCCTGCGTGATCGCAATGCAGCCGGAGGTGATCATCCTCGATGAACCGACCACCGGCCTTGACCCGGCAGAGGCGGACCGCATCATGACTATCCTTCAGAATCTCAGTACGTCTGGCCACACCGTCATCATGGTCAGTCACGACATGCAGATAGTTGAACATCATGCCCGGCGGATCATACGGATGGAAAGCGGGCGCATTGTGCATGACAGCGGTGCCAGGAACGGAGGGATCGCATAATGGCAGACATTCTTCAGTATAAACGAATCGACGGTGTATTCCACCACATGAATGCCCTGACAAAGATCGCGTTCCTGCTCTTTGTCATCATTCTTGCGATAATCTCCACAAATCCCGTGGTCCTGATTGCAATCGTAGCGGCTCTTTTCCTTCTAGCCGTGATCGGAAAATTTGCCGTTGAACTCGCACGGCAGATCCCGATGCTCCTCTTCCTGAGTGCGGGGCTCATCCTTCTCACCGTGCTTACGATGCAGAGCGGTGAAGTGATGGGATACCTTATACCATCGGCGATTCCGGTCATCGGAGGCTATATCCCCATCACAACCGGGGCGCTGAACTTTGCCATTGTGCTCTCGCTCAGGTTCTTTGCCATGCTCTTTGCATTCCAGTTGATGGTGATCTCGACCCAGACGAGAGACCTGGTGGCAGCACTCCAGCAGATTCGCTTCCCTGTCGATTACACGCTGATGCTTCTCATCGCCATTCGCTTTATTCCGACGCTCCAGCTGGAAGGAAAAAGAATACAGGAAGCACAGCTTGCACGGGCATACAACCCGGGGGGAGGGGTAATGGGAAAGGTCCGGGCTCTCACCCCCATCATCATACCGCTCGTCTCCAACGCCCTTGGAAAGGCAAATGTTCTCGGGCTGACCATTGACCTGCGCGGACTGCGCACCATGGAACGAACACCGTCCACCGACAAACCATTCGGAATTGCCGACTATGTCATGATTGCCGCAGTCGCCATCTGTGCCATCGTGGCCGTCGCCTACTATGGCGGCATTATCTGATACGAGATTTGAATTCGCGGACCATACCGTCCGGATCTCACTTTTTAAAAATACACCGGAGCACGGTGACAGGGTACAATAAAAAATACGATGGTGTCAGCGGATACCCGCAATAGCGGCATCGACAATGGCCCCGGTCTCCTCAATGCCCCAGACCTCTGAATTGATCACCAGATCATAGATGTTGAGGTCCCCGATGTCGATGCCATAGTAGTTCAGGTACCGTCCGGCTTCACATTCTTCACGTTCGATGGTAAGCTCGGCCGCCGTCTGTGCATCCAGACCCTCGCGGTCCGAGATACGGATGGACCGGCATTCGACTGATGCCATAATCCATATCCGGATATCGGCATTGTCGATCATATGACCGGCGAGACGTCCCTCGATGATGATATCATCCCTCGCCTCACCGATCTCCTTCTGCCGACTGTCAATCATCCGATCGACGGAGTCATCCTTTTCTGCGAGAGTCCCGAAGGACGCGAGATCCATCTCATGTTCTGCTGCAAGGGTGCGAAACACCTCGCCTGCAGAGATCAGGGCATACCCATGCCGGGCAACCAGATACTTCGCAAGCGAGGTCGTGCCGCTCCCCGGAGGGCCACTGATGGTGATACGCATCAGAGACCCCCGATATTCAACCCCTTGCGTATGACCTGACTCAGACAGAGGGAACAGATCATGTACCATATGATCCATGCGGGCAGGAAGAGCGCCGTCGGATCGCTGAGGGCCAGTTCGCCCCAGTACGGGAAGGTAATGGTCGGGAGTTCCTCTACAGGGAAACCGGAGATGGTCCAGAACAGCCATATCCAGATAGGCACCGTGATGAGCATGATCCACCCCATGGGCTTGAACTGCTCCTGGGACATGGCCATCTGGTCCTGCATGAGTTTCTCGCGCTTCTCATTGAGTTTGCGCACCCGCTTTTCGTCTCCCGAGAGCTGGGCCTCGCGAAACATCTTCTGGAAATCCTTCATTTTCTGCTGCTGTACCTGCATCTTCTCGTAGTCTATTGTATATTTCTGGAGAAGAGAAGAATACAGACCCGTCAGTGCCGAAAGGACGAGAATTACAATGACCCAGCTGTAGGGCTCATTCCCAAAGATCGAAAAGAACGGGGAGAGGATGACATCTGCCGCCTGGGCAACAACATCCCGTATTGGTTGGATGGAGTAGATCCCCATCACAATCAGCATGATGATGAAAAATCCCATCATACCGCCGCCGACAGATTTCTTTGCCGGAGGAGCCTTTGCCACCCTCTTCACCTCAGAATATCTTTCATATCCTCAACAGCTTTGTCGAGGAGGAAGTCGGGGTTTTTCACGATCTTGACCGTGCAACCGGTTAACATGGCATATGCAGCACCCATGGAACGGTTGAACTGCTGATGCTCGAGAATGTCGTTATACCCTTCGAGGTCACGGACGCGTGTTTCATCCGAGAGACGGCGCTTCAGGATCTGATCCTCATCGGTCTCCACAAGGATGACAGTATCAGGCATCAGTTTCCCGGAGCACCCATTCCGGAAGACCGGACAGGTAGCCCTTCGGTGTCTTGACAGTGCAGTGGGTATCGATGATAATATTCCCCTCTGACCGGGCAATGAACTGGGCTGCATTGCGCTGGAGATCGCGCTGCTGTGCCTGATCGAGTTTTCTCATCTCATCGCGATCCTGAACCAGACCTCGTTCCGCCGCGACTTCAAACATGCATGTCCCGAAATTGAGGGGTTGATACTCGATGCCCTCGGCACCAAGCTCTTCAATCGCCCTGTTAATGACGGTTGTCTTCCCCACACCCGGGACACCGGTAATTACGACTTTTTTCCCCATACAACCATTCTCCTCATTCAGCCTATATATGATTACTCTTTTCCGAAGAATCCGCGCATGAACGGATACATCTCCATGATCTGTTCACTTGCGATCTCCTCATAGAGGCGGTAGACAATACTCACCGTCAGCAGCAGTCCTGTGCCGCCGACCATTCCGATGACACCGAAATAGTTGGCGATGACACTCAGAAGACCGACGAACACACCACCGATCACCGTGACACGCGGAATGTACCGGTCAAGATATTTGACCAGCACCGATTCACTGCGCCGGTAACCGGGGATGTGCATTCCGCTCATCTGGATCTGCCGTGCGACATGGGACGAGTCAAGGCCTGCGGTCTTCACCCAGAAGAGAGCGAAGACTGCACCACCGACGACCATCACGAAGAGATCCACACCCATCCTGATGAGAATCTGCCATATCTCGTGACCGACATCGTAGGCCCACCACATCCAGTCGGAGGGGCCGTTGATCGGTGCAATGTAGTACATGATACCATTGACCGGCGTCTGCCCGACGAATTCTCCCAGAATGGTGATCCCCATATTGTTGAGGAAGAGACCCAGCATCTGGAAGTTTGCCTGCAGCACACGGACAAGGATCATCGGAAGCACACTGGCGTAGATCAGTTTGACCGGGAACCTTCCACGTGCACCACGCACGGAGGAGTGGGCAAGCGGAATTTCGATACGGGTGGATTCCACGTAGACGATGAGCAGGAATATACCTATTGTCGTGATAAGAGCCAGAAGGTCCGTTCCGAAGTATTCGAGGAACGGCGCACCATCCATTATCACTGCAAAGAGCCGCGGGAAGAACCCGACAGGATATGCGTCCTGGACGGCCTCCCAGTTGAAGAAACCGTTGATGAGACCCTGTGATACACCGGCAATGATGAACAGACCCACACCTGAGCCGACACCCCATTTGGTGACGACTTCATCCATGAAGAAGATCAGAACGCCGCCGATACAGATCTGCAGGAATATCAGGAAGGTTACAATCCCGAGATTTCCACCGAAGAGTGACGCGGCAACCACGGGGTCAGGGGACAGAAATCCTCCGACGACATTGGGAATTGCCTCAAGGACAATCATTACGAAGATCAGGAGCTTCTGCAGCCCCATGTACATAACCTGTCCGCGTGTATCACTCGTATCAAGGTCCAGAAGATCAGCACCTTTCAGGAGCTGCAGGACGATTGATGCGGTCACGATTGGTCCGATACCGAGATGCGCTATCGACCCGCTCGCACCGGCGAGAAGAGCACGATAAAAGGCAAAGATATCCTGAGAATTCGGATCAATCCCAAATACCGGAATATTGGTCAGGAAAAAGTACAGAATCAGAATCGCGGCAGTCCACAACAATTTGTTTTTGAAGTGGACGTGGCCTTCCGGATGTTTCACTGATGGCATTGAAGCCAGCAGTGGTTCTAGTCGGTCCAGCATCGCTCCCATAATTGGTTCACCAAAAAGAGATTAGGCTTCCAGAATCTGGCCGCCGTTCTCTTCGATTTTTTGTCGGGCCCTGTCAGTAACTGACAGTGCAGAGATGTTCATCTTCTTGGTAACTTGTCCGCCCCCAAGTATTTTATCGATACCGATTTGACCCGCGTCAATGACAATTACGTCACCTTCAAGGGCTGCCTTCCCGGTTGCAACAAGGTCGTCAGCCATCTGGTCGATTTCACCGATATCAAGGGCGGTCAGGCGGGAGGGGTTCTTGTTAACGAACCCATGCTTGCCGTTGTGAACATCGTTTGCGATAAGGAAGTGGGAGAAGCGGTGGTCCCTGTGACCTGCTCTTCCACGGCCGCCACGATTTCCGGCACCACGCCTGTTCTTGGACGTACCGCCGCCGCATGTGCGTGATCCACGGTACTTTGAGCGTTTATTCACTGGCATCCTTCATCACCGCATCCTGTAAAGGAGTGCATTGATGTCACTCCCATAGTTTCCGAGTGCGCCACCCTGCTGGTACGTCCGCTTGATGGAGCGGAATCCCTTGCGGGGCGGGTGAAGCCTGAGAACGGGCTTCAGACCCGGAATGTCCTCAATCGCTGCTTCTCCGGCACAGAGTGCCTGGGTGAATGCCGCAATGTCCTCGAAGCCCGAGTTCTCCTTCACATACTCGTCGGTCAGTTTGCCGTTGCCGGTCAGACGGCCGCGAGTCTGAAGGATCGTTGCGAGCATTTCAGGGTCCACTTCACCATATGCGACGTAGTCCTTGACCTTCCTGATCATACCGAGATATGCAGGGGTGTCGGGGACGAGCACACAATGGTTGATGTGGTGGAGGCGAAGCATCTTCAGGGTATCCTTGATCTCCTTACGGCAGTTTACCACGCCGCGGACCTGAACAACCACATACATTTACTGGGACCCTCCTGTCCGGATGAGGTTCGAGTTTTTCAGTGCGTCAAAGGTTGCCTTTGCAAAGTTGATGGTGGTCCGGGTCTGCCCGGAGGATGAACTCCAGACATCGGTGATGCCGGCAAGTTCGAGAACCTTCTTGCTTATGTCACCGGTCACAAGGCCAATACCCTGGGGTGCAGGCATGAGGGTTACCGTAACACTGCCGGCCTTGCCCTCGACCCGAACAGGGATCGAGTGAGCTTCGCCACAGCCGCATTCCCAACTGCCGCATCCGCGCTTCACCGGAATGATGTTCAGCTTCGCGTGTGCAATTGCCTTTTTGATCGCATTTCCAACCTGTGCGTCTTTTCCCTGTCCGAACCCGACATAGCCGTTGCGGTTTCCAACAACAACGACACAGCGGAACTTGACACGACGGCCGCTGTCGGTCATCCTCTGGACCATGTTAATGTCAAGAACCTCGTCCTCGAGGTCCGGGAGGAAATAATCGACAATCCCGGGCTCCTTAATAGGCCTGCCGCTCTCGAGCACCTCATCGATGCTTGCGATATCACCGGCAGCTACTTTCTTCCCGAGGCCCGTGAGAGGAATCCATTCTTCCTTTTCGTAGGCCATGTTATTTCAGCTCCTTCATGATTGCTTCTGCTGCCTGTCCGACATTTTCGACGAGGTCACCGGCACGCTCGGGTGCGTATTCGGCAATGTGCGCACCAGTGACTCTGTCGTCATCCGGAAGGATGTCTTCGCCGTGCGGAATCTCAAGGCCTCCTGCGACCGCTCCTTTCAGAGCACCGAAGAGCTTACCGCCCGTGGTTGCCCTGTTGGGGCCGATATCGAGAATTGCCTCTGTGTATCCGGCGTTCTGCGCCTTGACCGCAAAGAGCATGCCGGTAAGATATGCTGCCGGGGTGTTGCCCGTTGCGCCGCTGTATCCGAAATCCTTGAGTTCGGTGGAGTATGCAGCGACGAGAGTGCGGTCTCCTTCGAGTTCAGCCTGAACAAGCTGAACAATAATCTGGCGGTTCGTCTTCCTGACGACCATCCTTGGTTTCTCCGAGAGGAGGAGCTTCATCCGCCTGTAGTAATCGGTTTTGCCCTCGCGCCTTCTTCTGAACGGAACAAAATACCGTGGTCCGGTTGCCATTAGTTCATCCTCCCTTCGATCTGTTCGAGCTGGGCCTTCATGTGTGCCACACTGCGGAACTGTCCACCTGCAGCCTTCCTGTACATCATACGGTAGATACGGCGGTCGATCGTGCCGTCGTCACGGAGAACCCTGAGTTCCCTGCGGATAGCACGGATCTTGCGAATCCACACCTTCTTTGACGGATTGCGTGCACCGGCAGCTCCCTTCCTGCGGCCTGCTCCCTTGCAGTGACCATAGGAACGCTTGGCGGTAAGTGCACGTGCGCGTCCCCTGCTTACCCCTTTGACGGGCTTTGCAGAAATGGCGCCATCCTCGATGAGCTCCCTGATATCGCCACGTGAGATGGCATTTTCAATGTCGCTCTCACGTTCGGGGTCAAGCCATACGCGGTGAACACCGCAGCCAAGAACAGCGGCGGCGATGCGCTTCTGGTTTTTCAGATCACTCATCGTCGTTCACCTCTTCCTCGGTGTCCTCGGCCTCTTCTTCCTCCACGGGTTCTTCCTCTGAGATTTTCAGGGATGCATCCTTGAGGTTGAGGACCTTCAGGCCATATTCGAGTGCCTTGTTCTGGATTGCCTCGCGCTTCTTGTTCCCGACGGTTCCTCCAATCCTGATTGCCTGTACCTCTGCATCGAGACCCTCAAGGTCCTCGACACGGCTGACAAGGATCTCCTCGTATCCGCTGGGATGGAACCCGCGGACGGCAAGGGGGCTTCCGTAGCCGGGTGTCGGCTGGCGGCCTTTCGCACGGAACTGTTTGCGCTGTTTGCTCTGAAGACCACGCGGGCGTCTCCAGGTGTCCTTCAGGCGTTTCTTCTGGTGAAGGTTCTGGCGCGTGAAGGTTGCACGCTTTGCGTTTCTTGCACGGATAAGTCGTGTTTTTTCGTCAACCATCTCTCATCACGCCTTCTCTACGATGTATATACCGTCCTGGAACACACGCGGGTCACGCTTTCTGACCTTCGTTGCACGCTCAATACGTGCCGCAGTTGTTCCGACGAGTTCCTTGTCCGCTCCGGTAACAATGACTTCGTCACCGGCTACCTTCACATCGACTCCCTCAGGAATCCGTGCGAATCTGGACTCTTTCTCACCAAGGAAATTGGCGATCTCAAGTGCCTCTTTGGTCTGTTTGAGCTGAATCGGGAAGTGGCTGTAGACAACCTTCATCCGGTATTCAAACCCATCCGTGACCCCGTTGCACATGTTGTTTGCATGGGAGGCATAGGTGCCGAGCATTGCAAGGATCTTCTTCCGTGATGATTCGGTACGAACGCTGAAGACGCTGCCGTCACAGGTGACATCAATGCCAGGGTATCGCATCCCTCTCTTGAGGGTTCCTTTCGGACCGGACACCACGAAATTGCTGCCTTCCATAGATGCGGTGACACCTTCAGGAATTTCAACAGTTTTCTCTGTAAGCATCTCTACACCTCAGTACACATACGCCAGCAGTTCTCCACCGACGCCCTCTTTGCGTGCCTCGTCATGAGCGAGGACACCCTTTGAGGTGGTCATCAGGAGAATTCCGAAGTTCTTTGCAGGAAGATACTGGGTTTCCCACTCCTCAAGTTCTGCGACCTGGATGGAGAACCGCGGGGTGATAACACCGCACTTGTTGATGTTTCCGTTCAGAAACACCCGGAACTGGTCACCACGGCCGTCCTCGATGAGTTCGAAGCCTCCGATGTATCCTTTCTCTTTCATGATGCCAAGCATGGCTCCAAGAAGTCTGCCTGCGGGCTCGACGATACATTCGGTCTTGCCCACATCAGAGGCGTTCTTGATGGTGCTCATTGCATCGGCAATGGGATTTAATCGTGCCATTTTTCTGCCTCCTTAGTTCATCTTCTTGAAGCCGATCTTGGCGGCATTCTCGCGGAAGCACTGACGACAGAGCATGATATTGTGTCGGCGGACAAGGCCCTGCTTTCTTCCGCATATCAGGCACTCGTTCGCACCGCGTCCGCTCTTTGTCGTGTCCTGTTCTTTGTTCTGCTTCTGCTGTTCAGACATCACAGCACCTCCACGTTAAATGCCTCTTTCATATACGCCACGGCATCGGCTTTGGTCACCCGCTGCTTTGAAGGGAGTTTCTTCTCCTGGAGTGCACGGCGTGCAATCCGGATGCCCTTCCGTTCAAGGACAACGCTGATATCCATGCCATAGATACCAATCATCGGATCGTAGCTCTGGCCCGGAAAGTCCGTGTGTTCCTCAATACCGAATGAGAAGTTGCCGGTTGCATCGAACTGGCTTGCGGAGATGGTGTTCTCCACGATCTCAAGTGCGGTGCGCACGAAGTTCTCGGCACGGTCTCCGCGCAGAGTGACACGGCAACCGATCGGCTGGCCTTTCCTGATGCCGAAGGCCGGCTGGGTCCTCTTTGCAAATGCGCGAATCGGGGACTGGCCGGTGATCTCGGTCATGATATTCTCGGCTTTGACCAGCTTGTCGCCAGCCTCACCGACGCCCATGTGGACGACGACCTTATCGACATAGAGTTCGCGCATTGGGTTCACTGTTCAATCCCCCATTCCTTGATCGCGGACTCTTCACGGCCGACCATGAAGATGTATGCCTCAATCGTCTCGAACACATCACCGGTGTCGACCTCTTCAAGGATGACACGGTTCGGGATGCTTCCAGGTACGACATTGATATCGGTGATCCTGCCGATCTTCCCCGAGTGGCGACCGCCAATCACCATTGCGGTGTTGCCGACGGCAAAGGGGAAGTGATCGATGACGGTGAAGCGGTTCTCGCCTGCAAGAGAGAGGACCACAGAGTCCTTGGGACGGTAGTCATTCGAATCGACGATGATGTTCGCACCATAGCGTAGGTTGAGCTGGATCTTCCCGCCCTTGACAACGGTCTTGTCTGCAATCTTGCAGAGACGACTCGATGCCGCTTCCGCGGTGATGGGGACGGAGATGATATCGCCTTTCTTCGCCCTGAGAATGCGGTAGTATTTATCCACCGAGGGGAGAGCGACGATGTCGAATACGCCAATACCCATCTTCGGATCCCTGCAGGGCCTGCCGTTGACCAGAAGAGAGCGATCCTTGAGGATCTTCTTGACTTCCTTCATGGTGAGCGCAAGGCCCATGTGGTCCCGAAGCCAGACTGCTGCGGGCATTGCACTTGCATTGTGCGGGCCGGGAGCGGTCTTGGATACGAACGTCCTTTCTTTTTTGGCTATACGCCACGAACCGGGGCTGTTGAGCCGTTTCAGATGATTCGACATTACTTCTTCGCCTCCAGTTTCTCTGCACGGCGGCTGTCATTCAGGTTGAGTTTCGTGATGCATGCATTCGATGCATTCACCGGCCGGGGCACTTCGGTTCCGTCGGCACGGGTAACAGCTACACCGTGAACGACAATCCGTCCGTTGCTGGTGTCGATCATATCGACAACGCCTTCCTCACCGGCAAAGTCGCCTCTGACGACCCTGACCGTATCACCGAGAATGATGCGGGCACTGCGACGACCATACTTCTCACGCAGTTCTGCGGAGAGTGGTGCGTTGAGGAAACGACCCCTCACGTGAAGTGGCGCATTGTAGCGGAATTTCCGCTGTTTTCTGGGCTGCGTGCTAGCAATTCTTACCATTTCTCATGCACCTCATACGATGATGGTCGCCATGGAACCGATCTTCGGGAACCTCTCGGCTACCTCACGGGCAACCGGGCCCTTAATTTCGGTGCCTTTCGGCTCGCCACGCTCATTTGTGATGACCATCGCATTGTCCTCGAAGGACAGGCGAAGACCCGTTACTCTTCTGATTTCTTTTCTCTGCCTGATCACGACTGCTTTTTCAAGCTTGCGCCGCATATCGGGAGTGCCTTTTTTGACAGAGACCATTGCCATGTCACCGAGACCCAGTTTGGGCTGGCGACGGCGTACACCGTGGTACCGGTCGACGGAAACGATCTGTACCACGCGTGCTCCGGTGTTGTCCGCACAGGTCAGCCGGGTACCGGTTGACAGTGCGCGCGGGGTGCGGGACTGTTTTGCTTTCATTCCTCAGCGACCTCCACGACGACAAATTTCTTGGTCTTGCTGATAGGACGGCACTCCGCGATCTTGACGGTGTCGCCGACCTTCAGGTCGATACAGGGGGGGTGGTGTGCGTGAAGCTTTGAACTGCGTTTTTCATAACGCTTGTACTTCTTCACATAGTGCAGGTAATCCCTTGAGACCACCACAGATCCCTGCATCCGGTCACTCACGACTTTGCCGGTGATCACCTGGCCGCGCACCGGTAAAGCGCCGTGAAATGGACAGTTGACGTCATCGCATTCCTTCTCCGGAACGGAGACGTTTAATCCTGGATTTCTTGCCATGTATACCTCAGATTTTAATTCGCATGCTGGTTCTTTTTTCAGGCCTCATGACCAGCACCGACCCATCAACCCGTACGCGGGTATCATCGGGAAGGCGAAGGTCAAATGTTGCAGTGTTCTTTGCAACATGGAGAGTGCGTCCATCACAGCGAAGCGTAATCATCTGCTTTGTCTCGCCAACGATCCTGCCCGCTATGCCGACCTGTGACGGGTTTTTCGACCCGGAAACACAGGCCTCAAGCCCGACAAGCTCGTGGCGGCAGATGTTTGCTGCTGTGATCATACGCGTATTTCCTCCTTAATCGGCCTGAACTGCTCAGGCCCTGCGCCTGTTCTGCTCGGTTGCAATCCGTGCAATGGTTCTCCGGATCTCGCGGATACGGCCGGGGTTTTCCGGTGCTCCACCGGCACTGACCTTTCCGTTGTCCTGGACAAGTTCGAGCCTGAGCTTTCCAAGCTGCTCCTGGAGTTCCACATCACTGAACTGAGCGATTTCCTTTGCCCTGAAGATTGCCATTTTCAGAACGCCTCCTCTTCGGGAACATCCTCGACTTCGGAGAGTTCGGCATCGATCTCTGCACCGAGGATATCCTCATCCGTCCCTTCCTCGTAGACAGCCTCTTCAACCTCTGCCATAGGCTGGGGTTCGAGAACCTCGAAGGTGTCGGGAAGCCGGGCTCCCGGCGGAATGATCTTAACCTGAACGCCGATGACGCCGAGCTTTTTAATGGCAATTGCATACCCCTTCTCGACGATTGTGTCAGACGGCTCTCCCGAGTGCTTGATGTAGCCCTCGGTAAACTTCTGGACACGTGAACGGGCACCGGTAAGCTTTCCGGAGAGGACAACCTCACACCCGAGTGCACCGGACTCCATCACACGGCGGATGGTGCTGTTTCCTGCTTTGCGGAAATACCAGCCGCGCTCGAGTGAGCTTGCCAGGCGTTCGGCCATAATCTGTGCATTGAACGACGGGTTGTCGACCTGCTGGACCTCAATCTGCGGGGATTCAATCCCGAACTGGGCCTGAAGATCGGCGGTGATCTGACGAACCACCTTTCCGCCTTTTCCAATCACGATACCGGGCTTTTCAGCGAAGATCGTGATCTGGGTGCCGAGGGGAGTACGGGCAATATCCATGCCCCCATAGCCGGCACGCTTCAGTTCTTTTGTCAGGAACTTGTCGACCCGTGCTGAGCGGACACCGTCCTCGATAAATCTCTTCTCAATTCCCATGTCTGCTCAGGCCTCCTTTACCACAATCTCAACGTTGACCGATTCTGCGTATTTCGGTGTCGCACGGCCCATTGCACGCGGGAAGATCCCGCGCATTCTCCGTCCACGATTTGCAGAGACGTGAGTGATGACGAGGTTTTCCACATCAAGGCCGATGTACTCCGCATTCTTCTCAACAGATTTGATGAGGCGGATGAACTTCGCGGATGCCTTGACGGGATACCTCCCGGCATCCCAACCCTCAAGTCCCTTCTTGTGGGCAACGTTACGGTTGAACCGCTTGAACGGAATTGCCTTTTTCAGGGCAACTACATCCTCGAGGTAGGCAATCGCATCGCCGGTCTTCATTCCTTTAATCGTTCTGGCAATCTCAATCGAGTGCTTGGGCGAGATCGGAAGCTCGTTTGCTTTCGCGCGTGCTTCTTCTTCCCCGGTCTGAACTGAATATCCTGTCCTTGCCATGATCATCACTTCAGGGGCACATACTTACTCGACCGGGTTGCACCGATACCGGCACTGCCGTGGCTGACACGCCTGCGGGTGAGTGCGAACTCCCCGAGGTAGTGGAAGACCGCCTCGGGCTGGAGTTCAACCGGAACGAAATCCTTTCCGTTGTGCACTTCGATCGTTTTTCCAATCATCTCAGGCAGGATGACCATGTCACGGGCATGTGTCCGCACACGCTCCTTGCCTTCCCGAATTTCACGAAGAACCTTCTCGTGGCCGGGGGTAAATCCGCGGTTGATTTTGCGGCGTGAACGTGCCGGCATAATGGGGAGCAGCTCGCTCATGCCCATCTGCTGAAGATCCTCGATCTTGTAGCCGTGGTAGGTGAATTCCTCTTTCCGCCGCGGCAACCTTCTCTGTGTTTTCTTTGCCATATTTCAGACCCCCTATTTCCTTCCGGTCCTCTTGGCCGCAATGTGGCCGACCTTACGTCCCGGAGATGTGCCACGTGCAACGGTCTTCGGCCTTCCGACGTGCTGGTGGCCACCACCGCCGAACGGGTGATCGATGACGTTCATACAGACAGCCTTGACACGAGGCCATTTCTGAGCCTGGCTCTTCATCTTGTGGAACTTCTTTCCGGCCTTGACGAACGGCTTCTCGCCACGCCCGCCGCCGGCTACGATGCCGATGGTGGCACGGCAGTCGCCGTTGAACCACTTGTGTGTTCCGGACGGCATCTTGATACCGACACGATCGCCATCCTTGCCGATGACCTGGGCCTGAACACCGCTTGCGCGGATGAACTTGCCGCCATCGTTGGGGCGTGCCTCGACATTGCATACGTAGGCACCGACGGGGACATTTTTGAGCGGCAGGGTGTTGCCGTTCTTTACCCGTGCCTCAGCACCCCATTCAACGTCGTCACCGACGCCCACGCCCTCGGTGACAAGCATGAACATCTTGTCCCCGCTTTCGAGCTGGATCTTTGCAATCGGGGTGTGACGGGCAGGATCGTGTTCGATATCAATGACAACCCCGCGGGTAACATCGCCGACATTGCCGGGATGCTTGAGCGATGCCTTGTATTTGTGCGAAGGGGCACGATAGGTCGGGCCGCCGCGTCCACGGTTCTGTGAGATAATACGTTTTCCCATGTTCCGCCACCTCAGAGTATACCGATACGGGAGAGGATCTCTTCCCCGGCTTTCTCGTCTTCAAACGAGACGATAGCTTTCTTCTGTCCCTTCATAGTCATGAGAGTCCGGACCGACGTGACTTTGTGCCCGAACATGTCCTCGACCGCCGCTGCGACATCATTCTTGCTTGCCTCACGGCGCACGAGGAACTGGAGCTTGCCATCGGATTCAAGAAGCATGGTTGCCTTTTCCGAGACAAACGGAGTTTTAATTACCATTTACATATCCTCCAGTCTCTTCAGTGCCCCTGCGGTCCAGACGGTCAGCCTGCCGGCCTGTGTGCCCGGGGCAAGAAGCTCTGCATTGAGTTCTGCGACGCTGACGGCATCGACACCTGCAAGGTTCGATGCTGCCTTCAGGGCAGTCTCACCGGTTACGATAAGAAGTGACGTGCGCTGCTTGTACCTGCGGCCACGCAGTTTCCCGCGGCCTGCACGGACCTTGCGGCTTGCTGCGGAGCGTTCCACATCTGCGAAGACGCCTGCTGCACGGAGAGCATTTACCACATCGGAGGTCTTGGTGAGGCCTTCAAATGCATCATCAAAGACAACGGGAATCCCTGCTTCGAAGCGGTGTCCGCGGGCTGCGACGAGTTCTTCGTTGATAGTCGCGGCAATTGCCGAGCGAATCGCCTTCCTCTTCTCCTGCTTGTTCATCTTTCGGACGAGGATCTTTGCAGTCTTCGGGGGGTGTGCAACACGTCCACCGACGGACTGGGGAATCCGTGCAACACGGGAACCGTTCTTCAGGCGGGGAACCTGTGCGACACCACGGCCACTTCCCCAAGAGACCGCAGACGTCCTCATGCCTGCATATGGGTCGGTGCCATGAGGCTGGTACCTCTCGCTCTGGAGTGCAAGAACTGCGTTTTTGATAAGATCCGGGCGGTAATCTTCGCTGAATACTGCCGGAAGATCGATCTCTCCTGCAGAGCCGCCGTCAAGTGTTCTAATCTGTGCTTTCATTCCTGATCACCCCTGTTTGCTGGCAAGACTGACGTACTGGATTACCGGTACGCGGTCTACATGGTTTCCTGGACGGATGGCCGGACGAATTCTGATAAGACGTTTTACCGGTCCGGGCACCGAGCCCTTGATGGCGACATAGTTCGACCGGACAAGACCATAATTCACAAATCCGCCTGCCGGGTTGATGTCTTCACCGCTCGTGCCGAACTTCAGAATCCGCTTGTTGTACTCGGTCCTCTGCTGGTATCCCATCTGACCCATCTGCGGAACCTGCCACCTGACGTGGGACGGATTGAACGGCCCAAGGTTGCCGATATGACGCTTCTTTCCCTGACGGCCGTGTTTCCCCTTCCGGGTCTGAATGCCCCAGCGCTTTACCGGACCATTTGTTCCCTTTCCGGTGGTAATTGCGGTGACATCGATGTACTGACCTGCATCGAAGATCATATCCGCTGTGATTTCGGTTCCCATGAGAGAGATTGCATATTCTACACGCTCTGCCATGCTGTCACCGCCGACACCCATTTCCATGATGTCGCCGGTCTTCTTCGGAACACCGGTAATCTCCGCGGGCTGCGTCTGCATGATGACAAAAATATCCGAGAGTTTCCCGGCTTCTGCCGCTTCGCGGATCCTGGAAACGTCTTCCTCGGACCATGCTTCAGCACAGGCGTGCTTCCCATAGGTATCCTCCCTGTAGCCACGGACACCGACAACCTTCATCGGGGGAATTTCAACAATGGTTACGGGCACCATGATCTCTTTGCCTTCTGACGGGCTGGAGGCATGGTCATCCACCATAATAAGATGGGTCATACCCACCTTATAGCCGGCAAATCCCTGCAGCGCCGGTTCCCCGTCGTACGCCGGCCAGGAGTGGTATTTTGGTACCTGGCTCAGGGCACGTTTGCGGGGACTGTATGCAAGTGAGCCCCTGCGTGGTCTGGATGTTTTCGACATTTTTCGATCAATCCTGTATTCTTGGTTTCAGTTGCGAACGTTAAGCCTCAGGGCACGAATGTGCCTGGAGCTCCGAGATTTCGTGCTGACAGTTCAAGGGTCAACTGACGCCATGGCCTTGCGGCCGGTTTCCGATGATGCAGCGTACCGCACGAAAACCTCTTTATTAAGAGATTTCCGACGAATTCCCTGCATACGGGCCCTTTTAGGTTGGGAGATTCTTCCGGTGTGGACCGGAATTGCTGATTCTCACAAAGTGATCCTGATTCTTCCCGCATTCTGCGCACCCATGATGGGCGGCGGAAATGGGCTCGTTTCCACGAAACGTCCACCCTTACGGTTCCGTCAGATCCTACGTCTTTCACCTGTTGCGCCTGTGCACAACCCATCTCGGTATCTCCCCCCTCCGAAAACGGAGGTGAGAGCCACCACGATATGAGAAGATCTCACCGGGCGGCCGGAATGATTCCGGCACCGGTAGATGAAATCCTCATATTGGTTCCATAAATATTGCAAAGAAAGAGATATAAACATGTCGGAAATTTGGAGAAAAGGAGTGCTTCATCCGAAGCAGAGATCGCCTTCTTCGGTGATATACACCTCAACATCATCCCTGACAAACCGACCCTTGAACCGTTCCGGGTTTGATTCCTTGAGACGGTTAATGAGACCTATTGAATCGTACCGCACCTTGATATGTATCTTCTCGGCCTCGGTATATATCTCCCCTATTGCATCGAAGAGATCCGTGCCCGACTTGATCGTACAAAGATGCGTCGCATCAAGAGTGTACAGGAATTCGAGAGTTTCCTTTGCTTTTTCGATATTCTCATATGCAGCCTTCTCAATCGTACACACATTCGCCTTGGACGTGTGGATGATATCTGCTATCTGTTGCTGTGTGAGACCCTGCTTGCGGAATCTGAGCACCTCTTTCTGCCGATCGGTAAGGAGCCCTTGTTTCATTAACTATAGTATCACGCGCAGAAACTTAAACTATTTCATTTAACATCAGCCGTACAAATCCGTCGATTGGCAGAAATTCAAAATGTTTATTACCAGACTTGTTGATAGTTGAATGTTCTCAAATTTGAGAGGTTTAGAATATGGTAGTTAAAGTTGGAGTTGCAAAATTAGGCAACATCGCAAGTGGTGTTATGGTCGAGTTACTCCTCGACGAGCGTGCAGACCGTCAGGACATGCAGACCTTCATGGCAACAAGCGGGACCAAGCTCGAAGTCGAGGACGTCGACCGTGTGGTCAGCAACCTTATCGCATACAAGCCCGACTTCGCAATTGTGGTTTCACCGAACGGTGTCCTCCCCGGCCCCACCGGTGCACGTGAAGCACTCAAGGCAGCAGGCATCCCCGTAATCGTCATCACTGACGATGTCACCACCAAGAAGGAATGGGCGGACCTCAAGGAGAGCGACTTCGGATATGTTATCCAGAAGGCAGACTCCATGATCGGTGCACGCCGTGAATTCCTCGACCCGAATGAGATGTCCGACTACAACGGCAACCTCATCAAGGTCCTCACCGTCACCGGTGCATTCCGCAAGATGCAGATCGCAATCGATGCAGTCATCGACCAGGTCAAGGCAGGCAAAGCAGGTGCAGAACTCGAGCTCCCCAAGATTGTCATGACCGCTGACAAGGCTGTCAAGGACGAATTCACCAACCCCTACGCATATGCAAAGGCACGTGCAGCATTCGAGATTGCAGCAGCAGTCGCAATGGTCAACGTGAAGGGCTGCTTCATGACCAAGGGATTCGAGAACTACGTACCTATCGTTGCATCCGCACACGAAATGATGCGCGCTGCAACCGTCCTCTGTGACGAAGCACGTGAGATCGAGAAGGGCTGTGACGGTGTTGTGCGCATGCCGCACAAGAATGACGGCACCATCGTCTCCAAGACCACTCTTATCTCCAAGCCGGAGTAAATACCCAAACCCAATTTTTCTTTTCCAGTTTGAGCCTTTTTTCTGCAATAGTTGTGTGCCGATCGGGCAGAGTGCAACGACTCACGTTCCGTTAAAAAACATCGACGGCAGTTCTTCCGGGATGGTGAAGAGCACCGGTTCATCGTGAAGACGTTCCATAAACGCCGAGTCGGACGTTCCCGCAGGCGTCGGATTTATCCGTGCAATGATCGACAGATGTGCCCTGAAGTCACCGGCGCTGCCTGCACGGTCGAACCGAACCGCGACGTTGAAGGCGCAGTGGCCCTGCGAATGATAGAATCCAATCACCTGATGAAGACCGGAGGCAAGAGCATCAATGTAGGGGTGCGCATCAGGAAGGGTACCAACGGGAAGATATGCACGGATCTCCTTCTCTCCCATGGGGACAGGGTGTGCATACCATGGTACTTCATCGCCAAAGAGGTATCTTGGGCCGCCCATCTCGCCATCAAGAAAAGTCTCCCAGTAGTTTTCACCGGTTTTCTCCCGGTACCGGGCACCCCCCTCCAGGCAGCGGCGGGTATATACAGTCGGTTTATCGTCCGCTATGCCCTGCATGTGAGGATGATACATACTGGCACCTGCAGATGACAGGTGGTTCCAGTTCACCGACACATATCCCCGTGCGTCTGCCAATGCCGACCACTGCCCTTCGAGTGCGTCTGCGATCTGCTGCACAGAAAACTTTTCCTGAGTGTGAGAACGTGTGATCACCGTTACAAGATGAAAAGCGGAGAAGGGATACATATTGGGAAATGTCACGCTCTCCCCGATGCAGACACGCCTCCCCGACGGAAAGGTGGGCGTCTCCCGGAAAATCCGCTCAGGACAGAAGGGACACGGGACCTCCCCGGTATCAGCGGCCACACATGCCCCGGTACCGATACCTCTGCCCCCCCGAAGCGGACTGATCCTGCACTGCTGACCGGTCAGGTGGTCGGTGCGCAACTGCACGGGAAAGGGCATCCCGCGGATTTCACTGATGGTAAACATTCAAAATCTCCCTCCTGCAGGCGGCATACGGCCGGATTTGGAGTATTAGCTCCACACACAGGAGAAGGACTGCGAAATAAAAAAAAGAATTGGTATCTGTTCTTCTCAGACAATGTACTTGCCGAGGAGACGGATGGAGTTGGTCATGTCCGGACCAAGTGGGGAACCGAAGATGATCTGGGTAACACCGGATGCGGTGAGGTCGTCGCACTTCTCCTTGACCATTTCAGGAGTACCTGCGATGGTGAATGCGTCAATCTCGGCGTCGCCGACAAGGCCGCCAACTGCACCGAAGTCAAAGCGTGCAAGTGCGTCTTTGATCTTTCCGACGTTTGCCATGTCAAGGCCGTGGCGCTCCAGAATGGGGGGCGGCGAGCCTGCTGCGATGAATGCTGCAACGATCTTTGCTGCGTTGCGTGCCTTCTTCTCGCTCTGGTCGATGGACATTGCGGTGTATGCACCGACGTCGAATTTCTTGAACTTCTTCTCGTCGACTGCGTCGCATGACTCTTTGATCAGGGGGATTGCAATCTCAAAGTCCTTCGGGTTGGATGCGTTGATGAGAGCTCCCTCTCCGATCTCGCCGGCAAGCTGGAGCATCTTCGGGCCCTGTGCGCCGATGTAGACGGGGATCTGCTTCTTCTTTGCAGGAAGCGTCACACCGGTGAGCTTTGCACCATCGTAGTCGAAGAATTCCATGTCGCCGGTCTTCTTGACTTCTTCTCCGGAGCAGAGCGCCTTGATCTGCACGACGCCCTCCTTCAGGCGTGCCACCGGCTTTACGGGGTCAATGGCCAGTTTCGGAAGAGTGGACAGGTCACCCGGTCCGATACCGAGGACTGCACGGCCGTCGGAAATCTCGTTAAGGGTGCACATGAACGAGGCAATTGCTGCCGGAGTGTCGGTGAAGGTGTTCATGATGCCGGGTCCCATCTTCAGGGAGTCGGTCGCCTGTGCAATGGCCGCAAGGGTCGGGTAGCAGTGGCGGTTGTTGTAGTGGTTGGTAATCCAGGCAAAGTCAATGTCCTTCTGCTCAGCAAGTTTACAGTAGTTGACAACCTGCTTTACATTGACATTTCCCGGAACGAATTCAATTCCATAGCTCATAGGTCTTTCACCTCAAATTTAGTATTACTGCATCGTTCTTAATATACGTTATCATTTGCTTGGATTTTTGGGTTCTTCAATGGGAGTATTTTTCTAAAATTCGCCCCAATAACGCTTATTATTCTTTGGATTCCACAAAATGGCGATTTTATGAATATGCATCCAGAGATTTTATTATGCTTCTGAACACACCTTACATTTAGGAAATTGTGTTTTATCCGGGTCTTTTTCCCGGGTGGCATCCCGCACACACATTCAGGTACGAAGAACGGAAAAGATCTGGGGGAAAACCCCCCTGCAGGGCACCACATGAGAATACTTGCAATTGGACTGGGCGGCGCCGGAACACGGATTGTCGATCAGCTCTATGATCACGACACCAGGAGCCGTGTTGGGTGTGTCAATGCGCTCGCCGTCGATATGGATGGCAATAGTCTGCGCCAGCTCGAGTTTATCCCCCAGCCCCAGCGGATGAATTTTCCTCCCCTCGATCCTGATATCCATTTTGATGTTCCTTCAACGGTCAATGTTGAAGAGATCATGACCATGATCCAGCGGATGGATACGGTCGAAATCGATGCCATCATGATCTTCGCGGGCCTGGGAGGAAGCGTCATCGACGCCGTCCCCGAGCTCGTCGAAGAACTGAGAATTGCCTATATTGAACCAGTATTCGGGGTCTGTACCCTCCCCATGCGCCATGAGGGAAAGAAACAATCCTCAAAGGCATCGGAAGACATCATAATGCTTCGTGATGTGCTTGATGCGGTCATTCTCTTCGACAATGAGACCTGGTACGGGAAATTGCAGGCGGAATTTCATGAGCACAGCGTGGCCATGGAGGAGAAGCGCCTCCCGTATCCGGCGAAAAAGTTTCCGGAAAACCCCCGCGATCTGTACCGGATGCTCAATGATCGTATTGCCCGTCAGATAGGACTCCTGCTCAGGGCGGGCGAATTCAATGAAGAGGGCCTGGAAGCAGCGGAGGTCGTTCTGGACGCAGGGGAGGTACTCAACACCCTGCGTGACAACGGACTGGTCGCAATCGGATATGCGGTCGAACCGCTCACGGTATCCCTGAAGGAACGCTTTTTAAACTGGCGTTCAGAGACCTATTTCTCGGAATATTCCCATAAACGGGCCACCCGCATTGTATCCCTTGCAAAAAAGGCGGTCTACGAAGATATCTCAGTCCCATGCGACATCACCAGCGCAGACAAGGCACTGGTACTCATTGCAGGCCCTTCACAGGAACTGTCCATGAAGGGATTCCAGACGGTACGTAAATGGATTGACCGGAGCATTTCGGGGCTCGAGATGCGTTCCGGGGACTACCCTGTCCGCAATACGAAATACGTGGGGATTATCATCGTTCTCTCGGGGATCGAAAACATCCCGCGGGTGACCGAACTCGCCGACATTAAGAAAGAATATGAGGCTGAACGTCTCGAAGAAGAAGAGGAAATAAAAAGGAGAGAAGAGATGCAGGCCTGGGAGGCCGAAGAGGAATCATGGGTCACCGCCCGGAATCCCGATACGGGGGATTATCGTAATTCCGGGGAGACTACGGGAGGAATTTCCTTTATCGACCTCCTCGAAGATGACGATGAATGCATGCCGCCCGAAATTTCCGGGGAAGGAGAGGAAGAGGCGGTTTTGAATGATGAGGATGGCCGCCCGGTCACATCCCGGGAATATGTGGAGTATTCACAGGATTATGATACGGATTATGGGTCCAAAGGAGATGACGGCGACGTGAAGGATGAGATGGTACGCCTTGAGGGAATTGCTGCTACGAAAGATTCGACAGATGATTCCCTCACAGCGAAGGATGGACAGATTACTATTGCAGGTGCAGGCAGGCAGGAAAGCAGTGACGATAAGCTGGTCCTTCCCGGAAGACAGGCCCGAACAGTCGCCGATATGACCCGTATGACGAGCGGCGGTTCGAACAATGCGCCGAACGATGCAATCTTCGGACTGAAAGAGATCCCGAAGAGGGGGCAGAAGGGTCCAAGAGATACCTCGCTTGTCGGCAGTTCCATCGCCATCGATACCCCCGGCTTCCGGGCGAAGGACAGCACCTTCGAGGGAGGGAAGGTATCCGTTGCTTCGGCAGCCGGGCCAAACGACAGTTCCATCAACGGGTCGTCGGTGAAGGTGCGGCCGGTCAATACCAGACTCAACGACAGCGTCGTCTCCGGCAATTCAGTGCAGCTTTCGGGGTCGAAGATACAGACGAAGGAACTTCTCGACGGAGAAGTCCGGATGAAGGAGAAAATCCCTGCCCCCAAGGACGAACTTATGGCACGGGTCGAAACCCGGATGAAGAAGACAAAGGAACAGACAGCACAGCCGCAGAAAGAACCCTCCTATAAGGCAGGGACCATCAGCAGCACTTACACAAAAAAGAATTCGCAAGAGGAAGAAGAAGAGGAGAAAGCAGACGACCTCTTCTGGATCACATAGCACCGTCACGGTTGCCGACAGCCCCTTTGCTGTCCTGGTACCGCCCTTCATAGAGGCGATCCCCGCCGGCAACGGTCTGCATAATTATCTGGACAATCCGTTCTCCTTTTTCAACCGCAACATCATCTGCTCCCATATTGACCAGACAGAGGGTGAGCTGGCCGCGAAAACCCGGGTCCACAAACCCCCCGCCGATGAGGACTCCGCGTCTGCCAAACGAAGACCGGCACCGGAGTGTCGCCGCAACATCTGCCGGCAGTTCCACCCATTCGAGAGAGGGAACGAGGGTACACGCTCCGCGGGCAAGAACCACCGTCTCAGCCGCACGCAGATCATAGGATGCGGGCTGCTGGGACGCTTCGCTGTATGGGTCCAGGACAAGGGCACCGTCCCGGATTCTCTTTTGTATTTCAGTATCCGAGAGAATCATTGCTTATGAGTTCTTTCCGGAAATCTCATAAATTCGCTGATGAATGGACTGAAAGAAAACGGCGGAAGAACCTGCCGGTGCAGAACTGCAGAAGCAGAATGGTTAATTATCCGGCAAACCCAATCAATGAGTGGATCCATAGGGTAGAGGATATCCTCTTGGGCTTCGAACCCAAGGACGCGGGTTCGATTCCCGCTGGATCCGTCCGTTTTTATCACAGCTACGCAATCCTCTCAGGAGGCAGGCCTTCGGGGCACCTTCCCGATATTGAAAACAAACCGGCCGATATTCCGATAATAAAGTCACCTTCGTCCATCCTTCATCATCAGTTGGGGACTTTAGGTAATTTTGATATAGTTCTCGTCCATGTTCCCGAGACTGATTGCCGCCGCAGTCTGATTGATGGCATCCGCATCCGGTGCATGGGCATACACCCGGATATGGTAGTCCCCCGGAGGGAAATCAGCGACATAGAGGTGAGAGGTGAACTTCTCCTCATTCACAGGTCCACCCGGCAGTGCTGCATTGTCATAGAGATACCACATCCCTTCTTCCGCCCGCATGTAGTATATCTCCTGAATTACCGGTAGGACGCCGTCATACTCGAGGTCCCAGACAATCTCGAAATAATCCTCAACCATATCCCTGTTCGTACAGTTTACCCCCCGTATCGCCATCTGGTGCGAGAGAAGGCCGGTCCCGTCGAGTCCCTCAAGTGCCGTCACATAGGTATCCGGAAGGGTAAGCGTCTCCTCGCCGCCATTGAAGCGAATCCTGGAACTGTCACCAAAGATATTGATTGTACCGGGAGTAAAGATCTCCAGGCTAAACTCTGTCTCCCATACCTGGTTGAGGACGATAGAACCGACATCCCAGCTCAGGCTGCGGTCATCCTCCCAGTCGGCCTGTTCTTCGTCCTCATCGACGGTGTATCGGGGGACGATAACAAGTGAGGGAGCGGCATCGTTCATCATGCTTGCTATGGTCGTTGACTTCCCCTCACAATAGACCCATTCCAGTGACGGGTCGGCAGGGGTGTTGGGAACTGAGTCATTGTTGATGGCGACCGTTCCAAATGGAATCTCCATTTCGGTATCAACACCGGCAACCGTTCTGAGGTCGCCGGCAATGTCCGTATAGATACCGGCCAGCTGGCCCCCGTTGGGAGCCTCATAAAATTTGCCTCCCGTCGACTCGGCGAGAATCCGCAGAGTTTCCCTCCCTTCGACCGAAAAGGAGTCCGCAAAGGCAATCGAATATATTCTTACATTTGCCCCGGCTGCGTATTCGCTCAGGTTCTGCACCGCCCCAAGATCCTCAAAGATGGTATATTTCTCCGTACCATCGGAAAAGTAATTCATATCCGTCGGACTCTTCTGCGCAGGGGTCTTTCCGTTGCCCCGGGCAAGGGGATCTCCGTACCAGTTGTAATCCCCGTCCGAGAGCAGGATGACGGCACGAACCGCGTCATCACGGCCGTTCTGTACAATCTCGCGCAGGCCGGTATAGAGGGCATAGCGCATAGGCGTACCGCCCCAGGGGACAATCCCTTCGACGGCAGCCGAGACATCTGCCCGGATGCCCGTCAGTCCAAGGTCCAGCGTCGCATAATCCGTATACGTCTTCGGGGAGCCAGGATAATGGGTGGCAACGTAGGTGAGATCATCATTCCAGCTGTAGTCCACCCCGGGTTTTCCCCAGCGCGAATCGCAGTACCCGGAGCTGCCGAAAGTGACCATCCCGATGCGGTCTTTTCCTTCGTTCATCCGGGAGATGAAAGTCTTGAGGGCCGCCATCTCGTACACCATTCGATCGATGTCATCCATGAGCATGCTCCCCGACCTGTCCACAGCCACCACTACATCCACCGGGGCAGGGTGGAGAGCCCACCCGTCGCCAACAAGGCTGATGGTGACGTCAACGGTGTCATTGACAGCCACTGTATCCCCGGAAAGACCCGTCTCTACCCTGAGATAGGGATAATTTCTCCACTCGAGGTCAATATCACGTGACATACCTCCCCAGAGCGCCGTTATTGTGCACGTGGCAACCGCCGTCTCATCGTAGGGACATACCGCCTCATGTCCCGGCATCCCGGGGGCGGTATTGAAGGCTCCAGGCACAAAGGTGACCGAAGCCATCCCGTCTTCATCGGTCATAACCGATGTGTCTGTGAGGTACGGTTCTTCGACCTGGGAGGAGGGATAGACAGGATGATAGATACTGAAGAGTACCGTCTCTCCCGCAACCGGGTTGCCGCAGATATCCATCACCTTGGCCATGATCTCTGCTGTGGGAGCGCCATCCACATCACTGCTCGCCATCGACTGCGGGTTCGCCATCAGAATCATCGTTACCGGTTCACTGCTCGCAAAGCTCAGGTCGACGGAACACGAAACGGATGGATTGAGAACTGATTCGCCGGTTATGGTAACATTCCCGACCGTATTCCGGGGACCATATGATACCATTGCGGTCCCGTCGAAGGTCGTCAGGAGGTCCCGCACCTCTCCATCTTCACCGGCACGGACACGTACGGGGGTCTTTGCGCACGGATTTCCAAACTGGTCCTTAAGGGCAAAGACCAAAGAATAGCCGCTCATCCCATCCGCCGGAACCGGCGCAGGTACCCCCGGATTTCCTTCACAGGGGTCCACTGCAACAGATATTGAAACAGGAACCCCCCCGCCCCCGGCGGTAATTCTAATCCAGGCATCTTCCCCGCCCATTGCCTCGGGCATTACATGTATGATATACTCTCCGGCACGAGTACCGGTTCGGTAGTATGCCGCACAGGCCCCATCCGGTCCGGCATGGCAGACGGCAGAGTCATGCCCGTATGTTTCGCCGTCAAAAAAACCCGCCTCATCACTCACGGTTCCATATAAGAGGACACTTTCCGAGGTCTCGTCACCACCATCGTCTTCATACCGACTGTCAATGACATTTCCATACCTGTCCTCCATAACCACCGTAATGGGGATGATGTCATACACTCCGGCCTCTGCGGAAAAATCGATACTTCGAATCCTGTATGGTGCTGCATGATCAACGTCGAGAGAGTACACCTTCTCAAATTCGGCCGGACATCCCGTTTCATTAATATACGATATAGCAATACGGATCGGGACGCTCCCGCTTTTCTGTGTCGAAAATGTCGTGCGATACGGCAATTCTGTCACTACGTATCTGTCAACGTCGCCATAGACGGAGGCTTCCACACAGTCAAACCGCACTTCGCGTATCGTTTCGCCTTCCGTGTGAACTTTGACGGTGATGATCGCCGCGCCATCCCCTGCGATGAGCCAGTCTCCGTGACCGGGACTGCCGATAACACTCACGGTGACATCTCCATCGCCCAAAGCACACACCGGCCAGACGATGAGAAATGCCAGGAGAAGGACCAATATATATGTTGCCTTCATAGAGCTCGTGTTTATATATCTGACGGGCAGATACACTATTTAATACATTCTATCAATTGAAAGAATAAATATTTTCTTGAAGAAAAAAGAGAATTCGCCGGATTTTTAAGAAAAAATCATAGTTGATTTTTCTTCTGCGGATTGCGCTTACCCGGCCTGTTTCTGAGATGTCGAACGCCCATGATACCCGCAACACCAATAACAACGATTCCTCCAACCACGATGATAAGACCAATGTTTATGGACTTCTCCATTGTAACCTCAATCTGATATACACTGGTGCCTTTCGGTATGCTCTCCTCCACTGATGCTTCATTGTACGCATCCCCGCTGACGGATATGACATATGCCGCATTCGTCCGGAGAACCGTCTCAAACTGTCCGGTTGCATCGGTCGTCCCGACATAGGTTCCGTCCACACGGACAGTCGCACCTTCGACCGGGGTGTGGTCGTCTTCTTCTGCGAGAATGGTAACAGATGCCATCGCGAATTCAGGCTGAATGATGATATCCTCGACAGATTCATCGACGGTCACTTCCCGGACAACTGTCTCATATGCATCTGCCCTGACCTCCACTTCATGGACTCCGGCAATGAGTCTGGCAATCCCCGAATGGCCGAACTCATCCGTCGTTCCGTGAAAATCCTCATCAATATAGATCTTTGCCCCTTCGATCGGCGTCCGGTCCGCCTCATAGACCGAGATTGCCACCGGATAGAGGGCCTTTGAGAGAACAACAGGATAGATGAGAAGGTCGCTTTCAATATAGAGCTGATCCGTGAAGGTGGAATATTCATCCTTGGCTACCGAGATGGGATAAGTTCGCCCCCGCTCTACGTATGCCGTCACTCTCCCATCCGAACCGGTGGCACCGACGAATTTTTCGTCGATATACACATCCGCCTGACTCAGGGAAGACCCGTCTTTTGCATCCGTCACTTCCACGACAAAGATATCATCACGAATGAGGCGGTAATCAACAAATCTGGCCTCATTTCCCATCTCGACGATCTTATTGAGGAGTTCAAAGTGGGAAGCGCTGACCTCCACACTATACTGCATGCCGGCCTTCACCTCGAATACGGCATCCCCTGACCCATCGGTGGTATCCGTCGAGAGATAGTCCTCCCCGGAGACCTTCACGAGAACACCGTCGACCGGTTCGAGCGTGTCCGCATCATAGAGGGAGACAGTAAGTGTCACCGCCTTTCGCGAGAGTTCGGCCGCAAGAGTTGACTGGGTGGCAGAGACCATCGACTGCCAGCTGATATAGCCCGTCTTTTCGATTCCCATTCGGAACGACTCATTCAGGGAATGCTCATAAATATAAACCCCTTCGGAGTTTGTCTCGCCCTCGTACGTCCCCTCAACGTAGATGTTTGCATCCGAAACAGGGTCCCCACTCACGTCGTCTGTCACCGTCACCCGAAGCGAGACCCCCTGGACGGCACCGCAAAGACAGAGAAGGGCAACCAAAGCCGGAACTATACGGTGAATATCCATACAAAGTAATTTTTTTTATGGATGTTAGTCCATTCGGTTGAAGTGCAGGGTATCCGAGGGAAGGCGGTCGATCAGCATTCCTTCCACCAGGATCGGCATCAGGCGCCGACCTTCTTCCAGAGCATTCTTCAGTTTCTGTTCATTGTCGGCATAGATCGTCATGATCGCATCGCCCTTCTTCACCTGAGACCCACGCTTGGCATGCAGCCAGATGCCGGCACCCTTGTCGTTGGGGGCCCCCGCGAGTCGTGCGATGGTGATGAGCGCACGGTTGGCGATGTTGATCACATACCCGTCGGCCGGAGCCGGCACATCAGCCATGTAGATGCCGGGCTTGAGATCATCAGCTTTAATGTCCGCATTTCCTCCCTGAATGGCTATGATCTCCTTCATCTTTGCAAGCGCTGCTCCACTTTGCAAAATCTCGCGTGCGACGGGCTCCCCCTCGCCCCGTGCCGCCTTGCCGGCCATCTCAAGGGCGATACCTGCGATAGCAAGACTCTTCTGGACAAGCGATCCGGGTGACGGTGACCCTTCGAGAACCCGCATCGCTTCGGCGACCTCCAGGTTCGGCCCGATTGTCCGGCCAACCGGCAGATCGCCGAAGGTAATCGCACATTCGACCTCAAGGTCCAGGCGCTCCCCTATCTCGATGAACTCACGAGCGAGTTTGCGGGCTTCCTGAAGTGATTCAACCTTCGCCTCTTTTCCAACAGGGATGTCGATGACGACGATATCTGCACCGGCTGCCTTCTTTTTGGCAATCACGCTTGCAATCATCTGACCACGGGCGTCGATCTTGAGCGGATATTCGACATTGATGATACGGTCGTCGGCTGGGGCGATGTTCGTGGATCCTCCCCACACAATCACCGCTCCCGCCTTCTCGGTCATCTCCTGTACCTCGATCGCGCTAAATTCGACAGGGGCGAGAACCTCCATCAGGTCCGCCGTCCCACCAGCCCCGGTGATCGCACGCGAACTCGTCTTCGGGACCTTGAGTCCGGCTGCCGCCAGGATCGGCACGATAATCAGCGTGATCTTGTTCCCGGGAACTCCACCGATCGAGTGCTTGTCTACCACCGGCTTGGTACTGAACTCAAGCGAATCGCCGGTATCGACCATCGCACGGGTGAGGTATTCCACCTCGTCCATGTCGAGGCCATGGATATAGGATGCGGTCACAAAGGCGGTCAGTTCGGTAAGGGAAATATTTTCCAGGACAATATCGGAGACGACTTCGTAGATCTCATCCTTTGAAAGCCGCCCCCCGTCCATCTTTTTGCGGATGGTGCGGATTGATGCCGGCGGGATGGACTCGAAGACCTCTGCCTCATGCCCATCTTCAAGACCTATGCCACTGAACGTCAGGGAGTAGACGCCGATGTGGCCCTCTTCTACGAGTGAAGGGGTCGTGTCTATGACCACCGATTCCGATTTGCCGTTTGTATGATTGACGATGCGTATACGGTCACCATCGAGGACACCCAGAATGCGGGCATCATTCTTGTGCAGCAGTGCACCGCGATTACTGACATCAACATGTTGTACGAGCAGATTCATTCCAAAACTCCGGTATCTCCTGTTGGATAAACGGAATTTTGATTGCTGAGTAGATAAGGTTCCCTGTTTAGGGACAATTTAAAAAAACGCCCCGTCACACAGACGGTCAAAATAAAGAAAAAATTGGGGGGTTTAGTCCTTCCGGAGGACCAGTGCTGCAACAGCACCGAGGCCGATCAGTGCAAAGACTGCACCAAAGCCCGGAGTTGCGGTCGGCTCAGGAGTGGGCTCCTCAGTCGGCTCAGCGGTGGGCTGTGCGGTGGGCTGTGCGGTCGGCTGTGCAGTCGGCTCTGCGGTCGGGACGGCCTTCAGAACGTTGAAGGTCTGGGTTGCAGTGTTGTCAGCTTCAACAGCTTCGACCTTGACGATGTACTCGTCGGGCTTGAAGTTGGATGCGTCAACTGCAAACTCCCATGCATTGCCGTCGTCACCCTCGGTGACGAGGACAGTGCCGGATGCGCCGCTGAATGCGCCGGACTGGGTCTTCTCGGTCGGCTGGAATGAGGAAGAAACAACTTCAACAATCAGGGAGTCGCCAACAGCGAGGTTGGTGGTTCCGGTGATGGTGAAGGTCTCGCCAACATAGCGGTCGCCGATTGCGTCGATGATGATCCACGGCTCTTCGACCATGAAGGTGAGCTTGTAGTAGGTATCATCAACGTTCGGAGAGTTGATTGCCTGAACGAGTGCCTCTGCAGCGTCGGAGCCCTGGAGACTGCCCTGGCCCTCGAGCTTGAAGAGCAGAAGGTCGTCGCTGATCTTGTTGTAGACGTTGCCGTTCAGTTCGTAAATGTCCTGCTGTCCGTTGTACATCGGGTGCTGAACGACCACGAAGTACTGTCCGGCTGCAAGGGAGCTGTCAGTTGCAAACTTGTATTCGAAGGTGCCGTCATCCTCAACGGTCTCGGAGGTTGCAATGGCTTTGTTCTTGCCAAGGATCCAGACGTAGACGTTGGAGGGGTCACCCTCTGCAGTACCGGTGATGTACAGGTCGTCGCCCTTTGCGACGGTTGCTGCACTGGTGGTTGCAGTCACGAACGGCTTCTTGATGACGATCGAAACGGTTGCATAGGTTGCACTCAGGGTTCCGAGGTCGCCCTTGTCGATGTCGTCGGTGACAGCGTAGATGGTGTAGGTGCCTGCATCAAGGTCAACTGAAGAGGTGTCCCACTTGTATTCCCACGTGTCATCGGTCTCAACAGCTTCTTCGATGAAGGTGGTGTCGACACCAGTGGTGGTCTTGCTGTCAGTGTTCTTCGGGTCTACGAGCTTTGCACCGTTGGCCCACAGGTTGGGACCAGTGATGAACAGGTAGACGTAGTCACTGTCAGTGTTGGTTCCGGAGAGAATGATCTCCTCGCCGAGGAAGTAGGATGCGTCGCCGGATGCGGTGACGGTAACATCGCCCTTCTCAACCTTCACTTTGACCTTGTCGTACTTTGCAGTTGCATAGTCGGTCATCTGCTGAACGCGGATGGTGTAGCTCTGGTCGGTGGTCGTCTGGTTGGTTGCAAAACCAATCGTGCGGGTGCCGGACCCAGAGGTGGTGATCTTTGCAAATCCATTTGCATTTGCGGTGTCTGCCCGGACAGTCTTGCCGGAGGAGAACTCATAGTCACCTGCATCGGTGTCATTGACAGTAACGGAGTCCTGGTTCAACTTGATCTCGGGGGGCTGCTCAACACTGCTGGAACCCTCAAGCCAGAGGGCGTAGTTCGTGTTGGGCCTACCGGTCACGGTCACGGAGAAGTCGTTGTTGCGGACGACGGTGTCCTTGTTTGCCTCAATGGTCACGGTGTCCTTTGCAATGGTGACGGTGTATACCTTGGAGACGGTTGAGCCGGTGACGGCATAGTTGTCATCCATGCTGTTGACATCACAGGATGCGTAGAACGTGTAGACACCGGATGCGTAGTTAGCGCTGGAGGTGTACCAGATAGGGTCATACTGACCAAGAACATAGTCAAGCTGGCTGTCAACTGCGAAGTCCTTAATGGATGTGGTTGTACCAGCCGCATTGATAAGGCCCGTATATTTGGTACCCTGTTCGTCCTTCACGGTGATGGTAATAGCATCATCGCCAGCTTCGTAACCAGTACGGTCAAAGATCTTCCACAGGTTGGTGTCAATTCTGAACGTCAAGTTAGAGTTCGTAATGACATTGCCATCTGTGCGGTCTTTGGAAGTACTTGCACCAGTAATCTCGTATGCCTTCACATCAATGGTCGGAACTGCCGCATAGAATGCAACGGTCCAGTTACCATTGAGCTGGGGATCCGTCAGGCTGTCCTGATCAACATACCATGCTCCTGTCTTCGTACCAAACTTCGAGGGATCGATATAGTTGGTGAAACCAGGGGTAATTGAATAGGTATCTGCCCAAGATGCTGAGCTTGTGTCAGCTCCATCGGGGAACCATACGGCAACCCAAGTGTCTACTCCACCGGTGACGGCATCCCAGTTAAGGTCCTCTTCACCAGCGAATGCGGTAAGCCCGGTCGAATTCATGTATCTGGTGTCTGCTGCTGCAGGTGCTGCTGCAACAAATGCCAGTGCAATCATGGCTACCAGGGCAATTCCTAGTTTTGTTTTCATTCATAACCTCCTTACAATACATTGAGGGAACATCATGCAACATCTTCGGCAATCGCCGAAAAACGCTTCACTTTGTTCCATACTCCGAACGACGGAATATGTTCCAATATTTGGAGAACACTTAATATATCCTTTGTGGTTGACGGAAACAGGAGGGCGGAGAGAGACCGCGAATATCGCCCGAATCATCCTCATTCGCCCGTAATTTGCCCCCGAATGTAACTTCCGGGATTCCGGAGGAGAGGCGCGTATTCCACCAGATATTCTTTCGACTATTTGCCAAAGAAGTCATCGTACATAAACCATGCCGTCATGCCCCATCATTTCTGGGATCAATTAATATACGGACATACACCAATCCGACAGAACCTGAGACGCCCGTTCGGCCCAAATCGTCACATTAATATCTCTCACCGACAGACAACTAGAGGTAATTTCAGAAGTCCGGTAGTGTAGTGGTCAATCATGTGAGACTCTGGATCTTGCGACAGCAGTTCGAATCTGCTCCGGACTATCATCTTTTAGAATTATTTTTTTCAAGATTTTGATCGCCAATCCCAATATTTCTCAGCACCTTTCGGAATTATCTCTCGTACGGCAGATGAATCCGGACATCCCCCATTCACCGCCACCGAAATTTCAGGAGAGCAGAGCGCATCCTTTTCCAAATTTCATACATTCACGCAAGAAACGCCGCCAGAACACCGCTCAGAAATATCCCGTCGAACGTCCCGGCACCGCCGATACTCACCATCGGGGCTCCGACACGGCCGAGATGCCGGATATTCAAAAGGTCCGCGCCGACAAGCGTCCCGATCGTTCCTGCGACAAAGGCGATGACGGGCCCTGCAAGCGGATTGGAAAACTCAAGGACGACCCCGCACAGAAGCGCCACCACCGGCGCCACATAAAACGGCGTCGCAATACCCAGTCCCGGTACCACCCGTGCGGCGGCGTGCGTTGCCCCGGCGACGATGCAGATACCGGCAAGGGCCGCGAGGATCACCGCGCCGGGGTCGGGAAAGGCCGCTGCATTGGTGGCCACATTCAGGAACATGTAGAGCGAGATCAGAACAGGAATCACCGCACCCCCCACATTGACGGCGACCACGGTGTCATCGGAGTCATGAACCGTATAGACCCGACCGAACCGGTTGCGGAAGACATAATCAGGCTTTCTCGCACCCTTGATCTTCGTGAGCGGGATGTTGATGAAACTTCCCGCAATGATTGAAACGATAAGGAGGAGAATCGTCCAGCCGGAGAATCCAAGACTTTCGAGCGCCCCGCCGATAATGCCGAGCAGAAGAAGCGGTATAAGGAAGATGAGAATCGCTATGAGAAATAGTATGAGTATGATGGAAAACGGGTTGAAATAGTACTGGCGCACCCGTTAATCCTCCGGCAGGCGGCACACCAGTGCCGCATGATCACGATGATACGGGTCCAGCCACTGGACGGTTTGGACAACGAGCCCCGCTGCCTCAAGGGCCTGTACTGATGCCTCGCAGACGTCCTTCGGATCCTCACGGACATTGACACTCCTCGTCTTGAGCATCAGAATGTATGTTCCGCCTCTTTTCAGGAATTTCAGGTGGTTGACGGCGATTGCCACCTGATTGGGCTGCGCCACGTCCTGGTAAATGAAATCCACCTGCTCGACCAGCGGCTCATAAACCTGCATGCGGTTTACGTCCGCCATAATCGGCACAATGTTCTTTCTGCGCCGTGACACCTCAATGAGGTCCTGCATCGGACGCGGCGCAAATTCAATCGCATAGACCGTCCCGGCATAATCCGCGACATGCGACACCGTCGTGCCGTTTGCCGCCCCGAGATAGAGGACATGCACCGATGCATCGAGCGTCACTTCAGTCCCCTTGAGGACGAGGGCTGCGAGTTTGCTTCTGTACGGATCCCATATCCGCCACTCGCCGAGGGTCCGCTCGCCATAAACGCCGCCCTTTCCCGGCGACACCAGGGTCCCGTCGATGAATTTCATTCGGCTACACCCGCCCTGTCGATGGCCGCCTGGGCCTTTTCAAGGAATACTTCATCGGCTTCACCGCGATACGCGTCGATGCGGGCTGCAATGGCCAGTTTTCCCGCGAGCACACGCGCCACACGGCCCCTGATTTTCCGTGGGGCGTTATGGACGCGGCGGTGCTGGAAGATGATGCCGTGTTTCGGCGAGGGAGACCCCGCCCTCAGGTGGGTGAAGAGCGCATTTTCCGCTCCGAGCACCTGAATTGTGGATGCAGGGAATGATGCGAGCGCCTCCAGCCCCCCCGCACGCGCAAGGATTCGGGCGGCCACCAGCCCCCCGACAAGGGCCGAGCAGTTCGGGAGAAGAAGATCGGCCCGGTGTGAAATCTCCTTCATAAGCGAGGAGCGCGTTGCCGAGAGGCGATCCACTTCCCCTGCCACCCGGCCGAGCGACGTACGGTCGCGCTTCATGATGCCGACCATTTTTTTTGCATTGCAGGACCGGTATTTTCTCGAGAATGCAGGGTTTTTGACAAGGTACCACTCGGTCGACTTCTCTGTCAGGAGATTGATCACTTCGTCCAGTTCATCCATCAGGCGGACCATCTGGACGAGTTCGACGTCACCTTTCCCAAAACACTCCCTGATTTCCTCCTCTGCAAGAGCAATGGTAACATCCCGGAGGGTTGCGATGTACTGGTCACGATCGGCAAAGCAGCCACACCGTACGGCCTCCTGAACATCAGGAAGAGCAGGAACATCCTTCCCCCCATCTTCCAAAAGTGCCAGGTACCGCTCCACAAGTGTATCGGTCTCGTACCCCGCACAGGTGCACGCATCCCCTTCAATATCCCCAAACCAGTACCTGCGCATATGTATCCTTACTATCCACCTCCATCACAAAAAAGCACCTCTCTTTGCACGGCCATAAGAGGAACCAAAAACGGATAAATACCAACAACCAACATTACGGAAATCCACGGACGTGCCTGTAATGATTCTGACCGTTCTCCTCTTCATCGTCGGCCTCGCCCTTCTCATCAAGGGGGCAGATTACTTCGTGGAAGGGGGAGGGGGTCTTGCCGCCCGGTACGGCGTCCCCTCGGCGGTCATCGGCTTTACCATCATCGCATTCGGGACCTCCCTTCCGGAATTTGTCGTGAGCATCAACGCCATCGTCACGGACAATCCTGATGTAGCGCTGGGAAACATTCTCGGCAGCAACATCGCAAACATCGCCCTTGTCCTAGCACTTTGTGCGATGATCAGCCCCGCAGTCATCGCACGTGCCGAAGGAGAGAAGAGCAAGGTCTACACCGAGACCATGCTTATGCTTGCCGCGACCGCCGTCTTTGCGGTGGTCTGCCTGGACAACATGGTGGGTCTTGTCGACGGCATCATCCTTCTCATCGCCTTCGTCATCATTCTCTATATCATCTACAAGAGGATAGGAAAGGAACCGGGAACAAAAATCGAGATTCATGGAAACCTCGATTGGGGATACACCGTCGGGGGTCTTGTGGCCGTCATCATCGGGTCCCAGTTCGTCCTTGACAGCGCCGTGACCATCGCAACGGCACTCGGCATCCCCGCCTTTGTGATCGGGATGTCCATGGTCGCGGTCGGAACCTCGCTTCCCGAACTTGCAACCTCCCTTGTTGCCATCCTCAAAGGCGATGCAGGCATTTCAGCAGGCAACCTTCTCGGCAGCAACATCTTCAACCTTCTCATGGTGCTCGGCACCGGCGCCCTTATCCGCCCGCTTGCCATCCCCCACTTCAGCGACATCGTCATTCTCGTTCTCTTCTCACTTGCAGTCATCCCCCTCGTGAAGGGGTCGCCGAAGGTCACACGCATATGGGGCGGAGTGCTCCTTGCGGGGTATATCGCCTATATGGTCTTCCTGTACACCGGAATATGAGGGTGACCAACTCTTTCCACAAAGAGATTCATCCAACCCGCATATGGGGTATCCTGTACCCCCTCGATCTTTCCGGGCTTTAATAAATGAACAAATCCAGGGAAGAGAGAATGAGCGGGAGCATGATCACTCCCATGCACATCGTACGCCGGACATTCACGAGCGGCGGGACAAACCCTAAGGCCGATGCACAGGCGAGAATAAAGAGGCCGAAGGGCCCGGTGGTAACCCCCGCCAGGATGATTACAAAGACAATAACCACCGCGCTCACGTGCCTGACAGGAAAGCCTGAAATACGCTGCGCACCCCGGGAACAGCCAATGGTCAGAAGATAGGCGGCAAGGGCGGCGACGGCACCTGCTATGAGAAGAATGCCCAATGGCGGAACGGCAATCTCCGAAAGTGCCGCCATCACCCCGTTTCTCGTCCTCCCAAGCGCAAAGAGCGCGGCAAGCCCGAGAAATGCATTGGCCGAATTGGCCGCGCTCGTCGCGACGATAAACTCCTTCCCACTCTCCCCATCCTGCATACCCGGCGAAAGAAGGGCATTTGCAGTCGCATTCGAGAGCCCCGGCATCCACCCGACGAGCGCCCCTGCGACGGTCCCGATGGCGGTGCTGCGGACAAGGCGTCCCTTCTCCATGGAGGGAGCCACCCGGGCCTGTGCCGGCAGCAGACCATGCGTCGATACCGCAAGAACAGCAATACCGAAGAGACCGGTGAGAAGCGGCATCAGAAGCGATGACGTGCCGAAGGGGTGCCATGAGAGGTAATCGTAGCGGAAGGTAAAGAGACCGAGAATGCCCGAGGAACAGAAAACAACAAGGGACCACCCCGGAGATTCGGCATGTATGATGAGAACCCCGGCGACTCCAAGGAGGATGACGCCAATCCACCAGTCCAGCACCGGTTGTATCGAGGGGAGATAGAGAAAGAAGAGAGCGAAAAGCGGCAGAACGAGGGGGACCGAAAGAGCGCTTCCCAGAGCCGACAGGCGGATTGCCTCCTCCGCACGGCCCTCCAGCGAGAGCCGATGGGCAGGCAGGACCGAAAGGGCGGTATCTGCATCCGGCACCCCGAGTACCGTACTAGGGACGCAGTCCAGAAAGGTATGGGTGACAAGGGCACAGAAGAGGGAAACGGCGACACCGGTTACGCCAAACACGGTTGCCATGAGGCCCTGGACAGCCAGAAGGACACCAGCCATGGTATTGGCATGTATGCCGGGCACCAGTCCGCTGAATGTCCCCAGTGCAATGCCGGTGGCAATTCCGGCGCATACTGCAGAAAGCACGTACTCTACGGTCGAACGGATTCTCCCATAAATTCACCGGAACAAAGGAAGATTATGGATCGAGGCAAAAGGTATACACAGATGAAGATCGCCATCACACGACTCCCGGAAAAAGCGGACACCGATCAGGCCCTCTGCATGCAGTATGGGCATGAATGCCTCATTGTCTCGCCGCTGGAGGCCACCGCCTATGAAGGGAAATGCCGCGAGTTCCTGACAGCAGCAAACCGCGGTGATTTTGACTGCATCTTCTTTACCAGCGCGCTTCCTGCCCGGTACCTTGCCCCTGAACTAAGAACTGATGCGCGCGTCATTGCCATCGGGCCGCAGACGGCTCGCACATTAGCGGAGTCGGGAATCACAAGTGAAATCCTGCCCACCCACTATTCACGCGATTTTGCCCCCTACCTCGGCGAATGGCTCCGGGGAAAAACCGTCGGCATCCCCCGTGCCGATGTGCCGAATCCTGCACTCCTCACGTCAATAGAAGACTACGGGGGAACAGCGGCGGAGATTCCCGTCTATGCACTGGAGGCGACCGGAACTCCCCTCAACCTCGCCGGTGCCGATGCCATCCTCTTTACCAGTGCCAACTCCTACTCCCTTGCAAAGTGGCAGAACCGTCCCGGGCTTCTGCTCATCGCCATCGGTGAGATCACGGCAGAGCGGATGCAGGAAGGAGGGGACGAGCCGGATATCACCGGAGACGGGACGCTGGAAGGGACGCTGCGCGAACTGAATATCTATCTGAACCAGGATGAATCATGAAGGACCAGGAACTCGAACGCCGCCTGCATGCAGGCATCATCATCATCGACAAACCCCGCGGACCCTCCAGTCATGAGGTGGCTGCATGGGCACAGAAGATGATCGGTGTTCCCGCCGGCCACGGCGGGACCCTCGACCCGAAAGTCTCGGGAGTGCTGGCTGTCATGCTCGGCCGGGCAGTCAAACTCGCTCCCCTCCTTCTTAATGAAGACAAGGAATATATCGCCCTTCTCCGTCTCCACGGAGATGTTTCGCGAGCCGAGCTCGACCGGGTCATCGAAGAATACGCAGGCAAGATCTACCAGCGCCCCCCGCAGCGCAGTGCGGTGAGCAGGCAGTTGCGGATACGCCAGATTTATGCCATCGATATTCTTGATGTCCAGGGACGCCTCGTTCTCATGCGGGTGCAATGCGAGGCGGGAACCTACATCCGCTCCCTCTGCCGTCACATCGGCCTCTCCCTCGGTGTCGGGGGGCACATGCAGGAACTGCGCAGGACCCGGTCGGGCCTCTTTACCGAGCAGGACACCTGCACGCTCCATGAGCTCAAGGATGCCACTGTCGCCCTGCACAACGGCGACTCTGCCCCTCTCCTGCGCCTCATCCGCCCGCCGGATGAAGTCGCGGCCGCTCTCCCCACGATCGTCATCCGGGATACGGCCGTCGACGCCATCTGCCACGGCGCCGTCCTCGCGGGCGTTGGAGTGATCTCCCGCGAGGCACATAAAAAAGGGGAAGAAGTCGCCGTGCTGACCACAAAGGGGGAGCTGGTCTGTACCGGGTCTGCCCTCGTTGCATCGGAAGACTATGAACCGGGCACCCCCGGCCTCGTCGTCCGCCCGACAGCGGTGATCATGGCGCCCGGCACCTATCCTCCCGGATGGAAGAAGCATCGCGTGGACGAGGACTAAGAGCGCGGCCGGGAGGCAGATAGGCCCCGGCCCACACACCCAAACCCATAGCCTTAATAAAATTCCTCCCGAATATAGATGAAGACAAACTGTTCTCTTGCTGAGGTAGTCTAGTCTGGTAGGGCGCAGGCCTGGAAAGCCTGTGGGGCTTTAGCCCCTCGGGAGTTCAAATCTCCCCCTCAGCGTCATTTATTATTCCGCACCCGAGTGTAGGTATCATCGATGGGAATCGGCATGACTCGCAGGGTCATGAAATGTGATAATGCTCATACCACATCAAAAAAAGGATCCGCCCCCCCATGTCAATCAAAAGAGAAAGGCACAATTCAGGTCCTTACGAGGAGGCCCGATTACAAGGATGCTCCATCTCCATTGAATGATGGAGAAGAAATCATTCCGTGGGTCTCCATCCTGTGCGGGGAACGCGTATCTCAAAACGGGCCCCTTTCCCATAGGTCCCGGTCTCAAAAATTTTTATTCCGGTTACAGAAAGAATCTCGCGTGAGAACGCCAGCCCAAATCCGGTATTCTTTCCGTACCCGAATGCGAATATCGTTTCCTTTTCATGATCGCTGACACCCGTGCCATCATCTTCGAATGCGAGCACCAATGTCCCGTCTGCCTGTTCATCCGTCGCGATAAGAACATTGGTGACCGATTCACCGTGCCGGACTGCATTCTCGAGAATGTTGTACATTACCTTTTCCACAAGAGGGTCTGCGTATATCTCAACTGCGGCAACACTCACCCGTATGTCGACCTCGTAGGGAAGACCGGACGCTGCACGATCGATCATCGTTTCAAGCCTTTGCCAGACAGGCCTTTTCATACCGATCTCCTGGTACTCCCGGGAAAATCGGAGGTGCAGTATGATCTTGTCGACGATAGTCAAAGAGAGGGAAACATACCGCCCGCTCGCCTCGCTACTGCGGTCTTCTTCGAGAAAGGTCAGATAGCCGTAGAGTGCGGTGACAAGGTTGCTGATATCATGCCGTGTCAGCTGGGAGAGCAGGGATAATTTTTCATTTGCGATTCGAAGGGCCGTCTCCGATGCTTTCCGGTCACTGATATCCCGAAGGATGAACACGCTTCCGACCGGCTCCTCATCCTGATCCAAAACGATCGATCCGGTAATACTGATAATGCGTGGCTCCCCGTTCTGAAGGATGACCTCGAAATCCGAAACTCTCCTGTCCGCACCGATCGCCTCCCGGATAGATTCAAAGGCATCCGTTCCTATGAGCGACGAAAAGGTTCTGCCACAATAGTCCGTCTCAATGTCCGGGAATATCTCCATCAGGGACCTGTTCCCGGCAATTATCCTCTCATCCCTGTCCGTGAGGACCATTCCGTCCGGCATGGTCCGGAGAATATCCATGACTGCGTTCTCCGGGCTCAGAACGAAAAGCCCGTACCGGCGAATCGCGTATGCAATGAGCACGGAGAAGATGACAATCCCGATAAACACCATATTCGGCACGTGTATGCCTAACACCGGTAACACCCCGCCCGAGAGGGACCCAAAGATGATGACGGCGGCGATACCGATACAGACAAGACAGTTCTGGCGGCGAATGGTTCCTTCGGGTACGCGCCGCCATGAGAGATAACTCGCAAAAAGCGCCCAGACCATGATGAGGAAGTAGTATACCAGCATGATCCAGCAGACGGGATTCGTCAGCACAGGGAGATAGACATAGCCAGCCCCCGGTTCGTAAGTCACCACATAGATCCATCCGGTAAAGATCTCAATAAGAGAAAAGAGAACGGCAGGGAGATAGAGGCTCGAACCGACAAGAATCGCCCTTTGCCGACCCCGGGACGGAATGGCATCGGTATATGAAATGATGAAATGGACCGCAAGAGCGATGGTAATTGTCCAGAAAGAACTGGCTTTCAGCCAGAAAAGGCTCTCGGCATAATCGACTGCCTGCCAGATGAAAAACTCCCCCAGCGCCCAGTACGTTGCTGCAAGAGTCATCGCAAGAAAAAGCCGGTGAATGTGCGACGTGGTCTTCTGTGCGTAGACAAAGACCCCAAGACCATATGTGATGAGTGCAGAAAAGAGAGAGAAACCGGCAAGGGCTGCTATGACGATCATTGGCATCTCAGGCATTCCAATCACCGGATAGCAGCACACATCCCTTTTATTACCGGGAAGCCATCAGCCGGATGTCTACAGGTCTCCGGTTTCGTCTTTCGTCCCATACGCAATATCAATTCTTTACTTTCCATTATGAAAGCGCTTTCCTCTTGGGAGGGAAGAAAAGGGAGATAGAATAAACCGTTTATTAACGATTCGGCAGATATTCAACAGAACGCCCCTGCAAGAAGGATTAGCAGATATCCGCAAAGATTCTGAAGCGTCCCATTCTCTCAGGAATTATCATATCGCCGGAATAAGCGGGGATATTTTGCCAACAGAGAGACATTGGGAGGCATCGTCAATGCCACCCTTATTCGACACGAACAAAGTTCTTCTGAAGGGCGCCGCACCTCGGACATACCCATGTCTTCGGGAGGTTCTCAAACGGAGTGTTGGGCGCAACGTCCTGTGTATAATCACCGGTCTTCGGGACATAGACATACCCGCATTTCGTGCATCGATAGGTTTCCATGATGGTGAGAGTGCCTGCAGTGAATATATATCTTGGGGAGAAGTGGGATGCGGCCCGGGGACATCCGCGCCCTCATGATTGTGGGAAACATCGTCTGCCCCTTTTCATGCCTTCAGAGAGAGATACAATCCTTCCGCCATTCTCTGCGGCATGAACATTTATCCACTCTCCCATTCAAGTAGCATCAACGCACACCACAAAACCCCTGTCGGATTTCATGATTCAGGAGTCCTGGTTTCCATGAATCTCAGAAAGATACGAACCACTAAACGATGCCTTGCCGTCATATTCATTCTTCTTGCCATTCTTCTCTGCGTAGGGTGCATATCACCTCAGGAGGACACGCCCCCCCCCTCATCACCTCAACCCACCCTGTCCGAAGACGATGACAAAATCCCAATCACCGTCGCCGTCACCATCCCCCCCCTGCGCCAGTTCGTCGAAGCCGTCGGCGGGGACCGGGTATCCGTCATGGTCATGGTCCCTCCCGGCGCAAGCCCCCACACCTATGAACCGACACCCGGCCAGCTCAGAGCGCTTTCGGAAACCGATGTATATGTCATGGTCGGTTCGGGCATAGAATTCGAGAACGTCTGGATGGAGAGGATAATGTCGATGAATTCAGATATGGAAGTCATTGACACCTCAACTGGCATCGAACCCTTATCCGAAGACAGCACAGGAGACGGAGGCACCGATCCGCATATCTGGACGTCCCCGGCCAATGCCGTCCGCATGGTGCGGACAATCGAGGATGGACTCAGTCGCCACTATCCTGCTTATGCAGACGAATTTTCCCACGGTGCGGATGATTACGTCGCCCGTCTGGAACAACTCGATGCGCAGATTCGTGCATCACGGGAGGGCAACCCTACCCGTCCATTGATGGTATATCATCCCGCATGGGGATACTTTGCCCATGAATATGACATCCCCCTGATCGTCATTGAAACAGACGGCAAGGAACCCTCACCGACACACCTCCAGACGATGATAGACCGGGCAACGGAGGAGCAGGTGACCGCCATTGTTGTGGCGCCGGAACAGACCACGAAAAACGCCGAAGTCATCGCCCGTGAAACGGGGGCCGGAATTATCTATATCAGCTCCCTTGAAGAAGACTACCTCGCCATGATGCACCGTATTGCTGACGTGGCCAACACCCCATGATATCCATGACATCCCCGGTAATCGAACTCTCAAATGTGACCTTCAGGTTCAACCGGCATCCGGTACTTGACGATGTCTCGCTTGCCATACGGAAAGGAGAATACCATGCCATCATAGGTCCCAATGGCGGTGGGAAGACGACGCTCCTCAAGATCATGCTCGGGCTCCTTGAACCACAGGAAGGGTCAGTACGGATACTCGGCGGCAGTGTTCGGGATAACAGGCGCCATCTCGGGTATGTGCCCCAGTTTCGAACCTTTGACTTTCACTACCCCATCTCGGTACGTGAGATGGTCCTTTCAGGACGGCTCGGACATGGGCCGGGAAAACTGAACTACGGACCTGATGACCATGCCACCGCAGATGATGTACTGGAGGCGATGGACATCGCCGACATCGCGGACCGGGAGATTGCCGACATCTCAGGTGGGCAGCGCCAGCGGGCAATCATTGCGCGGGCGCTGGTGGGCAGGCCACAGGTCCTGCTTCTGGATGAACCGACCGTCTATGTGGATACACCGACGGCCACCCATTTTTACGAGATCATCGATGAGCTGAGACGAGAGATGACCATCGTGCTTGTCACCCATGATGTCGGGGCACTCTCTCCCGACATCACCACCGTCTCCTGCCTCAACCACCGCATCTTCACCCATGATGCCCGTGAGATTACCGAAGAGATGATAGGTGCCGTCTACCCCTGCCCGGTGGACCTCATCGCTCATGGAATTCCCCACCGGGTCTTCCGGCATCATGAGGAGATGGACGGAACAGAAGAAGAAGAAAGGATAAAGGAGAATGCCTGATGGTCCTGGAGGCGCTCGGATACGAATTCTTCAGAAATGCTCTCATGGCCGGAGTGCTTGCGAGTATCGCCTGCGGGTTCATCGGCAGTTTCATCGTGGTGAAACGAATGGTCTCCCTCGCGGGCGGGATATCCCATGCGGCCTTCGGCGGGATTGGTCTCGGATATTACCTCGGCATCGACCCCATCCTCGGTGCGACCGTCTTCTCCCTCGGGACGGCAGGCATCATCAGCCGTTTCAGAAACCAGGGCCACCAGCATCTCGACACACTTGTAGCAGCGTTGTGGGCATCGGGAATGGCGCTCGGCATCCTCTTCATCTATCTTGCTCCCGGCTTTGCACCGGACCTCTTCAGCTATCTCTTCGGCAATATCCTCCTCGTTCCGGCGGAAAACCTTGTTCTCATGACACTTCTGGTCGGGATCATCATTGCAACCGTAGCCATCTTTTACCACCTCTTCGTCGCCGTGACCTTCGACGAGGAGTATGCTATCGTGATGAACCTTCACGCAAAGACATTGATGCTCGCCATCATCGGGCTTACGGCACTGACGGTCGTCATGCTTATCCAGGTGGTGGGCGTCATACTGGTGATTGCACTGCTCACCCTTCCTGCCGCCATTGCCCGCGAATACAGTTCAAGCATGAAGGCAATGATCCTCCGTGCCACCCTTCTCGGGGCCGTCTTCACCACCACGGGGATCTGGCTCTCGTATGCACTGGATGTCCCCTCCGGGGGGGCGATCATTCTCATCGCCGCCGCCTCCTATTTTCTGGTGATTCTCAGCAATGACATCAGACGACGGTATGCAGAACGCGAGGAGTAAACAAGGGCATTTCTGCACCTGATCTCATGGCTATGCGCCGGATCCTTCTTCCTGTCAGAAAAAAATTGATATCTCCTACCCGGTGCTAACTGAAGACAAGAAGTGTCGCGCCGTCTTCATCCATGACAGTAAGGGTCCCCGACCGAATCTGATAGGATGATGACCTTTCCAGTGCCTGAAGATACAGTGTCTCCTGGTCCATCACCCCGTCCGGCTGTTCACAGTACATCTGCGTCATCCCCGCCGCACCAACAGCGAGGACGTCGTCTGCTGCCATATACTCTGCAAAGTAGTTATTGCATCCCGAACTTCCCGTCACCTGACCATCGGCACCGAAGGTGGCAGTGATACGGGTTTCAGGGAGCATGGAAACGACGCCGCCCACACCGTTGGTATAGGACGTAAGCATCCACTGCCGGCCGGTGAGGCTCGTGGTATCCTCAGTGAAGGTCACCATGACTGCGCCCGCGTCCTTCAGTGTAAGTACGCTCCCTTCGATACGATAGGCCACAGAGGATGCCAGAGCATCAAGGTAGGCACTCTCCTGCTCCATTACTCCCGCCGGTTCCCCGCACATCATCTTTGTGGAACCGAGTGGCCCGATGGCAATGCGGTCCCCCGTAACGGTGAACGGACCAAAGTAATTGTTGCACCCTGCACTTCCCGCCACCTGCCCGTCAGCACCGAAATTTGCGGAAACTACCGTCCCTTCGAGGACGGACCGGACAGACCCCGTGCCCGTGGAATAGGAGGTCATCCGCCACTCCGTTGCCATCAGGTTTTCCGCCGACGTCTCCGTAGAGACGACATAGCGGGCAAGCCGCATGCCGTCCTCGTCCATGAGCATCAGTTCCCCTGCACCGACTCTATATTCAGCTGCCGTCTGAATCGCGGCAAGATAGGCGGTCTCCTGATCCATCACTCCTTCCGGGTCTGCACAGTACATCTCGGTCGACGCCAGCGGGCCGATGGCAATCGTTCCCTTATCCGCAGAATAGGGTCCAAAGTAGTTGTTGCACCCCGCACTTCCCGTCATCTGATCATCGGCCCCGAATTCAGCGCTGACACGCGTTCCGGCTAATACCGATACAAATCCATTCTGCCCGTCGTGATGCCCGGCAAGAAGCCATTTCGTTCCTTCAAGGGTCTGAACGATCGCTTCGAACCGCAGAATCATCGCACCGGACCCATCCATCATCGTCAGGACGCCCTCATGTACCGAGTAGGACGCAACATCGGAAAGAAGGGTCAGATACCGCTGCTCCTGATCCATCACTCCCTGTTCCGGACAGTACATCAGTGTCGAGACCGGCATTTCAATCGTCATCGACGTCCCCGACGTCTCATAGGACGCCCCGTAGCTGTTGCATCCGCCGGAACCCCCCAGACTGCCGTCCATGAATTCCGCCGTCACCGGTGCCGATACAAGCGGTGCAGCCATTGCACCGTTTTCATCCATATAGGCATTGAGAAGCCACACCTCACCTGTGATCGTTTCCCCTTCACCGGGCGCCGTCGTGCACCCGCAGGCAATTACTCCAAGGAGGAGGAGAGCCCCCATCGCCCCCATCACACATGGTTTCATACGCCCTCTAAAGGAATTGATGCTATTTATTGCTATGTCGAAGCGATCTGTTCCGTCATCCTCACCCTCATGGAAATTCTCACTGCAGTTCAGGAATTCCTGTGCCCGACCATTTTCGATTGTGGAGATGAACAGGGAACCATTTGGATGATGGATCGGAGTGAAAAAAAGGATTATTCGAGGGCGGCGCGGCCGAGGTCGAACGCCTTCAGGTTGGTATCTACGGTTTTCGGAGGGACACAACGCCGGACCGCTTCTTTGAGGCTTTCGACGGTGAGCGGAATGTGCCGGGACGCCGCCCCGAGCATCACAACATTCTGCGCAAGGATGGTGCCTGCTTCGAGGGCCAGTGCAGCAGCGTCGACGGTGAGGACATCCCGTCCGGCAAGCTGCCGGGAAATGTCCTCCGCTTCCGGCACCTCCGCATCATACTGGAAAGCGGAGGTCGGGATGATCGTCTCCGTGTTGGAGATGATCGTTCCGCCATCTTTCAGGAAATGCGAATACCTGAGCGCCTCAAGGAGGTCGAACGAGATGATCAGGTCCGCGGTGCCGGGTGAGATGAGCGGACCGTACTTCCCGTCAATCCGGATATGGGTCTCCACCGAACCCCCGCGCTGGGCCATGCCATGGGTTTCTGCGCCTCGCACACTCTTCCCTTCGAGGAGGCATGCCTCACCGAGAATGTTCGAGGCAAGGATCGTTCCCTGCCCGCCGACACCAACGATCAGGACATCATAACTTCCACTCATTTCTTTCCCTCCATTCGTATGGCGCCGGTGGGACAGATCTGCGCACAGACCGAACACCCGCTGCACAGCGTATTGATGGATGCCTTCTCATCATGGAATTCGATGGCAGGGCACCCAAACCTGACACATGCCTTGCAGCCGGTGCATGCGTCTGTATCCACGGTGAATGGTTTTCTCCTGATCCCGGCACGACGTGCATTGATCACGCATGGCTGGTAGGCGATGATGACTTTCACCCCTCTGCGTGCCTTTGCAGCCTTCATCGCCTCAAGGCACTGTGTCAGATCATAGGAGTTGACCTTCTCAACATAGGCCGCCCCACACGACCGGCAGATGGCCTCAAGGGAGACGGGAGGGGATTCCACCCCCCTCGCCGTCATTCCGGTATTCGGGTTGGGCTGGTGCCCGGTCATGGCGGTGATCCGATTGTCGAGGATGACGACCGTCATGTTCGCCCCGTTGTACACTGCATTCAGGAGCCCCTGAATACCCGTGTGAAGGAAGGTGGAGTCCCCGATGGTGCATACGACATCCCGTTCCTCGCCGGACTGGGCAATCCCGCTTCCCACCGTGATGGAGGCTCCCATGCATATCGTGGTATCCACCACCCCGAGCTGAATTCCCAGCGTATAGCATCCGATGTCGCTCGGGAATATGCCGTCTTTGAAGACCCGCTTCATCGCATAGAAGACCGACCGGTGACCACATCCTGCACAGAGGAGGGGTGGGCGTCGGGGAATATCCGGGACCGCAGTCACCTCAGGGAAGACCTCTGTCGGCACAAAGCCGGCCTTTCCCATCGCCGTGGCAACCGATGCGGGGTCAAGTTCACCCTCGTATGCAATATAGCCGTCCATCTTGCCGTTGACAATGGTGGATGTTGCAACCATGCGCACCGCTTCTTCGATGACAGGGGAAAGTTCTTCGACCACCAGAATCTTCTCATGCTGCGCAACAAACCCGCCAAGCCATTCCAGATCAACCGGGTACGCACCGATCTTTGCAAACGAGACGCCATCCGGAAGAAGTTCCTGCACATAGGATGCCGCAATCCCACCCGCAATGATGCCGGTCGACCCCTTCACCTCGGCGGTATTGAGGCCCTTTGCGACGAGTGCACGGGCAAGCGGACCCAGCTTTTCATTGAGTTTTTTATGAAGCACCCGGGTATGTGCGGGAATGACCACATACTGCTGTGGGTTGCGCTCAAAGTGTCCTGTGCGGTGATCGGTACCGACTTCCCCGGGTTCAACATCGCTCTTTGAATGGCAGATGCGCGTCGTCGGCCGGAAGAGGACGGGAAGCCCAAACTCCTCGGAGAGTGCGAAGGCCTCTATCATCATCGTCCGCGCCTCGCGCACGCTTGCGGGGTCCAGACAGGGAATCCTGGCAAAGAGTGCATATCTCCTGCTGTCCTGCTCATTCTGGGAACTGTGGGCGAACGGATCATCCGCTGAAAGAATGACAAGGCCCCCCGTAATCCCCGTGTATGCGCTGGTCATAAGCGGGTCGGCCGCAACATTCAGTCCGACATGCTTCATGGTCGCAAGTGAACGAATACCGGTCCATGCCGCTGCAAGGGCGTTTTCGAGAGCAACCTTTTCATTCACCGACCATTCCACATAAAAATCCCGATCATTCTGAGTCCGGAGGATATCGATGACTTCTGATGACGGGGTCCCCGGGTATCCGCTGGCAAAATCGATGTTCGCCTCACAGCAGGCGTGGGCTATCACCTCATTTCCCAGCATATAGCGTGTAACCATACCTGCTCAAAGGTTCGATAAGCTGTGGTTTATAGTATTCTGATCCGAATTGGTCAAATCCTGCAAGGCAAATCCAAAACCCTTATTAGGTTCGATATCTCATCTAATTAGGTAATTCAGCAAGGGCCCGTAGCATAGTCGGTGGTGCACCCGGCTGATAACCGGGAGGTCGTGCGTTCGAGTCGCACCGGGCCCATCACCACTTTTTCCAAAGTTATTCGATGAGCAGATGCTCCTTCGGGCACCATTGCGGACCAAATCATCAGCCTTAATATGTTCATGAGGACTAACTATCGAATATGAACAATCGTCCCCTCCTGCTCATGATTGGCGGAATACTCGTCGTCCTTGCAATGGTTGCCGTCGGCGGGATCTTCATCGGAGGTATCGGCCTCATCCTTGTCCTCACCCTTGCAGTGTCCCTCTATCTCAATGAAAAAGGAAGGCAACTGGGAGAGATACCCGACCTGGATGCAGTCCTTTCCAGTGATGCAAAACGGATCATCATACGAAACCACGGAAATGGTCCGGCTGTAGCCGTTCATGTCGCCATCGTTCCGCTGAACAAGGAATTTGATGCAGAAAGCATCGATCCGGATGGAAAATATGTATGGGAGGCGGAAGAGATGATTCAGGAGGCAAAGGCGGCCATCATCTGGCATGATACGGATGGCAGGACATACTCCAATGAGAGCAGACTCTCGGCTCTTGGAAAGGGAGAGGATGATCTCCTAAAACCGATGTTTCCGCTCTTTGACTCAAAACCAAAAAAATAGATTTTTTTATTCCCGAATAAAGGCGATGACTTTTTCGAGGGCGTCCACCAGCTCCTTCTGGTCGGAGACATACTCCTCTATCGCCTTATAGAGCATCACGATAATATCAAATCCATAGAGATCGATGATGTCCTCCGGACTGATCTCACGCTGGTACGAATCGATGAGAAAACCATCCGCACTGTACATGAGCTCATAAAATACCCCGTCCTCTCCGAGGACACAGTACTGGTTATCGACCTTCTTCTCGATATCATCCGGCCGATACGGCATCGGTTCGGTCTTTCCGAGGAGGAGAAACTTCTGTTCATAATAGACGGTATCGTAGAGTTCGCCCTTCCCGTCCTGCTTCCCCCGGGTCATCATCTGCAGGCCGGCCTCGGGGACGATGGGGCGGGCCATATCAGCCATCTTCTTCAGAAGAGAAGCAGTCTCCCCTACAGCCTCGGCAGAGAGGGCGGAGATCTGATCCTTGTATTCCTTCGACTTCTCGACCGCTGTTTTATAGCCTTCTTCAATAATGTCCATGTCTCTTGTTCACTCCTGATATTGTATCGGTTGCCCGCCCTTTGCATTAACGCTTCCTTTTGGAGGATCCTTCACCCGGCAGGCCTATCCCCTGTCAGATCTGCTTCCTATCAGATAATGCCTCTGGTGACCCGTTATCCGAACACGGCACCTCGACCCGAGGGGGAGTTCTTCCCTGATAACGATGTTTTCATACCCGGGACTGCGTGCCACAACCGACCCGCCCCTCTTCTGTTCAGTGACTATGACCTCAAATTCCTCACCCAGAAGGCCTTCGTTGTGACGGTCGCTGATGGTGCCGGCGGCCGCCGTCAATGCCCTTGAACGGTCCTTTTTCACCCTGTCGGGAATATCCCGGTATGCCGCTGCCGGGGTGCCGTCCCTGACCGAAAATCGCGTGATATTGACCTTCGTGGGGCTTGTTTTCCTGAGGAGGGAAAGAGTCTCCTCGAAGTCCGCGTCGGTCTCCGTAGGAAATCCGACGATAAAATCCGTGGAGATGCGGATATCCGGGATCTCTCTTCGAAAGGCCTCCACGACTCTGCAGTACTCCGCTCCGGTGTATCCCCGGTTCATGTCTTTTAGAACTTTGTCGGAACCTGCCTGAACCGGGAGATGGGCGAAACCGAAGATCTTCTCTGACTGGAAGGCATCAACAAGGCGGTCAAGGATTGGCAGAACTGTTGCCGGATTCATCATACCCACCCTGACACGAACGTCGGCAGTGCTCCGGTCGATCGCCTGCAACAGCACCGCAAGATCCGTCCCGCAGTCCATGCCGTAGGCACTCAGGTCCTGGCCGGTCAGCTGAACTTCCGCTGCACCGGCCCGGCCGAGTTCCTCGATCTCATGTACAATGCTACTGACGGGGAGGCTCTGCATACGCCCCCGGGCAAACCGTGTAATACAGTATGTGCAGGCGCCCATACATCCCGGCCCGACCTGCATAACACCGACCGCAGGAGCGATCATCACCCCCGTCCATGGATGGGCCCGATATACCTCGTCCGGGAGGAGAATCCGGGCGCGGGGGAATTCTTCCAAAATGCGCTCCTTCTGGACGACCGGCATGCACCCGGTAATGATCACTTCCTTCGCCTGAAAGGCCTTCAGACGCCTCAGCATCGCTCTTTCGGTCGCAGCGACTACTGTACAGGAATTGATGATGACAACCTCCGCTTCTTCCGCGGGAACCTGGACGCACCCCTGTGATGTGGCGATGGCAATCAGTTTCTGTGCATCGGCGTGGTTGTAGGTACAGCCATACGATTCGATATGAAATCTGCGGTTAACAAGCTCGTGCATGTAGAACTCCGGAAGAGACCACCCGGTCTGATGTACTCAATTTCGTTTCCGAGATGGTAAAAAGTAGCTTTCCTGCAGCGGGTCGTCCGGCCTTTAGAGGGCCTTCTCCATGATGAGACGGTCCTCTCCATCTCCAAAATACCGCTCGGCCCTTGAGACGGGCACGAACCCCTCACTCGCATAGAGGTCGGTTGCGGCAGCATTCGCAGGTGCAACCGACAGAAATACCGATGTTGCCCCCGATACCGCAAGAGAACGTATCGCGGCCCTAAGGAGCATTCTTCCGTACCCGCTTCTCCGGCATTCTTCTGAGACATGAAGCCTGAGTATCCATCCCTCCGAAGGGCGACCCTGTACTACGGCGGCAATCGTAAACCCGGCCACGCCGGAAGGACCCTGTATTACAAAAAAAGATTCGGGATACAGTGCCCCCGCCTGCCGGACGAAGACGGCTCCTGCATAGGATGCCGGATGCATGCCGGCATTCATCCGGCAGACATCATCGAAATCGGCATCGCTGTATGGCCGGATGAAGGCGCCACTCATCTAAATTTCTCCTTCTCCGCGTTCGTCCCCTTTCCGGCGAACCATCGGTTCACCGACTGGGCAAGGCTGGCATCCGCAAGTACAATGGCCGCCATGCACTCAGCAACGACCAGAATCCGGGGGACGATGCAGGGATCATGTCGGCCGTCAACCGACAGAACGGCGGGCCTCCCGGCGGAGTCCAGCGTCCGCTGTTGGAGACAGATGGAGGGAGTGGGCTTGACGGCAATCCGTATGACAATAGCCTCCCCGGTCGATATGCCGCCGAGGATACCACCTGCATGGTTCGTCAGGTATCCGTCCGGACCGATTTCATCGTTATTTTCACTGCCAAACCGGTCCGTCACGGCAAACCCGTCACCAATTTCCACCGCCTTGACCGATCCTATCGACATCATCGCCGAGGCAAGAGCGGCATCCAGTTTCCCGAAAACCGGGTCACCCAGACCGGGAGGGCATCCTGTTGCCGTGATCTCCACGACGCCCCCGACGGAGTTGTCCGCCTCCTTTGCGGCTCGGATTTCGTCTTCAAACCGGCCGGGATCCGTATTCCCGTGAATCGACAGGATCCGGGAGGAGACGGCCATCCCATCAGCGGCAAGTATGCGGGCGGCAAGCGCACCGGCCATCACCCGTGCAACCGTTTCACGACCGGAACTCCTGCCGCCGCCACGGAAGTCACGGATGCCATATTTCTGCTCATAGACCAGATCGGCATGCCCCGGGCGAAACCTGTCCCGCAGCTCGGCATAATCGCCGCTCCGGGCATCGATGTTACCAACGATCATCGCGATGGGTGTCCCGGTGGTCCGCCCCTCAAAGACACCGGAGAGAATGTCAACACGGTCCGTTTCCCTGCGGGGAGTAGTCAAATCACTTGTCCCCGGACGGCGGCGGTCGAGATACGGCTGGACATCATCTGCTGAAAACGCAATTCCCGGAGGACATCCGTCTATGACGACCCCCAGCGCCTTCCCGTGGCTCTCCCCGAAGGTCGTGCACCTGAAGAAATTCCCGAATGTGTTCATCATATCAGCTCCCTGACTTCATCCGGTTCCAAGGCGATACCGGTGAACCGCTCGAACTGGCCGCACGCCTGGTGAATGAACATCTCTGTTCCCGGTATGCAGATGCATCCTGCCGCCCGGGCCTCACGGATGAGCGGGGTCGCGGGTGGTGTATAGACCAAATCAAAGACCGTCTGCCCTTCGTGCAGTTGATCCCGCCGGAGAAGAGGCGGCAGGGCGCCCCCCATTCCGACGGACGTCGCATTAATGATGATATCGAATGCATCCGCCTTATAATCATCCGGAACCCCGGCGGCACAGTCGAACCGTTCTCCCGCCTCCCTGGCACGAGCCGCGGTGCGGTTCAGTACGGTCACCCCGCACCCCAGCGACTGGAGAGCGTAGATGGCGGCATACGCGGCCCCGCCCGCACCAAAGACCACCGCCTCCCCTGCCGGAGTATCCTCGAGAGGACGGCGAATACCCAGCCAGTCGGTATTCGAACCCATGGTTCGTCCCCCACACTGCACCACCGTATTGACCGCACCGATTTCCCGGGCATCAGGGGTGATGGCATCACAGTACCGCATGACGTCCTGCTTGAAGGGAATAGTGACGGAGAGGCCCTTCATCCCGGCCCTGTTGAACTGTGCCATGATAGCTGCAAGGTCGGGATGTTCAATGCGGGTATAGAACGCATCGAGCCGGTACTTTTCAAAGAGCGGGTTGAAGACGGACGGACTTATCGAATGCAGACATGGGTTGCCGATGACGGCATACAGACCGTTATGCCAGGATGCCCCTGTCCGTATGCGGGTATGAACCACATTCCGCTCGCCCGCCGGAATCATGGTCGTGTCAAGAAACGACAGCAACTCCGACAGTGCATTCACCGGGAGGGACCCCTTCTCCGCCGCTTCAAGAATCACCCTGCAGAGTGCTGCGGGCGTCTCTTCATCGGCCCTCAGGCAGAGATCGGCCGCTGCCCGGTAGCGGGCACGCCTGCGCTCAAGAACCGCTGCCACCTCCTCATCATGAGAGAGGGAGGTCAGCGCAGGGCGCATGCCCCCCCGGGTCCTGTCAGCAAGAACCGCCGCGGAGGCCTCGAGAAAGACCACCATGGCCTCCCTTCGCAGCATTCGGACATTCTCAGTCCTGCAGACTGCCCCCCCGCCGGTTGCGATCACCAGGGGGCCTTCGGGAAGGTTTTGTATCACCTCTGTTTCATAGTCCCTGAAAGCATCCTCTCCATCCGCACGGAACAACTCCTCCACCGTCCGCCCGGTCCGGCTCACAATTTCCTCATCTGTATCAATGAACGGGACACCACATGCCTGTGCCACCATGGGCCCGATCGTGGACTTGCCGGAACCCCGTGGTCCGATGAGGACGATGCGCTTCATATTCCCGCCCCCCCGAGGGCATCCCAGAACCCGGGAAATGACTTGCTGACGCACTCAGCGTCTTTGATGGTGACATCCCCGCGACCAAGGGCAACCACCGCACCACTCATGGCCGTCCGGTGATCATCAACCGGGTCAAGCATCCCGCCGCCGGGCCGGGTTCCCGGATGGATGGTAAGAGAATCATCCCCGACATCCACAGAGGCACCGGCACATGCGCTGATTGCCACAACGGCTGCAACCCTGTCACTCTCCTTGTGCCGGAGGTTTGCCGTCCCCTCTATGCTGGTCGGGCCCGCCGCAAAGGACGCAACAGCGGCCACGGTCTGGATGATATCGGGGGTCTGGGCCATATTGAGGGAGACTCCCACAAGGGGCCCGTCCCGTTCGACGGTCACAATCCCGGCCCCCGTATGGACCGAGCACCCCATCTCCTCAAGGATGTCAAGCATTCGGCGATCGCCCTGAAGAGAGGATGGATTGAGATTACTGACGGTGACACATCCGCCGCATACCGCGGCTATCGCAAAGAAGTAGGATGCTGACGAATAGTCCCCTTCGACACGGTAGTCGCAGGCGCGGTATCCCCGATTGTGAATCACCATTCTTCCATCGCTCCTATGGATCACATCCGCGCCGAAACGGCCCATCACATCGGCAGTAAGGTCCACATATGAACGCGACACACCCGGGCTCATGAGCGTGATCTCCACCGGTTCTTCTGCACAGGGGGCCGCCATCATGACAGAGGAGACGAACTGGCTGGAGATCCCTGCATCGATGGCGACCGGTCCACCCATGAGCCTCCCGGTGACGGTGACAGGTGGGTATCCCTCCTGATTTTCATAGACCACCGCGGCCCCGATCGTCCTGAGCGCCTCGGCAAGGGGCCCTATCGGGCGTTCCTGCATCCGGGATGAACCGGTCAGGGTGACGGGGTGACGGTGGAGAAGGCCAACAGATGCGAGAAGCCGCAGGGTTGTCCCGGAATTGCGGCAGTCCAGGGTCACCGCCCCTCTGCCGCTGTCAAGAGTACATCCTGCCCCATCAACAATGATATCATCTCCCACATCCTCCATCAGGACTCCCATCTGCGCAAGTCCGGTACGGGTACACATGGTATCCTCCGACCGGAGAGAGCGGGTGATGGCGGAAGAACCTCCGTTTGCAAGGGATGCTGCAATGAAGGCACGGTGGGTGCCGCTCTTTGAGGGGGGCGCAGTAAACCTCTGTTCAATATTTTCAAGGCGGGGGAGACGGATATTCACTTATTTCTCCTCCATCAAGCCATAGCATCCCAGATGCTTCACCTCTGCCATCGAGCGGAGCCTGGAAAGGGCACAATCGAGCCCCTCGCCTACGGCTACGTCGATGAAGAAGACATAGTTCCCAATGTCCCGCTTCGATGGTCGCGATTCAATCCTCGTGAGGTTGAGGGAGAGCGAATAGAATATCCCCAGGATCTCATACAGCAGGCCGGGACGATCTTCCCGGGGGTCGATGATGAAACTGCACTTTCCCGATGTCACTGCGGGTCCGGGAGAGCGTTCGATACGGATGAACCGTGTGATGTTCGTATGGACGTTCTGGATATCCTCCTGCACGATCGTAAGTCCTTCGCTGAGCGCAGCAGCACTCGTCGTAACGGCAGCCGCATCTACGGACTGTGCGGCCATTCTGGCGCTCGCGCTGTTGCTGCTGGTATGGATGATCTCTGCCCCCAGCGTCTCAAGAACCCGCCGACACTGGTCGTGGGCCTGCGGATGGGCATAGATGACTGAAATCGGCCCGGCAGGATTCTTTGCCGCCAGGTGATGCCGGATATTGAGATACCCCTCGCCGGTGATGAATACGGGGTATTCACGCAGGCAGTCCATCACAGGCCCGACAGCCCCTGCGTCGCTGTTTTCAACCGGGACAATACCAGGACAGCCCTGATCGATGGCCGTTGCAAATACATCCCCTATCGTGGGAAGGAGGAGGATATCGCCTTCATACACCTTCATCGCCATCTCATGGCTGAACGTTCCGTAGGGGCCAAGACAAACCACGTTCATGGATTCACCAGCGACGCAATAAGACGGTCGGTCACATCCGTACTTTCGGGGATCACCGGCAGGAAGAACTCACGGTTCGCCGCGAAGAACGCATCGAATTTTCCGGTATCGCCACCTGTAACAATTTCTGCCAGACGTTCAGAGGCCTGGACGAAGGAAGAGACGATTCTTCCAACTTCGGGATTCTCCTGGAGGATGGGGCCATAGAGATCAGCCTCCTGACCGAGGATTCGTCCGACGATCCCGGTTTCGATACGGTAAACAGGACTCGTAAACCGCTGCATCTCAACCGGGGAGACCCCTGCACTCCGCATCGTTTCTGCAACGACCAGGGTCGAAAAATGCATCAGGCCCTGGATGACCGCCATGATTCGGTCGTGCTCCTCCGGAGTGGTGATTGTTACCCGGGCACCTTCGTTCCTGAATACATCCAGGATCTCAGTACAGACCGGTGACGCACACCGGGCTGGCGTTGCAATCACCGTTTGTCCGGCAAGGGATGCAACCCCCGGCCCGAACATCGGATGCAGGCCCAACACCTGCGCCGGTGTTCCAAGCATTGCAGCAATGGGTTTCACCTTCAGGGACGTGAAATCGCAGAGGACCTGATCCGCCGAGAGAAACGGTGCTATCTCCTCAATGACCTTCACCGTCTCCCGGATGGGAACCGAGATGATGACGATATCCGAATCCATCGCAAGGTCCCGATTGCTCAGGGGTGTCGTTCTTCCCGAGATTTCCACATCAAATCCCGCACGGGAAAAGACAGGAGCAAAGAGCCCCCCCATCGCGCCGGTCCCGCCAATAATTCCTACCGTCTTCATATCACTGTTCCATGATGGTCTCTTCGACCGCAATGCCGAAATGGCGGCCGCCGCGCTGCACATGGCCGAGAACCACATCTCCCGGACGGATGGCCGCAACCGAGAGGGCGGACCCGTCCGGAGCCACCAGTCGTACCGTCTCTGCGTTCTGGAGAACGGCGCTGAACGTCGTCCCGTCGGGCCCTTCCAGGTCGATCACCACGAGGGGACGGCGCTCCACCTTCACTCTTCCCACCATCGCCTCGCGTGCCGAACCGTCGGCGGCTGCAACGAGTACGCGGTCGCCCGCCCGGACTTCCGAGAGGTATTTGGTCTTGCCGTCCGCCATCATCGCATAGGCATGGACGGCCCCGGCATTCACCCGGAACGGCCGCGGTGCGACATAGGGGTTTTCCAGCGTCTCTGCATGGACGAGAAGAAATGCCGACGACGAACTGCCGATGAGCATCCCTTCACCGTCATGCAGAAGAGAACAGGTGTCGACACAGACCCGGTCGCCCATGATGCCCTGCTCCACGTTCCTGACCGTCAGGGGAACGAGAACACAGGTGGCGGCTGTGCTCTCGGCGACCGCGGCCACCGCCGGTACGACCGCAGGATCATTCGTCCGGAGGAGAATCCCCGCACAGCCTTTCTCCAAAACAGTCAGTGCGACGCGGGCTTCTTCGGCATCCGTGACGACGGCAATTATCCTGTCGGACTGGGCGACGAGGTTCTCCAGGGGGATGACCGACCAGTCCGTGGTCGAGACAATGGCATAGCCCTGCCTCGAACGGGCCAGCGCTTCCTCCTCTCCCGCCTTTCCGTCGATGACGACTTCAAAGACATCCCGGCCCGGTTCGAGATCCCCGCCGGGGGCGATGGTGGTCACTCTGCCGAGTGCGCGGGCCTTTTCCGGATCCTCGACAAAGAGCGCCCCTGCACCCCGTTCCAGTGCCGTCGTTGCGATCTCCTTGTTCCACGGGCGCACATCCACCCAGAAGAGCTTCACCGGCATTCCTCCAGGGCGGTGTGCGGATCCTCGCCTCCATGCACCACCCGGCATATGGCACGGATGAACCCTGATGGGTTTTCGCGCTGGAAGGCATTGCGCCCCATCGCAACACCCGCAGCCCCGGCACTTATTGCATCACGAATCATGGCAAGCGCCGCGAGGTCATCGCCTTTTTCCCCGCCCGCAACCACCACCGGGATGGCACAGGCGCCTGTGATGGCGGCAAAACTTGCCGGATCGCCAGTATAGCTGGTCTTGATGATATCGGCACCGAGCTCTTCGGCCACCCGGACACAGTGGCCGATGGCATGCGGGTCGGTGGGGTCGATATGATCACCCCGTGGGTAGATCATCACGAGAAGCGGCATTCCCCACCGCGTGCATTCCTTTGAGATTGCTCCCGCTTCCTCGAGCATTCTCGACTCGTTGGATGCTCCCAGATTCACATGAATGGAAACACAATCGGCTCCGAGCGCGATCGCCTCTTCCACCGTGCAGACACTCACCTTGTCGTTTGGGTCGGGATTCATGCTGGTGCTTGCCGACAGGTGGACGACGAGGCCGATATCCCGGCCATGTTTCCTGTGACCGTGTCGTACCATGCCCTTGTGGAGAACGATGGCGTTCGCCCCTCCTTCACTGACATCGGATATCACCTGCGACATATCCCCAAGGCCGTATATCTGGCCGAGGGAAAAGCCATGGTCCATCGGTATGATAACCGACTTCCCGGTGTTTCTGTCCATGATCCGCTCCAGACGTATCGCCTTTCCGATTTCCATATTATACCCTCAGAATCTCCATTGCCTCTTCGGCGCTCCGGTGTTCATGCACGACCATGGCCATTGCCCGTACAAAGAGGTCAGGATTCGGATGCTGAAATGCATTGCGCCCGATGGATATTCCTGCGGCGCCCGCTTCCATCGCCCCCTCTATCAGTTCGAGGGTGGTGCGATCATCGGTCTTCGACCCGCCGGCGACGACCACCGGCACATGGCAGCCCATCGTCACCTCACGGAATGAGTCCGGATCGCCGGTGTAGGGAGTCTTGACGATGTCCGCCCCGAGTTCGGATGCGACACGTGCCGCGTGTTTGACGTTCTCCACACCCTTTTCATCCTCGACCTTTGCTCCGCGCGGGTACATCATGGCAAGGAGCGGCATGCCCCATTCCATACATTCCACAGCAATTCTGCCGAGGTCTGCAAGCATCCGTGCTTCCGACTCGGCACCGATGTTGCAGTGCACGCTGACCCCGTCGGCGCCCATCTTCAGGGCATTGGTGACCGTATTTACGATCACCTTGTCATTCGGGTCGGGTCCGAGGTCGGTGCTTGCAGAGAGATGCAGGATGAGCCCGATGTCCGGCCCTCCCTTCCGATGACCGTGCAATGCAAGTCCTATGTGGCCTATTACGGCATTTGCTCCGCCGCGGGCGACCTTGCCGACCGCATCATCAAGGTCGATAAGACCTGCGACAGGGCCCGACGATACCCCGTGGTCCATGGGCACGATGACGGTGGTGCCCGTTTCACGGTTCATGATTCTTTCAAGACGAATTTCTTTTCCTCTCATAGGTATTCCTCCCCGGTTGGATGCGAACGGGAACAGGAGAAAAATTCCGGCATCTACCAGAGAGTCTGCGTAAACCAGTTAAAGATTACGCTCTCTCCGCTATAGTGCTGGAAAAAAGTGCTAAAACGATATGTGCAGTCTGCGTGGCCCGGGCTAGAGGTGATAAAAGCAATCACGGGCAAAAAAACATTCACCACACATTGGGGAAATGTTCGTCCCAGCCAATATAAATAGGTTATGCCGGTTACCGGTGGCATCCGTTTCCCCCGGCGGGCGAAATACATTAACCCTGCCATCGCAATGAATATATACAGATGAAAAAGGTCGGACTCCTTGGGTGTGGCAATGTCGGTCATATCATTGCCGAAAGGTGTGACGGATTCGTCGTAACTGCAGTCTTTGATGTGGATACCAGAAGGGCCGAAGAGGTCGCAAACCTCTGTGGTGCGAGAGTATATCCCGACTTTGACAGATTTCTGGAATCCGATGCCGACATCATCGTCGAGGCGGCATCGGTCGCGGCCGTCAGGGAATATGCACAGACGATCCTCACAAAGGGAAAGGACATCGTAATACTCAGCGTTGGCGCGCTAGCCGATGAAGAACTCAGAAGGGGCATCGAGCAGCTTGCCGCTGCGACAGACCACAGGGTCTACATTCCATCAGGGGCTATTGTCGGGCTCGACGGACTCAAGACAGGTGAATTTGCAAATATCACCCGTGTCGTTCTGCGGACAACCAAGAACCCCGCCTCCCTCGGGATTGCCACAAATGAGAGGATGCTTGTCTTCAAGGGAACCGCAGCGGACTGTATCAGGGAATTCCCGAAAAATATTAATGTCGCAGTTGCAATTGAACTTGCATCCGGTGTGAAGGCAGAGGTCGAACTCTGGGCTGATCCCGCAGCAATAAGGAATATTCATGAACTCACATATGAAGGAGAATTCGGTGAAGTGACGATCACCGTCAGGAACAATCCAAGTCCGGACAATCCTGCAACAAGTTATCTTGCTGCCCTGTCCATCCTCACCCTGCTGCGCAATCTCGACCGACCGTTACAGATTGGAACCTGAAAACCATGAACGAAGAAATCATTCGCGAAATATTGGAACTGAAAAAACGCAGAAATGCCGTGATTCTTGCACATAATTATCAGCCCCCGGAAATTCAGGATATCGCCGATATCCTGGGTGACAGTCTCGAGCTTGCGATACGGGCAAAGGAGGCACGGGAAGATGTCATCGTGTTCTGTGGCGTTCTCTTCATGGCAGAGACTGCAAAGATCCTCAATCCATCAAAGACCGTTCTGCTTCCGGAAAAGGACGCAGGATGTCCCCTCGCAGATTTTCTCACACCGGAGATGATCAGGGAGGCACGCAGGGAGCATCCGGGTGCCGCTGTCGTCCTCTATGTAAACTCCACCGCCGCCTCAAAGGCGGAGGCGGATATCACCTGCACCTCGGCCAATGCGGTGGATGTCGTGCGGTCGCTCGAGGCCGAAACCGTCCTCTTCGGCCCGGATTCGAATCTGGCCGACTATGTCCAGTCAAAAATTCCGGAGAAGCAGATCATTCCTCTTCCCCGCGGCGGTCACTGCTATGTGCATCAGCAGTTCACCTGTGACGATGTCATCGAAGCTGCCGAACGGGGCGATGTGACCATATGTCACCCTGAATGTCCACGTGAGGTGCGCAATGGGTCCGACCTTGTTGCATCGACCGGAGGAATGGTGCGGATGGCAGAGAGTGCCCGTACCTGGACACTCCTGACCGAACGCGACATGGCGTACCGCCTGCGCACCCTCTACCCCGACAGGATCTTCCACGTGAAGGAGGGAGCGGTATGCAGGGATATGAAAAAGATCACCCTTGATTCGGTCCTTCGGTCACTCAGGACCGACACCTATGAGATTGAACTCCCCGATGAAATTATGGAGCGGGCGAAAGTACCCATCGAACGTATGCTTGCCCTGAGGTAGAAGGATGACCGAAATAGAACGTCTTCTCCAATTCATTGAAGAAGATTCCCCGTATGGCGATATTACATCAGAATCACTGATCCCGCCGGAACGGGAATGCAGTGCACGAATCCTTACCCGGCAGGCGTGTACCATCGCGGGGGTGGAGGAGGCATCGCTCCTCTTCACGCACTACGGATGCACGGTGCGGCGGAGCGTTCAGGACGGAGACAAACTGTCGTCCGGGGCAACCGTCATCGAGATCTCCGGGAAAACCATTACTATTCTCCTGCTGGAACGCCCCGTCCTCAATCTGATGGGACGTATGAGCGGGATCGCCACTGCCACCGCCCGTGCGGCCGGACTGGCACGGGAGGCAAATTCCCGTGTCCGGGTCGCAGGAACACGAAAAACCGCTCCAGGACTCAGGTTCTTTGACAAAAAGGCTGTTCGGCTTGGTGGTGGTGACCCGCACCGGTCCAGCCTCTCCGACCAGATACTCATCAAGGACAATCATCTCGAGATCATTCCCATCGAGGAGGCCGTGGCCCGGGCCCGCGCTGTAACCCGGTACAAAACGATCGAAGTGGAGGTCGAAACACCCGAAGAGGCTCTGCGCGGAGCACAGGCAGGAGCGGACATCCTTCTCCTCGACAATATGAAACCGATCACGGTCCAGAAGACTCTGGACCTTCTCGAGAGCAGGGATGTGCGCAGGAACGTGCTCATCGAGGTGTCCGGGACCATTACCGAAGAAACCCTTGAGGCATATGCAGTTCTCGATATCGACCTCATCAGTATGGGAAGCCTCACTCACAGTGTCGTCAACACCGACGTCTCCCTCGAGATCCTTCCCGGCATGCAGACCATCCGGTTGTAACCCTTTTTGCCTTTTTTCCGCTCAAACCGACATTTGCATAAATCCATCCGGAAAGCCGGACTCTGCCGGATGAAAGCCTGATAATCGTGTTTTTCCAGGAGACTCCATGAACATCAACCATAACGCCACTTGCGGATACCGGAATTCCGGAAGGTGAGAAAAGCATCCGGCCTTCTCCCGCATCCCCGGAAAAAATGGCGATCCAGTCAATCTATACCAGATATTCGAATGGAAACCATACTGATGATTTACTGTGTCCGGATCCGTACACCATAGCCCATACCTCATCTTTTCCGGAACAGGACATCAGATTCCACATTCACCATTATTCTCTGAATCGGAAAACAGATTCCTCATTCAGCATGATATTCTGGATGGGAAAACACGGAAAAAAGAATATTTGAGGGAGAATTTCAGCACAGCTTGAAGAGCGGGTGCTCTTCGGTCTGCGGCTGGAGGCCGAATTCTCTTGCTGCCTCGGCGAGTACGATATCGGAGAAGGCGATTGCAGTCGTTGCTGCTTCACAGTTCTCGATAGGTCCGTACATGATGAGGTCTGCACCAAGGGTTGCTGCCATGATGTTACAGCCGATATCAGGAGCCGACCATGCAGCCTGCCTGATACCTTCGAAACCGCCAAAGTGGTGGTGGGCCATCTGCTCAAGGAGGATGTCCTTGCCTTCGTACTGCTGGGCAAGAACATTTTTCCTCCAGCGCTTCAGCCAGGTCCAGGACACGGTCATGTTGTGGTAGGCACCACCGGTGGGGAGACCGTGGATTGCCTTGCAGGCGAGAATCTCACGGAATGAACCGCCGGAACCAAGACCGAGGGGAGTTGCCGCTGTGTCGAGAATGGGGCGGGTGATACCGCACTCTTCTGCGATTGCAAGCATGGACTTTGCCTGTCCTGCAACGCCACCCTCTGCGAGCACCTTCTCACGGCCGATAACCGAGGCATCGCCAGGGTTGAAGGCGAGGACGATTGCTGCATTGACGTCACTGTTCTTCAGTGCCTCAATGTTCTCCGGGAGGATTGAACCATTGATCGAGTTGTAGATTGCACGATCTGCAAGACCAACCTCGGTTACGTACTCACATGCGTGGGCAAGTGCCCCAGGCATGGATGAGTCCATCAGAAATGCATTCTTGTTGTCAATGGAGTCAAACCATGAGAAGTAGCTCTCAAATGCCTCTCCTGATTCAGAGATGATCTGGATGAAGTGTTTGATTCCAGTCTGATCTGAAAGTTCAAGACACCTGTTCCAGAGCGCCTCTGCGCGATCCTTGTCAATTATGCCCTTCTCATCGTCGATAACAGTCTCGTGCTTGTTATAGAAGATGGAGGCTCCGAGAACCCGCGGGTATTCCCCGGGCTGCCCGCCTATCTTGGTACCGTTAAAGTCGTGTACCGCCTGCTCTTTTTCAAATTTGAACATACCTGTCACTCCTCCTCAGATGAATCCGCCTAATTTGGGGAGTAATACCAACAACATCATGAATACGATCAGACCAGCCACAAGGCCATAGAGAATACCGATGTCACGGCCTACCTTGCGTCCGAATCTCTGTGCAAGTTCTGCTTCTGCGAACTCGAGTTTTTCCTCGATTGCATTGAGTTTTGCCTCAATTTCAAGGAACTGCGGGTTTGCAGTTGCCGATACTGCGCCACCGGCGCCGCCCTCTTCCTCGGACACTTCGACAACCATCGGGTCGGCATCAAATGCACCAGGGTCCTTGCCCTCGCACTCTTTGATCTTGCCGGTGATTGCGCCCATGTCCTCGGATTCCATGATATCGATGATCTCGACCTGCTGCTGGAACCGCTCGATTGCGGCTGCATCGAGGTTCTCGATGAATGCGATTGCACCCTGTGAACCGACGATCTTTCCGCCTTCGACACCATTCTCGTGCAGTGCCTTGAGCGACTGACCGGAAAGGTGACCCTTCACTTCTGTTCCACAGAAGAGGATGAAGCGGATGTTCGGGTTCGATATGGTGTTTGCAATCAGCTTCTCGAGACCAAGGTTCTCCGTCTTACAGGAACCACAGATTGCGGCGCCTGCATCACAGATACCCTGCTCATCCAGGTGAGACCCGAAGGTACAGACTGCAACACAGCTCTCTGCGTTTCCGGAGTGATAATCGCCTGCGATAATAGGCCATCCGGATGCCGGAGACTTTTTCGCTGCCATATCAGATACCTCCCAGCATCAGGCCCGGAACGAGCACAAGGATGAGTGCAACGATAAGGCCTATTGCAAAGCCCATGACACCGCCCGACTGGATTGCAGACTCAAGCTTGTTGGTACGGGCGAGAATCTGGCCCTTGTACTTGATGTCCGACATGATCTGGTCGATGGCAGCGGTGCGAATTGGTCCGGATTGATTTCCTTCTGCCATTTACATCACCCTATCAACAGGAATCCAAGCAGGATGAACGAAATGATCAACCCAATCATGATTCCTTCAATTTTTCCTGAATACACACCGGCCGCATAGCGGTCACGGTATCCCATGCTGGTCACCATCATCTGGATGGTCTTCATCCGGGCATGGATGAGTGCAAGCTCAGCGGTCAGGGGGACTTCCTCGCCCGCACCTTCTCCACCGGCGCCACCCTCTTCCTCGGACACTTCGACAACCATCGGGTCGGCATCAAATGCACCAGGGTCCTTGCCCTCGCACTCTTTGATCTTGCCGGTGATTGCGCCCATGTCCTCGGATTCCATGATATCGATGATCTCGACCTGCTGCTGGAACCGCTCGATTGCGGCTGCATCGAGGTTCTCGATGAATGCGATTGCACCCTGTGAACCGACGATCTTTCCGCCTTCGACACCATTCTCGTGCAGTGCCTTGAGCGACTGACCGGAAAGGTGACCCTTCACTTCTGTTCCACAGAAGAGGATGAAGCGGATGTTCGGGTTCGATATGGTGTTTGCAATCAGCTTCTCGAGACCAAGGTTCTCCGTCTTACAGGAACCACAGATTGCGGCGCCTGCATCACAGATACCCTGCTCATCCAGGTGAGACCCGAAGGTACAGACTGCAACACAGCTCTCTGCGTTTCCGGAGTGATAATCGCCTGCGATAATAGGCCATCCGGATGCTGGTGATTTCTTGTTTGCCATCTTTCACCACCTCAAATGAACCCAAACGCGATTACTCCCGCGATGAAGAGACCGACTGCAAGGCCATACCACATTGCCGTGACACTTCCTGCATAGAGGAGTGATTTCTCACGGTTGGGGAACGACGCCTTGAAGTTGCCTTCACCGGAAAGCATGTTCACAATGTCATCTGCAATTTTGTCGAGCTCGTCGACCCGCTCGATAACCGGGCCAAGAGATGCTCCGGCAGTGGTCACAAGACCGACGATGGGGTCAGCGACGAGTCCGAACTCAGGCAGTACTTCTACATATCCCATTCTTACTCACCTCCAACCTCTCGGATCGGCTTGGAGTCAAGCCAGTCAAATGCGTCACGCTTCGAGAGCTTGATGTACTCGCTGTAAGACCAGCCCCAGAGAATGACGGAGATCGCAAAGGAAATCACGACTGCAAAGAGGCCAAGGAATGCAACGGACATGATTGCAACTACAAGCATGCTCAGGAACCCGCACTCGAGAGCGCACATCTGGGTCCTGTCCCAGGATTCGTTCGGGCCAAGGCAGGCGTTGAACGGGTGCTGGATTGCGATTGCACCAAGCATGAAGATCGTTGCAAGCACACAGCCTCCGATGACGGACGCCGCGTAGCTGGTGACTTCCATGCCGAGGAACGAGACGGATCCTGCAATCAGGTCAGTGAAGATAAACGAACCGGAGACCATTGCGGTGAATCCGAGCATCGTCAGGGAACCGACGATGGTCAGCTCGGCAATCATGCGGGTCATGACCGGGATGTTCATGTTCAGAACCTTGTCTGCAATAAATCCGAGGATTGCTCCGATAATTGCTGCAATGACGACACAGCCGATAGGGACTGCAAGCGGGGAGATTCCCGCGAGTTTCGTTGCAAAGAGGAACGCGATGACACCGGACCCGAGCGAGATCATACCCGCTGACGGGACACCGGTACCAAGACCATAGCTGCACAGCGTCTTGATGGAGTCAGTACCCCACCACAGTGCGATGACTGCTGCAAGGCCGCCGAAGAAGGCAAAGACCTCAGTAGACATCAGGCTGTTGAGGTAGACAATGTACAGACATACCAGTGCTCCGACAACGCCGATGCCCAGCATTTTGTCATGGGGCATGCCGCCTTCGGATGCTTCAATTTTAACCGACATCTTGTCTCACCTCAGATAACCACCAGAAGAATTGCAAACAGACCGCAGACTGCGGAAGCTGCACTTGATCCGATAACTGCACGGGGCCAGCGCTTGAACTTCGGGTCGTGCGGACCTTCGATGGTACCGGTAATGTTGTACGCGGTCAGAACAGCCGCAACGAGGAACATACCGACAGCAAAGATACCGGCGAGAGAGACAGCAAGAATGCTCATGCCCTCGGTGACACCGAGGAACGAGGGGAGTGCCTCCTCATAGACCTGGAGAAGTTCGTAATAGATGAGCGTACCGCCGAGACCACCGAAGAAACCACCGATGACACCTCCGACATAGGAGATGAACGGGAGGCCGTGACCTTCAGTACCCTGTGACTTGTATGCAGGGAAGGTGTCGCCCGTGATCGGGTCCTTGTCAACCTTACCGGATGCAGCGGGAATACCCATGGCGTAGACGTAGACAACATTCACCATCAGACAGGTGATTGCCATCAGAAGTGCACCGCCGATTGCACCTGCGGCAAGAGAGAGAGCGAGACCGAATTCAGCTGCCCATGCGCCTCCGAAGAGACCTGCAAGGCCACCACCGGCTGCAAGCATTGCGACACCGGTTGCAATACCGGGTGCCTGTCCCATAGCTGCGGGAGCACCACCGACCGGCACGAAGTGCACACCGAATGAGATGAGCACGCCGCCGATGATAACACCGATGAGCGGAACGAGAGCTGCAGGGTAGGCGACAAAGACGACAGCAACAGCGACAAGGACAATGACAAGCGCGATAAGCGAAGCCGTCGGGTTGATGCCTTCTCCTCCGGAAGATCCACCACCAAGTGCGCTCATGCTGCTGCCTCCTCTTCTGCTGCCTCTTCCGTGTACGGACCGTAGGTCTTGCGTGCCCAGGTCTCTACATAGCGGTCGATTACCATGAAGACGATAATTACTACAACACCGGCGATAACCGCACCCCATCCAGCCGCAAACGGCTCGAAGAGGATCGTACGCCAGAGTTCAAAGAATACAATGAGACCGAAACAGATACCCGATGCAGGGCCTGCGCCCTTCGAGGTAAACCACCCGTTGTCAAGGGAGCTCCTCTGACCTGCTTCAGCATACCGGACAATGTCTCCGGATGCAGAAATGGGCAGACCCGCGCCGAAGGCATACTTCTGGTACTGGCGTTCCTTTCCGTAGAACGGATTACCGGTTGCAGAACCTGCCGCACCAAGCGCAATACCCCAGACGATACCCATCAGGGGAAGGGGGAACGGGTGTCCAAGTGCTTCAATCATAAGGAAACACATAGTTACGGTCGCAAAGATGGCCACAAATGCGTGTGCCATAGTCACGGATGTCACCGATTTTAAGATATCGATGTACACCGGCTGTTCAAACTTTGCAAGACTTGCCGTACGGCCGAGATATGCAGTTGTGGCGTACACGCCCTGCACAAACACTGCAACCGCCGAACCAATGACGAGAGCAAGAATTGCATTAAACTGAATCGCCATCAGCGCCCATGCGACGCCGGCAGCCAATGCCACCCAGAGACCATACGCAGGGGGTTCACCGGATACAGCTTTGTTGTATATGCGGTGAACGTATCCCATCTGCGGAGCAAGCTGAACCTGTGAGTTCGGGTCACCCTGTGATCCGATATCAGATTCAGTATCCTCCGCTGCGCCGGCCACGGTGGCAAGAGCGCCAGCTAAAGCGCTGATACCGATGCCAAACAGTATTTCTTCCATTCAGGCATCCTCCTGTGTGCCAACATGCACCAGAGTAACACGTTACACAAACCCTTTTTGGTTCAAAATAAGGTTGATAGGTATTTTATTAAAGGTTTCGAAAAATCAATTTGCCTTATTTTAAAAAATAGCGCCAAATTCAGCGGTATTTGAGATCAATACCCCTGTTATGTCACAATAGATTGAATTAAATAAAAAAAAATGGGGTAGTTCCGGTTCCGCGATCAGCGTGCCGGAATGATGAGTGAGCGCTCGCCAGCAGGCTTGAACTCGCGGATTGCACCCTTTGCGAACTCGCGGCGCGGTTCGGCAAAGTCGAAGGTGAGTGACGGGTCTGCGAAGCAGATCTTCACAAGCGGGTCGAAGCAGAATGCGTCGTTGCGGCCGTAGTGTGCACCACCGACGATAGCTGCGTATTCTCCCTGGTGACCCACGTTCATGGCGTAGTTCGGGTAGTTCGGTCCACGAAGTTCACCCATCAGACCGCGGTCGGGCTCCATGGAGAGAGAGTTTGCGGAACCACACTGGTCCTGCAGGTCGTATCCGAAGAAGCCGAGACGTGACCATCCTTCCTTGTGCATGAGCATGGAAAGGTACCATCCGTTCAGACCGGCGTTGGAGTTGCCGGTACCGATGGAACAGGTCAGACCACAGGCTGCTGCCATGACACCAGCACGCTGGGAACCTCCGAAGTGGTCCTCCATCATGGTGGGGTACTGTTCGTACTGCTCCATTGCGTTGAGGTTGACCTCGGTTGCAAGGTCGTTGACAACTTCCTGGGTCGGTGCAACGATCGTGTCGGGGTTCGGGTTCTTGAAGTCGTAGCCGTACTTGTCCTTCAGGTAGTCCATACCGTAGTAGGTGTACTCGTCAAGGATGTTGTCGGTGTATGCTGCGGTTGCATACTGGGTAAATCCGACACCACCGGACATGTAGGAACCAAGCCAGATCTGGTCGAAGAGCATGGTACCTGCACCGACAACCTCAAGGGATGCACGGGCGGGGTCCTTCGGGTACTTGCGGTTTGCCTGGACAATATCGGAGAAGACACCGAACTTGATACCACCGGGCTCGTTCGGGCCACGGGCACGGCGAGCGGGCAGGATGGATGCCATCTGCGAGACACCGGCGTGCTTTGCGGCGTAGGAGAGGTCAGCGACTGCTGCTTCACCGGCGCACATCCTGTATGCTGCGATGAAGGACATACCGATCTGCATTGCAGACCACCTGGAGGTGGTTCCACCATCACACGTGCGTGATACGGTGGTCGGGATGTGGATTGCCTGGTACATCGACTTGCCGACTTCCTTCTTGAGAACTTCTGCCTGCTCTGCAGGGAAGAGCTTCTCAATGTTGATGAGGAACTGGGGCTCGATGTCGTCTGCCATGGCGTCGTCGCCGGTGAAGACCTTCACGTAACAGTCATCGACGAGGCCGGGGTGGGTCTCGACCATGTGTTCCTGAACCACTGCTGCACCGGGCATTGCGTGGTTGAGGATGTGGAGGTACTCGTTGATGGTCTCGGGGGTAACTTCCTTGCCGAGACGCTTCTGGAGCGTTGCGTGTGCAAGGTCCATGCCGACAACCACGGTACGGCGGATGTCGTCCCACATCTGCTGCATGGCGGCGTTGTTGACGAAGTGCAGGTCATCACCCTCCACGAAGACTCCGGTCTGGGAGACCTCGTAGGTCATGAGCTGTCTCTGACCCATGGGCAGACCGCCAAGGTGGCAGTGCTCGGGGTCGTACATGGAAATTCCACGCTCCATCTCGATGCCCTTTGCTGCCTTCATGAACTCGCGCTTACGCGGAGACTGCTTGAGGCCGCCAAAGTTGTAGAAGGTGGTCTTTACTGACTCGGGGTCCTCGCCCTCGAACTTCTCCTTCAGTGCGTTGAGGAAGAGCTTCTGTGATCTCTCAATTTTTCCCATTTAAATCACTCCTCTTTCGGCATGAAGCCGTATTTTGTCCTGAGCGTGTGGACACGCACGATGTACTCTACATACTCCTCGTCGTCACGGTATGATTCACCGACGAGAGAGTGGAAGATGGTCGACTTTGCCTTGGTCCATGACTCGTCCATCGGCTTGCCGACAAGGACTTCACGGTCAAGTGCTTCACCGATCTGGTCTTTCACGTAGCGGACGACACCGTCGTCTCCGAGGATGCACCTCTGGAGCATGTCGAACATCAGGCCGTCTTCTGCAAGACGGAGTGAGTGACCGTGCACGGTTGCACCACGGATGGAGGTCAGTGCGGGGTCGAACATCTCGGTCTCGATGAGCCACTTGGAGTATGCCTCGAGGTCACGCTCACGGCACTCGACGATCTGGCGACCGGAGAGTGTACCGGGGTCGATACCACGGAAGCGGTAGCACTCGGTGTAGGTACGCTGGTAGGGCTGTGAAGGGCCGTTGAACATCGAGTCGACAAACTGGACGTAACGGACACGGTCTCCTGCCTTTGCACCCTCGGTCGGGGCGACGATCTTCCTGATGGGGCAGTCGGGTTCCTGCTGCTCTGCGAGCGGCGGGTGTGCGGTCGGATATGCGGAACCAGGTGCGCGGTGTCCGAGGACAAGCACGACATCTTCATCAGTGACTTCACGAACTTTCTCAAGTTCGACGGCGGGGTTCATCTGGCGGCGCCTGTTCTCGGCGACGGTAGAGGTACCCGGACCATACTGCGGTTTGTATGCCATATATTTCACCTCAATTAGATTTTTTCATCTCTTTCATTACAGCCTGAATGACTTCAGAGAGTTTCTCCCGTGGAGGGGTCTGACCACGCGTGACACCGCCGACGATGGCAACAACCGTACCTTTGGTGCGGATAGCGCCCTCAGGGGGCATCACATACGCTGTCTTTACACCGACCTTTGCGAGGTCCTCGTAATCGATCGGTGCCTGTGAGACAACCACTGCCTTCACATCCGCCTGCGCCAGAATGAACCTGACCTTCTCGACGACATGGGAACGCACATTCCCGTGATGGAGAATTGCAACTTTATGCTGTTCAATCTGGGACACTTCCTTTGCCGAGAGGCCGAAATACGCTCCCAGCACGGAACCGGCAATCTTCGGAGCGTCGGCGGGTACGCCGCTTCCGGCATTGAGCACAAGTGTGCTCACCGAAAATTCCACTCCTTCCCTGCGAAGGGCAGAGGTAATGTCACACACCGGCTTGGTAACGTGTCTGCGCCCGGGTGACATCCCGACGACGATCACATCCGGATGGCGGCACTCTGAAATAGTGCCACGCTGGGCAAGGCCACCGCCTTTCCCCATCCCCATGGATTCGCGACAGTCAACAACCTGGGTTACACGTCCAATCGGCATGCGTTATCTTCCCTGTATAATGATCGGACCTTCTTTCTTCCGTGGGTCCGTGAGCCCAATCACTGCGGGGTCCGCATGCGGACCATACTTCGCGTAATCAGCGGTAGTCGCCTGAGTTTTCATGAATTTTCTCCCGCTCTGAAGTTGATACGGGAATTTTTTCTCTTCAAAAAAGGCGTCACAAAGGGCTCGGATTTCCTCAATAACACTATCGTCCTCGACTTCCATCGTGATCGAACCCACCTGCACCTGGAGTTCAAAGTCGGACGTACCGACTGTGATCACTCTACGGTTGGTATTGGGGTTCGGTTTTCCCCGGGCCGGACCGTATGGTACTGTCCGGGGAAGACTTGGGCCGTTTATCATCATGCGGCGGATTCCGGGAACCTTCACAATAAGATTGAGAAGCTTCTCGGAGGACTCCGGCTTAAGCATGCGAAGCGGGACGATTCTGCACTGAGGGTAATCTGCTTCAGTCATTCGGATCGAATCTCAATTCAGACGCCGTTGGCGATCTGCTGGATCGGCTTGCTGAACACGTCAATCTGTCCGTAGGTCTCGCCCATGATGGCAGAGGTGCCCTCAGGAGTGAACATCTGGGTTCCTGCATCGAGTGCACAGGCTGCTACCACACACGGAATTGCACAGCCGTTTGCGTGGCGCGTCACGACGTGGTTACCGTTGAAGATACCGGGACCACCGCCACCATAGATGGAGTGGCTGAAGAACGAGAAACCGACGGCAGTACCCATGACACGACCGAAGTCGGTGCCGGGGAGACCGGTCTCGTGCTCAAGCAGGTCGTTGAAGTACAGGAGAGTCGAGGAGACTGCCTGTGCGAAACGTCCTGCACCACAGTTGACCATGGTAGCTGCCATGGTACCGGCTGCTGCGTATGCGTTCCACATCATGGGGTCCTTCGTGTCGTAGAACTGGAAGTACCCGCCCTTCTTGCCGGGCACGATGACCTTGTCAGCGATTGCACGCTCGACAAGCGACTGGACGACAGTACCGATGGTACCGGTCTGACCGTTCTCCTTGACGAGGTCGTAGACGAGGTTGTTTGCATTCAGACCCTGGTATGCGTACTGCAGGAGCATGTGGCGCTCGAACGGGCCGATTGCACCGCCCATCTCGAACTCACCGGCAGTCTCGAGCGTGGCTGCGAGGGTTGCACCCTGCATTGCATTGCGCTGGGTCATCATGACCACGTGGTTGACACCGATGTTACGGAGTGCGAAACCAAGACCTTCGTTGTTCTGGGGGATGGAAAGCACTGAGGAGACGCCTGCTCCGGGCATGTCCATGGTGTGCGGGTATCCGCCCCAGCATGCGGCCTTGACGGTGGATGCATTGAATGCATCGATGTTGAACTGGTCAACAATTGCGTAGGTGGTTGCTGCTGCAACTGACGTGATAGCTGCATCGTAGGTGGATGCTGCCTCGAGACGTGCCTTCGGGACCTCAATGAGGAGAAGGTTTCCGCCCTTGAACTCGTTGACGACGGTCTCGCCGCCCTCGATGTCGAGCATCTCCTTGATTGAGCCGACGATGGCGTCCTTGTTTGCCATGATCGGAAGGTCGAGCTCACGGCCGAGGATCTTGCCCTTGCCGAGCTTGCCGGACTTCAGGCCAGCCTCGATTCCACCGAGGTTGACTGCGATGGACCTCTTGGTGAGGTCGATGATCTTCATGGTTGCCGGGTTCACGAGCGGGCTGATCTTGTCAAGCACGACATCGCTCTTCAGCAGCTTTCCGTCATCCGAATAGAGATCGATTGTGTCGGAATATTTTGCCATTTATTTTCCTCCAATTACCCATTAGTGCAATGCATTACATTTACTGAACAACGTCAGGCGAACCTGACCGGATATCGATGAGGGTAACTACTGCACGTCCCCGCATGGGACAAGAGGATATTCCTTATCGAAGGATATAAGGATTGCTAAAAACTTGGCGTATAATCCGATTTGAATAAATCCCATTTTTCACCTATAATTCGAGAAAAAGCTCAAATCAGGCTTTTTATACAGGTTGTAATACGAATATTCGTTCCGCGTAGCACTATGTATAACTCCGGGACGGGGTTTTCTCAATAAATCAATGCGCTCCATAATTATCGATTAAACGCCGTATTGCAAGCGCATGGGGCTAAAAAAGCAAATCGAAAGGAACATACATGAGAACAAAATCCGGACTCTTACCCCTCCGGTAAAAATGAGATGAAACGGGGCCTTTCACCACTCGGACACAATATTTTCCGGAGGAATTTTTTTCTCAATTTCCGAGAGGATTATGCTGAGATATGCATCATCCAACTGGTCGCCGAGGAGGAGACCACTCACCGCATGCCGGTAAATTCTGTACATCAGAATGTCGATTACCTTTGATGCCGTCTCCACCCCCGATACGGTGATGATATGGTGCCCAAGCTTGGGATGGCGTCCCCTCTTTCCCCCGAATGTAATCTGGTACCACGGTTCACCCGCGGTGATGACGTCATACGGACAGGTATGGACACAGGACCCGCAGCGTATACACCGGTCATTATTCAGAATGATGACACCGTTGACGACCTCAAGGGCATCCTCCTTGCAGTATTCTACACACGTGCCACAGCCGGTGCACTTTTCCGGGTGCCGTACCGGCTTGAGAAGTCCTGTCACACCCACCTCACAGAGTCGTTCGCTAACACACGCGTTCGGGCACGCAGAAATACCGATCCTTGTCTTTACCGGCATATCACGGCCAAAATATTTCTTGTCGACATCCATGGCAAGAGAGAGCGAATCGACATTCGCAAGACGGCATCGCTCATTCCCGGGACAGGCGGTGATATTGACGACGGTCTCATGCTCTGCACCAATGGGCGTACCATTCTCCTCGAGAGCGATCTGCAGAGGCGCAACGTTCTCTTCGGTGACATGAGGTATCTCGATCGTCTGGCGTGTAGTCAGATGCAGCATATCGGTCCCGAATTCCTGAGCAAGGTCGGCCACCTTCTTAATCTGCCCGGGGGTGATGACCCCTGCCGGGACTCTCAGTCGGACAGTGTAGCTCCGGGCCCCTTCTTCAACAATGACGCCGGGAAGTGCGTCTATACCTTCTGTGACCAGTTTCATTGGTCACCATTTATGACCTTGATCATAATAGAGACTGCGGCACATTGTTCGGAGGACCAGTGTCCAAAATGAACAATTGAGTTGCATTTCAGGCCCCTAATCAGGAATTAGGGGCTCCACAGCCCCAAACCACTGCTCAGGAGGCACCCGTATCCAGCTGCAGGGCCTTCGCATATGCACGCATAATATCCGTTGAAGTGAGAAATCCTGCAAGCCTGTCCTTCTCGTTGGAAAATACAACAGGGATGTGATGCATGTCTTTTCCCGTCATCAGAAGAACCGCATCTTCGAGGGTATCGGCGGTGGAAAGGGTAATCAACGGAGTCGTCATGCAGTCACGCACTGTCAGGGAGCGGTTGTCAGGGGCCGTTCCGCCCCGGAGATCCCCTATGGTTATTATCCCCACCAGTCGACCCTCCTCGATGACCGGATATCCGGTATGCCCGGTACGTTCAATGATCTCCAGCACCTCGTTCGTCTCCATATCCCCGGTCACCGTAATCACCGCATCCCCGGTGATCATTGCACCGGCCACCCCGATTTCCTGGAGAATATCGATCCGGTAATCCCCACGATGTGCAGGAGAATGTGCACGGTCTTCCACCTGAGCCAGAAAGATGGACGAATCCCAGGTCACTATCGAGGATACAGCCACAGCGGCCATTGCAGGCACAAAAAGGGAGAGATTACCGGTCATTTCGACAATCATGATGAGCACTGCCACAGGGGCATGGGAAATGCCGCCAAAAAGGGATATCATGCCCACCACGGCAAATGCGGGTATGGACGCTGCCGGGACATACGCCGGCAGAAGGATATGCAGGAGAGTCCCGAGTGCCCCACCGGTTGCGGCACCGATGACAAGTGCCGGAGCAAAGACTCCTCCGCTCCCCCCGGACCCTATGGTAAGCGAAGTGGTGACGATCTTCATGAAAGGGAGGAGGAGAAGAACGGAGAGCGGAATCATTGCATAGATAATCATCTGCAGGGCGCCATACCCCGTCCCGAGACTTGCAATGCCTGCCAGAAAGGTCTCAGGTGAGAGGAGACTGAGAGCAATAACAAGCACGCCCACGAGAAAAGCACCTGCCGCGGGCTTTAAATATGGAGGAAGCCCGCTTGACTCGATAAATCCGCTGAAAGAAACGCGGGATGCGATATAGGTCCTTATATAGAGAAGCCCCATCAGACCGGTTACGAGGCCGGCAATGAGGAAGAACGGAATCTGGGCATATGTCCAGTACATCTCAGCAGTCGCAAAGATTGGCATATATCCGACAAAATACCCGAATATTGAATAACCGACAATGGATGAGAGGAACGCCGGGATGAGCACCTCGGATTCGAAGTCGTGCCGGTACAGGATCTCGCCACAAAGTACGGCACCTCCGAGCGGAGCCTTGAAGATTGTTGCAATTCCTGCTCCAAATCCTGCGGCAATGATGATGCGCCGTTCTTTTTCGGTAAGCCCGAACATATCGGCCACCATGGAGCCAAATCCCGCCGATATCTGGCCGACCGGTCCGAGACGCCCTCCGCTTCCCCCTGTCGCGATGATAAGAATAGAACTGATGCCCTTAATGAACGGTACACGCCAGCGGATACGGCCTTCGTTATGATAACTGCTGATGGCCGCATCGGTTCCCGCTCCTTCTGCCTCCGGACAGAACCGCCATACAAGATAGCCTGATACAAGGCCCCCGAGGGTGATTACCGGCAGGAGAAGAAGAATGCTGTCCGGGGCCTCCCAACCTGCCATGCTCTCGAAACTCTGACCGGGAGAGGGCAGATTGATGCCGACGACGGTATTCATGAAGAAATCCACTGCAACGGCCATGCCCCAGAAAAATATCAGGGTCCCGAAACCGACGATGCAGCCAAGAATAACGGAAATAATGATGAGCCGTCTATGCTCGCGTGATGCATCGGTCGTACACCATTCCCCCTTCTGTCATTTTGCCCCCGGCTCAATCGTCTGGTGCGAAATGGTTTTATTCCATTCAAGAAGAAAATGCCGGTTTTCCAAAACCACCGGTTCTTCCGGACAGTCCCTGAATACGAAGGATGAGAAAAAAAGAGGGTTAGTATTTCATATAGAGCTGGCCGTAGATGGTTTCGCCCTTCTTCTTACCGTGACGCTCGCCGATGTCACCCTCATACAGGGCAAACGATCCTTCGGTACCATCTACTTCGATATCGACATCTTTCCGGTACTGGAAACCTGGCATCATAACTTCGATATCGCCGAATACGTAAATTTCTCCCTTGACCATCTGGCCGCCAACGCGTGACTTCGCATCGCCTTTGACGATTATGGTGCCGCCCTCCATGTGGGTACCGACGTGGACATCAACATTGCCGCCGATGATGATGGTCCCGCCCCGCATGAATGTACCAATATCGCTGCCTGCGTTGCCTGATACACGGATGATGCCGCCCTGCATACCGCGCCAGTCGCCGCGGTACGCAGCTCCAAGGTAGTTGCCTGCATTGCCTTTGACAGTGAGTTCACCGCCGGTCATACCAAGACCGGAGAATGCATCCACGCTGCCATTGGCAGTGATTTTACCGCCGCTCATCCAGGCACCGACGTACATGTCAGCGTCGCCGTTGATGATGACCTCACCATCGGTCATCTTCATGCCAATGTATTTGACACGGCTGACGTCGCCGTTGATGACGATCGTGGTGTTCGCAGCGGTGCTGCCGGACTCCCCGGCAACCTCAAAGTAGTCACCGAGCTTCTGGCTTTCCTTACCCACAAAGACATGGAGCTGTGCAATTTCAGCAACAGACTTTCCTGCAAAGATATCGGGTGAGATGTTCTCTGCCTCAAGCCTGAGTTCGGGGGTTTTGGTAGCTGTAAGTGTAATCTTTGCCATTCAAATCCACCTCACTTCGTTGCATCAACCTCAATGACATACGGGTTCGGGACATAGTGGTGACCCTCAACCGCGTAGTTGTTCTGGGTAACAGTGTAGTACCGCTTGAACTTCTCCGAGATGTCACGTTCGACAACAGGGTTCTCGTTGGTCTTGGCGTTAACCCAGAAGGTACGCTTCTGCTTGCCGTTCGAGACCACTTCGCCGTCCTTGACGATGAGTTCGCCACCCTTAAGAAGGGTGTTACAGTTGCCGAATGCGTACTCGATCTTCTCGGGGTCGTCGGTGTCGGATTCGGGGTTGTACGGGTAGACCACGACATCTCCCTCGAGACCTGCCTTGAGTGAACCAAACATGTGCGAAAGACCGAGCGTCTTCGCGGGACCTGCACGGGTCATCATTGCAAGTTCGTAGAGGGATATCTCACGGTCAAGTTCGCCGATATAACACCGTTCGCGGACCGAATCGCCGTACTTCAGGACATTGTCAAGCATGTCATCACGGGCCTTCGCCGACATGAGCCACTTGTAGACACGCGGGTAGCGCATCAGCGGACCTGCATTGGGTGCATCGGTCGTGATGTAGGCTTTCATCGGGTCCTTGATCAACAGTCCGAGTTCAAGACCGATTGCCCACTGGGCACCGGCGATGAACGTCTTCGGGTTGTAGATGAACGGCACAACGCCGGCAGCGGTCTCAAGCTCCACATCGGTGTTTGCCCACTTGAGGTTGTTCATGTGGGAGAGGTGGAACTCGAACGGACCGTCCGCGGTCATCGTGGTCGTCTCGTCAAGCGTCACGACACCAAGGTCGAAGGTGATGTTGTCCGTCGAGTTGACGTATTCCATGACTTCCTTTGACTTGGACTCGAAAGACTTGGAGGCATAGCTCTCACCACCATAGCAGTGGAACTGCAGGTGAGTGTGGTGGAGAACCGACTCACGACCGAACTCGTTGTTGGGCTTGTGCCCTTCTGCGATCTTGAGCGTATCAAGGGTAACACCGTAGTTGCCGGGCTCTCCGAGGGAGTTGCCGTGGACATGCATACAGTGCGGAAGTCCGAGCATCTCGTTTGCGGCAATGAGGCCGTCGACGATCTGCCGCGGGGTAACATCGAAGTACGGGACGACATCGTCGACCGTCTCACAGTTCATACCCCATCCCCATGACTCGGTGCCACCGGGGTTCACACACTTCACACCATAGCCCTTGGTCTGTGCCAGAAGCCATGCGATGTATGCTGCGGTGTTCTCTACTTCATTCTCCTTGATGTATTCAAGAACAAACCAGTTGTTCCCGAACACCGGAAGTGCGCCCTGATCGATGATCGGGGTGTCGACGATCTCTTCGTGCGTGTGGCGTGCATACAGCGGAGGCATTGCAGCTTCCATCGAGAAGCCGAATCCCATCCGTGCATACAGGTACCCGGTCCGGATCGTGGTCGGGACGGAAAATCCTGCTTCCATCCTCTTGATACCGGAACGCGGAGAGCAGCTGAAGAGCTTGTCTTCCGGACGGAAATTCCGTCCGACGTTGACCTTGGGGCCTGCAACATGGGCGTGGACATCCACACCGGCAGCCATGACGGTCATACCGGATGCATCGATCTCGGTTGCCTTCGTGACATCGCCGGCATCGACGATCTTGCCGTCTTTGACAGCGACATCCATGATGTCGCCATTGATGCCAAGGATCGGGTCGAAGACAAAACCATTTCTGATAATATAATCTGCCATGCTTACGCGACCCCCTTAATCTTCTTTACACGGTCGAGAACCTTTGCAAGGAACTCTTCATCCGTGAGCATACCCTCGGGCGGTTCGACAACCTTCCTTGTCTCAATCGGGACATTGTCCATACGATATGCACAACCTCCCACCTCAACACCGACAAACGCCACGGGAACGTGAAGTTTCGAGACGGCGGACGTCGGGGTGATGTGCGGATCGATACAGACCGACGGAAGCTGTGCGATCTTTTTGACCGAGCCGACCGGGAAGTGTGCACCCGGATCACTGCCAAGCGTAAAGACCGCATCGACCTCATCACGAATGAGGAGATCATTCGAGGACGAGTCACCCGGATTGTACCGGGGGAATCCACGGCTCAGGTCAAGACAGAACGGGTATCCGAACTGCCATCCCCAGACCTGACCGGACCCTGTGACGTTGTAGTGGCCACGCATCGGAATGATGGCTGCCTTTGTGTAGTCATTCAGGTCACGGGTGACCGCGATGGCGATGTCGATGTTGTGATTCTTTCCAAGCGAGTGAGTTACACCCATACCGAAGAAGATGACCGAAAACCTGCCGGACTTAAGCGTGTCGGCAACTTCTTTGATCGTCTTTGCCGGAATGCCTGCAACGGTCTCCGGGAGTTTCTCACCACGGATGGCGATACGGATTGCACTGAGAAGTTCGTAGTCGCGGCCCTGCTCAAGCTGAAGGTGGATGTCCGCCATCTTGGCGGTGTCCGTCTTGCGCGGGTCGACGACGACCATCTTTCTCGACTTCGATCCCTTGCCGGTGAAGAAACCACGGGGGAAGATCGAATAGCGCGACATGTGACGCGGATGTGCATGTGCCGGATTGCAGCCCCAGAAGACCACACGGTCTGCACGGTTTGCAATTTCACCGAGAGTTGCCGAGGGGACACCAACGTCCTGGACAGCAATCAGGGTTGAACCGTGGCACACTGTTGCGGTGTTATCCATGCAGGCACCGACCTCTTCACCGAGTTCGGAACCGATGGACTGCGCACTGCAGCTCGTTGAGGACCAGCCGTACATAAGCGGCTTTTTCGCATCGACGAGCATCTTCGCGGTATATTCTACTGCCTCATCATAGGTTACATCTTTCCAGGAGCCGTCTTCCTGCTTCATTCGTGGCCGGGTAAGACGGTCTTCTGCCTGTGAGTGGAGGAACTTCGTCGCACCGATTGCGCATGCGTTATAGACCTCAAGGATCTTTTCGCCACTGTCATCAAGTGCGACCTCAAGGTCATCACAGAGCGTACCACAGAACGGGCATACGACGTCTGTTACAATTTTAGCCAAATTTCCCACCTGCCTATAAGCACTCCTGCGTAATGAGCGCAATCGCATCAAGGACGGGCTCATCGGATGCAACCTCAACCTTCACGGGTGTGCCCTTGAATGTAGGCATACCGGTGGAGTAGGTGTTGGGGTCGACAACCGCATTCGCCCAGGGTCCCATCGGGATCCAGCCGAGGCCAGGGTGTGGACCCTGGGTCGCCTGGATCGCCTTGACGATGACGCTCCCATATTCGCTCGTGACGCGGACGTTCGTATTCCGGTATGCACCGAGTTTTTTGAACTCCTCGTCATCGAGCTCGATTATACCACAGGCGTTACGGTAGGCAAGTTTTTCCTTGCCATTCTCCATACTGACGCCCTGGTCAATCGTACGACCTGAAATCAGGTTAATCTCTATTTCTGGCACAACCTCATCTCCAATTTCGGGATTACTTCTGGTACTCCGACAATGGGCTGGGGCCGAGTTCTTTGACCGTTTTGACAACGTCTTCCATGACCATACCCCATTTTGCACCCTCGGATGCAGAAACGAAAGTCATGCGGAGACGCTTGTCGTTGAGACCAATGTTTTTGAGGACGTTTTTCACGAGGAACATACGCTTGGCGCACTTGTAGTTGCCCTCAAGGTAGTGGCAGTCACCAAAGTGACATCCCGAGATGAGCATGCCATCGGCACCGTCCTGGAACGCCTTCATGATAAAGAGCGGGTCCACACGTCCGGTACACATCACACGGATAGCGCGGATGTCGGGAGGGTACTGAATACGGGCACCACCGGCCAGGTCAGCCCCGGCATAGGAACACCAGTTGCAGATGATTGCGATAATTTTCGGATTCCAGTTCTCGTCAGCCATTACTGTTCGCCTCCTTCAAGAAGGAATGCATCAATCTGAGCACAGATCTGCGGAGAGGTGAAGTGCTGCATCTTGATTGCGCCACCCGGACAGAATCCTCCACAGGTTCCACAGCCCTTGCACTTCGCTTCGGTCACTTCCATGACCTGGCGACCGTTCTTCTCAACGAGGGCAAGTGCACCATACGGGCACTGCGGGACACACATTCCACAGCCTGCGCAGAGATCATCCATGCATATGGCGAAATACGGCTCGAGCTGGACTTCTCCGGTGTGAATGGGGATGGATGCTGCGGATGCCGCACCTTCTGCCTGTGCAACCGTGTCGGGAATATCCTTCGGACCCTGGCAGACACCGGCAAGGTAGATACCTGCAGTCGTGGTGCCGCACGGGTTGAGTTTCGGGTGGGCCTCAAGGAGCCATCCGTCCTGCGACTTGGAGACACCGAACATCTGACGGATACGCTCTGCCTCGGGCTTGGGCTGGATTGCCGCTGCGAGGACGACCATGTCCATCTCAAGGCTGAGTGGCCTGCCGAGGAGGGTGTCTTCGGTAAAGACGGTCAGGTTCTTCGTGCTCGGGTCTTCGAGAATGTTGGCCACACGGCCGCGGATGAACTTTGCACCCTCATTCTGGATACGGTAGTAGAACTCCTCGTACATCTTGCCGAACGACCGGATGTCCATGTAGAAAATGTACGGCACTGCGCCGGGTATCTTCTCCATGATCTGGTGGGCGTGCTTGAGCGAGTACATACAACAGAACCGGGAACAGTACGGCTTTGCCACACCGCCGGTGTTGTCACGGGATCCTGCACAGAGGACGAATCCTACCTTCTTCGGGATCTGACCGTCGGACGGACGAATCAGCTTGCCGCCGGTAGGTCCGGATGCACAGATCAGGCGCTCGAACTCAAGACCGGTGATGACGTTGTCATACCGCTTGTATCCCCACTCGGTTTTCTCCTCGATCGGAATGAGATCATATCCGATTGCAAGGATACAGGTACCGACCTTGACCTCCTCGAAGGTGTCGACCATATCGAGGTCGATGGCTTTCTTCTCTTCACCGCATGCCTCGACACAAAGACCGCACTTCACACAGGAGTCGAAGTCAACGGTAAACTGCAGGGGCATGACCTGCGGGTGATAGATGTAGATTGCCTTTCTGGGGGCCATCCCGAACTCGAACGGGTTCGGCTTGATGACAGGACATACTTCTGCACAGTCACCACAGCCATTACAGCCGCCACCGATAATGCCGCGTGCTTCCGCCTCATCAGGAGAGAGAACACCGCGTGCCTTCTTCCGGATGGTGACCGTGAAGTTACCGATGTACCCCTCAACATTCTCAACTTCCGCGTACGTATAGAGTTCAATGTTGGGGTGGCGTCCGACATCCACCATCTTCGGGGTCAGGATACACTGTGAACAGTCAAGTGTCGGGAAGGTCTTGTCAAGCTGGGACATGCGTCCACCAATTGAGGGGGACTTCTCGATGAGATACGTCTTGATTCCCGCACCTGCAAGGTCAAGTGCTGCCTGCATACCACCGACACCGCCACCGAGGACGAGTGCGGAGTGTTCGACAGGTACACTCTTGGGAATAAGGTCCTCAAGCATGCGGGCCTTTGCAACGGCAATCCGGACCTGGTCCTTTGCCTTTGCGGTTGCACCTTCCCAGTCGTGCATGTGAACCCATGAGTTCTGGTCACGGATGTTTGCCATCTCGAACCGGAACTTGTTCAGGCCACCCTCCTGGGTTGCCGTACGGAAGGTCGGCTCGTGGAGACGCGGGGAACAGGCCGCAACGACGATGCCGTTGAGGTTGTGTTCTGCAATTGCCTCGACGATCTTCTTCTGTCCGGGGGTGGAACACATATACTGGTATTCATCCGCAACGATGACGCCGGGAAGGGTCTTTGCGTATTCCATGACCTCCTCAATAGAGAGAGAACCTGCGATGTTCGTACCGCAGTGACAGATGAATACACCAATTCTTGGTTCTTCTTTTGCTTCAGCCATTCATCACACCTCTTTCAAAGGATCTTCTCCAGGAATGGTTTGCAGTCGATTCCGTGCAGGTCAAGTGCAAGCTCCTGCGGGCTCATGCCCTGGGCAAGGCCGAGGAGTTCGTTGAAGTGGAGAACCGGAATGTTGTACGTCTGACCGAATTTCTCCTCGATCTCAATCTGACCGCGGTCGAACTGAAGCTGACAGAACGGACAGACCTCCGTGATTGCATCTGCACCGACCTCGCGAATATTGATCATCTTCTCGTTGGTGATGTCCAGGGCATGGGTAATGTCGTATCCACGGACACCGCCACCGGCACCACAGCACTGCATCTTGTTGCGATACTGAACCGGCTCCGCACCGAGTGCCGCGACGAGTTCGTCAATCCACATGGGGTGCTCGGTGTCGCCGAAGTGGCGTTCCTTGCCCGGCTTCATCAGGTGGCAGCCGTAGTGGACTGCAATCTTGGTTCCGGTCAGGGGACGGGTGACAGACGCTGCGAGCTTCTTTGCACCGCAGATCTTCTCGTCATAGTAGAGCTCTGCAAGGTGCCATACATCGATGGAACCCTTGAATTCCATGTCGACTTCCTTGAGAACCTCATTGACACCATCACGGAGTTCGTCGTTGTGCTTGAGAATGTGGTTGACTTCCCAGATGGACTTGTAACATCCGTTGCAGATGAGCGCAATGTCCATGTTCATCTGTTCGGCAAGCACGATGTTGCGTGCTGCAAGGGCGTACCAGACGTTCAGGTCGATTGCTCCGAACGCACCAGGTGCCGGACAGCATCCCGCACCCTTCAGGGGAAGGAGCTCGATGCCGACCTTTTCACTGGTCTTGATGGCGGCTGCCTCACATCCGGGGTACCGGTTGGGGGCGATACAGCCAAGGAAGAACGCGTACTGATGCATATTTCCAGCCATGTTACTGACCCTCCTCGGCGAGAATCCTGTCTGCATTCTCTTTCATCTTGTAGTGGTCCATGATCTTCTGGATACCCGGCATAAACTCGGGATAGCTGTGTGTCGTGGGCGGGTCGGCGGTCAGGCCAAGCTTCTCGCGGGCTGCCCTGTTGACATCATTGTTCGGTACACCGTGGCCGGTGGTGTAGATGAGCTGCACGGTCTTGAGGAAGTTGCGGGGCACGATATCGTACTTGAACGCGAGGTTCCTCATTGCCATGATAACATCTGTCGGGGCGATGTCACGCGGACAGCGGTCCGTACACGAATAACAGGTCGTACAGAGCCAGAGGTCCGGATCATTCAGTGCTTCCTGCTCGAGTCCGAGAACTCCCCGGCGCATGAAGAGACGAATCCGGTAGGAGCTCCTCGGTGCGGATGGGCACGACCCGGTACAGGTACCACACTGGTAGCACATGTGTGCAATAGTGCGGCTGATTTTTTTCACATCGGCAAGGAATTCAGGGTTTGAATCGGTCGTATAGAAGTACCGGTCCCTGAGTTTGTTTTCCAGTTCGGGATTGCCGTAATTTTTCTCAGTTGCCATATCCTTCTCCCTCACGCGGTTTCAACCATCTTAAGCTCAACCTTGTCGGCTGCGCCCTCTTTGACCTTTGAGGTACGCGGCGTGCAGAGTTTGTCCTTAATCTTCAGGAAGAGGTCGGTTTCCTTGCCTTTGATGCGGATGCCGGTGCGCTTGAGGGTAATGATATCTTCACCCGGGCAGGCATTGACGCATGCACCACAGAGGATACAGAAATCCTTGTTGACGGCAATGACAGGCTCGACTTCGCCTTTCAGCTCCTTTGCAGGCTTTGCAGACGGCAGGTAAATTGCGTTTGCCGGACAGACCTCAACACAGGTGGAACACCCTGAGGGGCACTTCTCCGCGTTGAATTCTATGTCACCTTCAAAGATCTTCTCAACGGTGATTGCCTCGGTCGGACAGTTGATTGCACACCAGCGGCAGGTGCAACAGTTCTCGTCCATAATCGAGACGGTGCCATCGAGTTTGCCGGAGGAAACGATGCGCTCAACGGTGATTGCCTCTTCGGGGCATGCCTCGACACAGACCGTACAGCCGTCGCAGAGCTCTTCGTTCCAGACCACTTCTCCCTCAACCTTGCCGGATTCGGCGCTGAAGGGCTTGCGGTTTACATCGATTGCAGGGCAGAGGTCGCCACAGATACCGCACTTCGTACACTTCTCGTCATCGACGGTGAACTTCGTCGTTGCCTCAAGTGCGGTCTGGCGTGCCTTCGCGCCCTCTTCTGCCCCTTCGTACACAGCGACCTGACGGTCGATTGCGTCACGGGGACAGACATCTTCACATATGGTACAGCGGACACACTTTTCCTGGTCGATCGCTGTGACCATATCATACTCAGGGAATCCTTCACGCTCAATAATCGGGAGGGCTTCCTCGCCGTCGATCTTAAGAGTCAGTGCATTGAAGGGGCACATAACGACGCAGACACCACAATACGAGCATTTCTTCTCGTCAATGTAAACAGGTTCAGCGTAGTCGACCGCTCCACGAATAACTGCACCAACCAGACCAAGGCTGATTGCTTCCTCCGGACATGCTTCAGAACAGATCCCACATCCGGTACACGTCTGTGCATTAAGAATCAGGTTGTTTACGTTCTTCAGGAGCTTCTGCTCCATAATAACGTTAACACCTTCACGCTTCTTGGAGAATTTCGGGAAGAATGTTTCCATGTTTAAACCTCACTCCATTCCTTCTGCCAGGGATTTGGAAATTGAGTCCCACGGTCCTGCCAGCCGTATCACATTGAATGGACATGCCTCAACACATACACCGCAACCGGCGCAGAGTTCATTATCAACATCGAGAATCATGGCCTTGCCATTTTTCACTTTGTAGATTTTTTCGTTGGTGACTGGATCCAGTGTAAAGAGCTCCAGTGCATCAACAGGACATGCGACCACGCATGCGTTACAACCGGTACACCGCTCCATGTTGATATGCAATGCAAATGCCATGGTTTCACGCACCAGTATCATCGATTAAATCGATTACAGGAAAAGTTGTTGAAAAGAATAGATAAAGGTATTGAAGTTGGATGTGGAGAAAAAAAGCGCAAATCTCGGTTTATATTGACAATTATTGATTTACAATGAGAATAAATTAAATTGTAAATGTTAATTCATACGCTTTTTTTCCACAGATATTCACCAAATCTGCAATATATTCGACCAGAGGAATTTCCACCAAATGCCCCACGAATACCTGTGGAATTCTATGCGAAAAACACCTGAAAACCAATCATTTCTGTACATTTTTTATGCGCTGCCCTTCCGCCTCCTCAAAAGCCGTTTTGAACGGATTTCAATAACGAGCGCTCGCTGATTTTACATATCAGTAAACCTAATTTCAATCGAAGACCACACTACATCATGGACAAACAACTCATCGAAGATGCATTCAGGGAATTTGGGATCACAAATGAAATCCGGTGCGAGCAGGCATTTGAGATCTGTGAGAAATATGATATCAAAAAACTGGATATCGCCAGATACTGCAACACGCACGATCCAAAAATCAAAATCAGAGGCTGCCAGCTCGGTTGTTTCAGATGAATTACTTTCTTGATCTTGTTCCGGTGACAGAGGCTGCAAGGGTTCTTCAAACCTGTGCGCCGCGGCTTCCGGGTGAGACGGTGCCTCTCCCGGCAGCACTCGGACGGATACTTGCAGCACCGGTCAGCGCCCGTGAGGACATTCCCGGGTTTTCCCGATCGGTCGTTGACGGGTATGCGGTATATGCGGCCGACACCACAGGGGCAGGAGAAGCCATTCCCGCACTACTGACCATCACCGGCAGAATCAGCATGGGGGAGGGCAGCATTCCCCCCCTCAACCGGGGCGAGTGCATGTATGTCCCCACGGGAGGAGTCCTCCCCCATGGCGCCGATGCTGTGGCCATGATTGAATACTCGGAGGAGATGGGCAGAGACGTCCTGGTGCGCCGGGCGGTGGCACAGGGGGAGAATGTGACCCTCAGCGGGGACGATTTTCGTGCGGGCGTCGAGGTCTTCGAAACCGGCAGACGTCTCTCACCGCGTGATCTGGGTGTGCTGGGGGGACTCGGGTACGACACGGTGAACGTTGTCAGACGACCAAAGGTGGGCATCATATCCACCGGCAACGAGCTCGTCCCGGTGGATCAGGTGCCAGCCCCCGGGGAGATCCGGGATGTGAATACGTATCTCTGCCATGGGTATGTCATGGAACGCGGCGGAGATCCGGAGATCTTCGGGATCGTACCCGACGAACGCGAGGCGCTGGAAGAAGCCATTTCCCGGGCAGTCGAATCATGCGACATTGTCCTGATTTCGGGAGGGAGCTCCAAGGGTGAGCGTGACATGTGCGCTGCCATCATAGAGGAAATGGGGACAGTCCATATTCATGGCATAGCACTCGCACCGGGCAAACCGACAATCATTGGAACCATAGGAACAACGCCGGTCATCGGCCTTCCCGGCCACCCGGCATCATCGTATGTCGTGCTCATCGCCCTCGTGGACGAACTAATCGGGGCGATGACGCGCTCAGGAGTCCACCGGAACATACGAAAAGCGACCCTTAGGACGAATATTGCCTCTGCACGGGGACGGGAAGACTATGTACGGGTCCGCCTCACAGGTGACGAGGCGACACCCCTCTTTGGAAAGTCGGGCCTGACAAATACGCTCATTTATAGTAGTGGGCTTGTCCGGGTCCCGGAGTCCAGGGAAGGACTGGAGACAGGAGAAGAGGTGGAGGTCATTTTATGGTAAAACGGTATTTCAGTCTCGTCTCACTCGAAGAGGCACAACAGACGATTGCAGATTCATTTTCCTTTGTGCCGGGGTACAGCAGGGTCCCGCTTTCTGCAGCGGCCGGCAGGATTACCTCCGCTCCGGTCTTTGCCCGATCCTCCATCCCCCCCGTTCATCTTTCGGCGATGGACGGCATTGCCGTCAGAAGTGCCGACACCACCGGTGCTCATGAACAGCGCCCGGTCACTCTCCATGACGCCGTACGCCTCAACACCGGAAACGTCGTCCCGGAAGGATATGACGCAGTGGTGATGATAGAAGATGTGGAGATCGGAGCTGACGACACCTTCGTTATCCGAAGGGCGGCAGCACCATGGCAGCATATCCGCCCCGTCGGAGAGGACATTGCAGAGTCCGAGATGGTCATTCCCTCGAACCACCGCATCCGCGCCCATGAGATAGGAGCCCTTGCGGCGTACGGGATAACGGAGGTCGAGGTCAGGGATCTCCATGTAGGGCTCATCCCGACCGGCAGTGAACTCGTTCCCCCCGGCACCAGACCCCTCCCCGGTCAGGTTGTTGAAAGTAATATGCAGATGGCTGCGGCATATCTCCAGGAACTGGGAGCCACCCCCCGCCAGTACGGCATCGTCCCCGATGATCAGGAGGTCATCAGGGATGCCATCATGAGGGGGGTCGGGGAAAATGATATGCTTGTCATCTCAGCTGGTTCATCGAAGGGGACGCGGGATTATACCGCCGACCTCATCGGTGAACTCGGGGAACTGATGATACATGGTGTCGCCATAAAACCGGCCAAACCGGTCATCATTGGAAAAATCGAGGACAAACCGGTCATCGGCATGCCCGGCTACCCGCTCGCCGCATTTACCATCCTTCGCGAGGTCATCCGCCCGATGATGGACCGGTATGGCCTGCAGCCGCCCGCCCCCGAACAGTTGCAGGTGCATCTTGCAACGACCCTCGATTCGGCGGCCGGAACCGACGAGTTCGTCCTTCTCTCGGTAGGAAATGTCAATGGTCGATGGGTAGCCGTCCCCCAGTCACGGGGAGCGGGGGTCCAGATGAGTGCAGTCCGTGCCAACGCCTACCTCCGGATTCCCGCATCACGGGAAGGATTGATGGCAGGCGAGGAAGTATCGGCGTTCCTAAGCGTCCCCCGCAGGGTGGCCGGGGAATCGCTGCTTGTCACCGGCAGCCATGACCCGGCGCTGGATTACCTGGCAGACTATCTGACCGCAGACGGCGTCCTCATGCACTCTACCCACGTCGGGAGCATGGGAGGTATTCTCGCACTCAGACAGGGAGCCTGCCATACTGCACCCATGCATCTCCTCGGGGAAGGCGGCGAGTACAATATCCCTTATCTGAAGCGCTATCTTCCTGATGAGGAGCTCTCGCTGATCTGTGTTGCAGAGAGAGAACAGGGAGTCATCTCAAGAGACGGGCTTGGATTTGAAGACCTGGGCACTGCCCGCATCATCAACCGCCAGCGGGGCTCCGGGACCAGGGTCCTCTTCGATCATCTCCTCGGACAGAAAGGGATCGATCCCGTCTCTGTTGCCGGGTATGATCACGAGGTCACCACCCATCTCGCCGTAGCTCTCTCCGTCAGTGCAGGAGAGTGTGACGCAGGCATTGGGGTGTACAGTGCCGCAAAGACCCTGGGACTCGCATTCAGAGCCATAGGGACGGAACGGTATGAGATGGTCTGTCGCACACGTGATGTTGAAGAAAACGAGCAGGTGGCAGGACTCCTGAAAACCATCGCATCGGAGCGGTTCCGGGAATGCCTGAAGCATCTCGGCGGATACCGGACGGAAGAGACGGGAGCTATCCGGACGGTCCCCTGACCGGTAAGACAAGGGAAAATATATGCTCCCTTCCGGGAGCACCATTCAACACGATTTATTCAGCGGGAAGGGTCTTCTTCCACCAGAGAATCTGACCGTCCTCGACCTTGAGAACTTTGAGATATTTCACCACGATGCCATCCGGAATTGCGGAGACATCTGCATCTGTCGGTACAAACAGCATCAGCGGTTCGAGTGCAATTTTTGCCTTCTTTGCTGCTGCTATCTTTGTTGCGAACTCCTCGACCTTCTTTCCCGAAACTGACGGTTCGATGACCACTTCGACCGGATACCGCTTCGTCTGGCCAAAACGCTTGCGCCACACGACATATGGGAAGGTAACACCACCACAGTCCGGCGTTTTCTCAATCATCCAGCCTTCTTTGGGGGAAAACTGACGCTTGAGGTCACGGGAAATGTACGAGTTCATTGAATCTGTAGAAACGCCCATAATCCAATCTCCTCTAAATTAACGTTCTATTTTGTGAAATTTAAATCTATTGCTATGGTTAGCACGGAGCCGGGGGACATAAAATTCGTTTTATCCCACAATCCTAAAAATACGGGAATTTGTCAGTTTTTTTAAAATACCTTCAGCTTCGCAGTCGTCCCATTCCATGCCGGAAGAAAAGACTGTCCTGCGTTATCCTCCTGACAGACGCCTTCCTAAAAAAGAAACCTTATAGTATCCCGAAACCTCACCTAAAGAATTACTGAAACGAGGTATTATTCATGGAATTAAACGGAGTACTTATCGAAGACGAGTACGCAGAAGCATTCCCCAACTGGGCATGCCGCGTCGTTATTACTGCAATCAACGAAAAGTGGGCCATCCAGGCAGCAACCGAAGCCACCGGCTTTGCAACCTCGGCCATCGGATGCCCCTGCGAAGCAGGCATCGAGCGCATTCTCGACCCCTCCGAGACTCCTGACGGACGTCCCGGTGTTGCAGTCATGTTCTTTGCCGGCGGCAAGAAGAAGCTCAAGGAGCAGGTCGTTGAGCGCCTTGCAGAGTGTGTACTGACCTCACCCACCACGGCTGTCTTCGATGGTATGCCGGAAGCTGAGGAACGCATCGATGTCAAACTCCACTTCTTCGGCGACGGTTACGAACACAAGATCGAAGTAGGTGGCCGCAACTGCTGGGCAATCCCCATCATGAACGGCGAATACATCGGCGAAGAAGAATTTGGTATTGTCAAGGGTATTGCAGGCGGCAACTTCTTCATCATGGGCGAGAGCGTCCCCGCGGCACTCATGGCAGCAGAAGCAGCCGTTGACGCCATTGCAAAAGAGGCAGGCAGCATCTGCTCCTTCCCGGTCGTTGCATCCGGCTCGAAGGTGGGCAGCAACAAGTACAAATTCATGGTTGCAACGACCAACGAGAAATACTGCCCAACCATCCGTGACCAGGTGGAAGACAGCAAGGTCCCCGAGGGAGTAAAGGCAGTCTACGAAATCGTCATTGACGGTGTCGACGAAGCGGCCATCAAGGCGGCGACGAAGGCAGGCATCGAGGCGGCAACCAAGATTGACGGCGTCCTTCTCATCAGTGCCGGCAACTTCGGCGGAAACCTTGGCCCATTCAAGTTTGTCCTGAAGGACATCCTCTAATCTTTTTTTTATCACGCCCATGCGGCATGTTTTGCAGAGGTCACGAACGAATTGTTAAATATCTTGTTGCCGATATTCCTGTTAACGAAAATTTCGGTGACGAAAATATGGTTGTACTGACCCCGGAAGAAGTCAAAGAGAGATTCGGGCCCCTTTTTTCACGGCGGCTCCTGGTAATGGTCGATGAACGTGCACAACTTGCTGAGATCATCGAAGAGTGCCGTCACCGGGGTTCCATAGAATGGGATGTGATGAACAGGAATCGTGCCGGCGGAGCGGTCAGGAAGATCACCGTGGAAGGCTCGACAATGACGATCACCGCAAAACTGGGTACCCATGCGGCCCACTTTGGTGCGGCGGATGCAGAGATCGGCGGACAGGCCCTCGAAGGGGTCGAGGTTGACGGTGACGAGGTCATCACGCGCTGGGCAGGTATCGCCGGCGCCGGCGTGGGAGTTGCCGCATGCCTTCCCCAGGCGCCGGGTGTCCTTCGCACCGAATATGCAAGCGAAGAGGACCTGAAAGTCGGCGGAGCCCGTGCCAACCGTGCCAACATCATCCTCCCCCGCTATGAAAAGGTCACCATCGGCATCGACGACACCGACACGAAGGAGGAGGGGGCCACATGGGTGCTTGCAAGCAAATGTGCGGAGGCATGCACCATCCCGGGCGTCGAATACCTGAATATGCGCCTGATCCAGCTCAACCCGAAGGTTCCGAACAAAACGACGAACTGTGTCGGCTCTGCCCTCAACTTTGCGGTCCGCCCGGAGGCCGTCGATGACCTCTGCGCCTTTGTGCGTGATTTCATCCAGGAAAATTCGGTCAGCAGCGACACCGGGATCGCTGTTTACCGGGGAATCGAGCTGCCGTTCGAGTCCTCAATAAAGAAACGCGTGAAGACGGAGGTCCTCACCAAGGATGTCTGCGAGGAGGAGGCGGCACGCCTCGGGATTACATATATCGACACATGCGGCGGTAAGGGGCGTATCGGAGCACTCGGAGCAGTACTCTGGGCAAATGAAGGAATCGAAGCGGCAGGCCTCTATGGAGAACATCTCTGAACCATATGCGATATCCTACCCCGACATCACGGCGGTTGCGGACAGCGAAGGCACCGCGGTTGAACTTATCGAGACATTCGACTGTGTAGGCGGCGCCCTCTGGGCGGGCCATCACTACCGGAAAAGCCCCCTCGTCCGCGACATCAGGGTTCTTGGGAATACGCAGCGTTTTCTCCTCGATACAGGGTGTGTCGACCTCGAACTGGTGGGATCACACTTTCCTGCGGGAATCAGCGCGGTCGAGGTCACCGAGGATACCATCGGGATCTCCTACCGCGGCATGGGAGGCGGCGGCGTGGGTGCAAGTGTCTGCCGGGCAACGGCTCACGGTGTCCTGCGGGCGGATACCGATCCATCGGGCGGAGGACGTGAGGCTGGTTCGCGGATCTGGCTGCCCAGAAGGGAGCGGGTGGTAATCGGCATCGACGATACGGACACCCCCGAGGAGGGAGCCACATGGACCCTCGCTCATAACATTTCCCGGGCGGTGGAGGATAAGGCGACACGCTACCTCTCGCACACGATTGTTCAGCTCTTCCCGGTCCCGTACAGGACGAAAAACTGTGTCGGACTCGCATGCGAATTTGCCACCACCGATGCGGAGGGCCTCATCACCCGGTTTGCCGCTCTTCTTGAGAAGTACACCCTCTCGGAGGATACCGGAATGGCTGCATTCCGGGGATTTGATCCGGCCCCGCTTCGCCCCTTCGGATGGGCAGTCAAGAGGGGAGAGGTATCACGCAGCGACCTCGACGCCATCCGTCCGCTTCTCGATATCCGGATGGAGGGGAGAGGGATCATCGGCGCGGCGGCGGCCATTCCGTTTGCCACCCGCTATAAGGAGGCACTTGAACTATGCACTGGAGACGGCTAAAGGCCGAAATACTTGCACATGGCGGCGCACGCCCGGAAGGCGTGCCGGACCGGTGGAGAGACCGGTCGACTGCAGGTCCCGGTGCCCGGGGACCTGGAAGCTATTTTTTTGCCACCGATGCCGGACGGGTCCGGGTGGCAGTCAATCCCGACAGTCCGTTATCCCTGAAGGTCGCCGATGACGGAACGGCGGTGATCACCGGGCCGGACATGCAGGTGAAGGGATGGCTGGAGAAGGTCGCCCTTCACTGTCCCCGGCAGGCCTATATCACCCTCTCGGAGGGGTGCATCTTCGGGTGCAGGTATTGTGCTGTCCCGTCGGGGCCCGGTCGCTACAAGACCGCCGACGACGTCGAGACGCTCGTCAGAACCGTCCTCGACCGGATTGATGCCATATCGATTACGAGCGGGGTGCTCGGCTCCGTCGCAGCGGACGAGGCACGTGCGCTTGTGGTTGTCGAACGGGTGATGCAGTTTGGCATCCCGGTCGGAGTCTCCATTTACCCGACGCGGGAGACACCGCGACGCCTCCATGACCTGGGGGTGGCCGAGGTGAAATTCAATGTGGAGACTGCAACAGCCGATCTCTTCGCTGAGATGTGCCCCGGACTGGAGTATGAACTGATCTGGGAGGTCCTGAGAGAGTCCGTCGCTCTCTTTGGAAGGAACCGGGTCTTCTCCAATGTGATCCTGGGTCTCGGAGAGACCGACGACGAGATGGCGGCATGCATCCGCCGCCTGACGGAGATGGGAGTCATCCCGGTGATCCGCCCCCTGACGCCGGCGGCCGGGGTGGCCCACCTCCCCCGCCCCGGTGCGGACCGCATCCTGCATATAGCTGATATCCAGGAAGAGGCGCTCGCACAGGCGGGTCTCGACCCTTCACAGGCACGGACGATGTGTTCGGCATGTACCGGGTGCGACCTGGTACCGGGGGTGGATCTGTGAACGGCGAAGCGACACTCTCACGGGCGCTCAATGCCGCAGCGGACCGGTGGTATGCGGTGCCGGGCTACCCGGTTACCGGGATTGCGGATGCCTGTCGGGCCGAGATTACGGTAAACGAGAAGGTCGCCCTCGAATACGCACTCGGGGACTCGCTCTCCGGCAGGCGGGCTGCCGTCATCATGAAAAACGTGGGGCTGAATGCCTGTGCCGATACGCTCGTTGCTGCAGCGGTGGAGGGAACCCGTGCAGGGGTGGTCATCCTCGCCGGTGACGATGAGGAGGTGAGTGGATCCCAGCATGCCCAGGACTCCCGCTGCTACGGCAAGGTGGCGGGAGTCCCGGTCTTCTCCCCCCGCCCGGATGAGTTTGGTGAGGCGGTTGAGACGGCATTTCGTGCCTCTGAGATGTTTTCCCGGCCTGCGATCCTCCGCATCGCCTCAGGGATGCTCACCCGGCCCGCGGGCGGGGTTCCGCTCGAACGAAAGGGCATCAAAAAACCACGTCCCGACGACCGGGGGCTCACCATGCGGGGTCGCTCAGAAGCGGCAGAATACCGGCGGATGGAGATGTGCATCTGGGCGTCATCCTCTGCCCCCCGCTATATCACCTACCCTCCAAAGGTCGGCAGTGAGAGCGGATGCACCACCATCGATATCAGCGGAGATCCGCCACAGACCGTCCACACACGCGGCTATGCCCGCACCTTCTGTCATGACTGTCCGTTTCTGCCGGTGCTGGGGCTGATGCGCGAGAGGGAGATCCTCCCCGTCTGCGACATCGGATGCGCCGTCCTTGCCAAAAATCCCCCCTATTCCCTCTGCGCCGCAAGCTATTCACTCGGCTCATCCCCCGCTGTGGCGGCAACGAGCACCGGCACTGCCCTTACCGGCGATTATGCCCTCCTCCATTCGGGCATCAACGCCCTCATCGATATTGCCGAAAAGGAGAGGGACCTCCTGCTGGTGGTTCTTGCCAACGGGACGATGGGGATGACCGGCGGCCAAAGAACACCCGATATCCTGCCATATCTTTCATGGGCAGACCCGATCGTCTGCGCGGCGGACGATATCGCCCGTATCGAAGAACAGCTACTTTCTGAGAAGGCTTCCCGGAAGGGGCTGCGTATCATCTGTATTGTGGGGGAGTGTCCCCCAGGAGCACATCATGAAACCGTGGAATGTTGAGATCTGTGATGTAACACTGCGAGACGGGGAGCAGACTCCCGGCGTCTCCTTCACCTGCGAAGAGAAGATGGAGATCGCTGCGCAGATAGATGCCATCGGCGTCGAGGTCATCGAGGCAGGCTTTCCTGTCGTATCGGAGAACGAAAAGGCATGCGTCCGTGCGGTCTGCAACATGGGACTCGACGCCCGTGTCTGCTGCCTCTCCCGGGCACTGAAGCAGGATGTGGATGCGGCCATCGACTGCGGCGTCGATCTCGTCAGTATCTTCTTTGCCACATCGGACCGTCACATCCGGGTCAAATACCGGTGCTCGCGAGAGGAGATGACGGACCAGGCCCTCGGCATGATCGATTATGCCCATGACCACGGCATCGCCGTCAGGTTTGCCGCTGAGGACGCTTCACGAACGGATATCGATGTCCTGAAGGATCTGTATCTCCGGGGTGCGGAGCACGGAGCGGAATACTCCGGGTTTGCCGATACGGTGGGATATCTCACCCCTCTCGAAATGGAAGCGGCCATGCGTGACATCTGTTCCGTCGTCCCGAACAAGGTCGCAGTGCACTGCCACAATGACATGGGGTGTGCCGCTGCAAATACCATCACCGCGGCGGCGTGCGGGGCATTCCAGCTGCATACAACCGTCAACGGGATTGGCGAACGGGCCGGAAACGCCCCGCTCGAGGAGATACTGGTCGCCCTCAGGATGAAGGGGGGCATCGATCGCTACGATCTCACCGGCATCCCCTTCCTCTCCGAGTTGGTCCAGGACCATTCGGGCATCAGGATGATGGCGACAAAACCGGTCGTCGGCAGGAACGTGTTCTCGCATGAAAGCGGCATCCATATCGCCGCCATACTCGAAGACCCGGAGACATACGAATACATCCTCCCCGAGCATGTCGGACGCCACCGCCAGTTCATTCTCGGGAAACACACCGGAAGAAAAGGGCTCGAGCACATCCTGCAGAAAACCGGTACCGAACTCACCCCCGAACAGATCGGCTGGGTCCTCAACCGCGTCAAGGAGATATCGGAAGGAAAGTGTGCGGTCACCCAGGATGTCCTCCTCAGGGTCATCGAAAAAGCGCAGGAGGGCACCGATGACGACACTTGCTGAGCGCATTCTCGATGCCCCCGCAGGTGCCTATGTGGATCGGAACGTCGACCGGGCGTTTGCCCACGACGGGACCGGCGTCCTCGCCCTGGAAGCATTCCGTGAAATGGGAAAAAAGGTTCCGGCATACCCGGAGCGGATATCCATTCTCTTCGATCATCTCGCCCCGGCAAACAACAGCCAGACCGCGACCCTCCAGGCGGAACTGCGGGAATTTGCCATTGAGTGCGGCCTGCATTTCAGTGATGTCGGGGAAGGGATCTGCCACCAGCTGATGAGCGAGGGACAGGTGCTTCCGGGCGAGATCGTGGTCGGTGCCGACTCGCACTCCTGTACGGCAGGCGCATTCGGGGCCTTTGCCACCGGCGTGGGGGCGACCGACATGGCTGCCATCTGGGCCGGAGGCAGCACATGGTTCCGGGTGCCGGAGACGACCGGGATACATCTGGAAGGAACCCTTGCGGGCTGTGCCGAGGCAAAGGACATCGCCCTCACCTATGTGGGCCGGCTCGGGATGGACGGTGCGACCTACCGGGCCCTCGAGTTCACCGGCGAAGGAGCGGCAGGCATACCCATGGACGGGCGGCTGACGCTCTCCAACATGGCCATCGAAGCGGGGGCGAAGACCGGCCTCTTCTACGCCGATGCCATCACCCGGCAGTACCTCGCCGGCTACGGGCACGATGTTTCGGAGCAGGTGCCGGACGACCCGGACTATGCCGAAGAGATCACCATCGATCTTGCGGACGTCGCCCCGGTACTCTCCGTCCCGCACCGGGTCGATACCGTCGCAGAAGTGACAGCCTACGAGGGGACCCCCCTCGACCAGGTCTTTGTTGGGACCTGCACGAACGGGAGGTATTCGGACATCGAACGGTTTGCATCCCTTGTACGGGGTAAGAAGGTAAAGACCCGGACCATCGTGGTGCCGGCTTCCCGGGACGTCCTGCTCCGTGCCGGGCGGGCGGGCCTTCTCACGGACCTCATCGAGGCCGGGTGCATCATCGGGTCACCGGGCTGCGGCCCCTGCCTGGGGATGCATATGGGCGTCCTCGGGGAGGGCGAGGTGGCTCTCTCGACGGCCAACAGGAACTTCAGGAACCGGATGGGCGTCGGGGCAGAGTATTACCTCGGTTCGGTCGCAACAGCGGCTGCCAGTGCGCTCGCGGGTGAGATCCGTTCCCCGGAGGTGCTCTGATGGAAGGAACGGGACACGCGGTCTGCCTCGGCCCTGACGTCGACACCGACCTCATCATCGCCGGACGGTATCTCCGCACGAAGGATCGCTCGATCTGGGCAGAGCATGTCCTCGAGGACTACGACCCCGCCCTTGCGCCGCGCCTGCGGGGGGCGGTCATCGTCGCAGGGAAGAACATGGGATGCGGGTCATCGCGAGAACAGGCACCGGTTGCCCTCAGGGAGGCGGGAGTGGTGGCGGTCATTGCCCCGTCCTTTGCCCGCATCTTCTTCAGGAACGCCATCAACGTCGGCCTTCCGGCCATCGAATGCGACGGTCTCCCCTGCACAGGTGGCGAGTGTGTCTCCTTCTCCCTTGACGAAGGGTGGGTGGAGACGGGAGGCATCCGCTACCCTGCACGCCCACTCTCCGGGCGGATGCAGGAGATCCTTGACGCGGGCGGCCTCGTGAACTACTGGAGAGAAAAGGCATGATCTTTCCGGAGGAGTGCAAACAGGTCGGATGGGCGGAAGGATTCCCCGTCGGCGAGAAAGTCTATTTTCTCTCCCGGTATCTCATCCACCCGGTGGAGGACGGGTTTGAGATAATCGCTGTGACCCTCTCTGATACCGGCGGGATGATGAGGGATGTCGTTAATGCAACGGTCCTTGCGGGACCCGGGGATGTGGAGATGTATCCCGGCAGGGTGAATCTCCATGACCGCACCCGCCTCATCCGTCTGGCGTCGGCATCGGGACACCGTGGTACGATCTTCACCGGTCACGACGAGCACACCACCTTCATCCTCGACCCTGTCCCGGAGGAGTTGACGACCGTGCATATCTACGACGTCTCACCACCACGCCCCCACCTCGCCGACACTCTCAGAGAGCTCGAGGCGGCAGGCCTCTTCGGGGAACTCGGTATACGCTTCGAATGGCATATTGCAGATATCGCGGCAGTCGGAGCCGATGCCTATCCCTGCCGGGCGGCGGGATTTTCCTGCACCGTGGACAACGACCCCCTATCCGGGACCGAACGGGTCGCCGGATGCCTCACCGCCCGCCAGGTTCTGGGGGAATGCTACAGGGATGCCGCATTCGAGTTCGTGAATATCTGCCCTGCCGACGCCGTCGACGCCGAACCCTTCATTGCCCGGTGCTGCCGCTCCGAACGAAGCGGCATCGGGGAACACAACGGCTACTTTGGCGCCGTCGTCCACTGGGGGGCCACCCCGAAGACGATTGCCGACGCCGTCTTTGGGATGATCGAACGGTGGAGGGGGTGCCAATGAAGGTCGCCGTCGTCGAGGGGGACGGCATCGGCCGCGAGGTGATCCCGGTCGCCCACCGGGTGCTTGCAACCGTACGTCCCGACATTGACTTCTTCCCCGTCGAGGTGGGATATGGGAAATGGGCCCGTACCGGATGTGCCTGTGATGCCGACGACATTGCCGCCCTGAAATCCGCGGACGCCATCCTTTTCGGGGCGATCACCACCCCGCCGGACCCCGGATACAACAGCATCCTCCTGCAGATCCGCAAGGAACTGGACCTCTACGCAAACGTCCGCCCGGTGAAGGGCGAAGGATTTGATATCCTTGTTGTCCGGGAGAATACGGAAGGGCTCTACTCGGGGATTGAATGGCGCGAGGAAGACCGGTCCTGCACCGTCCGGGTGATCACCGTGAAGGGAAGCCGGCGCATCGGACGATATGCCGCCGGGCGTGTGAGGGGGCACGGCGGGCACCTGACCATCGGCAACAAGGCAAACGTCCTCAAGTCCGATGTCCTCTTCAGGGAGATCTGCATCGAAGAGGCGATCGCAGCAGGGGTCCATTGGGATACCGCCTTCATAGATGCCCTCACCCTCGATGTCCTGATGCACCCGGCGCGATATGACGTGATCGTAACGACAAACATGTTCGGGGACATCCTCTCCGATGCCGCCGGGTACCTTGTGGGGGGCCTCGGCCTCCTCCCCAGCGCGAACATCGGCGACCGCCACGCTCTCTTCGAACCGGTGCACGGGAGCGCCCCCGACATCGCGGGGACCGACCGGGCAAACCCCATCGCCGCAGTCAGGAGTGCGGCAATGCTCCTCGACCATGCAGGAGACCATGAGAACGCCGTTCTCATTGGGACCGCCATCGAAGATGTCCTCTCCCTCGGGATCCGGACCGCGGATATGGGGGGCGTCGCCGGCACCAGGGCGTTCGGCGATGCTCTTGTGCGGGCCCTCATCCGGCGGAAGAATTCCTGAAGCAGGCGAACATCCCCTTCATCCACCGCTCTGTTTTTTCGGATGACCACATCCCTGCCCACACAACCCCGATTATATCCATGGAGAACCACAAGAGATGTATATGAAGGTTCGTATCGGGTGCCACGTCTCCATCGCGGGGTCCCTTGCCGCTGCCATCCCGCGTGCCCTGAAGAGGGAGTGCAGCACTTTCCAGATCTTTACCCGCAACCCGCGGGGCTGGCAATACAAGGACATCGCAGAGGAGGATTCCGCCGCCTTCAGGGAGGCGGTCGCCGCTTCGGGAATGAATCCGGTGGTCGCCCACATGCCCTATCTCCCCAACCTCGCCTCTCCCAGGGATGAGGTCTACGACAAATCCGTCACTACGCTCTGCGCGGAACTGGAGCGTTGCCACCACCTCGGCATCCCGTATCTCGTTACGCACCTCGGCAGCACGCTCGGGACCCCGGCAGAAGAGGGTCGGGAGCGTGTTGTCCGGGCACTCGGTGCAGCACTCAACACCCATGCAACGGAGGTCACCATTCTTCTCGAAAACACCGCCGGCTCAAAGAACACCATCGGAAATCGATTCGATGAAATCGGGAGCATATTAGACGAAACCGGCGAAAATAACCGGCTCGGCATATGTTTTGACACCTGCCATGCCTTCGCCGCCGGCTACGACCTGAGAACCTCCGCTTCGGTGGATGCGGTGATGGAGGAATGTGACGACACAGTGGGAAGTGAGAGAATCCATCTCGTTCACCTGAACGATGCAAAGGCGGACCTCGGGTCCGGGCGCGACCGTCACGAACACCTGGGCGAAGGCATGATCGGACCGGAGGGCCTTGCGGCGGTTCTGCGGCATCGCGCTCTCCACCATCTCCCCTTCATCTGCGAGACACCCGTTGACGACCGCCGGGATGATCTCGGCAATATCCGGTACGCCGTCTCTCTTGCAGAGGGGACGACCGGCACCGGGCCACTGTGATCATTATTAGGGATCGAACCCAATGCTTGAAGAGTGATTGGAAAGCGCGAGGGCACAACGGTCGTGCTGGGGAAAGATGGCACAGCACTCCATGAGCAGAGCGGTTTTGGCCGGGTCACACGGGATAAACTGACGCTTGCGCCTGAAGAAGCGCTCTATCTCGTCCACCGGAACAAGATTGAGGTGAAAGGTGAAGACTTTACCTCGCTCCTGGCGGTTTTTTCAGTAGAACATGGATTTATGCGCAGGTTTCTCGTGTATCGCGATATGCGTGAGCGTGGATATGTGATCCAGCCCGGCCCGCATGACTTCCGTGTCTTCCGGCGGGGGGAAAAACCGGGAAAGGGCCGTTCCCAGTACATGATCCGTGTGCTCTCGGAACGGGATCTGGTAAACTTCACCGAGATTGCCGCCGACGTCGGAACGACGGGAAACATGCGTAAACAGTATGTGATTGCAGTCGTCGACGATGAAGACGAGATCACCTACTACGAGGTGAAGACGGATGGGCTCAAATCAGCGGGCCCGGCGATCTCCTGCCCACCCATCGAGGCGGGGGTGTTCGGCAGTGCGGTCCTCACCCTCCAGCGGGAGGCGTTTCCTGATGATGCATGGATAGGGACGCCGTTGGATAAGACGCGGCTTCTTCTCTCGCCAATGGAAGCACTCTATCTGCAGGAACGCGGCCTTCTCGTATTCCAGCCCGATGCCGCTGCGGGAGAGGAGTTTTTCCGTCGCGCCTGCGCCGAAGACCCTGAGCTCCCCGAGAAAGGCGCCACCTACAGTCACATGCGTGACCTCGGCTATATTCCACGAACCGCATATAAATTCGGTCACCACTTCCGGGTCTATTCCGGGGGGAAAAAGCACTCGGAACTGCTGGTTCATGCCATTGCATCCGGCATCGCCCTCCCCATGAGCGTGATTTCCCGGTCTGTCCGTCTTGCCCACAGCGTGCGCAAGAAGATGCTTTTTGCATGTGTAGATCAAAAAAATATTGAATTCATAGAATTTGCCCGAATAAAATTGTAAGAGAGTCTGTCCATGGAGCAGGAGATGAACCCGTGGTCTGCAAACCAGTCCATAGATACGGAGAAATTTTTTACGGAATTCGGCATTGAACCGATTGAGACGGTTCTCGAGCACATTCCAGACCCACCGGTCTTTTTACGCCGGGGTATTGTCATCGGCCAGAGGGATTACCGCCCCATCGTCGAGGCGATGAACACCGGTGCCCCCTTCCATGTGCTCACCGGATTTATGCCGTCCGGCCATCCCCACCTCGGCCACCTGATGGTGATGAAGGAGGTCGTCTGGCATGTCCGGCAGGGAGGCAACGGATATGTTGCGGTGGCCGACCGCGAGGCTCATGCGGTCCGTAACATTTCATGGGATAAATGCGACGAATATGCACGGGAATACCTGAAATGCCTCTATGCACTGGGATATGAGGGCCAGACCTACTACCAGAGCAGAAACGCGGGAGTCAAGGACCTCGCCTTTGAGGCGGCCATCAAAATGAACTTCTCCGACCTGCAGGCGATATACGGGTTCGGGCAGGAGACGGCGCTTGCCCATGCCATGAGCGTCGCCACCCAGGTTGCAGATATCCTCTATCCCCAGACGGATGCAGGACCTGCCCCCACCATCGTCCCGGTCGGTCTCGACCAGGATCCCCATATCCGCCTGACCCGTGATGTGGCGTTCAAACTCAGGATGTTTACCGTCGAACAGCGTGACGGCTATGTGAGCGTACGGTCGAAGAACGCTCCCGAAGCCGCACTCGCGGCGGTCCACAAGGCGTTTGCCGGTTCGAAGAAGTACGAGGGGCATGTCGATATCCCCGGTGCCCCCTATGATGAGGTGAGCACGCGGGTTCGTTTCATCGAGATCGACCACGGAGGCTACGGATTCTACAGCCCGTCGGCGACCTATCACTACTTCATGCCGGGGCTCCAGGGGGGCAAGATGTCTTCCAGTATCCCGGAGAGCTCGTTCGGGTTCTGCGACCCCGACAAGGATATTAAAAAGAAGGTGATGTCGGCGCTCACCGGCGGCAGGATGACCCTCGAGGAGCAGAAGCGTCTCGGCGGCGAACCGGACAAATGTTCGGTTTATCTCCTCAATCTCTTCCACATGTGCGAGGATGACGGGGAACTCGCAGAGGTCCACCGTGCCTGTCGGGCAGGGGAACTGATGTGCGGGACCTGCAAGAAGGCGACGTGGGAGCGGGTGCGAGAGTTCCTTGCGGACTTCCGGGAGAAGATGGACGAAGTAGAACACAAGGTGGATGGAGACTGATGGAAGAACTAACGTACAATGAAAAACGGCTGATGGTCGTCCTCAATACCGTATCTGAGGCAGACCCCGCCGTCCTCGCCGGCGAACTGAACACCACCGAAGAGGCAGTGGTGCAGTTCGCCCATCTCTGTGCCGACAAGGGAATTGCCACTCTCGAACGGATGGTGAAGGTCGACTACGGACTGACCGATGAGGGACGACAGTACAGCACGCTCGGACTGCCCGAACGCCAGGTCTATGCCTCCTTCGAGGGCGAGATCCCGATGAAGGATCTCCAGGCCCATCCCCTCGCCCGCATCGCGGTCGGATGGATGAAGAAGAAGGGCTGGATTGCCATCGAGAAAGGCATGGTAAAAAAGACCGGCGAAGCGGCCGAAGGCGATGACGAGCGGGCACTCCGGGATCCGGCCGCAGGCGGGAACGGCCTCGCCGAACTCATCAAACGCGGCCTCGTCGAGGAACAGGAGACGATTTCGTACCGTATCGCCATCACCCCGGGGGGCAAGGAACTCGTCGCGGCCGGTCTTGATCTCAGGGAGGAGGTCGGCACCCTCACCCGGGAGCAGATCATCAGCGGTGCATGGAAGGACCTGAACCTGCGCCGCTACAGTGTCGGCAAACTCCCGAAGAAGGTGTGGCCCGGCAAGATTCACCCCTATCAGCACCTCATCGACGAGATGCGCCAGATTCTCCTGGAGATGGGCTTTGAAGAGATGCAGGGGAGCATCATCCAAAGCTCGTTCTGGAACTTCGATGCCCTCTTCCAGCCGCAGGATCACCCGGCACGCGAGATGCAGGACACGTTCTTCCTCAAAGAAGAGGCAGACCTGCCTGATGGGTGGGAAGGCATCCGTGATGTGCATGAACACGGTGGCACGACATCATCTGCCGGCTGGGGGGGAATCTGGAACCAGGACAAGGCACGCCAGAACGTGCTTCGTACCCATACCACCGGGCTTTCCATCCAGCATCTGGTGCAGCATCCCGAACCGCCGGTCAAGGCATTCTGTATCGGGAGGGTCTACCGGCGCGAGGCGATCGATCCCACCCATACGCCGGAATTCGAGCAGCTGGAGGGAATCGTCATGGATGAAGGCGTTTCCTTCCGCCACCTGATGGGATTTTTGAAGGAGTTTTATGCACGGATGGGATTCGAGAATGTCCGCTTCCGGCCGGGGTACTTCCCCTATACCGAACCCTCCGTCGAACCGGAAGTCTGGGTTGACGGGCTCGGGTGGGTCGAACTTGGCGGTGCGGGAATCTTCCGCGAGGAAGTGACAGCACCGTGGGGTATTACCACCCCCGTCCTCGCATGGGGCCTTGGCGTGTCCCGTGTTGCAATGCTGCGCATGGGACTGACCGACCTTCGCCAGCTCTACCGCAGTGACATCGACTGGATCAAAGAGTATCCCGCATATTCCCGAGGGAGGAACTGACACATGCCGATTATTCACCTTCCCTATAACTATCTCGAAGAACTGACCGGCACCGACCGGGAAACCATCATCGAGCGGCTGCCGATGATCGGCGCCGACATCGAACGCTTCGAGGAGGAACGCACCGACGTGGAATTCTTCCCCGACCGGCCGGACCTCTTCTCGACCGAAGGCGTGGCCCGGGCGATGCGGGGATTTCTCGGGATGGAGACGGGATGTCCCGCCTACGACGTGCAGCCATCGGGCATCTCCTTCTCGGTCGACCCGAACCTTGAAGGAATCCGCCCCTTCCTGGGCTCGGCGGTCATCCGCAACGTCTCCCTGAACGGCGAGAGGATCGAGACCCTGATGGGCCTGCAGGAGGCGCTGCACTGGGCAGTCGGCCGCGGCAGGGGAAAGGTCGCCATCGGCGTGCACGATATGGACACGGTCACAGCGCCATTTTCCTACATCGCCTCGCCGCGGGACCGGTCCTTCGTTCCCCTCGATTTCGAGGAGGAGATGACGCTCGATGAGATCATGGGGCGTCACCCGAAGGGCATCGATTATGCCCATATCGTCGACTCCTTCGACCTGATGCCTCTCATCGTCGATGCCGAGGACAACGTCCTCTCGTTTCCCCCGATCATCAACGGCGAACTGACGAAGGTGACGGAGACAACGACAAACATCCTCCTCGACTGCACGGGGACCGACGAGCGGGCGGTGATGACGGCGGTCAACATCATCTGCACCGCTCTTGCGGAGGCGGGCGCGACCATAGAGAGCGTCGAGGTGAATGGCACCCCGATGCCCTCGCTTGCCCCGCAGACCCGCCGTGTCGGTGTCGCCGAGTGCAACCGGCTTCTCGGTATCGACCTTGACGCCGCGACGATGGCATCGATGCTTGCAAAGATGCGAATCGGTGCAAAACCTGCCGGCGAGGACGTCCTTGAGGTTACCATCCCCTGCTACCGTGCAGATATCATGCATGACTGGGATGTCTTCGAAGACGTGGCCATTGCCTACGGCTTTGACAACTTCGACGCGCAACTGCCGGCATCCTTCACCATCGGAAAGGAGCACCCGGTGAATGTGATGATGGGAGCAGTGCGGCGAATCATTGCCGGACTCGGGTTTGTCGAGCTGATGCCCTTCACCCTGACGAGCGAACGCGTCCTCTTCCGCAATATGCAGCGCGAACCCGCTCCCGGCGCCCTGTGGGTCATGCACCCCATCAGCGAGGAGCAGACGACGGTCAGAACGGATATCCTCCCCCTCCTGATGGAAACCCTCCAGATCAATCACCACCGGGAACTCCCTCAGCGGATCTTTGCCACGGGCGATGTGGTGGAAGGACTCAGGACCTTCCAGAAGGTGGCCGCCGCCTCCATCCACACCGACGCAGACTTCTCGGAGATGTATGCAACCACCGACGCCCTCCTGCGCGAACTTGGTCTTGCCTATACGGTTGAGGAGTCTGCAGACCCTGCGTTCATCCCCGGCCGTCGCGGTGATATCATCGTGGACGGCAAAAAAGTAGGCGTCTTCGGGGAGATATCCCCTGCGGTGATCCTGAACTTCGAGCTGGATCAGCCCGTTGCAGCCTTCGAACTCGATCTCCGGGTTCTCAGGGCGTAATCATTTTTTTTGCGGAAATTTCAGGCCGCACATCGCTATACTTTATACCAGATATTGAAATCTGCCACGGTCAGACGGGCCCCCTGGTTCCAGACGACGACATTGAGATCCTCGTCGGATTCCACCTCGATCAGCTGATAATTGACATCGTCATACCGGGCAATGGGCATGAATTCCCCGGCATTGGTTGCCATCTTCGCCTCGAATTTTGCAAGTTCGCGGTCATTCAGGAAGAGGACAGTCACCGGTTCCTGCGAGCGCACCTCGACCTTCAGGGCATTGAATTTCTTCCCGTCCACATTGGGACCGTAGGCGAAGTAATCCCCAAGGGGATTGAGAGTGTTGGACCCTTCCCGCCATACTATCCATTCTTCCCCGGCGGCGGGTTCGATTGTAGGCACCTTTGTGGGGGAGGTTGTCAGCACGGTGATTTCCGGCGGAGAACCAGATTCCCCGCCGGAATATCCCGTGCACCCGCACAGGAATACCGCTCCGGCGAGGAGAATCATCATCGCCATCGGAAAAGCCCGTTTCACTTGTTTGGCACTGCGCATGAATGTGGATGATTCCGGCGATGCATTAAATGTTTCAAAAAGAATCAGGGAGGACGCAATGCCCCTGCGCTGCACCGCATGGCAATGGAGAGAGGCACATTGTCCCCGTCAGAGTCTGACCGGGACACCCCGTGCGGCCAGGTCTTCCTTGACCTCCCGAACCGTCATCTCGCCGAAATGGAACACCGACGCCGCCAGGCATGCGTCCGCCTTTCCCTCCACGAATCCCTCGTAGAAATGCTCTATGGCACCGACACCTCCGCTTGCAATGACCGGGATGGTCACCCGTTCGGAGATGGCCCGGGTGACGGCGATATCAAACCCGGTCTTCACACCGTCCGTCTCCATGGAGGTGAGGAGGATCTCCCCCGCACCACGCCGCTCGGCCTCCAGCGCCCACCCGACGGCGTCTATACCGGTCGGATGACTGCCGCCGTAGATGACGACTTCATACCAGCAGACGGCACCGTCCGGCAGGTCGATGGGAGTGACACCCTCACGCATCTCATAATTGCGCCGCACATCCATTGCAACTACGATACACTGGGCCCCGAACTTTGCGGCACCTTCACTGATGAGCTCCGGGTGCTGCACCGCACTCGTATTGATACTCACCTTGTCCGCACCGGCACGGAGAATCTGCTGCATATCATCGAGACTGCGGATACCGCCGCCGACCGTGAGCGGAAGAAAGAGCTCGTCGGCCGCCCGCCGGATCACATCGATGATAATCCCCCGCGCTTCTTTGGACGCGGTGATATCGAGGAAGACCACCTCGTCCGCACCCTGCTCGTTGTACCTGGCGGCAAGTTCGACGGGATCTCCCGCATCACGGAGCCCGAGAAAGTTCGTTCCCTTGACTACCCGTCCGTCTTTGATATCCAGGCAGGGAATGATACGTTTGGTGAGTGTCATTGCTGGAATAATCTCTGCAGCAGGGGCGTATTAGGGTTTTGTATCCTGCACCCCGGCACGATATCGTCTCTTCAGATCCTCCACCCGGTCGACATATGCATCGATGGCGAATTTACGGCGCAGCCCGGCATCGTTCATATACCTTACCTTCCCGAAGATCTCCCGCTCCTTCCATGCACGGTCATGCTTCCCGAAACACCAGGCGACACCCGTATAGCTGTTGGGATCCCGACCGTCGAGTTCGTACCGGTTGTTCAGAACAAGGGCGGTTGCAAAGGCCTCATCGGGCGTTGCGGACCACTCGAGGATCTTTTTCCCCCAATACATCCGCATGTATCCCTGCATCATGCCGGTGACAACCATCTCCTCCTGGGCGGCATTCCAGTAGGGATCATGCGTCCGCGCCGCCTCCAGCTCTTCCGGGGTATAGACATATGGTCGCGGATCCCCCCGGTGTTCGGAGAGCGTGGTGCGGGCCCAGTCGGGGAGTGCTGCAAAGGTGGCATGAGCGGGATTTTTCTCGGTGAAGTTGACGGCGAGTTCCCGGCGGACGATCAGCTGTTCGAGGAAGGGTTCGACGGCGTCCTTCCCGGTCGCAATGGCAGCGAGGGCCACCGAAAGCGGCGATATCTGACCGAAATGAAGGTATGGGCTGAGGTGGGAGGCGTAATCCAGCGATGGATCGTTTCTCAGGTCACCGAAATGGTCCAGCTTCTCCGCAAGAAAGACCTTCAGCAACCGGCGGGCCTCATCTGCTCCCCCCCGGTAGAGAGGGGACGGGGGCACGGATCGGTCGATGGCAGGGTCCGACAGACAGGCAGTAATATCCGCACTCTCGTGGAGCACCGGTTCATTCCTGTCAAATGGAATCTCCGGTCCGGATTCTTTCAGGGGCACGAGATAGTCAGGGAGAAGACGGTTGATCTTTCGCCGAAGCGTCGCGGCCGACCACTCCTCCTTCTCCGATGCGGTGTCGACCGGAACGACGACGTCCGACTCCACCTGAATGAAGGGAGAGGATATTTCCCGGGCAACATCAACCCGCCAGGATTTTGGTGCTGCCAGATAACTCCTGTCCGTCACCGTGCAGGCTGCACCCGCCGAGAGGCGAAGCACCTCTTCCGGCGGGTTGCCGCACCTGACCACCCACCCGATACCGCGGGCTTTGAGGGCGGCAGCCGTCTCCTCCAGTCCTTCGGCCATGAAGGCATAGTGGCGCAGATTCGCCTCCGGGTAGTCCGGCGTCCAGACAAAGCAGACGCAGAGCGGAAGTCCGAGATCATTTGCCCTCCTGACCGCATATTCAAGGGCATGATTCCCCATTGCTCGCTGCGACGCCTGCATCCAGTACAGGACATATGCCCCATCGTCCTCTACATCCCTGTCGTTCAGGGCCCGGATGCGTGACGGCTGGATCATTGATCCTCCATAGGATACAATCCTGTATAAGTATGAAACCTAATTAGGCCCCCCGACACACCTAATATGGACTGCCGCCGGTTCCCGGCGGCTACAGGTGTGGATCATGACGAATACCGGACGAAAGAAGATGGACTGGGCACGGCAGTATATGCCGGTGCTCGGTGCAATCAGGGAGCGGTTCGAGGCGGAGCGGCCCCTGGAAGGTGTGAAAATCGGCATGGCGCTGCATGTCGAGGCGAAGACGGCGGTGCTGGTGGAGACACTTGCGGCTGGCGGCGCCGAGGTGCATATTACCGGCTGCAACCCCCTCTCAACACAGGACGATGTGGCCGAGGCCTTAAACGATGTAGCCGGCGTGCACTGCTACGCGAAACGGGCGTGTGCCGTGGATGAGTATTATGCGGCCATCGACAGGGTGCTGGATGCCCGTCCCACCGTTACCATCGACGACGGCATGGACCTTATCCACCGCCTCCACACCGAACGGCGCGACCTCCTCGATGGGATCGTCGGTGGATGCGAGGAGACGACAACCGGCATTCACCGCCTCCGTTCGATGGCTGCGGACGGAAAACTCGCGTTTCCGGTCATCGCCGTCAACGACACCCCCATGAAGCGGTTCTTTGACAATGTCCACGGCACCGGCGAGAGCGCCCTCTCCTCGATCATGATCACGACCAACACCCTCATAGGGGGCAAGGCGTTCGTGGTCGCCGGGTACGGCTACTGTGGCAGGGGACTTGCACGGATGGCCCACGGCCTCGGCGCACGGGTGATCGTCACTGAAATCGATTCCCGCCGGGCCCTCGAGGCGCATATGGATGGCTACAGCGTCATGCCCATGACAGACGCCGCACGCGAGGGTGACATATTCGTGACCACCACCGGCAACACCTCCATTCTCACCGGGGAGCACTTCCCCCGGATGAAGGACGGTGTCATCCTCTCCAATGCCGGTCACTTCAATGTGGAGATCGATATCCCGTGGCTCGAGGAGCATGCAGAGTCAAAAGAGACGCGCGATGGCATCGATACCTATGTGATCAATGGCCGGCGCATCAATGTCCTCGCCGAAGGGCGACTGGTCAACCTTGCCACCCCGAAGGGCATGGGCCACCCCATTGAGGTGATGGACCTCTCCTTTGCCCTCCAGGCACTCTGCACGGAATATATCCACACCAATGGTGCGAGCCTCAACGGCGGCGTCTATGAAGTGCCCGAAGCAATAGACACCACCGTTGCCGCCATCAAACTGCAGTCCCTCGGCATCAGCATCGACACCCTGACCGAGGACCAGTGCACCTATATGAACAGCTGGGACATCGGCACATAAGGCCCCCCTCTTTTTTACAATTGCATCCCGGCAGGCTGGCACCCCCGTGCATGGATTATTTCACTCTGTTCACTCGAATCAGGTGCTCACGGTCGGCGAAAAGATATTCCTGGGCGTACCCCGCATAGAGTCCAAAATAACGCTGTCCGAATCGACGAATGGTCTCATATTCCTTTGGCGTGAGGGTCCTTGCCTGCGAGCCGACGCCGTAGCAGGTGTGCATGATTGACCGAACCCATACATCGACCGGAAACGACTCGTACCTCTGGAAGCCAAACAGGAGGATACAGTCGGCGACCTTCGGGCCCACACCCGGAAACCGCATCATCTCCCTCCTCGCGTCCTCGTACTCCATCTCCCGTATCCGTTCGGACCACTGTGCATCCACCGCGACGGCTTCGGCGGTCCGGTGAATATACCCGGCCCGGTACCCGAATGCACAGGCCTTCTTCTCTTCCGCCGGAAGGGCGGCAACCACCTCCGCCGCCGGGAAGGCATGCCCGGTTCCGGCAGGTCCGCATACCTCCTCGCCTGCACGCGAGCAGAGATTGCGCAGCATGCGCTGGATATGCGGGATGGACGTGTTCTGCGCACAGAGATAGGAGACCAGACACTCCCACGGATCCTGCCGGATTATCCGAAGACCCCGGTGTCGCCGGGCCGCCGCTTCGAGATAGCCGTCGTCACCGGCACTCCGGAGGACGGCTTCCAGGTCGACATCGAGACCAAAATACCGGATAAGGGCAGCTTCGCTGCATCCTGCGTAGGTCAGAAGAGTACCGGACTGGCGGATCACCACCGGCTTGTTGTCTATGGCCCCGTACCAGGTGCTCCCGCTGCGTTCCCACCGGAAGACCTGACCGCAGGAGAGGGTGGGGTCAAGATCAAAGGGTTGGTCGGGGGAGAGCCGGTAGGTCGGGGAAGTGGAAGGAAGGCAGGATATTTCGGGCACCACGTGTTCAGACATTGCCCCCGGTACGGTTCAATGATTGTGATCGATGCAAACCGCTGTTCAAAGAGAGGGGGATTTCATACCCTGAATATGCTGTTGTTGAGATCCCGAAGGTTCGCAGCAACCCTGTTGAGTTCCTCTACCTGCGAAGAGAGAATCACCGAAACGTCCTGAAGGTCTATCTGCTCCCGGTCTATGGAGGCAACCATTCCTTCAAGGCTCGTCTTCACCTGCTCGACCGGATTTTCCAGTTTGTTCGTCACCGCGGAGAGATATGCCAGTTTTTCGGCCTCTGCCCTGAGAGCCCGGTGCTTATAGACTGCCGTCTCAATCGAGGTATAGAGTTCACGGGGGCGGATTGGTTTTATCAGGTAGCCGAAGGGGTTGGTCTTGATCGCCCGTGAGAGGGTCGTGTCATCCGAGTATGCTGTTAAAAATATCACAGGGATGTCCAGCCGACGACATATCCTGTTCGCAGCTTCGATGCCATCCATATCCCCGTTGAGGCGGATGTCGACAAGGGCAAGGTCCGGTTCGTTCTCTATTGCAAGTCGTATCGCATCCGCGCCGTTGGTTGCCCGCCCGGCTATCCGGTATCCGAAATCACGTAACGAGTCTTCCAGTGCCATCGCGATGATGACCTCATCCTCCACAAAGAAAATGCTCCTGTCCGTCAGGTCGTCCCCCGCACCCGTACCGTTCATCACCATTCCTTGGACCCAATCCCTACATAAAGGTACTTCAGGAGGCCTTGCGAAGACCCGGAATCAGAAATAACTGAAATTATTCACCTGAATCAAAAAAAACAATCATAATGGCGATTTTTTCAACCGCCACTCCCCCTCTGAAAGAGGAATTTGCCAATAACGGCAATATCACATTATTCTGCCCGATCATGAAAAGCGAGTGATTTCAGACCTTCTTTCAAGAAATCACACCGTCCATAGAGATGTCGCACCCGTCCGTTTGCCTGCGCGACCTGATATTCAATGGGGCTTGGACAGCGTTTAAGGAGGATATTCACAGGAAACAGGATCATGCTCATTCCTCTGCCACCATACTCAACGGGATGGTAAGGGAGGGATTGTCCAGTCCCCTGTCGAAGGTCAGGTAAACCCTCCCGGCCGGACGGGGGTGGAGACGATCTCTTCATACTCGTCTTCCGTCAGGACTTTGGGGGTATAGGATTCACCCTGCTGTTCGAGGTTTCGCACAAATGCCCGCAGGTGATTCTCCGAACCACGCATCAGGTTTTCATAGACATAGCCGATATCGGCCTTGTCGGTCCGTGAGAGGGCGTCCTGAAGATCCACGATATCCGTCTCTTCCACAAGAGCGGCGGAACGGAGAGCGTCTTGCGGAGACTGGAGACCGGAGTCGATCAGGCTGTCATACAATGCCTGGAGTTCGGCATTGGCAAACTCTCCGGGGATGTTGATCCGGGAGGATGGTTCCAGCCCGTATCGTTCGACAAGGACGGAAACACTGTCCATATGCGTCTGCTCTGCGTTCCCGATGTTCCTGAATACCTGCATTCCCCAGGTCTCGTAGAAGACCGCATACACATCGCGGGCCAGTTTCTCTTCTTCCTGCATGAAGAGAATATCCGATTCCTCTTCCGCCGAAAGGGTGCCAACGGGATACCTGTCAATGAAGGATGCAAGGGTCCCCGGCTCCAGCACGGTTGCATAGGAATCTTCTCCTGCAGGAACGGTCGGTTCGACGGTTGCGGTCGGTTCGGTGGCCGGTTGCTGATCAGTAGTACACCCCGGGCTCATCACCGCCACGAGGCAGATGATCAGAACGAGGGGTAAAAGCGCAATCCTCTGCGTCATGAGATGGGTTAGGGCCATAAGAAGCAATAATAATTGGGGCGGGTCGCAATCGAACGACATGCGGAGTTTCACCCGTGATTACCGGGAGCCTGAACCATCAGCCCACAATGGCAGAAAGGTACGGGTGAACATGGAGGAGCGCGTCCGGCAGATGAGCATCCCCGGGAGCATGGGGGGGACCCATACGTTTTTTAAGCCATGAAGGTGAGTATCGGGCGTTCCAGGAGGTGGAACAGTATGGCAACAGTTACACGAAAAATGGTGGAGGATGCAGGAGTTGATGTCGATCATCTCGTCAGTCTGCTGGTAAAAAATGCGGCGGCCGAACTGACGACCTTTTACTACTACACGATTCTGCGGGTCAACCTGATCGGCCTGGAGGGCGAGGGGCTCAAGGAGATCGCCGAAACGGCACGAATCGAGGACCGGAATCACTTCGAGGCGCTGGTCCCCCGTATTTATGAACTGGGCGGAGAACTCCCTGCAGACATGGTGGAATTCCACAACATCTCCGGGTGCCCTCCGGCGTCCCTGCCCGACGACCCGACCGATGTCGTCGCGATGATCAGGGTCCTGCTGCAGGCAGAGCAGTGTGCGGTCCGCCAGTACACCCATATCTGCAACCTGACGGCAGGCAAGGACCACCGGACCTATGATCTGGCCCTCTCAATCCTTCATGAGGAGATCGAGCACGAATCATGGTTCTCGGAGTTCCTCGGCGAAGGGCCGTCGGGACATTTCCTCCGGCGGGGGGAGACGTCACCGTTCGTCTCAAAGTTCCTGCGGTAGGGAGGGAAAACCCTTCCCCCTTTGCGACCGGACGAATGAGCTGAACAGCTTCGGATTTTGAATGGAAACCATCAAATGGGTGCGGTATGTGCGGGCGGCCTTCACATCCGGACCTGCATGGCACCCCGCCGGGTGAATCACAATGTGGGAATTCTTCCTCAATCTCAATCATGTGACGCAGGCGCTTCTGGCAGGTCTCTTTACCTGGGGGTTGACGGCGCTCGGGGCAGGGACGGTATTTCTGACGAGGGAGGTGAACAGGAAATTTTTGGATGTGATGCTCGGGTTTGCCGGCGGGGTGATGATCGCGGCGAGTTTCTGGTCGCTTCTTCTCCCGGCGATTGAACTTTCGGCGGGAGGATCTCTCCCGGAATGGCTCCCCGCCGCCATCGGATTCATCCTGGGGGGAATCACTCTCGGTGCCCTCGACAAGATGCTTCCTCATCTACACATAGGATTTCCCGATGAAGAGGCCGAAGGGATCTCGACCTCCTGGCACCGGAGCACGCTTCTCATCCTTGCCATCACGATGCACAACATCCCCGAGGGGCTTGCCGTGGGCGTTGCATTCGGGGCCCTTGCCGCAGGATACCCCGTCGAGACCCTCACCGCGGCCGTCGCTCTTGCCATCGGCATCGGCATTCAGAACTTCCCCGAGGGCATGGCCATCTCGATGCCCCTTCGAAGGGAAGGGTTCTCCTCACTGCGAAGTTTCTGGTACGGCCAGCTCTCCGGCCTCGTCGAACCGGTCGCAGCGGTCGCCGGGGCGGCTGCGGTGATCATCGCCAAACCCATCCTCCCCTATGCCCTCGCCTTCGCCGCGGGTGCGATGATCTTCGTCGTCATCGAAGAGGTTGTCCCGGAGTCGCAGCGAAACGGGAATGCGGATGCCGCGACGTTCGGGGCGATGCTTGGGTTTGTTGTGATGATGATTCTCGATGTGGGGCTGGGGTGAGGATGATACGAAACAGCCACTGAACCTCCATCCATCCCAGGAAGGAATGCCAAAACAGGCTTTCGGATCCGGATACGTCGGATTAAGGCCACCCGTATCCGAAACGACATGGATGCCGGTTTTTCAATTATTCCCCGCCCAAGCACTTTTCACCCCCCACAGCGGATAGTCCATTGAATGGACGTCATCCTGGAGATCCTCCTGCTCCTCATCTGTGCCAAGCTCTTCGGCGAGCTCGTGGAGCGGGCGGGGTACCCGGCCCTCATCGGGGAGATTGCCGCAGGTATCCTCCTCGGCCCCTCCCTCCTCGGATGGGTCTCCACGAATGAGACGATCGAGATATTTGCCGACATCGGTATCATTGCGCTCCTTTTTGTGAGCGGAGCGGAAATGAACCTGAAGTCATTCCTGGAACGGCGCAATATCGCGGTCACAACGGCGGCGGCAGGCGTTGTGATCCCCTTTGCCGCCGGAGCGCTCCTCGGGTATCTCCTGCACTTCTCCCAGGAAGAGACACTCTTTGTAGCGATTGCCCTCTCCATCACCTCCATCGGTGTTTCGGTCAGGATTCTCGTCGATTACAAACAGCTGAATACGGACGTCGGGACCGCCATCGTAAGCGCCGCGGTCCTGGATGACATCATCGGGATTGTGCTCCTCGGCATCCTCTCCGCTGTTGCGATGCCGGGGACCACGCTTGCCGCTGAATCGCTCTCCATGGGACTTCTCATCGCAGCCGTGTTTCTCGTACTCTTTGTTCTCATCGCACCCCGGGCTCTCCGGTGGATCTTCGATTGGGCGCGAAAGACTGAGACACACGAGATGGTCTATTCGATTGCCCTCATCCTCGCCATCGGGAGCGCCTGGCTCTCCCACACCGCAGGGCTGCATTACTCCATCGGGGCGTTTATCGCAGGTCTCATCCTCGGCGACCAGATTCGAAAGGACCGTCTCCTCTTCGACAGCCTGATGGACTTCGGGTTCGGATTCTTCGTGACCTTCTTCTTTGCGTCCATCGGCCTTCTGTTCAGTTTTACTGCGGAGACATTCCTCTCCCCCTACATCATCCCCCTCGTCGTTGTGGCGATCGCAGGCAAGGTTCTGGGGGGATATATCGGGTCCATCCATTTCCTGAAAAAAACACAGGCCATCCTCGTCGGCCTCGGGATGATGCCGCGCGGGGAGATCGCACTCGTCGTTGCAAAGGTGGCCCTTGTCGGAGGCCTTATCGGGAGCGCTCTCTTCTCCGCCGTGACCGTGATGGTGATTGCAACGATCATCATCACCCCCCTCCTCATGAAGCATGCGTTCAAATGGGCGAACCTCCCCGGAAAGGAATCATCCCAGGACGCCGGTTCATAAAAAAGGGCAATGAGCCATCTTCATGCATGCTCCGGTTTTACCATGCCCGGCGAAACTTCCCGCAAATACAAAGGTTATATATGCCCTTCACGGACCAGAAACGCAATAATATCGCACATCTCCACCAGTCCCAGGGCGATGCCGTCATCATTGACCACCAGCACATCGGGATGCCTATTCTTTTCCATCGCCTGAAGAGTCTCCGCCACTGTCGCCGAGTCCGGGACCGTCACATGACTACGGGTCATGAGCTCAGAGGCATGTTTTGCCGCACTCTTGTGCAGACACTCCAGGCACCCAAGTTTTCGCCTGCTCCGGATACCCATGCCGGGGGTAATCGCGGAGAGAAGATCCATCCGGGTGATGATCCCCAGAAACCGGCACTCCTCGTCGCAGACGATGATGTCGACACATCCACGTCGGGTAAATGATTGGTAGATATCGGCCACCGGCGTCTCCGGGTGGACACGGGCAAAGTCCTCCTGCATGATCTCGGTGATGGGTGTGTCTTCGGGGTCTGGTTTGTCCACGGTTCGGGTCTCTCCTCTCCATACGATGTGGATAGTGTGTGATCAGCATCGCAGGAGATATATATAGCGGCGGGTGTCGCCGAAAGAGCCTTCGCTGAGAGAAGACCACAGCCCCGATTCTTCAGGTGGTGCTCTGTCCGACACCTGCCCTCCCTCGGTGAGTCACTCTCCCCTTATTCTTCAGCCTTTGCCTTGTCGGCAAGTCGTGCTATCCAGATGGTGACAATTACCGCGATGATTGTTACAATGACGGCATAGGCAAGCATTGCCGGGATGTTTTCGGCGGTCCCGAACACCTCTGCGAAGATCGCCTGAATCGCACCGTTCCATGCGAGAGCGGCGACCAGACCGAAGGCCACGGTCAGGAGTGCCGCAATCTTTTCGATTATTTCTCCTTTGAGTGCCATAGCGGATTCATATCACAGTATCCTATAAAAATGCGTCTCTCACCCGGGGATCTCCCATTCATGGAGTCTGATATTCCTTTCTTTCATTTTGGCAGGATTCCCACTTCCCTCTCCACCCCGGCGACGTGGAACGCCTCTGCGCATCAGGCATACCCGTCCCGGACCCACGGACACACATATATCCCCGGACGACACTACCTCCTGCATTTACGGAGGGGTATGCTTTGGAGCAGTGGTCTTCACGAGCAGGGTTCCTGCTGGCAGCGATCGGGTCGGCGGTCGGCATCGGCAATATCTGGCGGTTCTCCGCGGTGGTCGGGCAGAATGGCGGCGGGGCCTATCTCATCCCCTACCTCATCGCGGTCTTCCTCTTCGCCATGCCCCTTATGATCCTCGAATTTTCAATGGGTCGTCACTTCCGGGCAACGGTGGTCTCTGCATTCAGGAGCGTGCGCCCACGGTTTAATATAATCGGCTGGTTGCTGTGCGCGATCCTCTTCATCGTCCTCAGTTACTATCTGGTGATTACCGGCTGGACGCTCGCGTATGCCCTCTTCTCCGCGACGGGGTCCATGACGACCTTCGCCGGGTTCACCGCCACCTACCAGCCGGTTGCCTTCTTCGTTCTCGCTGCCCTCGCGACGGGCCTCGTGGTATCCATCGGTGTGCAGAAAGGGATTGAGAAGATCTCCGTCGTGATGATTCCCCTCTGCATCCTCATCCTTCTTGCCCTCGCCCTCATCGGCACCACTCTTCCCGGGTTTGCCGACGGGATGCGGTATTTTCTCACCCCGGACTTCTCGGTGCTTGCAAACCCGCTCATCTGGAGTGCCGCCTTCGGTCAGGCGTTCTTCTCCCTCTCGGTCGGGCAGGGGATTCTCCTCACCTACGGAGCCTACATCCCCCGGAATATCAGTCTGCCGCGCTCCGCCCTCATCATCACTCTCGCAGATCTCAGTGTGGCCTTTCTTGCCGGCACAGTCATCTTTCCCGTTGTCTTCTCCTTCGGATTTGCCCCCACCATCGGTTCGGAACTCGCATTCTCCACCCTCCCGAAGGCATTCGCCCAGATGCCCGGTGGCCAGCTCTTCGCGGTCGCCTTCTTCTTTGTGCTCTTCTTTGCCGCAATCACCTCTGCCGTCTCCATGATGGAGGTGAGCGCCGCCGCTCTCCGGGAGACTCTTGGATGGACACGCCGCCGCACTACCCTCCTTTTGACCGGGGGTATCATCGCCCTCGGGCTCCCCTCGGCACTCAGCTACAGCGGATTTTCCCTGACAATAGCCGGGGTGCGGGTACTCGATTATCTTGACGAAACAGTGGGTACGCTCGGCATCCCTATCGCTGCCCTCCTGACATCGGTGACCTTCACCTGGTTCCTCGAGAAAAGTGTGCTTGAATCGCAGATTGATGCAGGGGGACGGGTGACCGCAATCGTTCTTCCACTCTGCAAATACGTGATCCCCGCCGTCCTCATTCTCACCACGGGATACCGGCTGTTTGCGAATGTCGATTTCCCCGGGACACGTCTCATTCCCGGAACGGAGTTCATCGGCACCCCCGCCGAGGCGGCAGGGATCGCCATAATCCTCATTCTGCTCCTCATAAACATCCTCGTCATATGCAGAATGTGGGGGTGCAGGCTCCCATCGTGGATGAGGAGAGGCTGACGGGAGGAATCTACCGTTTTTAACCATGGCAGACACCATCAAAAATAGATACCCCCGGGCGGATTCGAACCGCCGTAACCGGCTCCAAAGGCCGGTATGATTGACCACTACACCACGGGGGTCCGCAGGCATTTCCGGAAAGGTATCACAAATCCGGACTGCACTATAGATATGCCTCACGCAGATTTATTGCTTCGGTCATGGACGAGGGAAAAGAGAAGGACGGGCTGTGACACCCGTACCGGGTGCCGTCCCGTATGGCAGATCGGTTCGATCGTCAGATGACCTCGACCAGCGCCCGCACATCGGCCCCGCCGAGCTTCATATTGGAAAATTCTGCGTTGACAGTTGTCGATTCTCCCGGTTCTATTCGTCCGACTTCAACGATCTTCGTGCCAAGCTGACGCGGTTTGTCCACCGGACCGTCGACGACGGTGACATTCAGCTTGAGACCGTTGACAGCCATTATGCCGTCATTTGTAACCTCGATCGTATAGATGGCATAATTGGCCATCGTCCGTTCCTCGATAACCTCGGCAGATATTGTCTCCTCCGATACCGGCGACGTGCACCCTGCGCTGCAGAGAAGAAGAACCAGGGACAATCCGGCAAGCAGTATGACCGTCGCACCGCTCCGCATGTTCATCCCACCCATGGCCCGGGGAACCAGACCCCCCGGTAGAGAGAAATCTCTTATATTCATCTAAAACACCCCAGTTCATTTTGGGGAATCCATAGGCAATAAATACATAGGACTTTGAATTCGGGGAAACAGAATCGTGCGCCACACGTATGACACGCGTGAAACGGCATTTTCCAAAGTGCACCAGATATTTAATTTTATTTTTTGCGGCACGGTGCATTGAATAGCCTTAAGGCGTAAGATAAGCATGAAGGGAACACAATGTCCGCAACCATATCCGAAAAAATCTTTTCAGCCCGGTGCGCACAAGACGTCCGTGCCGGGGATGTGATGATGGCGCCCGTCGATGCCGCGATGATCCATGACATCACCGGACCTCTTGCCATCGACAAATTCGTGGAGATGGGGGGGACCACCGTCTTCGACCCGGCAAAGGTCATTCTCCTCTTCGATCACCAGGTTCCCGCAGACTCCATCCCGGCGGCGAAGAACCATGTCATGATGCGCCGGTTTGCCGATGATCAGGGCATCCTCAACTACGACGTCCACGAGGGGGTCTGTCACCAGGTTGCCGTGGAGAAAGGCCGTGTTCTCCCCGGAGACATTGTCGTCGGGTCGGATTCGCACACCTGCACCTACGGTGCGGTCGGTGCCTTTGCAACCGGTATCGGGTCGACCGACATGGGCTTTGCCCTCCGGTTCGGCGCTCTCTACTTCCGCATCCCGGAGAGTATCCGGGCGGATGTGTCCGGCGCCTTTGCACCACGCGTCGGGGCAAAGGACCTCGTACTTTCCATCATCGGCGACCTCGGGGCCGACGGGGCCACCTACAAGGCGGTGGAGTTTACCGGTTCCGCAATCGAGGGAATGGATATTCCCGGCAGGATGACCTGCTGCAATATGGCAATCGAGATGGGCGGCAAGGCAGGCATCGTCCCTCCGGATGCAACGACCCGTGCCTACCTCGCCGCAATAGGTGCCCGCACCACCCGGGAGGAGGATCTCACTCCTGATGATGATGCCACCTACGCGGCATGGAAGGACTATGACGTCACCGACCTTGCGCCCCAGGTCGCCGTCCCGCACAATGTCGACAACGTGGTCGACGTCACCGAGGTCGCCGGCACCCCCGTCAATCAGGTCTTCATCGGTTCCTGCACCAACGGCCGGTATGAGGACTTCGTCGAAGCAGCCGAGGTCCTCAAAGACGGATGCTTTTCCCCGGACATCCGCGTAATCATCGTCCCCTCATCCCGGACCGAATACCTGAAGACTCTCCGGGCGGGCCTTCTCGAGCGGTTCGTCGAGGCGGGCGCGATCGTCGAGGGCCCGTCCTGCGGCCCGTGCATGGGGGGCGCCTTCGGGCTCCTTGCCCCCGGAGAGGTCTCGCTGTCGACCTCGAACCGCAACTTCCGGGGCAGGCAGGGCAGCACGGAGGCGGAGGTCTATCTCTGCTCCCCGGCAACGGCGGCGGCGAGCGCGATGTCAGGTGTCATCACCGACCCGAGGGAGGTGGCCTAAAGATGCGGGTCTGGAAATTCGGCGACGATATCGACACGGACGCGATCATCCCGGGCAGGTTCCTGATCATCTACGACCCGGCCGAACTGGCGACGCATGCATTCGAGGGGACAAGGGACGACTTTGCCCGTGAGGCACGCAAGGGAGATATCATCGTCGGCGGGAAGAACTTCGGGTGCGGGTCGTCCCGCGAACACGCACCGCTGGCCCTCAAGGGAGCAGGCATCACCGTGGTCGTTGCACGATCCTTTGCACGGATATTCTACCGCAACTGCATCAATACGGGCGTCCTCCCCGTCATCTGTCCGAACGCGGATACCATCGGGGAAGGCGACACGGTCGAGATATTCCCCGACGAGGGCTACCTGACGGCAAACGGTATCCGCCACGACATCGAACCGGTCCCCCCCTTCATGCGAAAGATCATCGCGGCGGGCGGGCTCGTCGAATATGCACACATCATAAAGGAGCTGGAATTATGTACAAAGTAGCGTCCATCGGCGGCGACGGCATCGGGCCCGAGATCATCGGTGCGGGCAAAACGGTCCTCGACGCGGCAGGAGAGAAGTTCGGGTTCGATATTGACTGGACCGACTATGACATCAGTGCTGACCGGTACCTGACAACAGGAGACCTCATCACAGAGGAGGAACTGGCAGAGCTCAAAGGCTACCGGGCCATCTACTTCGGCGCCATCGGCGATGACCGGGTGACCCCGGGGATCCTCGAGAAGGGCATCCTCCTTGCGATGCGGTTCGCCTTTGACCAGTACGTCAACCTCCGGCCGGTGAAGATGCTTGCCGGGACGAAAACGCCCCTTGCAAACAAGGGACCGGAGGACATCGACTTCGTCGTCGTCCGCGAAAACACCGAAGACTTCTACGTGGGCATCGGATCCCGGTTCACCGGCGGGCGGGAGACAAAGGAGCTGGAGGTCGTCCGCGACCTCTACCAGGTGAAATTCGGCCTCGACGTGACGACCGATGCCGAGGAGATAGCCTACCAGATCGGCATCATCACAAAAGAGGCGTCCGCCCGGGTCATGGACTACGCCTTTGCGCTGGCGATGAACCGGGAGAAGAAGGTCAGCTCGGTCGACAAGGCAAACGTCCTCTCCGACGTGTATGGTCTCTGGCGTGATGTCTTCACCGAGACCGCCGCCCGCTACCCTGAGGTCACCACGGAGTTCAACTTCGTCGACGCGGTGACCATGTGGTTCGTCAAAAACCCCGAATGGTTCGATGTCGTGGTCACCCCCAACATGTTCGGGGATATCATCACCGACCTCGGCGCAATGATCCAGGGAGGGCTGGGCCTTGCACCCGGCGGCAACATCAACCCGGAGGGGACCTCGATGTTCGAACCCATCCACGGGTCGGCACCGAAGTACAAGGGGATGAACAGGGCAAACCCGCTTGCCACCATCTGGGCGGGTTCCCTTCTCCTCGACCACCTCGGAGAACATGCAGGGGCGGCGGCGGTGGTCGGTGCCATCGAGGCGAGCATCGCCGCCGGTGCCACCACCGTGGATCTCGGCGGGTCGCTTGGGACAAGCGACGTCGGCGACTGGATTGCGGATTATCTCCTGAAGACGAGCTGATACCTCTCTTGAGGGGAAATATCCCCCATTTGCAAATATACTATTTTTCAGGCCGGATTTCGGCTCTATGGTCGCTACAGAAGAACGTCATGCACTACGACAGACCCTTAACTCTCAGCTCTTCAGCCTCCAGACCCGGTAGATGGAGACGAGCCCGATGATGACCGCGATGATGTACCCAAAGAGGGCCGCGTTATACGGGATACTGCCCTTTTCATCGGAGAGAAAGAGCATCAGCGACGACCCGATGACGATGGCTGCGGTGATGAGGCCAATCAGGAGATTGTTCGAGGCGCGGTCGATGGAGTTTGCGAGGCGGGCAATGTCCGTTCCGACGACTTCAATTTTCACACTACCATCGGTTGCCTTCATGAGCGCCCGGTTGATCACATGCGGCAGGGAGATGAAGTCGTCGATAACATCGAACGTATCCTTGGTAAAGCGTTTCAGGGTGCTCCGGGAGAAGAAACTCTCCCGTTCGATCTCCGCCACATAGGGGCCGACCTCCTCGGAGAAATGGAAGTGCGGGTCCAGCTTTTTCCCGGTATCAAGTACCATGATGATGACCTTGAGGGCCTGCATCAGGCTCATGGGAACCACCAGCCGATACCGGTTCAGAAGGCCCGGCACCTGCTTCATGAGCCCCCCCAGATCAAACTGCCGGATGTCGTACCCGGAATACTCCCTGAGGATCGTGTAGGTCTCGTCCTTGAAGGAATCGAGGATGCGATCATCGAGATCCACCCCAAGGTCGCGGAACGATGCGATGATCTCATCCACATCGTTGTCGAGAAATCCCATCAGGAGGGCAACAAGGGCCTCCCTCCGCTCGGGCCGGAGAATTGCAAACGCCCCGAAATCCAGAAAGACGAGGTCCCCCTTCATATCCACGAGGAGGTTGCCCCCGTGTGGGTCTGCGTGGAAGAACCCGTATTTGAGGATCTGCTTGATATAGGATTTGATGCCGCGATTGGCGATCTTCTTGGTGTCGAACCCGAGGATCCGTATCGCGTCCACGTCATCGACCCGGACTCCCCGGATATATTCCATGACGAGGAGTCGTGGCCCCGAATACTCCCAGTGAATACGCGGCACCCGCACAGCAGGAACTTCGGTGACGATCTCCCGCAGACGGTCGGCATTCTTTCCGTCGTTGACAAAATCCAGCTCCTTTTGGATCTGGACCGAGAATTCCCTGACGACCCCGCTCGGATTATAGATTTTATACTCGGGAAAATTCTTCTCGACCCGTTCGGCAAGGGAGGCGAGGATCTTCAGGTCCACCTCTATGATGTCTTCTATGCCCGGACGCTGGACCTTGACCGCCACCACTGTCCCGTCCCTGAGCATTGCCCGGTGGACCTGTGAGAGCGAAGCCGATGCGGTCGGCACCTCTTCAAAATATGCGAACGTCTTCTCGATCGGGCCGCAGTATTCTTCTATGGTTCCCCGAACCTCATCGAAGGGGACAGGTTTTACCCTGTCAGTAAGGGCCTGCAGCTCCTCAATGAGCTCCGGGGGGAGCATCTCCCTTCGGGTGCTTACCATCTGCCCGAATTTGATGAATGTCGGCCCCAGTTCCTCAAGGGCAAGGCGCACCCGTTCATACTCGCTCAGGTATATCTCCGGCTCTTTCTTCCTCCTGAACGGACGCCGCCGGGTTGTTGTGCCGGGATACATCTGTTCCAGGGCAATGCCAAAGCCATACTTGATGAGGATGTCGGCGATCTGTCCATATCGCCTGAACCGGGTTACCATGGGTAACCGAAAATAAGCGGTGCACCTAAATATCCTTTCTCTGTGCCGATACCGACCGCCTCCATGGATAGGGGACGAGGAAGAAGAGCACGAGGGCAACAAGGACCGGCAGGACAAAGAGTTGCATCGATGCGGCAAGGCTCGTCATATCTGCATAGAAACCACTGACCGCCACCCCTGCCCCCCCCGCCCCTACGGCAAGACCGAGCATCAGTCCGGAGACCAGGCCGACATTGCCGGGAACCAGTTCATGTGCCATGGTAACCGTCGTCGAGAAGGTGGACCACAGGGCAAATCCGAATGCGATGAGAAACACAAACGACAGCATCCCGGACGTTGCCATGAAGAGCAGGAAGAACGGGATGGAGAGTGCGGTAAAGAAGAGCACAAGCTCCTTTCTCCCATAGGTATCCGAGAGGGTGCCGACGATCACCTGTCCGAGCACTCCGGCAAAGAGCATGCAGGAGACGAGAAGGTTGGCGGAGACGATGTCGAGCCCCTTGACCTGGTGCAGGAAGGTCGGAAGAAACGCCACTGAACCGAATATCGCCCAGGCCCGAAACGCCGAACCGCTGACGAGGATCCCTGCTGCACGGACCATTCGCCGCTGGTCCGCCACGTCACCGCCGACCATCCGGGGAGGCTGCGGTATCGCCGCCACCTCCTGTTCCGACGGGAGAATGCGGTGGAGGACAAACGCCATGAGGACGGCAGGGATCACCATAAGGGCCAGACCATGAAGTCCGTAGAGGGCCACCAGACCGCCGGCAATGATCGGCCCCACGGCAAAGCCGATGTTGCCCCCCACCACGAAGAAGGAGGTGAGCCGCCCGCGGGCCGGGCCGTGCGCCAGCCGGGAGACGAGCCCGAGCGCAGCCGGGTGGAAGAGAGCATGCCCAAGCGCCGCACAGACGGCAAAGAGAAGGATCACCCAGTATGACTGCACCAGCCCGATGGCCGATATGAAGACCGCACAGATGAGTATCGTCACCTTCACCGGGACGGCCTTCCCCCGTGCGTCGTAGAGCCACCCGAAGACCGGTTGGGTAAACGAGGAGGTCAGATTCCACACCGTGACGATGAGCCCAGCCATGAAGTAGCTATAATTGTTCTGGACAATGAGGAGCGGAAGAATGGCGGCGATGACCGGGGAGTAGATGTCGGTCACCACATGCGCCGCAGAGAGGCCGAAGATGGCACGTGTCTCGTTCATGCTCCCTCCTCCCGCACGATGCGGATGAATTCCACCGGGATCGTCACCCGGTCCTTCGTGTGATGCGCAAAGGTTCGCGAGATGGGAAACCGGTGTGTGATGAGCGTATCCACCACCCCGCGGCCACGGATGTAGGCCTCCACAAATCTCGCCGACCCGGCATTGAAGATCCCCCACACCACCTCTGCAGATGCGAGCCCCGCATCGATGAACGGTCGGTCGGCATGGACACGCTGGGCACCAAAGGGCGGGTTCATGATCACGGAGTCAGCGGGCGGGACGGTCATTCCGGCGATATCTCCTTCCAGAAAGGTGATATCCGCATCGATGCAGGCTGCATTGCGCCGTGCCACATCCAGGGCCGCCCCGTCGATATCGATGCCGATCACTTCACCGGCGCCGAGCATCCACGCACCGCACGAGAGAATCCCCGCACCGCACCCGAGGTCAAGCACCCGGAGGCCCCGAATGTCCCCCCGCCGGTCTGCCTCATGGAGAAACCGCGCCGCCACCGTTGCAGGCGTGGCATACTGCTCGAGGGCCGCCTCGGGCCGTTCGAACCCCTCCAGAGTCTCGAGTTCCATCTCCAGGTGCCGGATTTTCACGAATCTCACCTGATCTCATCGATCTGGTAGTCGTCCCAGTCCCTGACCCCGCAGACAATCTCATACTCAGGCGGGGAGAGAACGGGGACGGGAAAGCGGACCTGGTCGTCATAGGCAAGCCGGGGACATGCGGTATTGACATAACACCCGAAGCCGAGATTCAGCAGCGCATCGGGGGAGACCTCACGAAGCGTGATGCAGAATGCTCCTTCCCGGAGACCAAGAAGGCGGCGGGCCTCCTCCCGGCGGGCCTGTCCGGTCTTCGTCGAGAGAATGATACCGGTGCTCGCCGCATCCCGCGCCTTTTCTATCTGGGCAAACCGGCGCCGGAGAAGAGCGTCGGCATCGACCTCCCCCGCCGTTCCGGTCACGGGGTCGAATGCCACGACCCTCGCACCCGTCGCAAGCCGGATGCCGATGGGATGGAAGACTCCCGTCCCGACGAAGAGAACCTCACGTGCCCCGGTTCGTTTTGCGGCCTCGAAGGAGCAGCCGAGCACCTGCCCCCTGAAGGGCGCCCGTGGTGCACCGTCCCGGATAACCGCGGTGATCCCGTGGGACTCGAGCACCCCTGCGATATCGTCGATGAGATGGGCGTGCTGGATGGTGGTGACAAGCCCCACCTCTGTTTCCCGAAGAAGAGGGATGACCGCCTCCACCACCGCCGGGTCAAAATCGTACCTGACGTATTCGTAGATGACACCGTCCCGGTCCTCCACCGGGGCGTGCCCGAAGTGGACGAGAACGTCTGCGAAGGCGAGGGTATCCTCGGCGAGATCGCAGGCGCCGTAACAGGGGTCTCCGCTGATGATCACGTCGTACCCTTCCGCTCTCAGGGCACGTGCAACGGGGAATGCCTGCCTCTTGAGTCCCTCGGGGAACTGGAGGGAGAGCCGCCGGGCACCGGTAGCCCGGATACGGGCAAGGAGATCAGAAGTAAGTATTGATGACATTGACGCCCGTTTCATCGACCTCGATCTCGACCAGTGCCTTGTACTCACGGCCGATATCAACGTTTCCGCGCTTGATGACGACGAGCACGTCCTGCACATGCGCCCCGCACTTCTCAAGCCCTTCGAGCATGGCGACCATCGTCCCTCCGGTCAAAAGCACATCGTCCACGACCGCCACCCGTTCGCCGGCGGCAACACCGTTCATGTAGAGCTCTCCCTTGGAATAGCCGGTCGTCTGGTGAAGGGCACACTCCCCGGGCAGACCGTAGTGCCGCTTTCGGACGATGGTGAGCGGGATGTCGGTCATCAACGAGAGGGTGACCCCGATGTGAATGCCCATCGCCTCGGCAACCACTATCTTGTCGACATTTTCGAGGTCGAGAACACGCGCCATGCCGACGGCCACTTCCCGCAGGAGGCCCGGTTCGACGACCGGCACCCCGTCGCTGATCGGGTGAATGAAATAGTTATATTCGCCGCGACGTACAATCGGACAGTTCTCCAGTGATGCAACAAGTTTGTCAAACATTCATTTCACCTATATCATGCAAAAAATTCTCAATCGCCTGTGTGGAGACATGCGGCATGCAGACGATGCGCATATGGCCGTCCCGTGTCCGGGAGACCTGCCATCCCTCCGGGGTATTCGGGCACTCGAAGGCGGCGACATTGACCTCGGGTTCGACGACGACAGGGTAGCCGTAGCCTTCCATGCCGTCAATCAGAAGGCGTGTCCTGTCCATGCACTCCCGGACGATCCGGGTAAAGCCATCCCGTCCAAGGAGCTGAAGGACGGCCCATGCCCCGACGACCGCACCGCCCGGGCGGGTCCCTGCAAGAGTGAACTCCTTTTTTACAGTCAGGTACGGGGTATCAACATTGAGGGCGCAGAGCATCGATTCTTCCCGCGTCAGGAGGCATCCGACGGGAATCGTCGACATCCCCATCTTGTGCGGGTCCACAGAGATGCTTGCGACACCATCCAGACGGAAATCAAAGACCGGTGCGTCTTCGAGAAACGGGAGGACCAACCCCCCGAAGGCGGCATCCACATGGAGGTGGACCTGTCGTTCGAGGGCAAGTTCGGCAAGGCGCTCGATCGGATCGACAACACCATATTCGGTCGTCCCGGCGATCCCTACAAGGGCAATCGTCTGGTCGTCAATGAAGCGTTCCGCCGCATCCACATCCATTCGGTACCTTCCGTCCGAGGGGACGGTGCGCATCTCAAGGCCGAGGAGATCACAGGCCTTCTCAAAGGAGAAATGAGCCGACTCCGGGACGACGACATTCGGCGATGCAACGGGTTTTGCCTTCCGGGCTATCCGCAATGCCTGGATATTGGACTCCGTCCCGCCGGACGTCGCATAGCCGCATACCCCGGAGAGGTGGAGCAGTGATCCGAGTTCTTCGGTCAGAAGGGTCTCTATCTCGGCAGTCCCCTGAAAAAGGCCCGGATCGCCCAGGTTCGACTCAATAAACATCTCCTGCACCTTCACTGCAAGCGGATGCGGAAGGGTGCACATTGAGGAGAGGACCTTGCGGTAGCAGCGGTCTTTTGCTTTCTGAGAAGAGAGAAAAGAGAGGATCTTTTCTTCAGGACAACCCGCCGTTCGCATTACTTTCTCGCCATCTCGAGGAGTATCCGCTGCTCGGTCCGTGCAGCGGTCTCACGGATTTTCGGCACCGCATCGATATTTGCGGAGACGCTGGTAATCCCGGTACGGATGAGCCATTCGACCATCTCGGGGTCGGACCCTGCCTGCCCGCAGATGGAGCACTCGACGCCGCCTTCGCGGCACCGGCCGATGGCATACTCGATGAGTTTGAGTACTGCCGGATGTTTAGGTTCGTACATGCCCGCAACATTCTGGTTGTTGCGGTCGATTGCAAGGGTGTACTGGATGAGATCGTTCGTGCCGAAGGAGGCGAAGTTGATGCCCGCCGCGATGAAGTCGTCGATGAGAAGAGCACTGGACGGAATCTCGATCATGACGCCGAGGGTGGTGTTTGCCACATCGACGCCCCATCCCGCGAGCATGGCACGGGCGGCGATGAACTCACGCGGGTGGCCGACGAGCGGGAACATGAGGCCCATGTTCGAGTAGCCTTCGGCCCAGAGACGCTTGAACGCCTCCACCTGAAGGCGGAACTGCTCGGTCTGCTGGAGGTCGCGCCGGATGCCGCGCCATCCGAGCATCGGGTTGTGCTCGTCGGGTTCGTTCTCTCCACCCTCCATGTTCCGGAACTCGTCGGTGGGTGCATCAAGCGTGCGGACCCAGACCGGTTTTCCGGGGAATGCATCGAGGACCGTTTTAATCCCACGGTAGAGTTCTTCTACGAATTCCTCTTCCTTGTTGTGTGCAATAAACCAGCCGGGGGTCCGGTTGAGACCAAGGATCAGGTGCTCGATTCTCAGGAGCCCGACACCATCCGCACCGGTCGCCGCAGCACGTGCAGCGGCCTCGGGAAGTGAGACATTGACCTTGATGGAGGTGCCGGTGATGATCGGTGCCGCGACAAACCCTCCAACAGGGGCGGGCGCCTCCTCCCGGGGGGCACTGACCCTCCCTTCGAAGACCAGTCCCTTTTCACCATCGACCGTTACGACCTGTCCCTCTTTGAGGGTCTGGGTCGCCGTGCGTGTACCGACAACGGCAGGCGTTCCGAGTTCACGGGAGACGATGGCCGCATGGCAGGTCATGCCTCCTTCATCGGTGATGATGGCGCAGACCTTGCGCATACCCGGGACCATGTCCGGGTTGGTCATCTTTGCAACCATGATGTCTCCTTCCTTCACCTTCGCAAGATCCCTGACCGAATCCACGATGACGACTTCGCCGGTGGCAATCCCCGGGGAGGCGCCCTGTCCTTCCAGAATTATTGATACATTTTCCTGCACGGTCGCAGCCTCCTTGGAATGCATTTGTGAGATGGTGGTAATCGGACGGGACTGGAGAATGTAGATGGTGCCCTCCACAATGCTCCACTCGACGTCCTGCGGGTTTCCATAGTGATCCTCGGCGATCTTCCCGTACCGGGCAAGATCGGCAATCTCGCTGTCGGAGAGGACCGGGATGTCACGGCGATCGGCGGGAACCGGCACTTCCTTGGTGCCATGGTCGCCATCCGGGAGGATCTCGATATTTTTGGTGGCAATGTACCGGTCAACGACCTTCTTTGAACGCTGATCAAAGACATAATTGTCTGGCGATACGGCACCCGAAACAACAGCCTCGCCCAAACCCCAGGACCCTTCGATAATCGTGGTCGGCTCCCCGGTCACGGGGTGCGAGGAGAACAGGACACCGGCCTTTTCTGACTTGACCAGCTGCTGCACGACGACGGCAATATCGACACTCCGATCGTCGAAGCCCTGCTTGGCGCGGTAGTAGATTGCCCGTGCACCATAGAGGGACGCCCAGCACATCTGGACCGCCTCAAGGAGGTTTGCATCCCCCTTGATATTGAGGTAGGTCTCCTGCTGGCCGGCAAAGCTTGCATCCGGGAGGTCTTCGGCCGTCGCACTGGACCGGACCGCAACGATGACGCCCTCACCCATGGAGCCGTAGGCGGAAATGATCTTCTCGCGCAGGTCCATCGGCATTGACGCCTTCATGACGATCTCCTTCACCCGTGTCGCGGTCGATTCAAGGAGGTCGGCATCCTCAACGTCAAGCCCCTGCAGAAGGGAAAAAACCGCTTCATCGATGTTGGTTTCCTCAAGGAAACGTCTGAAGGCCTGCGCGGTGACGACGAACGCACCGGGGACCGGCAGACCGACCGAGGTCATTTCTCCGAGGGAGGCACCTTTCCCCCCAACCGACGGAATGTCCTCTTTTTTTATCTCTGCAAGCCACAGAATATCTGGCATCTTGGTCATGCTCATTACCACCTGATGATTGTGTGTAATATTCTTCTGAGTACCTAATTAGGTTTGCCAACCGGGCCACCGTGGGAAACCATGAATAGACGATACGTGAAGTAAATATGGGGAACAATAGTGACTTTCAAAGTTCTTGTCAGTGATGCACTGGCAGATGAAGGAGTAGATATCCTCCGGGAATACTGTGACGTAGATGTAAAGACCGGTCTTCCCGAAGAGGAACTGGTCGGCATCATCGGCGAATATGACGGCCTTTTGGTCAGAAGCGGGACCCAGGTGACGCCTGCGGTCATAGAAGCGGCGGACAGACTCAAGTTCATCGGCCGTGCGGGTGCAGGGGTCGACAATATCAACCTCGAGGCGGCAACGAAGCGCGGCATCATCGTTGCAAACGCCCCCTCGGGAAACACCCTCGCAGCATGTGAACACACCCTTGCAATGATGATGTCCCTTGCCCGCAACATCCCGCAGGCGACGGCATCCGTCAAGGCGGGGGAATGGAAACGGTCGAAGTTCATGGGTGTCGAACTCAATGAGAAGACCCTCGGTATCGTCGGATTTGGCAGGATCGGGCAGGAACTCGCCCAGCGTGCGAATGCCCTCAGGATGCGCTGCATCGCCTACGACCCGTATATCAATGCCGACCGCGCAAAACAGCTCGGCGTAGAGGTCTGCACCCTGGCCGAACTGTTTCCGCAGGCGGATTTCATCACCGTCCACACGCCGCTCGTCAAGGAGACACGCCACATGATCAACAAGGACACCCTTGCAACCATGAAGGACGGCGTGCGGATCATCAACTGTGCCCGTGGCGGCATCATCGATGAAGATGCACTCTATGACGCAATCGTGGCCGGCAAGGTTGCAGGCGCCGCTCTCGATGTCTTCGAGGAGGAACCTCCCAAAGATGCGAAGATCGTCACTCTCGAGCAGGTCATCACCACGCCGCATCTCGGGGCAAGCACGGTCGAGGCCCAGCAGAATGTGGCGGTCTCGGTGGCAAAACAGTGCATCGAGGTTCTGGAAGGCGGCTCTGCAAAGTTCGTCGTCAATGTCCCCATGGTCCCCCCCGACCAGAAGGAGCGTATCGAACCCTATGCGAAACTTGCAGAGAAGATGGGCAAACTCCTGATGCAGCTGATCGAAGGCAGGATCTCAACCATCGAGATAGAATACGGCGGCAAGGCAGCCGAGTTCGGCCAGAGCACGAAATACATCACAAGGGTCGCCCTCAAGGGCCTGCTCGACCAGATCCTGCAGGGCGGCGTCAATATCGTCAATGCCGAGTTTGAGGCAACCTCCCGCGGCATCAAGGTCTCGGAATCCATTACGGAGGAGTCGAAGGGTTTCACGAATATCATGACCATCCGTGTCACGACGGACACCATGTCCGAGTCCGTTTCCGGCAACGTGTCCTCCGCCGACAAACTGCGCATCGTCGCCATCGGCGAGTACATGACCGATATGACACCCGGCGGCGATGTCGTCATCTCACGGCACCAGGATGTGCCGGGGGTCATCGGCCAGTTCGCGACCATCATCGGCCGACACGGCGTAAACATTGCCGGGATGCAGGTCGGCCGCAACCAGCCGGGACAGCAGGCCATCATGGTTCTCAATGTGGACGCCCCGGTACCTCAGGAAGCGATGGACGAGATCCTCACCATCGAGGGCGTCTTCACCGCAAAATACGCGAGCATCTAAAACGGTGCCCCATCCTTTTTTTTTAACTGCCGTCGACAGCAGCTGAATTCAATTATCCGGGCATCAGGGCTGACGTTATGAACCTCCCGTGAGGGCTCCATTTTCGCGCGATCACTACCGTTTGAACGCCTCTTCCAGTGACCGCTAAATGCAAAACCAACACTATTTATACCCCGAACACATATTCTATAGAGCACCAGTTTCTGGGGCTCGTGGTCTAGCAGGTTATGACGTCGCCCTGACATGGCGGAGGTCTTGAGTTCGAATCTCAACGAGCCCACTTTTCATATCTTTTCTCCTCCAGCCTCCCGGCTGCAATTTTCAATTCACCTTATGTCGTCCATCCGGTAATTCCCTCCCGAAATCACCATAACGGACAAAACCCAACACTGGATACGAACGAGGGGAAACCAGCGATGAACGTTCTTTTTGTTGTCTGCGGTGAAGGGCTCGGCCATACATCACGGTGCCTGCATACGGCACGCTATCTCGAAGCGCACGGATTCACCTGCCATTTTGCCGCATATGACACCTCTTTCCGTTTTCTTCAGCGGCAGGGATGGCAACGCCTTCACCGGACGCCGCGGGAGGTGACGCTCGCCGGCAATAACGGATTTTTTACCCTCACCGGCACCCTCAACGACTCGAAGGGTGTACCGGTCAACATGTACCGATCATACCGGATGGTGCAGGACCTCATCGACGCCGAGCATATCGACCTTGTCGTTGCCGATACCATGTATGCCGCCGTTGTTGCCGCCCGCCGGAAGGGGGTTCCAACGGTCTTTATCACAAACCAGAATACGTTCTGCACCCTTTCCGGAGAGAGCGCGGCAGCATGGAAGGCACTCGGACGAATGGTCAGTTCCTTCTTCTCCCTCCCCGATGCGATCGTGGTTCCCGACTTCGCACCGCCAGACACGATATCCGGCTACAACCTGACCATTCCCGACACCATGAACGGAAAGGTGCGGTTTGTGGGGCCGATGCTCGCCATCGACCGCGCAGCCTACCCGGTCAGCAGCGACACCGTCTTTGCGAGCTTCGGGGGCGAACCGTTCAAGGTCCCCCTCTATCACCGGCTCGCAGACATCGCCCGGCGGCGGGAGGATCTCTCCTTCAGCGTCTTCTCCAATGCCGACGGACTCCCGCCCGCATCGAAAAACTTCACACCCTACGGCTTCGTCCCCGACCTCTACCCCCACCTTGCACGGGCGAAGGTCGCCATCCTCCACGGCGGTCTGACCAGCCTGCATGAGTCGCTCTTCTTCGGAAAACCCGTAGTCGTCGTTATCGACCCCCATCATCCGGAACAGGGGAACAATGCACGAAAGATCCAGGATATGGGCGCAGGGGTGATTGTGAGGGGCGATACGGCGACCGAAGATAACCTGGAAGCGGCCATCGATGCCGCAGCGGCCCTGCGGCCTCCGGGGGTGGCCCACCTCTTCGGGCACCAGGATGGGAGGACCGGAACCCTGCGTGTCATCGAGGAGATCCTGTAAATACCTGCAGAAACCATTTTTCTTCAGAAATGTCCCCACCGGCGAAACGCCGGAAAACGGGAGAGTTGCATACAATGGACAATGGCTGGAAGCTACTTATCGGCATCATCCTGGTGACCGGGTGTATTATCGGCGCAATCATACTGGTGGCGGGGATGTTTTATCCCGCCGGGTTTGAGGCGACGGGCATCGTAATCGAAAGCACCTATACCTATGATCTGACGATCACAAACGATCATGACCTCGACGGGCTCGAATTGATGGTGCCCCTGCCGTCGAGAAATGGCGATACACCGCTGGGCAATGCCATCGTCTCATCCGGGGAGGCGTTATACCCGGAGGGATGGGACGTCATCCTGGTCGGCGATAGCGGGGCGGCATTTCTGAAGGTTCGTGCGGATCACCTTCCGGCCGTCGCCGCCCCGTACCACCTGACAGCGACGGTTACGGCATCATCCCTCATCGACACACAGAACCCCCTCAATGACCCCTGGCAGATTTCGCCTGCTTCCGCGGTACAACAGGACAATATGGGCATTACATATTCTTCCACCGTCTACGCACGATTTGACGCCCCCGACGATGCCGTCACCTCGATTGTCACAACCTCCGCCGGAGAGAATTCATGGCGGTATCCTCTCGCAGGCGGCAATTCATTCACCAACCGGCTGGGAATCTCCCTCATCGGCCCGGCATCCGGGTGGCATACGGCAGACGGCCTGATTACGGCAGGTCTCGGAAAGTACACCCTTCTCTAAAGAGAGAAGAAAGAGAGAGCAGAGGCGCTCCCGGGAGGAGCGTTGATCCATTCATTTTTCATACAAAGTGCGCAATAGTTCAGACAGGTGAAACGAAATGGAATACACGATCATCGGTGAAAATCTCCAGATGGTGACCTGCACCCTTACCGCCGGCGAACACATCAATGCGGAGGCCGGTGCGATGGTGAACATGAGCGGGAACATGACCATGTCGACCGCTGCAAAGGGCGGCGTCTTCAAGGGCCTCAAGCGCATGGTCACCGGGGAGAGTTTCTTCATGACCGATTTCACTCCCGAAGGCGACGAAGGCTTCGTCTCATTTGCCGGAAACGTGCCGGGAAAGATCTTCACCGCACAGATAGGTGAGGGAGAATTCCTTGCGCAAAAGGATGCCTTCCTCTGTGCCGAGGAAGGCGTCGACCTCGATATAGCCTTTACCAAAAAACTACGTTCGGGCGTCTTCGGCGGTGAAGGGTTCATCCTCCAGCGTTATAGCGGGAAGGGCACCGCCTTTCTCCACTGCTGCGGCGATCTGATCACCATGACCCTTGCACCGGGCGAAACGGTCCGGGTCGAGACCGGTCTCGTCGTAGGCTTCGACGCCTCCGTCGACTACTCCATCGAATTTGCCGGGGGGGTAAAGACCGTCCTCTTCGGAGGGGAGGGGCTCTTTTTGACCACCCTCACCGGACCAGGAACAATCGTCCTCCAGTCGATGGACATTGCAAAACTGGCGGCATCCCTCATCCCCTATCTTCCCGTGCAGACCTCGGGAAACAACCGGTGACCTGACAGGATATGGATACCGCAGAGATCATGAACGGCACGATGGTCATCCACGGACCGGAGGCCTTCGACAGCGGCGACGTCGCAAGGGCAGTGGAGCGTCTGCATCCGTCACGAATCATCGTCTCCGGCATCATGGGGCGAACCGCCGCCGAGGAATCCGGCATCCCCTGTGAATTCATCACCGTTCCACCGTCCCTGGTCCTTCGCCATCTTCCAAACACAGAGCGCCCGTACCTCCTCAACCACGCGAAATCCTCCGAATCAGCCCGGGTATTCGGAAGTATCGTTGCCGGACGCACAGGGAGGGGACTCATCCAGGTGGAAGGCACCGACGGCACGGTAATTGCATGGGACGGGGCCGATCGGACCTATGCAGGCGAACTCGCAGCACGCATGGAATATGGGGCGGAGGCCGCTTCATCCTCCCCCCCTGACGCTGCCGGCCCCACCCGGACCATCCGGGGATGCATCCCCGGCGAACCGGTCTTTGTCAACGGGATCATCATAGGGACGGCGACCGCACCCTCCGCGGTGATTGGTGTCAGGGCAGGTGAGATCATTGCCATCGACGGCATCACCCTCAAGCCCCACGGGGTGGAGAAACTGATGCGTCAGGGCCTTCCCGACCTTGCAGCGGCATGGTGCAAATCAGGAGGAGTCCGTAACGCCGGGCCTGTGGCAACGGGTCGCTGCAGTAACCGCGGGATAATCACCGTCATCGACCATGCGGGATGCGATCTCTATGAGCATATCGGTGAGGAGACCTGCGGCGTTCTCGCCATCGGCGATGATACGACCGCAGTCTGCGGACACATCTGCGCCCACCGCGGCATACCCGTCTTCGGCGTGACGGACGGGGACGCCGACGGAATCATCAGCCCGTCCTACTGCACCGGGTCGGTGGTCGTCCATGTCATCTCCGGGCGGGATGATGACCTCGGCAGGGAGATTGCCGCGGGCATCCCGGATGGGCATCACATATGGGATGAATGGGTGCAGGACGTCATCGACCGGTTTGAAGGACAGGTCCGGGTGGTCCGCGATCTCAGGTGCGCATGAAACGACTCTGCCCCGAATGCAAGGGACGCGGCATGTGCGGACTTCCCCGCTGCCCAATCACCTCCCGATTCTACGAATCCGTCCGGGTAAGGCAGTCGGATTCATACATGGGGGCATCGCCCTCGGTCTTCGTCGGCACCAGGGGGTACCCGCGCATGCAGGCGGGCCCTCTCCTCGTCGATGACCCGGATGCCCCGCCGTTATGGGTCCGTGAGGGGTATTCGATTGATGACATCGTGGGCATCCGGGCCCGGACCATTCGTGGTGCGGGGGAGACGGGGAGACACCTCGACAGGGTGCAGGAGATCGCCCTTTCGGCAACACCCCTTGATGTGGAGGTGGCCTTCACCCGGCCGGTGTCATTCAACCTGACCTTTGACGGGACACTGACACCGGTCGGCCTCCATGGCGAGATGACGCGGATGGATGTCCTGGAAAATGCCCGGACACCGCGACCGGTCGAACGGGCGGTCGCCGACACTGACCTGAAGGCAACCGATGCCGTGCGCACTCTCTATGCCGAGGGAGTCGATGTCTACCATATCACGCAGCTTCTCACTTCCGGTCTCCTCGGCGTCCGCCGAAAGGCAGTTCCGACGAGATGGGGCATCACTGCGGTGGACGACATGCTGGGCAACGGACTGAAGCAGACGACGGGCAAAAACCCTCCTCTCGAAGAGTACCGTGTCTTTTCCGGGACCATCTACGGCAATCAGATCGTCTGCATTCTTGCCCCCGGCGCCTGGAATTATGAAATGATCGAGATATGGGGAGAAGGGAGCCTCTGGGGAAGTGATGGCGACACAATCGTCGTGGACGGAGAACGGCGAAAGAAACAGGGGTATTCCCCCATTGCCGGTGCATATTATTCCGCCAGGCTCGCTGTCCTCGATTATCTTGACGGGATTGGCAGAACAGCCCGGGCCATTGTCATCAGGAACGTCTCCTCCGCATACTGGGCCCCCCTCGGCACGTGGGTCATTCGCGAGGCGGCACGCCTCTCGATGCAGTCGGACCCCCTCGTCTGTCCGTCCCTCCGCGAGGCGGCCGCCGCGGCATCGGCATGCCTTGGATCAACAAAATGGGAAGGATATTCAACCCTCATGCGCGAAATCGAGTCCCAAAGAACCCTCTTTGACTTCAACAAATGAAGGGCATATATATATCCCACCGATATAACATCTTAATTGATATGAAACGGAATCACCCAGCATTCCTGAGTGCACTGCTCTTCATTGCGATGATCCCGGGAGTTCAGGCACTGGATTCGTCCCACGTCTACAGTACCCTGAGTCAGAACCAGTACCTGACAATCGCGGTTGCCGGTCTCGTTCTCTTCGCAATATTCATTGCGGTTCTTTATATGATAGGCTCCCGCCATGCGGTCAGGACAAAGATGAATCCCACCGTCCGGCCGATCTTCGGCATTCTTGCAGTCATGTATCTCCTGACCGGGACGCTCCTGCTCTTCATCGCAGGTATTGTTCTCATTGAGCCGTTTTCAGACACCGCGGCATTTGATGAAGTCGTCCTCAACTTCCAGTATTACTTCCCAAACATCGTCTTCGGTATCATCGCCACTGCTGCAGTCGGGCTCATTCTCTATCTCGCGGGCATCTATACCATCTTCATGATCAAGGACACCCCGGAGGTTAAGGATCTGCGAACCAAGGACTACCATATTCAGGAGACCGGGGACATCGATGAGAAGACAGCGATAAAGCAGCCATATTCGAATCTCAGCTATCGGGTGCTGTCCTGGGAGACGGGCGAACCGCTGGTGGACGGGAAGGTCAATCTCGAGACCACCGGAGGTGTCCTTGTCATGGTCAAATATACGGATTTTCAGGGAGACGTTAATTTCGGGAAACTCAAAGGCACCAACGATGACTATTACCCGTATGTGGACGGGGATAAGGACCGGCAGGATTACCGGGTCATTGCCACCATCACATAGACGACTGCCGGGTAAACCGTTCCTGTATCAGGGCGAGGGATTCCACCTCGTCGACCCCTTTGTCATCCCGCATCCTGATAAACCGGGGGAATCGAAGCGCAAATCCCCCCTCATAATTCGGGCTTTTCTGTATCTCAGCATACCCCACTTCAAAGACCAGTTCCGGTTCAAAATAGACGGTCTTTCCTTCCGATGACACGACCTTGTCCTTCAGAAGTTCATAGACCTCGGCCAGCATTTCATCGGAAAAGCCCGTTGCGACCTTTGAGACGGGGATCAGTGTACCCTCATGGTTGCAGGCAAGGAGGAAGGAGCCGAAGAGTCTGGCCCGCCGCCCTTCACCCCACTCCGCGCCAATGACCGCAAGATCGATGGTATCGACGGCGGGTTTGATCTTTATCCAGTCTTTTCCACGGACACCCGGAGTATACTCCGACGTGGGCACCTTGATCATGATCCCCTCATGCCCTTCGTCGAGTGCCCCACGATAAAATGCCTCGATCTCCGCTTCGTCCCCACTGACAAGCTGAGGGGCGACGAAATCGCTCACCGCCTCTTCCAGACGTTTTCTCCGCTCCCCGAACGGGAGACCAATCAGGGTCTCCCCGTCGATCCATATCAGGTCAAAGACGTTCGGTACGAGAGAGATCTCCTCGATATGCGAAGCAACGTCATGTTTTCTCCGGAAGCGGCGCAGGACATACTGGAACGGCAACGGCCGCCCGTCCTTCACGGCGATGACCTCGCCATCGAGAATCAGGTCGTGAGGAGTCGCCGCGGAAAGCATTTCAACCACATCCGGTATCGCACCCGTCACCTCCTCGAGTTTGCGGGAATACATCCTGCATTCCCCGCCCTTCTTATGGAACTGGAACCGCGTCCCGTCGTATTTGTATTCCGCGGCAAGGTAATCCGTCTCCTCCAGCATGGCGGCGATTGTCCCCTGTTTGGCAAGCATCATCTTCACCGGCCGGAAGAGCTCGACCCGGACCTCCGCAAGGGCCTCGTCTCCCTGCCGGGCAAGGACCCCCACTTCCCCGAGATCATTTGCTGCCTGGTAGGCGTGCTCGACCCGTTCCGATGAAACGCCAAAGGCGGCGGCCACTGCGTCCCTCATCGTGCCTTCGCCGATACCGATGCGGAGTTCCCCGAGCATCAGGCGGGCCAGGTAACGCCCCTCAAGTGGCGTTGCATTGGCAAAAAGGCGCCGCACCACCCTCAGTTTCTCCTTCTGCGAACGCGATCCCTCGATGCGGGCCAGCGTAGTGAAATCCTGATATACCTCTCCAAGGGTGAGCGGGGTCGTAAAAAACGACGTCTGCTCCTTTCGTGCGAGAAGGTGCTCCACCGCCCGGCCGGGATCGCCCCCTTTGTTTACCTCCCTGATAACCGCGGCACGGTCCTTTCCCGTCACATAGCCGACCGCATCATAGACATGGTTCGGTCCGATGCCGATCTTCTCCTGGCTCCAGTCGGGAAAGATGCGCCCCATCAGGAAACGAATCAGGACGGAAAGATCGTGTTCATCCGCTGCCTCGAGGGCCTCCCTGACGATAGCAGTCATATCAATACGCCCGGGGACATCTTCCAGGCGGTTGCATATTGTGGCAAATTCTGAAAAATCCATGCTCTTATACCTCGAACGAATCGGAGATCGTATGCTGCCGGGCCACTCCGACGTCCAGGTTCCCGGCATAGAGGCCCACACCTTCATGAGCCGTGGCAAGGGCCTTTTCCGGGGTATTGTTCTCCTCGCTCAGGTGGGCAAGCACCACATGGCTAAGGCCGTCACAGAGTTCCCGCAGCACCGCCGCAGCAGCGGGGTTGGAGAGATGACCCCGCTCCCTATCGGCAATTCTCCGTTTCAGAAATGCGGGATACCGGCCTTCTGCAAGCATTAACGGGCAGTGATTGCTCTCGAGGATCACCGCATCGCACCGCTTCAGATACGAGAGCATGCCGGAGGTGACCATGCCGGTATCAGTGCAGACTCCCACGGTCACATCACCTTCACGGATGCAAAAGCCCGAGGGTTCTGCCGCATCATGGGATGTGCGAAATGCGGTCACGAAGAAGTCTCCGCACGCCACCTCCGCACCCGGGAGGACGGCATGCATCGACAATGCACCGGGTTTTTTCAAAGTCCCCCCGAGACCCCCGAGCGTCCCCTCCGTCCCGTAGACGGGCACGCCGCTTCCCCGGCAGAATACATCCGCCCCGCGGATATGATCCGAATGTTCATGCGTCAGAAAGAGGCCTTCCACATCCCCTGCATCGGCACCGGCCTCCGCCATGCGGCGCCGGATCTCCCGGTTGGAGATGCCGGCATCGACGAGGATGGTGCCGGACCCCCCCTCGACGCAGATACAGTTCCCCTTGCTTCCGCTCGCGAGGACCGTGATCTTCATTGGTCAGTATGTTGTCGCCCGGACGGTATTATATGTCCCCATCCGGTCGTCCTTCGGGGTTGATTTATTCCATGGCGGTGGTTTTCATCTCACTGCCGTCTGCCATCAGGTCACCATTCCGGCGGTTGCGAACCGGCTACTTCGCCCGGATAACGGTCCCCACCCTTTCGCCGGCAAGCGCCTTTGTGAGGGTGCCGGGGACATGCCCGTTGATGATGTTGATCTTTTGGAGACTTTTCGAGTGGGGGAGGAGTTCCACCACCTTGCGTTCGAGGACCATGTCATCCATATTCAGATCAAGGAGTTCGGTTGCAGTGATATCCGTTATCAGATTCGCATCCGGGTTGATGAATGGGTTTTCCGTATAAAGACCGTCGACATTTTTGACCATGATACAGCTCCTTGCGCCTAAAACCTCGGCAGCAAGATACGCCCCGGTATCGGTGCGGTGCTGAGGGATCATGCTGCCTTTGGAGGGTTCTTCATACAACCCGTAGGGCGGCGTGCCCGCCATCACCGGGATCATTCCCATCTTTATGAGCATCGGGATATTCATCAGATCATCCGCCTCGATGCGCACTCCCCCATATTCTGAGAGAAGGGTTGCAACCATGATGGAATTCTGCTTGGATATTTCTGCCGAGAGATCGGCCAAAATGCCCGTCGGCATCCCAAGGTCTACGCCGACGTCCATCACATGCCTGACCCTGACACCGCCCCCGACAACTACGAGTATCTGATGGGTCTTCGCAAGCTCCGCCACCTCCTCAAGAAGCGGCAGGACCACCTCTGAACCGAAGTCGATGGTGCCATGCCCGCCGATCTTCACTACATTAAGATCAGGAGCAATCTTCACCTGGATCTCATATTCCGAACCATACTTCAAAGATTTCCTGACAAGGGTCTCCCCCTGAAATCTGTTGGCAAGCTCCCATCGTTTCGTCATCGTATCACTACCTAAAAGGTTATATCAAAAAAGATATAATTAGTGGCCTAACCAGTTGTTATATCAACTGATTACCCCATGCCAAACCCACGGCACTCAGAAGGTCACCCGTCACAGAAGATGATGGACCGTTCAGACGGGCAAATATCCGGGTTTTGAGCCAAATCAGGTACTTTTTGTCGGCATCTTTGTCCCATCCAGTGACGGGAAACCTATAAATCTACACAGTGCCATGTGGGTTCATTGCCAAAACGGCAGCAAAGAGGTGAATGCGATGAAAATTTATGCACGTGCACGACAAAAAGTCGGCGAGGGTGTCAAACAGCCCAAGTACAGGGTTGTTGCGGTGACTGGGGACAAGGACGACAAGTTCAAGGTGGAAGCGGTTCACTTCCGCAAGATCGAACTTGAGCAGATTGCCAAGGACACCGGCGGCGAGATCGTCTGGCTCGAACCGATGTCCGAAGAAGAAAAAGGGAAGATGAAGTAAATCATTTATCCCTAACATCAACCCCTCTATTTTATGGTTTTATACTCCCACGTAATATCATCCAATGGCGACTCTTGATGTCCCCCGCATTTTGTACGCGGCAGCAACGATCCTCATCCAGGAGGACCGGAGGCTTTCCGTCGAATTCGGAGATGGTGAGATCAGGATAAAGTTCCCTACCACCCGCCGCCTCGCACAATATCTCAATGTTCCCCATTACTATGTCCTTCCGTATTTTTCCACGATGGAGGATGAACACCTGATCCGGCGTGAGGAACGGGTGGGCATCTCGACGACCACGGCAGGTACATCATTGTTCTTTTCGATGCTCGACGAAGGACTGAAGGCCTCCGCTGAGGAGCTCCTCGGCAACGAAACCTTTGATGCACTCTGTAGCCGGGTTGCAGCCTGTTCGGGGAACGTATGAACAGCGCCCATAGGCGTGACATAAACGAACGATCGCCATCCAACCGCACAAAACCATAATCCGGACCTGATACACGGATGGAGGATAATCCTGCCATCCAGCGGAGAAAGAAATGCAGCACGACACTGAAGCACCACCCCTCCGGTTCGATTTCGGGGAACTTGCAGGATCAGTGGGGGATTTCGGCACCATCTTTCCGATCGTCCTCGGTGTCGCACTGGTGACCGATCTCAATCTCAGTACAATGCTTTTCTTCTTCGGGCTCTGGTTCATCATCGCCGGATTCTACTATCGTCTTCCCATTCCGATTGAACCGATGAAGGCCATCGGGGCGATTGTGATTGCAGGGTCCCTCACCTCCGCCGAGGTGGCGGCATCCGGGCTCATCATCGGCATATTCTTCCTCGCGGCGGGTCTCCTGAAGGGGATGGGCTGGCTGCGGAGGTACATCCCGCAAAGCGTGATTCGCGGCGTCCAGGGGGGACTGGCACTCATTCTCCTCCGAACGGCAGTGGGGTACGGCACGGATGATATCCTCCCCTTTGTTCTTGCCGTGGCGATTATCATCGGATTCTTCCTGCTCGCGCGAAAGACCCGTATCCCCGATATCTCGGCACTCCTCGTCATCGCCCTCGGATTTGCGGGCGGCATATATCTCTCGGGGATACCGGAATTTGCTGCCCCGGCCCTTCCCGTATTCTCCCTCCCGCCGCTCTCCCTGTATCCATCGGTCACCTGGGATCTGGTTCTCCCCCAGATCCCCCTCACTATCACGAATGCCATCCTTGCCACTTCCCTTCTGACGATGGACCTGTATAAGCGGGATGTTGAACCGGACAAGTTGTCAGTGACCATCGGCCTGATGAACCTCGTCTCAGTACCGTTCGGCGGCATGCCGATGTGCCACGGAGCAGGAGGACTTGCCGCCCAGTATCGGTTCGGCGCCCGTACGGGAGGTGCAAACGTGTATGCAGGGGTTCTCCTCTTCGCCCTCGCCCTGCTCTTTGCGTCCTCGGATATGCTTGCCCTCTTCCCCACGGGGATATTCGGAGCACTGCTCGTCTTTGTGGCAATCGAACTCGGCCGCCACAGCCTGAAGACCGAGTCCTGGCTGGTCTCGGGCATCATGGTCATTCTGGCGTTTTTCGCAGGTATGGCAGTCGCATTCGTCGTCGGTCTCATTCTCGCATATATTCTGCAATGGCACACGAAACGAACGACCGAAGATACCGCAAAATAAAAAAAATCGGGAAGTCCTGATCCTGCGTCAGGATTGACTTCCGTCTGCATTCAGAAGGGGCGCCGCCACCACCGCATCCGCCGGGCACCACAGGGAAATCTGCATTCCTTCCTTCAGGTCGTGCCGGATCACCTTGCTCCGGTGAACATCGGCAATGACAGGGAAAAATGGGGTTTCAAGCGTCATTCGCACCATTGCACCGTCGGAGAGCATGGAGATGATCCTCCCGCTGATGATATTCTCTTCCCGACCGGGGGGAGGAACAGGTGAGATGCGCACCTCATGGGCCCGGATGCATGCGGCCACCGCATCACCCTCATGAAATCCACGATCCGGAGCCCGCAGGAGACATTCTCCGCTTCGTATTGTCACGTACCCTTCTGCGACGCTCTCCACCGAGCCGTCGAAGATATTCTCCATTCCGACAAACCTGGCGACCTCACGTATGGGAGGGGCGGAGAAGATCTCCTCCCTTGTCCCTTCGGCTACCAGGTGCCCGTCGATGATGACCGCGACCCGCGTTGCGAGACGGAGGGCCTCTTCCCTCGAATGGCTTACATGCACGACGGTAAGGCCATACTCCTCACGGATGCGGGCGAGTTCGATAATGAAGAAGTCACGGGTGAGGGGGTCCAGCGCTGCGAGAGGCTCATCGAGGAGGAGGACATCCGGTTCCACCACAAGCGCCCTGGCAAGCGCCACCCGCTGCTGCTCGCCCCCGCTCATTGTCCGGGGGAGGCGATGGGCAAGGGCGGTGATGCCGAACCGTTCCATAATCTCACAGACGCGTTCCTTCGACTTTTCCGGGGGCACCTGCTGCATCTTCAGGCCGAATGAAATATTCTCCTCCACCGTCATGTGAGGGAAGAGGGAATAGTCCTGGTACATCAGCGAGATCCTTCGCTCCTCGGGAGGAGTGTTTCTGACATCATTGTGCCGAAGAAGAATCCGCCCATCATCGGGTTTGTGCAGTCCCGCAATCGCCTCCAGAAGAACGGTCTTACCCGCTCCCGACGGACCGATGATGAAGAAATATTCGCCTCTGTGGATATGCAGAGAGACATCCTGCAGGGAGAATTCGCCCAGCTTGAGTGACACACCATCAAATTCTATCATCGTATTTCCCCATGAACCGCGTCAGGAACCTGAGCACGGCAAAGACCGCAAGACAGACGATGAGAAACACGAATGCGACGCTCCGCGACTCCTTGATGCCGTGGGTAGTGAAGGTATAGTAGATCACCGTCGAGATCACCATCGGATAATATGCAATCATGATGATCGCCGCAAACTCGCCGATGGCACGCCCCCATGCCAGAATGGCACCCGAATAGATATGCCGAACCGATAGCGGCAGTACAACCCTGGCAAACGCCTGAAAACGGCTTGCGCCAAGCGTACGCGCTACATTTTCGATATGGAGCGGCACATTCTCAAAGCCCTCACGAACGCTGTTGATCAGATATGGCGATGAGACAAAGACCATCGCAACGACAATGCCCGGATAGGCGTCCTCAAAAAATATCCCTGCAGAAGCAAGGGGTGCACCAATAATCCCCCGCTCCATGAAGAGGAGGTAGACCATGATACCTGCGATCGTGTGCGGGAGCATCAGCGGGAGATCCACAAGACTCTCCACGATCCCCTTGCCGCGGAAATTCATCCGTGCGAGGATGTAGGCGAGGGGGATGCCGAAGACGAGCAGGATGAGGACCGCATTGAGGCCGGCCCCCATGGTCAGGAGAATCGAATCCACCACCCGTTCCTGGGCCGCGACCTGCAGAAGATGCGAAATGTCACCGAATTCAGGGACGGCAAGGGAGAGAATAGCCAGCAGTGTGATGACGACGATCAGCGAACCGGTCAGGGCGAAGGAGATCAGGCATGCATCGGGCAGGCGATGTGATGAACGGAATGACGGCCACCACGACTGATCTCCCTTCATCATCTGCACCGTTTAAAAATAAGATTAGAGAAGTTCCACATACGGGAGAAGACCCTCGGGAACGTCACCATATCCACCTGCGGGGATGATCGGCGGCTGTCCCTGGGATGCCATAATGTCATTGCCGGTTTCGGTAATAAGCATCTCGATGAACTTTTCTCCGTAATCAGGATTCTCAGCGTTCAGGGGCACGGTTGCGCCATAGACGATGGGCTTGCCCACATTGACTCCGCTGGTGCATTCGATCTGCACCTGGGCATAGGTATCTGCCTGCTGAGCAGACGACAGGTCGATTTCTACCGGCAGTTCGATGAACTTCAGGTCGTTCTGCACGGCGACACTGCGGTACTCCCATGCATAGTCAAGGCCGCCGGACTCGAGCATCTGGACGAGTTCAACGGACTTCGGGCGGATCTGAAGGGTTCCGTCCGGCTGGGGATCGGTTGCGTCGATGGTCCAGACGCCGTCAGCCTCGCTCGCGGTAATGGCACTATTGGCACCGACGGTGTTGTCGAAGATGGTATCATCGTTGTAGTAGAACTCCGCAAGCTGGATCACCATCGGCGTGCGGTAGCCGCACGGGTCGAGGTTGGGGTCTGAGAAGGCCCACTTGACATCATCCTTCTGGAGAATCTCATACCAGTTGTCCGCACTTACTTCATCGGCATACAGGCTGTCATCCGTGTAGCAGAGGACCATTGCGTTGTTCGCAAAGGTGGCATACCAGTCGGCATCGTCCGGGACCATGAGACAGGGAATGAGTGAGTAGTCTGCCGAGGCAAGGACGTCGGCATCCTTGTCGAGTTCGGTAATATCCTTGACAATCTTGGTACTGCCACCCGCATAGAGCAGGACGTCAGCTTCAGGATACTTCGATTCGAATGCCTGTTCCATCTGTTCGAACGGGCTGGTCAGGCTTCCGGCATGGAAGACCTTCACCTGCACCTGTTCCGCAGGTGCTGCAGTTGTTTCGGCAGGTGCCGCTGTCGGTGTGGTTTCGGCAGTGGGTGTTGCCCCGCTGTCCGTTGAGGTACAGCCGCACAGGAAGACGGCTGCCAAAAGAACGGCACCAACAAGAACCAATGAAATCTTTTGACTCATATGGGTAATTAAAACGCAGACACATTTATGTCTTTTTTATTCGGAGGCAGTTAACCAGGTATAATATATATTATTTACACCCGTCAGATACTGCCCGGTTTCCCTCGTCTTCCATGATATCACGCACTTTTCCCCGGGACGAAAGCATCATACCTCCACATAGCACACGCTTGTGCATATGTGGAAACCTCTGGACGTGGAGACCTGGGTCGCCGGCCGGCGCGGCGATATCGAACAGGTCAGGGGACCTGTCAGCGAGATCATCGAGAACATACGCACCCGCGGCGACGAAGCACTCAGGGAATATACAAAGAAATTCGACGGCATCGACATCGAGGACTTCCGGGTCAGTGAGGAGGAAATCGAGGCGGCTTACGATACTACGGACCCGTCGCTTACCGAATGCCTCATCGAGGCAGAGGCCCGCATCACCCAGTTCCATGAACTCCAGAAACGCGATGACCTGCGTCTCAGGGAGATCGAACCGGGCATCACCCTCGGCATGAAGGCAACCCCTCTCGACCGGGTTGGCATCTATGTGCCGGGCGGACGGGCCTCATACCCCTCGACGGCCCTCATGGCGGCGGTACCCGCACGGGTGGCGGGAGTGCCGGAGATCTGCTGTTGTACCCCGCCGCCGGTCCACCCCCTCACCCTCCTTGCTCTCGACATCGCCGGGGTCAGGGAGATCTACCGGGTCGGCGGGGCACAGGCTATCGCCGCCCTCGCACTGGGCACGGAGAGCATACGGCAGGTCCAGAAGATCGCAGGCCCCGGCAACATCTACGTCACCGCGGCAAAGATGATGCTGCGCGAATACGCAGAGATCGACTTTCCTGCGGGGCCGTCGGAGATCGGCATCATCGCCGACTCCTCGGCAAACCCCGCCTACATCGCAGCAGACATCCTTGCGCAGGCAGAACACGACCCCCATGCAGGGTGTGTCCTCATCACCACCGACCCTGCCATTGCCGAAGCGACGGGGAGAGAGATTGTCCGTCAGATGGAGCAACTTCCCCGCCAGGAGATCATTCGAAGCGCTCTTGGCAACTCAGGGTTCGTCCTCGCTGCAGATATCGACGAGGCAATCGTCCATTCCAATACCATCGCCCCGGAACACCTTTCCATCCAGGTCACAGATACCCTGCCGGTCCTGCAGAAGGTGCGCCATGCAGGCTCCATCTTTGCCGGACCGTACACCCCCGTCGCCTGCGGGGATTACGCCTCCGGCACCAACCACGTCCTCCCGACCGCAGGCTATGCCCGAATGTATTCCGGCCTGACGGTGGACCACTTTTCCAAGACCTCCACCATCCAGATCCTCGAACCCCGTGGACTGGAGGCCATCGGCGACATCGTGGAACGCCTTGCAACGGAAGAAGGGCTCAGCGCCCACGCAGCATCCGTGCGGGTCAGGAGAACCAACCTCTGAATCGTCCCCTTCGGGCCGTGCACCCACTTTTTTTAAAAAAAAATTAAAAGAGCCTTTCCTGATATTCTTTTTCCGGTTGTTCAGCCGGACCATCCGGCCGTTCAAACCGGTATACCGGACCTCCCAGCCGACGTCCCTTCACCACTTCACCTGAGGAAACCTCCCGGAGGTCTTCTCCGGTTTCATGAATCGTGGCGCTGGCATTGTCCCCGAAATGGACGGCCCATGCCTCCGGGGAATGCGGCCGGACCTCGCCATGGTCTCCATGGTGCGACTGGAGGATATGCAGCAGGTGTGCATAGTCCGCATCAGGGAGGGGCCGTTCATCATGCAGGCGGGTGATCATCTGGATGCCAAGGGCCGTATGACCCACGAGTGAATAGGCTGGAAGGGAGGTGAAGACAAATCCCCGTTTTTCAAATGAGGCCGCCTTCCCGATGTCATGCAGGATGGCGCCGGCGATCACCATATCCCGGTCCATCTCCACGCCCCTCACCCCGCCTGCCATTGCCGTAGCGATTCGCACCACTTCAAGAGTATGTTCCGCAAGGCCCCCTGTGTAGGCATGGTGCTTATAGCGAGCTGCGGGCACCTCGAAAAAACCGGGGTGACGGGCGAGTGCGGCCCTGATAAAATCGCGGAGGGGAGCCCGGGAAACCGTGTTAACAAAGTCCATTATTGCCTTTTTGTTCCCTCGGGTATCCGCAGGGGAATAGACATAGTCCTCGGGACGGAGGACCTCCGCCCCTATAGGGGTGCAGAGATAGCCGACGCCATCATTGATGTTGAGCTGCACCGTTCCCCTGAACACCTGGGCAGTACCGAAACACCGGTATACCTCCCCTGCCATCAGGCCGTCGCATACGCTGACGATCTGCTCGTCGCTTCCCGTCCCCCACACCTTGCATGCAAGGGACCCGGTTGCATCCGATATGGTGCACGTGATGTATTTCCCTTTCTTTCCGTTCTGGAGGGAGGGGTCTTCCAGCACAAACAGTGCGTCGACGATATCCCCTGATCGTATGTCTTTGATAGTCTGGTTCTTCTCCACCACAATCACTCCGGTTGTTTTCCCGCACGTACCCGGATCAGGCGCATGACCATGCCGAACCCGGCACCGGCCCGCACGCTCGATTCTCCGCGGTCCTCCCAGGAAATGGGCACTTCCACCACATCGAATCCCGCCCTTTTCAGCCGCCAGAGGAGTTCTGCATCAAATTCGAACCCGTCCGAGACCATCTGCGGAAGAACGGCGTCCAGCGACTCCTTCGTAAAGACCTTCGCCCCGCACTGCGTGTCCGAGTTGGAAATTCCAAAGAGGACCTTTACCCAGAGATTAAAAAGACGGGACTGAAGACGCCGGGAAAGTGACTGGGGGACCCTGACGTTCGCCCCCTTCACCCAACGCGACCCGATTGCACCATCATGCCCGTCGAGATGGGCAAAGAGGCGTTCCATTTCCCGGACCGGCGTGGACCCGTCGGCATCCATGAACCCCGCACAGGGCGTTGTCGCCGCCGTAAGGCCCGCTCGCACACCTCCTCCTTTCCCAAGGCGTCGGGGATATTCGAGACAGGTAATGCTCCGGTCAGGATGCGAGGATGCATACTCCCGGACGATCGCCGCGGTCCTGTCGGTGCCGTCGCAGACGAAGATCACCTCCCCGGAAAATCCCTCTATATCATCCAGGACGGCACCTATGCGCCGCTCTTCGTTGTAGGCAGGTATGACGAGGGTGCAGTCCCCGGGTGCCGGAACCATAGGATATCAGCAGGTGAAAAAGCCGATGATCTCTTCGGCGAAGGCTGAGGCGGCGTCCGGTCCCTTTGCAGTTATCACGTTGTCATCCACAATGACCGGGATCGTCTGGTAGGTGGCGCCATGCTGTTTGAGGGTATTGACCGAGAGAGGCGTCTCGAAGACCGTCGCCTGCCTGCCCTCCAGGGCCCCTGCAAGGGCAAGCACCACGGGGGCAAGGCAGATGGCCGCCACCAGTTTGCCCGATTCGTTCATCTCCCGTACAAGTGAGATGAGCGCATCATTATTCCAGAGATACTGCTGCGACCCGACCCCGCCGACGATCACGATGCCGTCATAATCTTCGGCTTTTGCATCGGTGATTGCCATCGGGACATCCATGATGGCCCCGAGCATCCCCGTACAGGTGCCCGGCCTGTCGGTCGCCACATCATAGGCAATGCCTGCGTCATCGAAGGCCCGGGCAGGGACCTCGAATTCCTCATCACGGTACCTTTCATGGGCAACAACCATGAGCAGTTTCATGCACTATACTCGGGCACAAAGATTCATAAACTCTGGGATTCCCGTCCGGGAGCAGGCAGGGAAAGGCACGCAAAGACAGGGAACGTTCCCCTGCTTCCAAATACTTATTTCTGTCACGGGAAAACCCTGTACTATGACATACCTGGACGAAATCTCCCTGAAAGGGAGAGACGCAAATCCGTTCTTCCGGATGATGGGCATCGAGATCGTCTCCTACGGCAGGGGCGAGGCGGTCCTTGAGATGGACGTCACCCCCGATATGATGAACGGCGACGGCTGGCTCCAGGGAGGCATATATACGGCACTTGCCGACGAAGCGATGGCGCTTGCCCTGATAACCATCCTTGATGATAACGAATCCATTGCAACCATCTCCGAAACCACCTCATTCTACCGCGGCATGCAAAAAGGCAGGCTCCATGCGGAGGGCCGGGTCGTCCGCAAAGGAAGAAGAATTGCCTTTGCCGAGGGGAGGATCATGCCGGCAGGCGGGGAGGACCCGGTTCTCTCAAAATCGGATGCTTCTTTTGCCGTCATCCGCCGGTAGATCCGCCCGGGTGAAACACCAATTTTTCCGTATCCCACCTCAATGATAATGTTGCTTCAGAGTACATAGTACCTGCATACGTAACTCCCGGTACCGAGCCGGCGAGCGAGGGGATCACAGGTGAAATATATTATCGTGACCGGCGGTGTGATGAGCGGCCTTGGAAAGGGCATCACCACTGCCTCAATTGGAAGACTCCTGAAGAACAGGGGATATACCGTAACGGCAGTCAAGATCGATCCGTATCTCAACATCGATGCAGGAACCATGAACCCGGCACAGCACGGCGAGGTCTATGTCCTCGCCGACGGCGGGGAGGTGGACCTCGACCTCGGCAACTACGAGCGGTTCCTTGATATCAGCCTCACCAGTGACCACAATATCACGACCGGCAAGGTCTACCGCGACGTTATAGACAAAGAGCGCAAGGGCGAATATCTCGGGGCAACCGTCCAGATTATTCCCCACATCACCAACCGGATCAAGGAAGGCATCGAGACGGCCGCCCACCGGCCCCTCGAGGGGGGCAGGGTCGCCGACATCTGTCTCGTCGAGGTGGGGGGAACGGTCGGCGATATCGAGAGCATGCCGTTTCTTGAAGCGATCCGCCAGATGCGGGGAGAATACCCAAAAGGCGATCTCATTCTCGTCCACGTGACCCTCGTCCCCTCCGACACGATGGGCGACCACAAGACCAAACCGACCCAGCACTCTGTCAAGGCGCTCAGGGAACTCGGGCTCCAGCCGGACATCATCGTCGGCAGAAGCGACATCATCATGAGCCCGTCGACCAAGAAGAAGATCTCAACCTTCACCGACGTTCCCGCAAAGGCGGTCATCAGTGCCATCACGGCCCCGGACATCTACCAGGTGCCGATGGAGATGGAGAAGGAAGGCATGCCGGAGGTTCTCACCTCCCTTCTCAACCTCGGCAACCGGGAACCGGACAACAGCTGGTACAACCTGATCGGCAACGAATGCACGAGCAGGGTGACGGTCGCCATCGTCAGCAAGTACGGCATAGAGGATGTCTACATCAGCATCAAGGAATCCCTGAAACATGCGGGCCTCTCGTTGGGAACCGAAGTCGGCATCAAATGGCTCGATGCTGAGAGCTTTACCTGCGACGAACTTGCGGACGTGGACGGCATCCTCGTGCCGGGTGGATTCGGCCATCGCGGCATCGAGGGCAAGATCCGGGCGATCGAGTACGCCCGGACACAGGGAAAACCCTATCTTGGCCTCTGCCTCGGCTTCCAGCTCGCCGTCATCGAGTACGCCCGCCACATGGCAGGCATCTCCGATGCAACGAGCGAGGAGATGGGGCCGGGCTCCCATGTCATCGCCATTCTTCCGGAACAGGAGGATGTCGAGGACCTGGGCGGAACGATGCGCCTCGGGGACTGTGAGGTTCTGCTCAAAAAAGGAACCCGCATCTATGAGCTCTACGGCAGCGAGACCATCGTGGAGCGTCACCGGCACCGATACGAGGTCAACCCGGAGTTTATCGAACAGCTTGAAGACGCCGGACTGGTCTTCTCGGGGACCTGCGGCAGGCGGATGGAGTCCTGTGAACTGAAGGACGGAGCGTTCTTCATGGCGACACAGTTCCATCCCGAATTCAAATCAACCCCCACCCGGCCCTCTCCCCCCTACGTTGGATTTGTCCGGGCATGCCGTGAAATGAAAGGACAGCAAACTGAATGACAGGTGACACCATGGTAAAGGCAGAGAAATTTATTGAAGAGGCAGTCGAGGCAATCCGCAAGGAGGCCGGAGACGAGAAGGTTGTAATGGCACTCTCCGGCGGCGTCGACAGTTCGGTCTGTGCAGAACTTGCAAAACGCGCCATCGGCGACCGTCTGATCCCCATCTATGTGGATACCGGCCTGATGCGCAAGGGAGAGAGCGACCGCATATGCGAGCTCTTCTCGGACATCAACCTCAAGATGGTAGAGGCGGGCGACGAGTTTTTTGCAGCACTGGCCGGTGTGACGGACCCGGAGCAGAAGCGAAAAATCATCGGCGAGAAGTTCATCCGGATCTTCGAGCGTGAGGCGCTGGCAACCGGAGCAGCGTACCTCCTCCAGGGAACCATCTACCCGGACATCATCGAGAGCGAGGGCGGGATAAAGAGCCATCACAACGTGGGTGGCCTTCCCCTCGATATCGACTTCAAGGGGGTCATCGAACCCCTCGTGGAGCTCTACAAGGATGAGGTCCGCGAGGTGGCAGGCGCCCTCGAGATGCCGGCGGAGATTCAGCACCGGATGCCGTTCCCCGGACCGGGCCTTGCGGTCCGCTGCCTCGGCGAGGTGACCCCCGATAAGATCGCCGTCGTCCGCGAGGCAAATGCCATTGCTGAAGAGGAACTGGTGGAGCAGTTCATGCCGTGGCAGTGCTTCGCCGCGGTCCTCGGGCTCGGGACCGGGGTCAAGGGCGACATCCGCCTCCACGGTTGGATCGTCGCAGTCCGTGCGGTCTATTCACGTGACGCGATGACCGCCGAACCCGTTGAACTCCCGTGGGAGACGATGCACCGGATTGCATCACGCATCACCGCCGAGATTCCGGGCGTTGCACGGGTCGTCTACGACATCACCCCCAAGCCCCCCGCGACGATCGAATACGAATGAGCGGATACGAAGTAACCGAAGAATAAAAAAGGACACTAATATGGAATTACGGGACGATTACCGGGAACTTGACGAGAAATACGTCATGCAGATCTTTGCCCGCGACCTGCGCATCGTAAGGGGCGAAGGGGCAAAGGTCTGGGATGATGAGGGGAATGAATATATCGACTGCTTTGCGGGCATCGCAGTCTGTTCCACCGGCCACTGCCACCCGGCGGTGTCATCGGCCATCTGTGAACAGGCAGGGCAGCTGATCCACATCTCCAATCTCTTCTACGTCCCCGGCCAGGCGGAATTTGCCGAAAAGCTGGTGGGCATCACCGGACTGAAGGGTGCACGGGCATTCTTCTCGAATTCCGGAACGGAGGCAAACGAAGCAGCCATCAAACTTGCACGCGTTCGGACCGGCAGGACGAAGTTTGTTGCTTTCGTCCACGGATTCCACGGGAGGACATGCGGAGCGCTCTCAATGACCCACAAAGAGGCATACCGCGTCCCGTTCTCCCCCCTCCCCTATGAGTGCGAATTCATTGAGTACGGGGATCTCGACGCCCTGTCGGACGTGGTCGACTCCTCTGTCGCCGCAGTCATCACCGAGCCGGTACAGGGTGAAGCGGGAGTCCTGCCCGCACCGAAAGGGTTCCTGAAGGGCGTACGCGACATCTGCACGGACAATGAAAGCCTCCTCATTCTCGATGAGGTGCAGACCGGTATCGGCCGGACGGGGAAATGGTTCGGGTACCAGCACGAGGGTATCGAACCGGACATCGTCTCGATGGCAAAGGGCATCGGTTCCGGTTTCCCCATGGGCGCGATCGTCGCACGCGAAGGCCTCTCCTTCCTCCCCGGAGAACACGGCGGCACCTACAACGGAGGGCCGCTTGCCTGTGCGGCGGGCCGGGCAACACTTGAGGTCGTGGAGAGCGTCCTTCCGGACGTCGAACGCAAGGGGCGCCTGTTTGCTGAGGGGCTCGCCGCCCACACCCCCCGCCAGATCGGCCTGATGATCGGCATCACGCTCGGCGACCGGTGTGCAGAGGTTCAGAGGAAGTGCCGTGAGGCGGGGGTTCTGACCAACTGCGCAAGCGGCAGCCTGCGGCTCGTTCCGCCGCTTGTCATCACCGACGAGGAGATAGGGGCCGCAGTCGGAGTCATCAATGAAGCACTTGATTAGGGAGTGTTTTCAGGGAGAGGGCTACGTCTTCGCAACGCGGGCCGCTGAGATTGCCCGTGCCCACGGGCATGCCCGTCCGGCACGCCTCGCAAGCAATGAAAACCCCGCAGGTCCGTCACCCGAGGCGGTCCGGCGTGCCGTCGATGCACTCGGATGCGTCAACCGGTACCCGGATGAGACGAACAGGGGATTTGCGGATGCCCTGCGGGCGTACCACGGCGACTACCGTTTCGTGGCGAGTGTCGGTATGGACGGGATCATCGAGACGGTGATCCGAACCCTCATCAATGACGGAGACGAGGTCGTGGTCAGCACCCCGACCTACTCCTTTTACGGCATCGCCGTCCGGGCACAGGGAGGCACCCCCGTAAGTGTCGCCCGCAGGGCGGACTGGTCCGTCGACCCTGAGACCTTCATCCGTGCCTGCAAAGGAAGAAAACTCGCATTTCTCTGCAGCCCGAACAACCCGACGGGGACCGTCACCCCTGTTGAGGACATCAAAGCCATCCTCGATGAAATCAAGGGGATTCTCTTCCTTGATGCCGCATATATCGATTTCTGCGACGAGGACTACCGCCCGCTGATGAAGGAGTATGACAACCTGATTATCGGCCGGACGATGTCCAAGGCCTTCTCGCTTGCGGGGCTTCGCATCGGCTATGCCTTCGTCCCCACATGGTACGAACCCTACTATATGACCGCGGCAACACCCTTTACGCTCAACAGCGTTTCCCAGGCGGCGGGAGAGGGAGCCCTTGCCGACCCCTCGCACACCATCCCCATCGTCAGGAATGTCGAGGTCTGGCGAGGCCGCTTTGCAAAGGAGTCCCCGTACCCCGTCGCACCGTCGGGGGGTAATTTTGTGCTGGTCGATGTTGCTCCTGCCACGGCTGAAGAGGTCGTCGAACAGCTCGCAGCCCGCGGCGTCATCGTCCGGTCATGCACGAGCTTCCCCGGTCTTGGCGACCATTATATCAGGGTCTCCATCGGTGAGGACTGGGAGAATGAACGATTCCTCGAGGAGATCTCCCGCTTATGATGATTGCCCTCTCCGGGACACCGGGATGCGGGAAATCAACGGTGGCCGCCATTCTTCGGGAACGTGGCTGGACAGTCGTCCGGCAGAACGAAACGACCGGTCCGTACCGCCTTGGGGATGACCACGACCGCGACACGGTCGTCATAGACGAGGAGCTGTGGGCAGAGGAGTTCACCCCCTTTGAGGGAATCATCGAGGGCCACCTGACGCATCTTCTTCCGGCAGACTGCGTTGTCGTCCTCCGGTGCCGGCCGGACATCCTCGCACGACGTCTCCGAACCCGGGGGTACGCACCGGAGAAGGTGGCGGAGAATGCAGAAGCCGAGGCACTCGATGTGATCCTCGTTGAGGCGCTCGAAGTCCATCCCGAATCCCGCGTCTGCGAGATCGACACGACAGAGATGAGCCCGGAGGCGACGGCAGGGGTAATCGAGGCATTTATCCATGGTGAGAGCCCTAAACCCTGTACGCATGTCGACTGGTCGGCATATCTCGGGATAACCACATGGGAGTAGACAGCTTTCGGCCCCGGGTGCAGGGAATCATCATCCCCGTGGCCCGGGCAATGGCAGGGATGGGCATTACCCCGAATGCAAGCTCCATCATCGCATTTCTGGCCGCCGCCGGTGCCGGCGTGGCGTTCTATTTCAGCATGCCGCTCCTCGGCGTCCTGGGGGTCATGCTCAACGCCTTCTTCGATGCAATGGACGGGGCAATCGCCCGCGAGGCAGGGACGGCCTCCATGCGGGGGGATTATCTCGACCATGTCCTCGACCGCTATGCAGATATCGTTATCATCTGCGGGATCTTTATCGGGCCGCTTGCATCCGCACCCGAAGGGATCCTTGCCCTCACCGGCGTCCTGATGTCCTCCTATATGGGCACACAGGCGCAGGCAGTGGGTGTCGGGCGTTTCTATGGCGGGATTCTCGGGCGGGCGGATCGGCTCCTTCTCCTCATTGTCTTCGGGATTCTCGCAGCATTCGTGCCGGCAGGGATCCTCGGGTACGGTTTTCTGGCATGGCTACTCCTCATCTTCGGTGTGCTGGGGCATGTAACCGCCTGGCAGAGGTTCCGACACACCTGGAATGAACTGAAAAAATAAATAAGTAAAATAAAACCGAATCCATTTTCAGGCGGAACCGGAGGGTGATGCATCCGGTCCCGGCCCTGTTTTCTTCAGGTTCTTCGTGTAGAGCCGTGCCCAGGTAAAGGCAACAAGCGATCCTATCACATTTCCAATCACCAGGCCCCACCAGACACCGTGCAGCCCCCACCCGGCAACGACGGCAAGCCCAAAACTGACGGTGACGGTTAGAACGATGGTGCGCAGGAGGGTGACGATCAGTGCATTGAGCCCCTTGCCAGTCCCCTGGAAGAGGCCGGACGAGAACATTCCGAGGGCTGTTGTGGGGTAGAAGATGCAGATCACCCTGATGAAGAATACCAGCTCATCATAGAGATGGGCAGCGCCCTCGGAGAAGGTGAAGATGAGTGCGATCTGGGGGGCAAAGATGAAGGTCAGGACGGCAATCACGCATCCGATCCCAAATCCAAGTTTTATGGCATAGAGATGCCCAATCTCCATCTTCAGGTAGTCGCGTGCCCCGTAGGCAGCCCCGGAGACGGAAACGACAGCGGTAGTGATGGCGATGAGAGGGGTAATGGCGATCATCACGACACGCCACCCGGTCGAATAGATGGCTACGCCGTCCGTCGTTGCAACCAACATGATGATCACATTCAGACATACCGTCGTCGCCGCCATTGACATCTGCATGAAGGCGGCCGGCAGGCCGACGGAGAGAATCTCACGGATGACTGTCGGCTGAAACCTGAACCCGGAAAACGGGACCGAGACATAGGTATCCTGCCGGATAAAGAGCCACCAGACCATCGGGACCACGGCCACGATAAACGAGACGATCGTTGCCCATGCCGCTCCCGCAACACCCATCCCAAGGACGTAGATGAATACGGGGTCGAGGACGATGTTGACAAGAGAGCTTGCGACCATCACGTACATCGCACGTTTTGCATCGCCCTCGGAACGCAGCATCGCGGTGACGATGGCGGTAAAGAGCATGAAGATGGTGCCGTAAAAGATGACCTGTGCATATTGTGTCGTCATCTCCGCCACAGGACCCGGCCCGGTCAAAACACTCATGTATGGGGCACCAAGCACACCGGCAATCGTGATCACCACCGATACCGCCACAAGGAGTACCATCGTATGTACAGCCACCTGATCGGCACCGGCCTTGTCCTTCCTGCCGATGCGGCGTGAGATGGCCGACCCCGCACCGACGCCGAGACCGTTGGCAAGCCCGAACACCGCAAAAAAGAAGGGAAAGACAAACCCGACCGCAGCAAGCGCATCGGCCCCGAGGCCGGCCACCCATATCGTATCCGCAAGATTATAGAGCGTCTGCAGGGCCATGGCCACCATCATGGGCCATGCAAGGGCACGGATGGCGGCCTTCGGGTCGCCGAGAAGGGTGCGGACCCCTGCAGTCATATCACCCGAATCACTCATTCCTCTCCCCCCGCAGAGTCCGGGTCTGTTCAAGATTGTACACCATCAGGCCCAGGAGACGGGCCGCTTCCTTGCGTTCCTCCTCATCCATTCCGGCAAGGAGCGTTTCATTCAGGCCCTCCACTGCGTTCAATGCCGTCCGGCGCACCTCATGCCCGACCTCCGTCAGATACAGGCGGGTACGTCGCCGGTCATCGGGGTCACGGAGCCGCCGCACGAACCCTTCCTCCTCAAGTGCCTGGCATGCCCGGGCGGCGGTCGCCTTGTCGTACCCGAGGGCACGGGCAAGCTCGTCCTGGGATTCCCCCTCACAGCGGTAGAGGTGAAGGAGAAATGCAATATTTCCCGTGCGGAGGGGAAGGCCCTCCAGATCACGGGCAAGGCAGGACTGCCCCCCGCGGTGGAGATAGGAGATGGCCCCGACAATGTGGTCCGGCCTCACGCTCTTCAGGCAGAACCCGCGTGTAATCATGCCGATAGGTAGACACTGCATGAGATTAATGGTTGTGTCCGCAACAATTACCTCCCGCTTCCGGGAAGAATGGCATCGAGCCGCTCCATCATCCGGGACACGGCATCCGGGTCATGCCCGCTGCAGAACGAGGTGGAGAGGGTCATATGCCCCTCAAAGGTTGAGGCCAGAAGAATCGAACCCGGAGGATAGGTTGCAGGCGCCGGGCACCAGACATGGCGGACCGTGACGGGCCCACCCTCCTCTCCCCGGAAATACGAAGCCACGGCGGAGGGGATGACTCCGGTGTTTGTCAGGATCGGGTTTTTGAGCCACTCGCCGGCGTAAGTCTCACGCATGGCGGCAAAGAGCGGAGCGACTCCCTCGGATATCCCGGCGAGGTAGGTTTTTTCGTAGAAGACGACCGTCCCGAGCCCGACATGGGAGGCCTTCTTCTCCTGCATGATGTGCGCAACGCGGGACAGGATATCCTCAAGTCCGTCCTGTTTCTCTGCAGAGAGGCGCAGTTCATACCCTACCGAGAGATTGCAGATGCTCCGGGGAGGGATACACCGGAGGTAGCGCCGCAGGTCAAGAGTGCCGAGGAGCCCCAGATCCATGCCATAGAGATCCTCGTTCGCGGTAGCATCAAGAAGCGCGGCAAAGTAGGCGGCAAGGAGAAGATCATTGAGTGTTGCCCCCCGTTCCCGGGCATACTTCCGCAGAACGATGAACCGTTCGGCAGGGATGTCCAGCCGGGCCCACCGGGGCATGCTGCGGGAGAGGGACTGACACGGGAACCCCCAGCTTTCGGCAAACGCCGATTCATCTGCATACGCACGTGCACACTCCTCATCCGTGAAACCGGCGCGAATCCCTTCTGTCCCCCGCTCCTCCCAGAGTGGATGAATGTCCGGTTCTCTGCCCTCTACCCGTTCGCGATAGCATTCCGCCAGAAGAACGGCTGTCTGGAAGAGACCATTTGCATCCACCGCAGCATGGTGAATGCTCAGGACAAGCGTATCGGCATGCGCCCTACGGTCACGGAAGAGAGAGAGCCGGATCTGCGGCCCGGCAAAGGCGTCAATCACCGGAAGGGCATACGTGCCCTCATCCGGCGCGAATGGTTCTTCTGAGAACGAAAACGCCATGTCAACGGAAGAGAGGGGAAGTTCCTCCCAGTATCCCCGGTCATGACGTTCCACGTACCGGCATCGGAGCACCGGTGCGGCCAGGACCGTGTCCCCGAGGGCTGCCCTGAGGGCTGCCCGGTCAAGGTGGCCGTCAACCTCGATCACAAGGTGGATCGTCGGGTCATACACCTCGGCGAACCATACGTTCACCACATCAAATGCGGGCGCCGGCCATATTCTGCCCGCTGCTTCCACCTCAGTCATAGTCGTCCGTTATGGTTATCCCCCGCAGGTATATTGGTTATTGTTCGGCAGGCGAAAGTGATGTCCCTGCCGGACGATCCATGCATCATGCACTGACAGCTCCTCTCCAGGGAATGATCGCTCTTCCGGCTCCTGAGACCTATGCTCCGATGAGGAGGAGCACCACACAGACGACCGGAGGGATGACAAGATTGTCCTCGATTGGCGTGACCAGTTCGGTGACGGCCGCACACCCCGCCACCACCACCGCCTGAACGGGCGGGAGAAGGACGAGGAGGACGAGGGCTGCTGCGGCAAGCCCCGACAGCGACCCCTCCCACGTCTTCCCGTTTCTGATCCGGTGACGCCCGAACGCGGTTCCCGCCATCGTACTGACGCTGTCGAGCACCGCGAGGGTGACGACGCCCGCGAGGGCATACGCCTCCGGAAAGACGGCGAGGCAGAAGACGGTGGAGATGACAAAACAGATCGCCCCGAACCCGGGAATGCGGACGTCACGTTCGACGGCGTCCAGCATACCGGAGACGATCGGGACATGTTTTCCTGCCGCAACCCTGTCAAGGATGGCAAAACCCCCGAGAAGACCCGCAGTAAAGAGCATCAGGGAGACCTGCGCACCGGCGGCAACGATCACCGCAGCGATGGCCAGGCCAACGAGAAGATGGATTGCCTGCCGGGCAAATTCATTCATTGGTCAGAGATGGACTCCGGACAGGATTAATCCCTCTCACCCGCTCCCCGGCCGGCGTCAGACGGAGGGCTGATCCGCTGCGTCGGAAAATAGAAGATTTATGACCGAAGGCACGCAAAAAAGCATAGAGAAACGGCCTTTTGGCAGGAGAGGGAGAGATAAATGGGACAAATCAGACAACGCATCTACGAGATAGTTGAGACACCACGGGACGATGACCGGGCAAGCATTCTCTTTGACATATTTATCGTATCCATGATCTTTCTCTCCATTGCAGGCCTCGTCCTTGCCAGCATCCATACATTCCTCGAGAACCACTTCTTCCTCATCCTGGGAATCGAACTGCTGACCGGAGTCGTCTTTACCATCGAGTACCTTCTGAGAATCTGGGCATGCACGGCAGACCCCGCATATGCCCGACCGGTTACCGGGAGGATACGCTATGCCCTCGGGCTCTTTCAGGTCGTCGACCTCGTTGCCCTGCTCCCCTATTACCTGGCGCTCTTCTTCCCCTTCAATGTGGAGTTTCTCCGGGTGCTGCGACTGCTGCGTCTTATCAAACTGGGAAAATACTCACGATCGTTCTCCCTGATGGTGCGGGTGGTCGACCGCAACAAGCAGTCCCTGCTCTCCGCCCTCTCGGTCCTCCTCATCATCCTCGTGATCGCCTCCTCACTCATGTACTACGCTGAACACGTTGCCCAGCCCGACGTCTACTCCAGCATCCCCGCGGCGATGTGGTGGGGCCTCATCACCCTTGCCACCGTGGGATATGGCGACATGGTGCCGATAACCCCGCTTGGAAAAATCCTGGGAGGGGTCATCGCCCTCATTGGTATCGGTGTCTTCGCCCTGCCTGCCGGCATCATAGCATCGGGATTTACCGAGGTCCTCGAGGAGGAGGAGGAGGAGAAGAGAAAAGCAAAAATGAACAGGAATTCCCCCACATCGCCACGGATTGAGATCTGTCCCCACTGCGGCCGGGAAATCCGTCCGGAAGACCGCAAGTCCCGTTAAGAGGAGGAGAGGCCGGCTGCAAGGACCCGCTCGATGACCCAGAGTGCCCCTTCTATGCCGGCAAGCGGCCTGTTGACGAGCATCAGTGACTTCTTCATCGGGAGGGTGACCTGGACCTGCACGGCCGCCGGTGCGAGGGCTCCCTCATAGGCGGACCCGAAGATGATATCCGGCGTTGTCCCCTCAAGGCAGGCCCTGACCGACCCGATATCAGGGGCATAGACGATGTCACGCCGATTCTCCGGCGGCACCGTCCGGGACGCCATGAAGGCAATATCCGCATCGAGGTAGGTGGTGCAGAGATCAGCGATCATCCCGGCATATCCGGCCATCGCAACAACGCCCACCAACGGCGGATCATGCACCCTGAGATAGCGGTCACAGGCGATGATGATCCGCTCCTCCGCGGCTTCCGCCTCATCCATCACCGGCGTAATATCGGCATCCGGGCAGAGAGAGGAGAGCCGTACGAACGCATCCCGAACGTCCGAAAGACCCAGCAATGCCCCTGCGTTCTTCCCGATGCCGGTCGCCATGTCCGGCACAAGGGAGATCGTCACCGGCGCAGGGTGGCGAACGGAGGCGAGGGTATCGGAGCAGTAGCACGCTGCGACCGGGATGCCCGCCATGGCACAGAGACGTTCTGCCTCACGGCGGTTGCCGGTGGAGAAGAGATCGGTCGATATGCAGCCGTCCAGATTGACCCCTGGCCGTGACGGGTCGACGACGGGGCTGAGGGCCGCTACGCCACGCCGGAATCCTTCCCCGAGATCACCCGCGTATCCGGGGGCATCCACAACAACCGCCTGATGATCATCCAGAAACTGCCGGATATCCTCACCGATGGTCGAGGGGACGCATGAATTGACCACCGCCACCTGTTCGCAGAGAGGGGAGACCCCCTCGACGACCTCGCGCAGCCGGTCTTCGGTCCCGAAGACCACCTCATGCTCGAGGAGATAGGTGCAGTTGAGAGGGTCGGGGATGACGGCATCGGCATAGAAGTAACAGGCGGAGGAACCGTGGATGACCACTCCCACACCGTCGACCGCCGCAAGCGCCGATGCCGCCCCCACCATGGCACAGGGCCAGACCGGGTTCTCACATGGCCTGCCCATCGATAAACCTCCTCCACTGCCTGAGCATTCCACGGATACCGGATGTCCCGACCGGCATACAAAACGGGACGGGGATCACTGTTCCTTCCGGCGCCACGTGTATTTCAAGGTGGGATGCGATCTCCTCGAAGAGATCACTCTCCGCTGACTGAAACCCGAAATTATCGAAGGTGATACACGCTCCGGCCAGGTCGCTGAAATCATCTGCAAGCTCTTCCTGTCGCGCCTTCTCCTCCCGTATGGCATCGGTCGCATCGATGCCGGTCAGTCTGCCTGCCTCCCCGAGAAACGCAATCGTTCCGGCAAGTCCTGCCGGAAACGAGGATATTGACGGGGTGCCGGTGAGAGCATCGAAATGACGGGAGAGGGTGCCCTGCGGGTCTTCCCGCATCACGTTCAGGCATCCCGCACCCATACCACGGATATCTTCCGGAGAGACGTTCCGGACGAACCGGACATTGACCTCAAGGCCAAGGGCCTCCAGGAGACGTGCCACCTCGGCATGGTTGGCCTCCACCTCGAACTCGAGGTTCTTCTCCCCGATCAGGTTCACCCCTCCGTCGCGGGACACCGATGGTTCGATGAAATCTGAGAGGGCGAAAAGAGCGCTTGCGTATCCGGAGTGAAACGTTCCGCCAAGAAAACCCGAGCTTTCGATATGCACCACAGGTACATCCCAGTCCCTTGCGCAGACCGCCGCCGTATCATCCCCGATGGTTTCGGTGACGCAGGTCGATATGACGCAGACGGCCGACGGCCCCCCTTCGGCAGCAAAGGAAATGGCATCCGCCAGTGCCTCCTCTCCCCCGAAGATTACCTCCTCTTCCCCAAGCCCGCTCGATATGATCCGGGGTATGGTATAGATGTCGTGCTCGAGGAGAGTGGTGTGCAAAAGCGAGGTATTGATATGGGTACATCCGTCCGGACCGTGGACGATTGTTACCGCGTCATTCAGAAAGGCGCTCACGGAAAGCGCCCCCATAACGGTACAGCCTTCAAACCGGGATGTGCTTTCTGGCAAGTGCTTCGAGTTCATGCATCTCCAGCGGAGTCGGGATGGACGTTTCGGTGTTGGTCTGTATTGTCTCGGCAAGATGCCGGTACACTGCCGCCTGCGCCGAATCAGGGGCAAACTCGATGACCGTCTGCTGGTTGACTTCAGCAACCTGCACGACCCCGTCACGTGGGATGTAGGCGATGAGGCGCGACCCCACCATATCGGCAAATTCCCGTACAAGCTCCTCTTCCCCGGGAATATTCTTGGCATTGCAGATCACGCCGCCCAGTGCGCATTTGGCCTTGCTTCTTTTTGAGAGGCGTGCTATGGCCTTGCAGATATTATTGGCCGCATAGAGGGACATGAACTCCCCGGATGTGACGAGATAGATCTCCTGCGCATACCCCTCCCGCATTGGCATGGCAAATCCGCCGCAGACCACATCACCGAGCACATCATAGACAATGACATCCCCGTAGAGGGCATCGAGTTTCTGGAGGAGCTGAAACGTGGCAATGATCCCGCGGCCCGCACAGCCGATGCCGGGGTCGGGACCCCCCGCCTCGACGCACCGTATTCCGCCGTACCCCTCGAAAACCACCTCATCAACCCCGATCCTGTCCCCTTTTTCCCGGACAAGATCCAGAACTGTCGGAATCCACTCCCCGTGCATCAGCATTCTCGTACTGTCATGCTTCGGGTCGCACCCGATCTGCATCACATCGCAGCCGGTGTCAGCGAGGGCTGCCGAGAGATTTGCCGAGGTAGTGGATTTTCCAATGCCACCCTTTCCATACAGGGCGATTTGTTTCATTGACTAAAATTTAGTTGTGCTATATCATTAGTTCTCTGTTACTCCCCGGCATCCTCGGTCCCTCTTTTCACAACCATCAGACTGACCGAGAGGAGGACGATGGCAATCGGGATGACCAGGTTTTCGTAGGTGAGATGTTCAAACCCTACAAGAACCGCCATCTCGAGGTAATGGACGAAGAGAATGAAGACGATCACCTGTCCGAGGATCATCTTCAGGTCGATGATATTTTTCATCTTCAGCCAATTTGGGAGGTAGGACTGCTGTTTCTCCTCATCATTTGCCAGGAAGAGGTAATACACCCCGAACCCGAAGATCATCAGAACGAGGGCGAGAAGAAAGGCATCCGTTGCCTGTATGACAATCACGGTCGCAACATTCGACGATGTCAGATGGACGGGGACCGCCTCCGGGGGAAACAGGGGTTCGACGCCTCCGATGAAATAGTACCACGCGGAGATGGTCTTCTCAAATCCGATGATAAACATGAGCACCGACCCTGCAAATGAGGATACGGCGGCAATGACGACGATATATGTCAACAGCGTCACATTTTTCAGAAACATTGGACCCCCCTCAAGTATATCAGAGGGATGCGGAGAACCCCATATATAGTTATGGGTGCCGTGGTCCCGCTCCCGTGCGCAGGGGGGGCAAACCTACCACTCAAACCCGCGGATGAGGCCGATGAAGAATACGATCACCGCCATCACTTCAAGACGTCCGAGCCACATCTGAAGGATGAGCACGATCTTGGATGCCGCGGACATGTCCGGGGAGACGAACCCGGTGGAGATGCCGTTGTTGCAGGTCGCCGAGATGACATCGAAGATGATGAGGCTGGTATCGATATCCGGCCGTTCGAAGTGCATAATCGCAATCATCGAAATTGCAATCGTGATGATGAAGAGCACCATGGTGAGCATGTTGCGCGACACCTCCAGTTCCGCCTCGGATTTGATGATATTCTTCCCGTTGTACCGGAAGGGGATGACCGCCTTTGTGCTCTTGAACGACCGCTGGAACCACCATTTGATCCCCTTGAAACCGATCATCACACGGGAGAGCTTGACACCCCCTGCCGTACTTCCGCTCGAACCACCGACGAAGACCATGACCGTGAGAATCAGGATGGAAACCGGCGCCCAGAGCGAGATATCTGCAGTCTGGAATCCGGTACTCGTTGCAGCGGCGGATGCCATGAACAGCCCGTTGACGACCGCCGAGAACGGGTCCATCTTGTTGAATGCCAGCAGGTCCGCTGTAATGAGTACGAAGCCCGCAAGGATTATCGCAAAGAGCAGTTTCGCCTGATCATCCTCCAGAATCCTGAACTTATGGGTGCGATGGAGGAGGAAGTAGAGTTTGAACGGCAGGGCTCCTGCAATCATCACCGGAATGATCAGCATTTCGAGGAGACGGTTGTCATAGTACCCGATTCCCCCGTTGTGGATGGTAAATCCACCGGTTGAGATGGCCGTCATCGCGATATTGAGGGCATCCCACAGCGTCACCCCCGAGAGGTAGATGAGGAGGGTGCCCGCGACGGTCAGTGCAAGGTATATCTTCCAGAGATTTTTACCCTGTTCTACAGCACTCGGGAAATAGGCATCCTTCTTCCCCTCCATCCGCTCGGAACTGTAGAGCCGCAGCGACGAGACAGAGGAGCGGTTCAGAAATGCCACGCTGAATGCCACGATGCCAATGCCCCCGAACCATTCCATGAGAGTCCGCCAGAAGATGAGGGTCTCCGGGAGGGCATCCACGTCACGGGACATCGTCATTCCCGTATCCGTCCATCCCGACATCGCCTCGAATACCGCGTCGAGGTATGGCATTCCTGCACCGAAGACGAACGGGAGGGCTCCGACCAGCGCACAGATGATCCATATCGTTGCAACGGCAAAGAGCGCCTGGGAAAGTTTTGGATCCTTATCACTGCGAGGAAGCTCCAGAAAGAGGGATCCGATGCAGAAGAGGGCGACGGGGACTGTGACCATCGGCATGATCATGTCCAACTCCCCGAAGATCACGGCAACGATCAGAGGGATGCAGGTTCCTGCGCTGATGTACCTGAGGATCAGGCCGATATCATCGGTGACGACCAGGTACTGCTGGAAGCGGTTCATAACCTATCATACTGGTAGCTTTGATGGAGTCTTATCCTTTTTGCATTTGTCAGGTGCAGGAAGGAAAAAGTAAAAAAGGGCGGGGATTCACCTGTTGACCCAGAGATTGTGAATGTTACAGCATTCAAATGCCTTCACTTCGGTGTCGACGCCGGGGAAGAACGCCTCGGGGGCATCGCCGGGTTTGAGATAATGGATCATCACATCCCGCCCCTTCTGGACCGCAATCCACATGATATAATGCTCCTCCTCCATCGGATGGGCGGTCGAACCCACCTTTACCTTGATGCCTCCTTCTGCCTTTTCGACGATCGGAACATGCTTCTGGGTGGCCGGATCCGCAATCTGCTCCTCGAGAAGATCCATCTCGGTTCCGGCACAGGAGACCGATAGTGCATCCGGTGTCGGGGCCTTGCACATCAGCGCATCCATTGCCATGATGGTGCCGTTGCACCCCTTGCATTTGAAAAATAATAGTTTCTCATCCATAAGGATCTCTCCCTCAGACGAGGGAATGATCCTGATGGCGTTTATAGATTTCCCCCGCAAGACGGGCAATGGCGACATTGGTCTCCTCGTCGGATTTCCCCTTTACATAGACGGGGTCGAGCATCTCCGCATCCACCTTGGCAAGCATCGCGGTGAGGTCTTCGACCGTCTTTCCACCCCACCCGTAGGACCCGATCACCCCGATCCATTTTGCGCGGGGTTTGAGGAGATTGGTGATAAAGGCAACATGTGCCGCCTTTGGGTGAGGACCAAAGAGCATCGTCGGAGCACCGAGAATGATCGTTGCCGCATCGACCAGATCATAGGCAACCTGCCCCGGTTCGCAGCGGCCGAGATCGTACGGGCGCACCTCGATGCCGCGCTCGATGAGATGTTCCACAAGGCGGACCACCATCTCACGGGTACTCCCGTGCATCGAGACATAGGGAATGACGACGAGGTTTTTCACTTCATCGGAGGTCCAATCCTCGTATAAATCGAGAATGCCGGCGGGGGCCCGATGGAGGGGGCCATGGCTTGGTGCAATGATGGCCGGTCCCAGCGCACGTACCCGGGCTGTGTATTCCCCGACCTTCTTTCTGAACGGCTGCATGATCTCCGCATAGTACTGCCTCGCGGCCACCTGATAGCGGCAGGAGGCATCGCCAAAGAGTGAGCTTGATGCAATGTGGGCACCGAAGAGATCGCAGGAGAAGAGAATCTTATCCTCCTCGAGATAGGTCATCATCGTCTCCGGCCAGTGAACCCATGGAGTGCTCAGGAACGTGAGGGTCTTATTTCCCAGTGAGAGGGTGTCGCCTTCGCCGACCACCATGACACGTTCGGGCGGGACATGGTGGAGGCTGCCGCAGAGATCCCGTCCCTTCTCCGTCGTCACGACCACAGCCTGCGGAAAGAGCTCGAGAACCAGGGGGAGCGACCCGGAATGATCCTGTTCTGCATGATTGACGACGATATAATCGATGGATGTGAGACCGGCACGGACGAGATTGCTGATGTAGGTCTCCTCGAAGTCGGAGTCTACCGTATCGATGAGGGCGGTCTTCTCCGAACCACGGACGACGTATGCATTGTAGCTCGTCCCGTCATTCAGCCTCATCAGCTCATCGAAGACGGCACGATCCCAGTCGATAACACCCACGCTGTAGACGTCGGGAACAATTTCGCGGGCTGCCATCTCAGGACATCTCCCTGAAGTTCTTCTTCTCCGCACCGCAGATCGGGCAGTGCCATGCATCCGGCAGATCCTCAAACGCAATTCCGGGTTCTACATCGGTCCGCTTTTTGGACGGGTCATATACATGACCGCATATCTGGCATTTCATCTTCCGCATCGTGCTCATGTCATTTCCCTCCGTCAGAGGGCTGCCGTCCCGTGCATCCGTACAGGAAAGGCCGTATCCGGCCGTCAGGGAGGCAGTCGCACAGGATAATTGCAACCCGGCAATATTAGACATTCGCATTCACCGGACATCACGCACCCTGTAGTGGCCGGTACGGGCCTGGGGATGCCATGCCGGCAGGGGGTGGTGTCCCCCGCCGCAACATGCATATATGGATGAGGCATAGAAGGGATGCGAGGTCACCGCCGGTGCAGGTTCGTCCGCTTCTCTGGGTACTGCTTATTCTAACTGTACTTCTTTGTATGGCGATTGCCGTACCGGGATTTTTCACCCCGGGCACCGTATCGGCACGCTACCCTTCAGTTCCGGTCGGCTCTGCCTCTCCCGAATTTGAGAACGTTTCCTATACATTCCCCTATGCAACGTCAATTCATACCATCGAAATTCCGGTTGACCGCACCATATTCATGGCAGCGGCAAAGACTCCCAAGTATGCCGTCGTTTACGGAAAACCGGAGATGGATATGATTCTCGCCGGATATTACCATTCATTCGTCCATGACAAGGCACAGGGGCAGGTCTATGAGGCCGCTGTGGTCCCCCTGAGAAGCATTCGCGACCGCGAACACCTGACAATGGACGAGTATGCAGAGCTCATCACCGTTTTCGTTCAGTCCATTCCCTTTGATCATGCGCCCGACAATCCTGCCCCGAAATTCCCGGTCGAGACACTCCTTCTCGGCACCGGAGACTGCGATGACAAGACCATCCTCCTTACGGGACTTCTGGCCCACGAGGGATATGATACGGCAATCCTCGTCTTCCGTGAAGATGCACACACCGCAGCCGGGATTCGGTGTGACGATGCTCTTGCATGGTATGCCGGGTATGCCTATACGGAGACGACCGAATTCTCCCTCATCGGCCTTCCCGCAGATGCATTGGGCGGGAATGTCACGATAACCGGTGCGCCCGTCATCATACCGGTTGGAAACGGTACCACCGCCTACCACGCCACCGACGAGACCACCTATCTCGGCCGCAGGGCTATGGAAGCGCGTGCGGCGATCCCCACCCTCCGGTCGCGGATAGCAGAAATGGAACAGGCGATCGCCTCCGGGGACACGTATCTCTCCGGCATGCTGGAGATGATGAATGCGGCAGCGGCGGCGGATAACAATACGGCACTGTGCCGGGCCGAAGAAGAGTATCTGGCTGGTCTGGAGGAGCACCGGGCACTTACGGGCACCTGCGAGTCACTCAGGGCGGAGCTGAACAGGAATATCTTCCTCCACGACTACATTCTCGCAAACCAGCATAACCGGGCGGGTACCTATGCCCATGTCCGGACAATTCCCTGAAAGAAAACCATCTAGGCCTCTTCCGGCATCGCGCATTCCAGTTCGGTGACGATGGCAAGGGGGTCATCCAGTGTCCGTACCAGCTCCCGGATACGGTCGAGCCTCTCCACCCCGATGAAATGTTCGGCCATGACCCGTCCGAGAGGAAGAACGTCCAAGGTATCACCTGAACGCCGGATGTAGCCTTCTTTACGGAGAAGAGGGCCCATATCATCGGTGATTCCCACCATCGAATCCCCGATTCGTCCCAGTTCTGCCATACTGCCCCCGCAGGCGATGGCGTTTGCAACGTACTCCTCACTCGACTCTTCCATGCCATAGACCGGTGCCACCTCTTCCATCTCCCCTTTGAGAAGACGGATGGCGATCTCCTCTTCGGTAAACCCGCGTCCCTTGGCATAGGTGGCGCCCGGTTCTGCGAGGATGACGACCTTGCCCAGGTCATGGAAATCCGGTCGACCCGCACGGCCCATCATCTGGGTGAACTCCTGTACGGTGAGCCATTCAATCCCCATCGCAAGTGAATCGAAGACAACCTGTGATGCAGGGAAATCAACCCCTGCCGCAAGGGCTGCCGTCGTCACCACGGCGGCAATCTCCCCCTTTTCGAACCGGCGCTCCACCTCCCGGCGTTCCTTCGCCGAGAGGCCCGCATGATACGGCATCGCCTTCTTCCCGATTGCATCCGCGAGGGTATGACAGCGGGCCCGGGCGTTGGTGAAGATGATCGTCTGCCCCCTGAATCCGCGTGAGGACGTGTGCCGGTACTCGTCCGCGACGAGTTTTTTTATGAATGCGGTTTTTTCCTTTCGTTCGGTGAAGATGAGGTGCCGCTCGAGAGGGACGGGCCGCTCGTCATAGCGCACAAGGGCGGCATTCAGCTTCTTTGCGAGGAGATTGGGCGATCCGATCGTTGCGGAGAGGAAGAGGAACTGTGCCTGCGGTGCAAGATAGCGGAGGCGTGCAATAAGCCCGTCGAGCCGGTGGCCACGCTCCTCATCCTCCAGCATCTGCACCTCGTCGATGACGACCGTTCCGATCTTCGGAAGCTTCCTGCCCATGCGGATCTGGTTGTCAATGCCCTCATAGGTTCCCACCACGATCGCCGAACGCAGACTTCGCCGGGCCTTTACACGGGTCTCCGGGAGATTGAGCCTTGAGACCCCCGTCTGAAGCGAAACGTCGAGAAATTCCCCGTACCGTTCGGTAAACCGACTGTATTTCTGGTTCGCAAGCGCCACAAGCGGAACGAGAAAGAGCATCGCTCCGCGTTTCTCCATCACATTCTTGACACCGGCCATCTCCCCGATGAAGGTCTTTCCCGACGCCGTCGCCGCAACTACGAGGAGATCCTTCCCCTTTAGAAGGCCGGCCTCGACCGCAAGTTCCTGGGCCGGCATCAGCTTCTCGACACCCGAGGCAGTCCGCAGTTTCTCGGGGATGGGGAGAGTCTTCAGCGAAGATGTGTTCATGACAGGATGTGCATCAAGCCGGTCGAAGATGGTCCGTTCTGTCTCGATGGTTGCCGGCTGAAGTGTCGCAAGCACCCGGTCAAGATCCCTGTACTCCTGCAGGAGGTGTTCGAGATGGGTGATGGACCCCGAACCCATCCCCCCGAGATACCCCGCCTCACGCCTCAGTTCCCGGCGGGCGCAGTCCATGCAGATGATCTCTTTCCCGTATCTGACTGCATTCTTTTTCTTCAAAGGGGTGATCCTGTCTGCGGCAAGGCAGGGCCTGCAGGAGTTGAGCAGGGACCAGGAGATCTGGAGATCCCGGAGAAACGATATGAACGCCTCGTCCTCACCGGTCAGGTAGACCTGCGATTCCCGGAGCTGTGCTATCAGTTCCTTCGTGGGGACATGCCGTACCTGCCCTTTCCCCGGGAGACGGGCACGGTAACTCCGGGGACGGTGACCTTTACCGGTCCGTTCGAGTTCGACATCGCCGGTACCGGTCACCCGGCGACCGTCATAAAAATAGAGCCGGTAGGAACCCCGGCGGGGGTGTACGATGACATTCATGGCGAACTGAGATCGCGGATTTCATAGCTGAGACCTGCCGATTCCAGGCGCTTGAGAAATCCGGTAAACTCCTCATCAACAATGACCATGGAGCAGTTCATACCATGAAACGCTGCTTCGATGATCCCCTCCCGGGAACCAAAAAAGCTGTCGGGGACAATGCCTGCGTTCTTCAGCGCGATAACCGCCTCCAGTCCAACAGCACCGATATATTCCATGCCACCGACGGCATTCAGCACAGCCTCCGGCGTGACCTTTCGTGATCCCCCCCGCTGAATACGGGGGACCTTACAGACCCGGATGGCTCCTTCGTGGTGATCGATGATGCCGGAAAGTTTGGCTATGCCAATATCCTGCCCCTTTCGGGCATCGCCCGCCGCTTCGCCCATGGCAGCCTGGGTCGTCCGGACGGCGTAGAGATAGCCGCCCTCCATGTACACGCCGACGACATCCCCCTTTGCAATGTCCTCCGCCGCAATCGCCGTCCATACCGAAACCTGCTGGACGACATCATGCGTCACATAATGTGCATAGGTCTCGAGTGCTTCGGCATTCATCAGCACCCATTCGACGCCATTGTGAGTTACATTGTACCGGCCGCGACCATGGGAATCGACGAGGCCTTCATCGACCATCTCCCGGATGTATTCGCTGACAGCCTGCGGGGTAATGCCCAGTTTTTCGGCAATCTCCTGTTGGCGGACCGACGGCTGATGCTCCGCTATTTCGACAAGTATCTGAAAGCGGGTCGCTTCCCGCTTGCTCTTGAGTATGATATGGAAAGGATCCTTATTCCGGTCTGCCAAGGATAACCAACCCCTGCCCCTTCACATCAAGGTTCGGCATCCTTTTCGCAAGGCCCTTGACAAGCATGGGACTCACCTGGTATTTCCGGGCGAGGTCGTTGTAGGATGTCATTCCTGCCCTGACATCCGCTTCAATCTTTTCCACCATTTCCCGAAGGTCTTCATCCGTTGAGTTGGCAACATACAGGAGATCCCCGAGGTCTTCCATCGAACACTGGAATCCGGCGCGGAAACGACTGTACGTGGTGCGGTATTCCTTGGCAGGGGTCTTCCCGGGTTCCGGCATCCGCCACTGTTCCTCGATTAGATTCCCCTTCTGGAGAATCGCGAGGCAGTCATCCACGCAATCAGCCCCGACATCATTACACAGCTCCTCCTGAGTCATCCACTGTTTTGCAAGAAGATCATACACCTTCTTATACTGGGAATTGTTGAATGTAATGATAAGTGGAACGATCTCGAGAGGATCATTCACAATCCTGTTATGCCCTGTCAAAGTAAAAACCCATTTAATATAGGGCGTGAAAACATTAAATACTATCCAGACTTTTCTATGCGCAAAAACGGACAGATTTCTATAAAAGGCATCGTCCAGGGAGTCGGTTTTCGCCCATTTGTCTTTGCTGCGGCCGTAAAATTTGGCATCACGGGCAATGTCCGCAACCTGGGATCCGAGGTCCTCATCAATGCATGGGGGGACCATTTTGAGGAATTCCTTTGCGCGGTCGCCGGCGGCACCCCGCTCTCCCGCATCGACAGCGTCGATGTCAGGGAGGTCGAGGGTCACGCCCCGGAGGATTTTTCCATCCTGGAGAGTACGACTGGAGCACTCTCGGGGTTCATTCCTGCCGATGTTGCAACCTGTGAAGAATGCCTCGCAGACATCATGCAGTCAGGCGGCAGATATGAAGGATACTGGGCAACCTCCTGCGTCAACTGCGGACCACGGTACAGCATCATCCATGCCCTGCCGTATGACCGGGAACGGACGACAATGGACGAGTTTCCCCTGTGCCGGGGGTGCAGTGATGAATATACCGACCCCGGCTCACGCCGCCACCATGCACAGACCATCGCCTGTCATGCCTGCGGCCCCTCCCTTGCCCTTCTCGACAGGAACGGTGAACCGGTTCAAGGGGACCCGATACCAACGGCGGCAGGCCTGCTCGACGATGGGGCCGTCATCGCAGTGAAGGGCCTCGGGGGGTTTCATATTGCCTGCATCGAATCCTCGGCTTCCCGCCTGAAAGGAACCCTCGGCCGGCCTGAACAGCCCCTTGCAGTGATGGCGGAAGCCGATGAGATCAGGCGCGTGGCCCATGTCTCCCCCGACGAGGAGGCACTTCTCAGCGGACCGGCGCACCCGATAGTGGTCCTCGAAAAGAAAGACCCCGCGTCACACATGGGCATCTCAAAACTGCACACCCTCGGGTGCATGCTGCCTTATACGGCCCTTCACCATCTCCTCTTCCGGAACCTGAGGGCCCGGATGCTCATCATGACGAGCGCCAACGAACCGGGCGAGCCGATGATGACGACGACGGAGTCGGCATTTTCCCGCCTGGCAGACCATATCGATTATTATCTCACCCATAACCGCCGCATCGAAAACCGGTGCGACGACTCCGTCGTGCGGGACGGCTATATCATACGACTCTCCCGCGGACTGGCCCCGAAACGGATACGCTGCGATCTCGGAGATATTTCAATCCTCGGAGTGGGTCCGGAACTCAACTCCAATGTCTCCGTCTACCATGGCGGATTTCTGATCACGTCCCCCCATGTCGGCAACGTGCGAAACCCCTCCACGCTTGCCTACCTGAAGGAGACCGCGGAGACCATCCGTGCCTTTACGGGGGCGTCATGTGACATCATCGCCCATGATCTCCACCCGCAGTTTCTTTCGACGAGGTATGCCTGGGAGCTTGCAGCCCGGAGCGGGGCCCGCCTGGTACCGGTCCAGCATCACCGTGCGCATATCGCGGCAACGACAACAGAACCCTGCATCGGCATCGCCATCGACGGCGTCGGGTACGGCGATGACGGAACCATCTGGGGCGGGGAGATCTTTGCCGGGCAGGTACCCGACCTGCGCCGTGTCGGACATCTCGAACAGGTCCTGATGCCGGGAGGCGATCTTGCCACCCGCTTCCCCGAACGGATGCTCTATGGCATGCTGCCGGACGATAGCACCCTCGACCTCCTCGCAAAGCGGGGGTGGAGCGAGACGGAGAGAAATATTCTCGCCCGCCAGGTCGACCGCAGGTTCAACGTGAGCATGACGAGCAGCACCGGCAGGGTACTCGATGCCGCAGCAGCCCTCCTCGGGATATGCCGGGAGAAGACCTTTGACGGTGAACCTGCACAGGTCCTTGAATCGGCCGCATTCCGGGGCACCCCCACCATCTGGGAGAGGGAATGTATCCGCGGGGACGGGATGGACATCCTCCTGACCAGTGCCATCATGAAGAAGGCCCGCGAGGCGTCGCGGACCCACAGTGCCGAAGACATTGCCGCATCGTTCCAGGCGACCCTTGCCACCGGTATTGCGGAGATGGCGGTCAGAGCGGCACATGAAGAGGATATCGACCGGATTGCCCTCTCGGGGGGTGTTGCATACAACCGGTTCATCAGGGAGACGATCCTCGCACATATCAAAAAAGAGGGACTCACCCCCGTCATCAACCGGGAATACCCCCTCGGCGACGGGTGCATATCGGCGGGCCAGTGCATATGGGCATCGGCAGTGCACAGGCAGGAAAAGAATTAATTCGAATAGTATCAGGAATTTATCGTTTGATCGAGGATATCCCTCAGGTCGTACATCCGATACGGCTTCTTGAGAACTCCTGCAAATCCCATTTCAAGGAGCGAAGATTCGTCCATATCGCCTGCCAGTCCGCTGGTTACGATGGCGCGAACACCGGGATCGATTTCCCACAGAAGCGGAATCGTCTCCATTGCACCCATCCCCCCGGGCACCGTGATATCGAGAATAACTGCATCAAACGAGGCGTTTTCAGCCATGGCATCCCGGTACTGTTCCAGGGCATCCTCACCGCTGGTCGCCGCCACCGTCTCATACCCCAGCCTCCCCAATAGAAGGCACGTCACCTCAAGGATGGTCGGTTCATCATCCATGACAAGTATTTTTCTGGTTGTTTCAGGCATCGCTGTTACTTCCTGTATATCTTCGGAGGGGGAGATCGAATGAACGTATTATGTCCCACCCTATTGATATGCTTTATTGCATATCACTTAACGATACAATGTTCCTCTTCCAGACATATAATACATTCCCAAAGTGCATACCAACCCACAATATATTTAAATAGTGCAGGGGCAGAACCAGTCTCAAAACCGCTCCTACCGCACCCTTTTTTCCCAAACGCCGAAGTAAATTGAGAGGCAACGAGGGATTCGGCCCAACCGCCACATCGTCGTCACCCGGAGAGGACCCCGGCGGCATCAGAGCATGGCGGCACTGTCGGAAAAGATATCATATATGCTTTTTCCGAGATTCGGGACGGATTGAGCCTCGCAGGAACAGCCGAACACGTATGCTCAATTTGCCCGACCGGACCGCGGCACATGCGATACTCCCTTCCGCCCGCAAGCATGTTCATGCCCAGCCATTCCAATCCACGGGGGGCGGTTTAGAGAGAGACCCATGCAAGAATGAAGAGTCCGAGCCCAACCATACACAGACCCATGCTTAGGCGAAGGGACCGCCGATACTCCTCACGCCAGCGGCCGACACGTTCCGGCGACAGACCACCTGCGACGAGCAGCGTTATGACAATGAGGGGAAGGACAAAGATGAGGTTGTACAGGAGAAGTGCCCCCACGGTCCTGATGCCCGGTGCAGACGCGAGCATTCCCAGCACGGCAAGATAGACACCGCCGGTGCATGGCAGTTCGAAAAATCCGGTCAGAATGCCTATGGCAAAGGCTGCAGGAATCGTGTGCCTACCCGTCAGGCGCTTGAGTATGGCACTGCCACCTTCAGGAATGGCAAGAGAGACAACCGCCCGGCCCGTCACCCCTTCCGCCACCATAAATATCCCGATGATAATTGCCACCAGCGCTGCGAATATGGAGAACCCTGCGCCGATATCAAGGACACGGACAGCCGCCAGGATGCCGATGCCGGAGAGGATGTAGATGAGAAACACCCCCGCGGCATAGGCAAACCCGGTTGCAATGACACTCTTCCTGCTTCCTGCGCTGAGAAGAGTGACCAGAAGGAACACCAGCACCGCAAAGGCACAGGGATTGACCCCGTCAACGAGGGCTGCCCCTGCGATGATGAGAAGCGACGGCCCGGCAGGGGGAGGCGAGGAAGGAGACGGAACCACCCCCGCATCGCTTGTTGCATCGGGAGAGGGGGAAACGGAAACCGTGCCATTTTCGAGGTATCCGGGCAATTTTGTCGAAATCGCAGTATACCCTTCGAGGAAGAGGCCGTCGCTGGTGAAGACGGCGGGGTACGACGGATACGGCTCGCCATGCGCCTGACCCATTTGGAAAAAGAGGTCACGAACGGAGGCGTTGCCCGTCACATCGCAGTATTCAAAACGAACCGCAGGGTATGCAACTGAGAGGTTCTCCACTACAGGATGCGCCTTAGTACAGGCATGACATGTCTCACTGAAGAAAAAAAACACGACCCGCCCCGCGTCATTCACCGCACCCGTACAGGAATGGACGTCGGCCGCCCCGGCCCCCGCCACAAGCCCCCATACAAGCATGGAGAGAACAAGTATTGGCACTACGCCCCGGGAGACACCCCGCACCATACCTCGATATAGACTGGGGAGGTTCTTAATCCTGCCGCACCCGCTTATATGCCATCATCGGCCCCTATCTACAATCCGACTGCAATTTTGCATCTTACATACGAACAAAAGGTAAAATGGACGTTCAAAAAACCCATAGCCCGCGTGCGGACAGAATGGCACGAACGGCATCGGCCGGAAGATCTGCGAAAGAACCCGATGGAATAATGCGGAACGATATACAGGATACGTAAGAGAATTGCGTCTTACCTCCCGGAAAGGGAGGTGAAGAAAAAAGATTTAGCCGAAGAGTGCACCGAGGCCGGCCATGCCGTCCTCTTCTGCCTCTTCCTCTTCCTCTTCAGCCTCTTCCTCGACAGCTGCCTCCGCTGCTGCGGGTGCTGCTGCGGGTGCTGCTGCTGCGGGTGCAACCGCTGCCTTTGCGATGGCCTCTTCGATGTCCACACCGTCAAGTGCGGCAATGAGTGCCTTCACACGTGCATCGTCAACGTCGGTACCTGCTGCGGCCAGTACTGCGGTGACCGCTTCTTCCGTAATTTCCTTGCCTGCGTTGTGCAGGATAAGTGCTGCGTAGATGTATTCCATTTTCAAACACCTCAATTCTAATCTGATTATTCAACAACTCCCTTCAGGGCTTTTGCCTGCGCATTTGCCCGTCCGATGATCATTTCAACGACGCCCTTCTCATACACAACAGCCTCGACACCGAGGTTGCGTGCTTCGCCTGCCGCCTTTGCAATGATAGCCTCGATCGTTGCCGCTGTCGGATACACTGCGTTGACCGACAGGTTGAACGCCTGCTGTGCTGCGAGGACGATGTTGTTGAAGTATTCTGTCTCATCGATTGCCAGTACGGACGGTTCGTAGAACGTGCCGTCGTAGTAGGCGACCTGAAGACTCAGTCCGACATCCTTCGTGCGGATGTCAAGCTTTGCAAGCACGTCGGCCTGCTTGGCGGTAATCTCTTCCCCTGCCTTGACGAACGTCTTCGTCTCGCGAATGACGACCTTTCCGCCTTCAATTGCGGCAGGAACGCCTGCCTGCTGAAGCACACCAACGATAGGACCGGGCTTGAAGGACGTCGGACCCTTCTCGACGACGATGTCCTGGGCTGCGATGTCACCTGCACGGGCGACCATCTTGCTCATCGTCTGCTGGAGCTTCCTGTAGAGAGCGAACGGGTTTTCATTCGTGTAGATCAGTGCACTCTGTCCGTCGATATGGGTGTTGAGACCGGAGATGGGCTCGCCCAATTCACCGAATGCGTGCTCAATGAGCGTGTTGCGCGTCATCTTCAGGACTGTAGAGCCGCGGAGGTCGCGGCGCATTTCCTGGAGCTGGCTGGCCGGAATGCCCTGCAGGTCGACAAGACCGGTGAGGGCGTATTCCTGTGCATACGCTTTGATCACTTCAACTTCGTCTTTCTTCCACTGGGGCAGGTTCACTGTATATAGTGCCATTACACTAACCTCACTGCCGGACCCATGGATGTCTTGACGTATACCGACCGGATGTTCATTGCACCACTCTCAAGGGATGTTTCAACCTTCTTCAGGACCGCGTCGATGTTGTCTGCAACCTCTTCAGGCGCCATAGCGGCAGTACCGACCTTCACGTGGAAGGTGGTCTTGTCCTTTGTACGGAACTTGACGGATTTGCGGAGACGTTCGACAATGGGTCCTACATCCATTCCCTGGGGAACGGGGGTTGGCATTTTACCGCGTGGACCGAGCCTGGTACCGAGGTAACGACCTACAAGAGGCATAACCGCGGTCTCTGCGAGGAAATACCGGTATTCGTTCGCCATTTTGCGAGCTTCCCGGGGTTCTCCGCCCAGACGTTCGATTTCTTCAGGTCCGATGATGAGGTCTACACCTGCAGCTTTTGCCTGGGTGGTGATATCTCCTTTACCAAGGACGGCGATCTTTTCGATCCGACCCGTGCCATTTGGCAGAACCATCGTCTCATCAATACGGTTTTTCGGTTGCGCCATGTCGATGTTTCTCAGGTTAATTGCGATTTCAACGCTTTCCTGGAACTTACGCTCAGGCGCAGCTTCTATTGCCGCGTTTACGGCTTCCAGAATCTGGACCCTTTCAACCATTCATTACCTCCATAGTGGTACGACCTGCGGGAGAGCAGATCTCCTATGGTGTTTTTTTTATAGTCTATTCATTCAGGACACTGTCGTATTCGCCTGCATCGATGAGGGCAAAGATCTCCTTTGGATCCTTTCCTTCAACGGTTACGCCGACACTGACGCATGACCCGATAACCTCTTTCGTGCGGTTTTTCAGATCATAGGACAGCATGTCGTCCGTCTTCATGCGGGCAATGCGGACAGCAGCCTCAAGCGGAAGGTCCCCCACTTTCACCGTGTTGGGTTCACCGGAACCCTTCTCGATGCCGACCTCTTTCATGATGAGGGCGGTCGTGGGCGGGACACCAACGGATACCGTGAAGTTCTTCTTCTCGTCGACTTCAACACGAACAGGTACCTGCATCCCGTTGAACTCGGCGGTCTTTTTGTTGATCTCGTCAACAACTGCCTTCACGTTAATTCCGAGTGGTCCCAGTGCCGGCCCTAACGGGGGTCCGGCCGTGGCTTTTCCGCCGGGTACCAATACCTCGACTACTTCTCCCATTGTAATATCACCATGCCTACGTTACCGCAGTATAAGGAGCGGCACTCAGCTTGGGTCAGTACAGGTTTGCGTACAACCTCTTAAAGGTAAGGGAGACGCAACCAAAAAATGTGAGAGGGCGTTATTCCTGTGCCTTCTCGATAACCCGGACATTGTCCCCGCGGACCGTGATGGGGATGGGCACCATCGATTCGTACAATTCAACGGTAATCTCTTCTTTTCCGGCATCCACGCGCTTGACAACCGCTTTTTCGCCCTTAAACGGTCCGGCGATCAGTTCGACGATGGTCCCCTCGTCGATACCGGCGACCGCTGCCTTCGGCTCAAGGAAGTGCTCGACTTCCTCAAAGGAGGTCTCGCCCTTGACGACCGCCCGCGCATTCGGGATCAGACGTACGATCTGTTCCATACGGGCATACTCGTCCGGCGTCTCAATGAGCACATATCCCCTCAGTTCATCAGGCGCCATGATGGACTTGATGTCAAACTCGGGGTGGTCCTTCAGGAGTTTGACGATGTCGTCAACTACCTTGCGTTCCTTGTTCGCCGTCGTCTTCAGCGCGTATATTTTATTTCCGAAGTCACTCATTCCAATCACAGGGCGAGAGCCATGATCTCATAGAGGATAAACCCAATCATACCCACTATCAGAATACCGATTGCAGCAACGATAGCAATCTTATTGAATTCATCTCTCGTCGGCGTCCTCGCAAGTTTGAGGACACGGATGTATTTCTTGAATACTTCTTCATTGATATTTTTTAGGTCTGCCATGTCTTATTTCACCTGAGGAAGTCGATCTCGAATTCCTTCATTGCAGCATGATGGGAGGGGTACCTCTCACTGCGCCCGTATATCTGGGGAGAGTTGACACCCGTCACGACGAGCATGGTACGCATTCTCCCCTGCATCTCCGGGTCAACCTGTGCTCCCCAGATAATCCGTGCATCGGGGTCGATGCGCTCGTAGACTTCCTGTACGACTCCTTCTGCCTCGGACATCGTCATGTCCGGCCCACCGACCACATTGACGAGAGCGGCGGTCGCACCGGAGATATCGACATCGAGGAGCGGCGACCTGAGCGCCTTCTTGACGGAGTCGGCAGCTTTGTCCTCGCTGTCGCTCTCGCCCATACCGATCATAGCAACGCCGCCCTTCTCCATAACAGTTCGCACATCGGCAAAGTCAAGGTTCACGAGGCCGGGCTGGGTAATCAGTTCGGTAATTCCCTTTACTGCGCGCATTAAAATCTCATCAGAGACCTTAAATGCTGCGTGGAGGGGGAGGCGCGGAACGACTTCAAGAAGCCGGTCGTTTGGAACCACGATGACGGTGTCCGCAACATCGCGCAGGCGCTCGAGTCCCGCTTCCGCATTTTCCATGCGAATGGCACCTTCTGCCGTGAAGGGCAGGGTGACGACGGCAATGGTCAGTGCCCCCTCATCACGGGCAGCCTTGGAGATGACCGGCGCGGAGCCCGTACCGGTACCTCCTCCGAGGCCTGCCGTGATAAATACCATGTCACACCCCTCGACATGTTTGCGAATCTCCTCTTCCGCCTCCACAGCAGCCTCTTCACCAACCTGCGGCACCGAGCCCGCACCCAGGCCACGGGTTCGCTTGCGTCCGATGAGAATGCGGGTATCCGCCTTTGTCCGGATCAGGTGCTGGGCATCGGTATTGAGCGCAATGAGCTCGGCACCCTCAATACCTTCCTCCTTCATCCGGGTCATCGTGTTGGATCCACCGCCACCACACCCGATGACGGCGATCTGTGTCCGGAGCTGCTGTAAAATCTCCTCAAGTTCAAGGTCATCTTCACATGTAGTGTCCAGAATAACCCCGGTCTCTCTGTTCGACCGTTTGATTGCCTCTTCTACTATTGATCTCATAGATAGCTCTCCAATCCCGGGACGTGGATTACCTGTTCAGACACATCAGATACCATTGAGGGAGTGATCACCGTCCCCCCAATTTCAATCTCATGGCCTGCGGCCAGTCGTCCGAAAAGCGGTCCTTTCGGCACCCCCAGTTCAGCTGCCCGCCGGGGGTTAAACCGAACTCTCCGGATGGTGATACTATCACCACTGACCGTAGTCGATCCATCGTTGACTAAGATTTTGACGCAGGATGTTATTAAAAGATGCAGTACTTGGACTTCATGTCCGGCGAAGGCAAAAAACACCGGAAGCGGCCGTCCGGACTGCGTGGTGATGCCAGCGGCGGGAATATCCCGTATCAAGTCCCAAAAGAGGTTTTCATCAATTTTGAGAGCCTCATCAAAGAGATCCGGAGGAATTGATAGTCGTACGGGGAATCCCTCACCGGAAATTCCAAGGATTATCAGTCGCGCCCCATCCGATTCCTCGGCTGCACGCGCCCTGAACGCACAATAGGTTGAAAACGGGAGATCCCCCATCTGCCTGAGTTCGCTCTCGCTCAGGCGGACAATCCCGCAATCGTCGAGGAGCGTCATGACATGGGCAAGGTCATCCCGGGAGAGGGCCTTGCGATCGATATAGGCCGCATCTGCACCGGACATTGCAGTCATCCGGCGGATCATCTCCGCATCCAGCATCCCCACTTCCCGCGTATGGGCGATATGGCCCCATGCGGCACGGGTGGCAATGGCGATCTCCGTCTGTCGGGCCGCATAGTGATTCCCCCCGAACCCCGTGAGGACGACACAAGCCGAGGGGCCGTCATGGAGAGCCCCTGCCACACTCTGTGCCACCGCCCTGCCCGCATCCTCCCGGACCCATTCCTCCTCCGTGCTGCCGATCTCCACAAAAAACGAGGGTGTTGCAAGGTCCGTGGGGCCGTGGTGCGTCACCTCGTAGGACACACGAAAGCCGTCCGGCGCGGAGGCGGCAAGGCGGAGGAGGACCGCATGCATCCATTCCGGGGCCGCCCGGGCAAGCTGACGGGGGGCACCACCGAGTGCCGCATCGCGAAAATTGCCGGTGACATGCACCGTAAGGGCGCGAACGGGATTCTTGCTGGTATGCCGGGAGATGAAGATGATGAGATCGGCCGCTGCACGGGCATCCAGACCCTCCTCGTGGATCAGGCGGCCTTTTGCACCGATGAACCGGACGTGGTGCCCGGCAAACGGGACGGCCCCCTCCGGCACCTCGTCCAGCCCCATCTCGTGAAGCAGATGATCCCTGATGTTCATTCCCGCAGGGTCGATTTCCGAATATACTATGGCAATGTCCACACGCACCTCTCCAGTACCTGATGAAAACGTCTGTTCCGGCGGGGCTTCAATCCTTGCCGCCGGGAGACCCGGCATACCGCGTGGCGGCCCGTGCCCGCGATACCGCCTCTGCGGGGGAGGGGCAGGGGATCACTCCGTCAATATCCCATGTTCCGAGCCCGAAGACCGGTATGCCCCGCTTCAGGGCCATCGCGATCTCCGAGAGCGTCCCGTACCCCCCTCCGACGGCAATCACCGCATCCCCGGCTGCAACAACGAGGGTGTTTCTGGCAATCCCGAGACCGGTGGGTATGACAACGGTCAGATAGGGGTTCCCCGGCCCCTCGCCGGGAAGGATTCCCACCACCATTCCCCCCGCCTCACGGGCGCCGCGGGAAGCGGCTTCCATTACCCCGCCCCTGCCACCGCAGACGAGAACGGCACCCGCCCGTCCGATGCACCGTCCGGTCTCTGCGGCATCTAAAAGTTCTTTCCCGTTCGCTTCACCTGCACCGATTACGGCCACCTGCATCATTCGTATTCCTCCTTCCTGCTGCCCCGTCATTTACACAAATACCTATGTTTCCCTGCGTGCAATATTTACCGATATATACCCGAGGGATTCTGGTGAAAGAGGTCACGAGCAGTTATCAGGCAGAGGATGTGGAGTCCGCGGTCCGCACCTTCTGGAATGAGGAAGATATCTATCGCAAAGTCAAAGAGATGCATGCCGCCGACCCGGACTATTTCTTCGTGGACGGCCCCCCCTATACGACCGGGCATATACACCTCGGCACGGCATGGAACAAGATCATCAAGGACTCGATGCTCCGTTTCGAGCGGATGCAGGGCCAGAACGTCATCGACCGTGCAGGATACGACATGCACGGACTGCCCATCGAGGTGCGGGTGGAGCACGAACTGGGCTTCACCTCTAAAAAGGATATCGAGGCGTACGGGATTGCCTCATTCATCGAGCAGTGCAAGGAGTTTGCCATCACCCACAAGGACATCATGTCCGAACAGTTCAAAAACCTCGGGGTCTGGATGGACTTTGACAACCCGTACCAGACCATCACCCCCGACTATGTCGAAGCGGCGTGGTGGACCCTGAAGCGGGCCGAGGAGAAAGGCCTCCTCGAACGGGGGTACCGGGTCGTCAACCTCTGCCCCCGCTGTGAGACCGCGATCGCGGACTCCGAGGTGGAATACTGGGACGAAGAGGACCCCTCGATCTTCGTGAAATTTCCCGTACAGGGCCGTGACAATGAATACCTCGTCATATGGACGACCACGCCCTGGACACTTCCCGCCAACGTCGCTGTCGCGGTCGATGTGGACTTTGTCTATGCCCGGGTCCGTGCGGTCAAGGACGGCAGGGAGGAGATCCTCTGGATCGGCGAACCCCTCGTGGAGGATGTCCTCCGGAAAGGGCGCTACCAGGACTTTTCCGTGCTGCAGACCGCCACCGGGGCCGACCTTGTCGGGACGACCTATGACTCACCCCTCGTAAATGTCGTCCCGATGCAAAAGGAGATCGCCCACCGCGTCGTTGCGGCGGACTTCGTGACCATGGAAAACACCGGGCTCGTGCACATGGCACCGGGCCACGGGTGGGACGACTACGTCGTCGGCCAGCGCGAGGGACTCGCCTCCGTCTGCCCCGTCGACCACTCGGGAACCTATACGGAAGATGCGGGCATCTTTGCCGGCATGTTCGTCAAGGACGCCGACGAGGCCGTCATGGAGGCCCTCGGCGACCATCTTCTTGCACGGACCACCATCGTCCACCGGTACGGCCACTGCTGGCGATGCAAGACTCCCATCATCATGATCTCCACCGAGCAGTGGTTCCTCGCCATCCCGGCAATCAAGGAGAAGCTCCTCGAGGAGATTACAAAGGTCGAGTGGAAACCCGACTGGGCGGGGTCGGCACGGTTCCACGACTTCGTCGCCGATGCCCGCGACTGGTGCATCTCCCGGCAGCGGTACTGGGGCATCCCCATACCGGTCTGGCAATGCCCGTCCTGCGATGCACGCCGGGTCTTCGGCACCGTCGCCGAACTCAACGAGGCGGCGGGTTCGGACCTGACCGACCCGCACCGCCCCTACGTCGATACGATCACCGTTCCCTGCGCCTGCGGCGGCGAAATGCGCCGTGTGGAGGACATCTTCGATGTCTGGTTTGACTCTGCGATGGCCTCCTGGGCAACCCTCGGGTTCCCCCGGAAAACTGAGGCCTTCGAACGCCTCTGGCCGGCATCGTTCATCACCGAGGGGCAGGACCAGACCCGCGGTTGGTTCTACTCACAGCTCGGCGCCTCGACGATCGCATTTGACCGGGCACCCTACAAGAAGGTGCTCATGCACGGCTTCGCACTCGACGCCGAAGGGCGCAAGATGTCCAAATCCTTCGGCAATGTCGTCACCCCCGAAGAGGTCATCGCAAAGGTGGGCGTCGACGTCCTGCGCCTGTACGTCCTCTCCGCAAGCGCTCCATGGGACGACCTGAAGTTTAACTGGGAGGGCGTGCGCACCACCAACCGGACGGTCAACATCCTCTGGAACGTCTACCGTTTCCCACTCCCCTATATGATCCTCGACGGGTTTACCCCCATGACCGGGGCGGACGGGGTCTGGAACGCCGAATATGTTGCTGAACACCTCGCTGAGATGCCGGACGAGGACCGCTGGATCATCTCCCGTGTCAACAGTATGGCCCGAACAGTGACGAACGCCATTCCCGAGGGGATGCTGCACAAGGCCACCCGTGAAATCCTGACAACCATCCTCGAGGACATCTCCCGCTGGTATGTCCAGCTCGTCCGGCAGCGGATGTGGCTCGAGGAGGATGCCGTGGAGAAGGTGCAGGCATATGAGACGATGTACTATGTGATGCGCCGTCTTTGCACTGTCCTTGCCCCCTTTGCCCCCCACCTGACCGATCATATCTACGACAACCTCCGTACCGGTGACGACCCGCAGAGCGTCCACATGCTCCCGTGGTTTGCAGGGGAGGATGCACTGGTTGACACGGACCTCGAGACGGAGATGGACGTCATCCGGTCCTTCGACGACGCGGTGGCAACCGCACGCCAGGAAGGCGGACGAAAACTCCGCTGGCCGGTGGGCGAGGTCACCGTCCTCACAGACGATGACGCGGTGGCAGCCGCCATCGGAACAATGAACGCTCTTGCCTGCCAGCGTGCCAACGCCCGTGGCGTGACCGTCGTTACCGGCGCATGGGAGAAGATGGGCTGGGCGGCAGCGGCGAACATGCGTGCCATCGGCCCGGAGTTCGGCAAGGAAGGACCGAAGGTGAAGGCGGCAATCGAAGCGGCCGATGCGGCCGCCCTGAGAAGCGCCCTTCTCTCCGAAGGAAGTGCCGATGTCGGCGGCTTCACCATCTCGACAAACCACGTGGAGTTCTCGGAGAAACTTCCCGGAGGGGTCTTTGCCGCCCCCATGAATGCCGCGACGGTCTGCGTCGATGTGACCCTCACCGACGCGCTCGAGGCCGAAGGCTACGCCCGGGAAGTGATCCGCCGTATCCAGGAGATGCGCCGCCAGATGGACCTGAACGTCGAGGACTTTATCAATGCGGCCGTCGTCATCGGAGACGCACGGGTGCAGGGCCTCCTTGCCGGCTGGGAGAATGAGATTGCAGGCGAGGTCCGGGCAACGGCCTTCGCCATTGCGGATTACGCCGGCGAGGGCGACCTCGTGCAGGACTGGGATATCGAAGGTATCCCGGTCACCATCGCCCTTTCACGCGCGGAAGAGTGAACGAATATAGGCCGCCCCTTCCGGGGTGGAGAAGAGGGGCAGGTCTGCATCGGTCCTGACCACCCTCCGTTCGGCCTCCACGTGCTCCCCGGAGACAGGATTGAATCCTTTTTTTATGACCGGCACCCGCCGGACAATGACACCGCGACGCTGCCACGACGGCGTCCTTGCAAGATTGACCCCCCGCTCGAACATAAAATCGTGCATGCCGGGTGCCTTCATGCCCTTCAGCTCCCGCGCCGCCTGCCGGGAGGTCATCCCCCCGTCGATGAGAGCCTGCTGGCAGTAGGCGTTGATGTGGTTGCGCCATGCCTCACGCTGGCGCAGGTCAAAGTAGGCACATGCGGCCGCTTCGTCGACCGGGATGATACGGGCGTCGAAAGAGAGCGGCGAGGAGACACCGAGGGCAAGAGTCAGGGCACTTGCGGCAAACCCCGCGCAGACGGAATCAATCTTCTCCACCCGGCCCCTGAATGGTGCCTGCAGGAAGCAGAGCGAGATTTCGTCCGAGAAGGTATATGCAAAGGCGGGTTCGAGACCGGAATCCTCGATCAGCGCCCTGCAGACGTCAGCCATTGCATGGCAAAACCTCTCGTCATATGGTTTTTTCAGGCCCAGGTCCCGGGTCAGGCGGTGGAACGCCCGTCCGTCGAGACGTACGATGAGAGGGGCAAATATTGTCAGATTTTTAAATATCTCTCTTTCTTCCATGACAGAAGCGCTCAATGGTATGGGTGGGGCATTCCCGAAAAAAGTATTGGTCCGGCATTGGGAACTGCCGGAAAATGATGTTTGGCCTTAATCCTCCTTTTTCTCGAGCGAACCGACGAGATGGCGGATGATGACCACATCACCGACCGCAAGTATGATGCGGTAGGGGATCTTGATTCCCTTGAAATTTTTCAGTTCAATGAGTTCGGGATTCAGCTTCGAGACGGCCAGGGACTCGATCTTTTTCCCGTCGACATTGATGACCACATCGTCCACATCACCGACATACACCGCTTTATCGGTATAGACGTGCATCCCGAACATTTCCGTTATTGCGCTCTTCATTGGTATCGTTTTAGGGTATAATCATTAAATATTAAAAATATAATCCATTTCCATGGACAGTTCCATTCAGATCGGGACGATCAGCGGCATCCCGATCCGCATACATTTCACCTTTTTTCTGATCATCCCGATCTTCGCCTTCATAATCGGGACGCAGATCGACCTCACGGTCGCCCTCGTCGAACAGGTTTTCGGCCTCACCGAGCCGATCAGCACCGAATACATCACTACAGGAGTTATGCCCTATGTATTGGGAGCCATTCTTTCGTTTCTTCTCTTTACGGGCGTATTCCTCCATGAACTCGCCCATTCATGGGTCGCCCTGAGGAAAGGGATGAAGGTCGGGTCCATCACCCTCTTCATTCTCGGGGGCGCATCCGAGATCGAGGACGAGATCTCCCCCAACCCGCGTGACGAACTGCCGATGGCAATCGCAGGCCCCCTCATGAGCCTCTTTCTTGGCATAGTCTCCGAAGGTGTCGCATACGCAAGCCTTCTCTTTATCCCGAACGATGCGCTTGCCGGTCTCTTCTTCTATATCTTCGGGTATCTCGGCATCCTCAACATCATCCTCTTCGTCTTCAACCTTCTGCCGGCATTTCCCATGGACGGCGGGCGTGTCCTCAGGGCCATCCTCGCATTCTGGCTTCCCATCGACAGGGCAACAAAGATCGCCGCTGAAATCGGGCGTATCGTCGCGATCATCTTCGGGATCATCGGCATCCTCTCCTTCAACCTTGTTCTGATCCTGATCGCGGTCTTCATCTATCTCGGGGCAGGGCAGGAAGCGGCGATGGTGCGCTACAACCTCCTCCTCAAGGGCTTGTATGTGAAGGATGCGATGACCTCTCCGGTGAAGGTCATCTCCCCCGATATGCCCATCCACGAGGTGCTTGCCCTTATGCAGTCGACGCGGCATCTCGGGTTCCCCGTTGTCGAGCGGGGGGCACTCGTCGGCATGGTTACCCTGCAGGACATCCACACTGCCCCCCAGATCGACAGGGAGGCCCTCCAGGCCCGCGATATCATGACACGCGAGGTGGTGACGGTCGCCCCCGACAGCGGCCTCTACGAGGCGCTCAGGATACTTGCGCCAAACACCTTCGGCAGGATACCTGTCGTCCGGGACGGCGAGGTGGTGGGCATCGTCACCCGGTCGGACATTCTCAAAATAATGGAACTGCAGGAAGTCAGGGTCACAACCACCTGACGGCCCACTGATCCGTTGTTATCGTTCCCCGAACGTGAGGTACGGGTCCACAGGCGTCTCCGTCCCTATCGCCTGCCGGAATGAGGCCATGTCGGCAAAGGGGCGCCGGGCCATCAGCGAGGCCACCCGTTTCTTCCCGACACCGGGAATCCACTTCAGTGCCGACGGGGGGAGGGCATTGATGGCTATGGGTGCGGGAAGGCCCGTGACCGATCGCATCCCGTGCGAGACGACGACCGCATCGAGCGTCGTCCCTGACGGGAGGGACATTGGAATGCCGACGAGTATCGGATAGGAGCCCATCTGCCGGCCGAAACTGGTTTGTCCGCTCTCCTCCACCATCACATCCTTCAGGCAGGTGCCCTCGGGAAACACCCTCCTGAGCATCGGGACGTCGAACTCCTTTCGCACCCGCTCCTTGAAGAGGCGGAACCGGGCATCATGCTCTCCGAGGGTGTTGTCTTCCCATGCGGCCGTCCCTTCGAACGGCATGAGCTGACGAATATTCACCCGCCGCACCATGAGGCCTTCCGCAAGGACATCTCGGAGGAAGACCTCGTTCATGTCATAAGTGGCCTCCGTCTCACCGGCGAGACCGCAGACGAAGTTGAGGCCGGGAAGGAGCTCCGGCACCCCGTTCCGTCTGCCGCTCCCCACCGTATTGACAATTCGGATGGCCTCCATCACGTCATCCGGCAGCGCCTTGAGGTTGTTTGCCCGCACCACCGCAGGGTCTGCCGTCTCCATCCCGAAGGCGGCAACATCCCCTGGCGTGTGCCACCGGACGATGGACTCGAGGGATTCGCGGGCAGCCTCCGGGTGGCGCGCAATCGTGCCGGGGTTGACATTGTCGATGTGCAGGGTCCGGAGGAGGGGGGCCGCCGTTCGGACGCCTTCGAAGAGCCGTTCGAGTGCCTCCGGGTCGGGCCGGGGAAACTCCCCTCCCCCCGTCGCGCCGTAGGCGAGGAGGTCGGGCTGGCGACCGAGGCGGAAATGAACCGCTCCTGCCGATGCGAGGGCCGCCACTTCCGCCAGGATGCCCGGCATCTCCCGCCGGCGTGGCAGTCCATAGAAGGGTTCGGTGCAGAACGAGCACCCCCCGGTGACGGCACGCGAACAGCCGCGTGCGGTCTCCAGCTCGCACATAACGCGGGGAAAGGATGGATGGTCGGTTATTACGGGTGCCCCGGCAACCGCCCATCGATCGATATCAGCGTAGGAGAGCGTCCCCTCTGGTTCACCGCCGGAAAGAAGGGCGTCGAGTGCTGCAGGAACTTCGCCGCTGAGAATATGACGGAATCCCGATATCGCGTGACGGACCGCCGCCTCTCCTCCTCCGGCGGAGCTCCCGAAGATGACCGGCCCGCCGAGTGCGGTCAGTGGATGCCGGAGGGCAGCCCCGATTTGCCGGATCTCGGTCAGGGATGCCGGGGTGCCGCCGAGATACTTCCCGGGCACCGTTACGCCCGCGATCATGACCACGACATCTGCACGGTCGCATTCCTGTAACAGGGCGGCATCCTGCCGTATCTGGTCGATGGTGGCATACCGTACACGGTAGCCGTGTGAAGAGAGGACCCCGGCACAGTAGCGGATGTACGGTGCAATGTAGGGCGGCACGCCAAAACATGCGGGCTCGTCCACATATCCATCGATGATCCATGCATCAGAGGTCATAGCCGATGAGGGAGAGGAGGGCCCGCGCCCAGAGAAGTTTACCGCGCTTCATGGGAGGAACCGACATGTCATCGAGATCGAACCCAAGGATGACGACCTTGTCCGCCCCGAGGGCGTCGGCTGCAAAGACCGCACGGTCCCCGTCGGTAAACCCCCCCCAGTTGTGCACATGGCCGAACGGACGTGTCTGGCAGGTCAGGACCAGCGGCCCTTCGAACATCGGGACCCACCGCCGGACGAGGGGGATGTTGTCGCCATGGGCGTGAACCACCATCACCGTTCCCTCGCGGTTCATCGCAACGAAGCTCTCCTCGGCGCCGTCGAGGTCGGTGAAGACCGCGTCCGGACGGATGCCCGCACGCCAGAGGAGATCGGCCGCGGCATCGGCGGCAAAGACGGTTTCTTCGCAGCAGGGAAGGTCGTCCTTCAGGCACGGTGCATTCCCGCAGACGGTAACCGTCCGCCCGGCACAGAGTTCTTCCAGACGTGCGACATCGTCTTGCGCCGTGAGCACGGCAGCAATCTCCGCAGCCTCCTCGTCACCTTCCCGGTCAAACCCGAAGGTATCAAGGATGCGGAGATAGTGAGGTTCCCAGTCCTCAAATCTCATTCGCTGATTCCTCTTCATCTATACCGACAATATGCATGAATTTCCTGAGAATCGGATCAATGATGAGTTCCAGCAGTTCGTCTTTGTTGCGGGCGAGCGTGAAGACAGAGAGGGGGATTGTTGCGGCGCCCATTGCGGAGTGCCCCCCCGCTTCGCCGATTCCCTCGAACGCCTCCTCCATCGCCTGCCCGATATTGAGCCGGATATCCTTGTTCCGGGCGGAGAATGCGATCACATTGTCGGTGATGCCATAGACAAGCGAGGTGTTGACCCCTTCCAGCTGGATAAGGAGGTCCGCCGCCTGCGGGATGGCATCCCGGTTTCTGACGTACCCGACGCTGGAGAAGAGATAGCCCGAGAGAAGCCGGCGGTTTTTAATGGCATTGCCGAGCACCTCGAGCGTCTCCTGCGAAACCGACTGCGATGTGATCTTTTCCAGCAGTTCGGATTCCGTCAGCGGAAGGAGAAACGCGGCTAGGGTGAGATCCTGCGGGGTGGTATTGCGCCGGAAACAGCGCGTGTCGGCCATAATGCCATAAAAAAGAGCGGTTGCGATGTTGGAGTCCACGGGGACATCGAGTTCCCGCAGGTACTGGGTCATGAGACTTGCGGTCGCACCCATGTCAGGCCGTTTATCGACAAAATCCGCAGCATTTTTCGCAAGATCGCCATTCGGGTGATGATCAATGATGATATTGACGTGGGACTCCTTTGGAAGCGCGTTGTTCACGCCGGGGGCCGGGGAATCGACGATCGCAAGGTAATCGCAGTCCCTGAGTATGTCCGGAGTAATGCGCTCCATCCTGATGTCGAGGAGATTGACAAAGGCACGGTTTTCCTGGTGACCAATCTTACCGTCATAGAGAATCCGGCATTCCAGTACACCCTTACTCGCCGCTTTTCCGAGAGCGCACAGCGCCATCGCGCTGGAGATCGTATCCGGGTCAGGGTTGGTATGCGTGACGATTCCCATCGTACCCCGCCAGCTGGAGAGCAGGTCATTCAACCTGCGTGCCTGACGGGAGGACTGCAGTTTGCGTGCGTGGTGAACCGCCTTCTTCGCAAACACTTCCTGTGGGTGGAGTACTTCATCTGCTCCAACTGCGGAGAGCAGGTCAACGGTCCCCGAATCGACGGCTCTGACGATGACGTACGCGGATGGAAATGTACTCTTGATGGTCCTGACTGCCGCAAGATTGCCTTTTTCATCACTTGCGAGGACAAAGACCACACGCGGTACCGGGACTTCCCTGAGCATGTCCGGGTCTCCGATATCGCGAACGAGCGCCTCATATTTCTGATCCCTGAGATCCTGCACCTTGTGCTCGTCCCTATCTATGATGACGATGTCGGCAGTCTCTTTGAGGAGCTCGTAGAGAACATTGTATCCGATACTTCCGCATCCGAGTATCAGGTATTCGGTGGTTGCCGTCGTTTGAGATCCTTGCGGATTCGTCTCAGGCATGGTAAGGTAAGTTTCTGTTGTTCAGGGATAATTAAGGATCTCCGAAAAGTATATGACCAATTACCTACCACGTAGTTAGGTCAAACGAGTGGGCCTGTAGCTTAGTCAGGAAGAGCGACGGACTCTTAATCCGTCGGCCAGGGGTTCAAATCCCTTCAGGCCCGTTTACATCTTTTTATGCGGATTTTAAGCAGATATTGAGGATTTTAATTTTTGTATTCCCACCGCAGGGGAGAGAAAGGGGCGGCAGATGTCCGGGGAGGAAAGCCCCGGTGCCCACCATGAAAAAGTTATTTCCCGATTTTCAGGAGCATTTCTTCGAGACTGGGGTACCTCGATTCGATGCGTTTGACCGTCCCTCCCGCGCCTGCTATGAGGGCGGTGGCGGCATTGAGGGCGGACATATCCGCGGCCTCGGTGACGTACTCCCCCGCGTCACGGGAGACCGCAAGTGCTTCCGGCAGAACTGATGCGTCGGGGACGGTGAACCGGATGTGGTAGCTGAACGTGCCGAACTTCGACCGGAGTTCGTCCATCGTCCCGAAGGCAATCTCCCGACCCTTCCGGAGAATGAGAATCCGGTCGCAGATCTCCTCGACCTGCAGGAGGTTGTGGGCGGAGAGGAGGATCGTCCTTTCTTCCTCGTCCCGGAGTCGTGCCAGATACTCGATGATGTAGCGAGAGGTCATCGGGTCAAGCCCGGAGGTGGGTTCGTCATAGATGAGGAGCGACGGATCGTGGATGAGTGAGCGCGCAATTGCCACCTTGCGCCGCATCCCCTTGGAGAGTTCGCCGATCTTCTTCCCGCCATGATCCAGCTGGAGTGAGCTCAGGAGGCGCTCCCCCCGATCGGCGATCGTTGCGCGGTCGAGATGGTAGAGTTCGCCGAAGAACGAGAGATAGGAATCGACGGTCATCGTGTCATAGAGGCGGGACTCTTCGGGGAGGTACCCCAGGGTCCTCCTCAGACTGACGGGATCGCGTACGACGTCGATACCATTTATGACAAGGGTTCCGGCGGTCGGCTGCATGAGCCCCGCCATGATCTTCAGGAGGGTCGTCTTCCCCGCTCCGTTATGCCCGATAATCCCGAATATGCCGGGTTCATCCGTCTCAAAACTGACGCCGTCGAGCGCCCGGAATCCGTCATAGTCCTTGATGAGCCCTTCCGCACGTATCATCCAATCAGGCAGAGGTTTGTATTCATCATTATAAATCTTAATGTATCATTACCTGCCACCTCTGATTACGTGAGGGGGGCGGCGGCGAGAGACATCCTTTCCATCGGCAGATGGGAAGTGCGGCGTACGGCGACATCGATGTCACGCGAGGTGGTACCGGTAGCCATCCTCCTCTTTGTCCTTTTGATCTTTGCCACCGGATATGTCCAGCAGACCGGTATGCATCTGCAGGACGGGATGTTTACGGCGGGAACCGACTCCCCCGAGGTGGCCTCCCTCCTCTCATCCGATCCCCGCTTCGTGGCCTTCCTCTCTTCCGACGAGACCCTCCTGCAGGCGGCAGACCCCGATCTGCTGTTCACCCGCGGAGCCCTCTCGGTGGCGGAGACGGACAAGGGTTCGGCAGCGGCAAATGCCATACAGACCGACTATGTCTCCTACCTCACCGCTGTCTATAACCGCGAGGGGGACCTGTTCGCTGCCTATCCCCTCTGGATCGATCTGCAATACGTCGAAAGCGAACTCGACTTTACGGCTACCCAGTCGGGGCAGCAGATCGGCAGCCTCCGGCGCATGGGTGCGAGTCTCATCCCGGACCGGCCGGTGGTGGAACTCCCCACCCCTTCGCCCGAACTTGGTGCATCAAAAGAAGAACTCCGGGCGGCACTTGTTGCGTCCGAGGGTGATGAGAGTGCGGTCGCCCGGTATACCGACACCCTTTCCTCCGGACCGGACCTCGGGGACTATGCAACTCCCTCCCAGATCACCCCCTCCCTTCCCTTCGACGCAATCGTTCTCATATTCGTCTTCATCTTCCCCCTGTACTTCACCTCGCAATTTTTCATGATGAGTATCATGAACGAGCGAATCGACCGAAGAGGTGAGATCCTCCTTTCGACTCCTGCCCGGCCATGGGTGGTCATCGCCGGAAAGATGCTCCCTTATCTCGTGCTGATGGTGGCGGTCACGGCCATCCTCACCATCCATACCGGGGCGACATTTGCCGTCATCGTCGCCCTCGTCCCCGTCATCTTCTTCTTCCTCGCGGGTGCCCTCCTCATCGGAATGACATCGCGCAGCTTCAAGGAGCTCTCCTTCATCTCGATATTCTTCTCGACGATTGCCACCTCCTATCTCTTCTTCCCGAGCATCTTTGCCCATATCCACGTCATCTCCCTCATATCCCCCCTCACCCTCGTCATCTACGATCTGGAGGGTGGGGGATTCACTCTCGGCGACTACTTCTACTCCACCTTCCTCTTCTGGGCAACGAGCGCCATCATATTCGCGATCTGCATTGTAAATTTCCGTGAGGAACGCCTCTTCAGCCTTCACCCGCTGAGAATGAAGATGAGGGAATACGTAGCGGCACTCATTCCGGCCTCGCATCCCTTCGCGGCACTATTCGGGCTGACCATCTGTACCATCCCCTTCGTGCTCATGGCCCAGATGATGGGGCTTGTCGTTCTCTTCAATCTCCCATTGCCGCTCTCCCTCGTGCTGCTGGTCGTTATCGCGGCATTCATCGAGGAATGGGCAAAGTCAGTGGGCATCTTTGCCGTGTACAGCCGGCGGCCGTCATTCCTGACATGGAAAAACCTCATTCTCTGCTGTCTTGCGGTGATGGCGGGATTTTTCATTGGGGAAAAACTGCTCCTCTTTGCAACCCTTGCCCAGATCTCCGAATCACTCTTCGGAGCGGCACTCTTCTCGAGTCTTCACGTTCTCTGGCTCCCCCTTACTCTCCACTTTACGGGAGCATTTGTCGTGACCGCCATCCTGAAGGTCGCCGGACCGCGGTCGTACCCTGTGGCTCTTCTGGGCGGGACAGCCGTGCACAGCATCTATAACCTCTTCATCCTCACCGGGGGGATCTGACCATGGGATGGCACCATGTGGGAACGATCGCAAAAAAAGAGATCCGCTCGCTCGGAACGGAGAAGACGATCGTCTTTGCCATTCTTCTCCAGATTTTCATCGCCATGTTCTCCTCGTTTTTACTGGTGGGTCTGGCGGCGATGTATGACCCCGATGCACTCGCGGAGTACTCGACGACCCGTGACCCCATCGCCTACACGGGGACCGCTTCGCCGCTTCTCAATCAACTGAAGGAGGAAGGGGACTTCAGGGTCTACGAGATGGATTTTTCCACCGCCATCGCAGCCCTCGAGGAACGGAAGATCTCCGCAGTGGTATGGGTCCCCGATACGGCGCCCGATGCCGAACAGCCGATCAAGATCACCCTCTATACCATTCAAAACGATATCCGGTCATCCGTCGTCAATACAAAACTCAAGGATGTCTTTCTCGCATATGAGGCAGACCTGAGGGAAGTCCGGGGGGACCGGCTGACCGCACCACCGGTCGATCTCGGTCTTCCGAACGAAGCCCCGCGGACGAACTTCTTCGAGTTTGTCTATGGCCTTCTCATCCCCCTCCTGATCTTCATGCCCGCCATCATCTCCGCCGCCCTTATCATCGACTTCATCACCGAGGAATTCCAGCACAATACCATCGAGACCCTGATCTCCACCCCCGCATCCTTTTCCGACATGGTCTGGGGAAAGGTGCTTGCCTGCTTCGTGATTGTGCCCGTACAGTCAGGAGCATGGCTTATCCTTCTTATGGCAAATGGCATTGCAATCCAGGGAACGATGCCCATTCTCCTGCATGTCAGTGCCGGCGCCCTCGGCATGATCCTCCTCTCCGCATTTTGTGCCCTCCATTACCGGGAGCGGACGAATGCCCAGTTCATCTTCTCGACGGCACTTGTGGTCGTCATCATGGCGGCCCTTGCCCTCCCCGGCAATCCCGCCAACCTCATCGTCCGCCTCTCGGTCGGTGCCGCGGGCCCTGCCCACTGGCTCGTCCTCGGGGGAATGGCCGTCCTGCTCATCATGGCGATCGCCGTCCTCGACAGGTATGCCCGGAAGGTCGGGAGGGATTATACCGGCGGTCGGTGAATGCAAATCCCCGGAGACTCACAAACGCTTTTATACTATTCTGCGGCAGGGAGGACTGATCAGCATGAAAACGTATGCATGGTTCCTGATAGCCCTCCTTCTTTGTGCTGCCGCCCTTGTTTCGCCGTCCATGGCACAGGGGGCTTCACAGCCGATCCAGGGATACGCCTGGTATGACATCTACACGAACGTGGATGTGGCGAGCATCTACTTCGACGGGATCTACCAGGGACAGACAGCAAACGGGTACCTCTCGGTGGAGGTTCCCGTCCCCTCATCCTACAGCACGGTGACCGCCCGGCGCGGCGGATACAACAGTGCCTCAGCCTCCCTCCCCTATCCGGTGATGGACAAACGGTATTCGGTCAGCCTTACTCTCTCCCCGCTCGTCCCCTCATACGGGTGGCTCAATGTCAATTCCGTCCCGTCAGGGGCATCGGTATATGTCGACAGCAGCTACCGGGGGCGTACACCCCAGACGATACAGCTCAACCATGACTCCTATTACCTGAGCGTCGAAAAGGACGGTTATTATTCGTACCAGACGACGGTCTATGTCTACGCAGGCCAGACCACCTATGTGAGCCCCACCCTCAGTGAAAAACCGGTCTACGGGACACTCTCGGTGACCACCTCTCCCTCCGGTGCCTATGTCTACGTGGACGGAACCTACAAGGGGGTCACCCCGGCGATGGTCGGCGGTCTCACCGAGGGGTCGCATTTCATTGAGCTGACAAAATCGGGGTACCAGGACTGGACGGGGACGGCCAGAATCTATGCGAAACAGACGACCTATATGAGCCAGGTACTCACACCTGTCAGTGCTCCGACGACCGGAGCCATCGCGGTGACATCCAACCCCTCCTATGCATCGGTCTATCTCGACGGGGGATACCAGGGGCAGACCGAACCGGGCTCCCCGTTCATCATCAGCGGGGTTTCCCCGGGGACCCGCACGGTGATGGTCCGGCTGACAGGATACGAGGACTCGATGAGCCAGGTGACGGTGAACTCGGGACAGACCACCACCGTGGAGGCACAACTCGTGCCTGCCACGACCGGGGACGGCACACTTTCCATCTCCTCCTCGCCGACGGGGGCGGACGTCTATATCGACAATGCCAAACGCGGCATCGCCCCGGTGACGATCGACGGGATGGCACCAGGGACCTATGCCATCAGCCTCCGGCTTCCGGGATACAGTGACTGGTCAGGAGAGGCTGTCGTGAATGCCGGAGCAACCTCATATGTGTCGGGGACCCTTTCACCCCTTCCGGCAGAGACCCCTGCATCAACCCTCATGGCAGCATTCGCTCTTGCCCTCCTCGGGGGATCTTCATCTGTGCCCGCCGTCGGAATTCCTGAACCTTTTTTTTTCTTTGCCATTTCAAGAATCCTTATCATCCCCGGATATTAATCGGGAATTATTTCGTCAGCCTTAATCGACCGATTCTGGCCAGAATGGAAGAATGATAAATTTTTCAGCAATTATTTATATGCACAGCAATAATTCCACTATGATTCATATGAACTACAGTATTCCTGCAGCTGCAATGGCTCTGCTTCTCCTCTGTGCGGCAGTGCCTTCGGCAATGTGCGCCGGTACCATCGGCGGAGATGAAGGATGGTATGACATCCATACAAACGTGGACGGCGCTGCCATCTATTTCGACGGCGAATACAAGGGCGAAACTACCGGCGGCATTCTGAGTGTTGCCGTCTACTCGACGGCGACGCCGTACAGCACCGTTACCGCCTCCAAGAACGGCTACAGTTCTGCATCCGCAAATCTTCCCACCATGCCCGGCGCGGGTGAACACCAGTCGGTCTACCTGACCCTGAACCCCATCCAGCCAACGACCGGCGCCATCAGGATCAGTTCCTCCCCGAGCGGTGCCGACGTCTACATCGACGGCGTCTACAAGGGTACGACCACCGAGACGGTGAGCGGCCTTTCGGCAGGCAGCCACGACCTGCGCCTGAAGTACCCCGGCTACAATGACTACTACGACACCATCACCATCACCGCTGGACAGACGGTGACCACCCAGGCGGTCCTCAAGGCACAGGCGACCTACGGCACCATCTCGGTGACCACCACACCTTCCAATGCGCAGGTGTATATCGACGGTGACTACAAGGGCACCTCTCCCCGGACCGTCGGCGGCCTCTCCCAGGGCGCTCACATCCTCGAGATCACGATGCCCGGATACGAGGAGTGGTCCAACCAATTCAATATCCACTCCAATCAGGTCACCTACGTGACCGCGACCCTGAAGGCGATCCCCAACCCTACGACAGGAACGGTCTCGATCACCTCCAACCCGGCTTATGCGTCGGTCTACCTTGACGGCGTCTACCATGGACAGACCGAACCCGGCACACCGCTCGTCATCAACGGCGTCACCGCAGGCACCCACACGGTGAAGGTGACCCTTGCCGGCTATCAGGACTCCGTCACCTCGGTGACCGTCAACTCCGGACAGACCTCGACGGTGACCGCAAACCTGCAGGGCGGTGCGACCGGCAACGGCGCCATCGATGTCACCTCGTCTCCCACCGGTGCAACGGTGTACCTTAACAACGTCAACAAGGGCATAACCCCGGTCACCCTTACGGACCTTACTCCCGGCAGCTACACGGTGACCCTCAAGCTCTCCGGGTATACCGATTATTCCAGCACGGTCGAAGTGAATTCCGGTGCGACGTCCTATGTCTCGGCAAGCCTCTCCCCCACGAGCACTCCGACCCAGTCCCCGGTTCCGGTCTTCGGCCTTCTGGCCGGTCTCGGCATCGCAGGGCTCCTCGCTGCATCTCGCCGCAGGGACTAAAACCACCAATCATTTTTACATAAATTTCTCCAGCCGGATACCCCCGTGACTTTGAGGGCGAACCGGTCAGGGTGGATGTTCCCGTTCCCGATGGATCGCTTATATGCCTCTGCCATCACAACAATAGAGTATATGAGAGTCACCGTCATCTCGCCGGATATGCACACCTACGGGGCGATGCTCATCGGGGGCGTGCTTCGTGACGCAGGATATGAGGTCGAACTGAGAAGAGAACTTGCCGCCGACCCGGACAGCACCGTTCTCCTCTCCCTCTACTCCACCCAGCACCTGATGAACCCGGGCATCAAGGCATTTGTCGCCGGCCACCGGGAGAGGGGCGGTGCCGTCTATGTGGGCGGACCCGTCTCCGCCGCACCGGATATCGTGCTCGGCGAACTCTCCCCCGATGCGGTCTGCGTCGGCGAGGGCGAGGAGACGGTGCTCCGGCTACTGGCGGAAGGTCCGCATGAGGGCATCCCCGGATGTGCATGGATGGAGGCGGATGAGATGCGCTTCACCGGCCCCGCCCCCCCGGCGTCCGTGCACCGCCCCCTGCCCTTCATACCTCCCGGTATCGGCAGCCAGGACATCCGCGGGGCGTCGGCCTATATCGAGAGTCACCGCGGGTGCATCGGCGCCTGCACCTTCTGTCAGGTACCCCGCTTCTTCGGGCGGGAGGTCCGCAGCCGCGATTTGGAGGACGTGCTCGCCGAGGTGCAGGCGTTCAAAGATGCCGGAGCAAAGCGTCTCTCGGTCTCCGGCGGCACCGGGTCGCTCTACTGCTGCGGTCCCGGCGGGGCGGTGAACGACGATGCCTTCGCCGCCCTTCTGGAGGGGATGGCGGAGATCATGGGTCCGAAGAACATCTCATCTCCGGACATCCGGGTGGACTGCATCTCCGACACGGTCCTCGATGCCATCCGCGACTATACAATCGGCTGGGTCTTCTTCGGGCTCGAATCCGGAAGCGACCGCATCCTGCGCCTGATGGGGAAGGGCGTGACCGCCGACGATGCGGGCAGAGGTGTGGAGGCCTGCCGCGAACACGGACTGAAGGTCGCAGGGAGCTTCATCGTCGGATACCCGACGGAAACGGAGGAGGAGTACGAGGAGACGAAGGACTTCATTACGATGTACGGGCTCGACGATGTCTTCGTTTCCATCGCAGAGCCCATCCCCTCGACGCCGCTTGCCGATCTCGTCCTGCGGACGCCCCGGGAGGAGAACCCCGTGTACAGGCCACATGAAGGGGAATACCGATCCCTTCACCTGACCGAGGCCGAGGCACGCTCCTTCGACCTTCAGCAGCACGCGGACCTCTTCAAGCCCGGCCTGCACGTGGTCACCGACGAGGTCTTCTCCGCCTATCTCGCGGGGGTCCGGAAGGACGGCGAGGATGTCCGGCGGGTGACCGAACTGCTCTTCTCCTATTACGGCCGAAAATAGGACCTCATCCGATCTTTTATTATGCCGGAGGACTGATCCTCAGGCTGGTATGGCATGCAGGTACTTTACGGTGGACGCCTTCACCTCCCGGCCGTTTACCGGCAATCCCGCAGGGGTCTGCCTGATTGAGGGGGAGGTCTCGCCGGACTGGATGCAGGCGGTCGCCGGTGAGATGCGGCACTCGGAGACGGCATTTGTCCGTCGTTCGGGTACCGGGTGGGAGATCCGGTGGTTCACCCCCACGATGGAGGTCGACCTCTGCGGGCATGCCACCTGTGCGGCGGCACATGTTCTCGTCGAGGAGGGTGAAGAGGAGGAAGGAGCGATCGTCTCCTTCTCGTCTGCCGGCGGCGACCTTGAAGCGGTGGTGGATGCGGGCACGGTGACACTCACCTTCCCCGCCCTTCCCGCCGAGGCGGCCCCGGTGCCTGCAGGGCTCGAGGCGGCCCTCGGCGTTCCGGTGGAGGACTTCCGGGTGAGCACCTACGACTGGCTGGTGCGTACCGGCGGCGCCATCCTCGTCGAGGGGGCGGCACCCGACATGAAGGCGCTGGAGGGCTTCCCCGCCCGCGGCATCATTCTCACCGCCGCATCCGACGGCGGACGGTATGACATCATCTCCCGGTTCTTTGCGCCGGCGGCGGGCATTCCCGAAGACCCGGTGACGGGATCGGCCCACTGCGTTCTCGGCCCCTACTGGCAGCACCTGACGGGACGTGATCACTTACAGGCCTTCCAGGCGTCCAAGCGGGGCGGGGAGATAATGGTGACGGTGGACGGCGACGAGGTGCTTCTTACCGGACGGGCGGTGACGGTGCTGCGGGGGATGCTGGAGTGAGAATGCGTTCATCAGACCCATGCCGCGAACACAGCGCTTAAGATAATTCGACAACGATTCATGAAACAGGTGAGGGCATGAGATGTAACTTTGTGGAGAAGAGGGGCTATCGACCCATCATTTATGGCATTGCGACGATTGTTGCGATTGTTGTTTTCATGTGTCTTCTGTAGACGATGTGTCCGGGCGAAAGCCATACCGGAAGAGGGGAGCCTTTTCCCAGGAGGACGGTATGGTTCAGGACGAAATCTCTTTTTAAAAAATAGGTATGGCTGATCGGATCTATCTTAATTGATTTTCCGGGTCATTGTATTCGCACCAGCCACTGCTACAACGGCAAAGGCGCCAAGTGCACCCCAGACAGCGAGTGGCGTGGCAACGGAGGTGTTTGCATCGGCCGGCAATTCCACATCATTCCACTGGAGCTCCCATCCTTCGACATGGACGGCATGCTCAAAGGTGATGTTCTGTTTTCCGACCCGGATAGGGGGCGGGGTGATGGTTTCGTACTGGTGACCGGCGAGTGTAGTATTGATATTCGGGGTGTTGATCAGATCCTTCAGGAATGCATTCTCCGCACCGCCTTCTTCGAAGATGAGGACCCGGTTCGCCCGCCAGAGCTTCGGGTAGCCTTCCAGTGATGAAATATCGAGTGTCTTGAAAGTGAGAAGGGACGTGGAATCTGCAAAGGTTCCGTTCCTTTGTGCATCGAGGATGGGGGTGATATTGGTGAGGATGGTGTTCTTTCCGACGAAAGCGTGATTATTACCTAGGATCATTTTTGGTATACTTTGCACAACGCTATATTTTTCTGAGAAATCACGGTTCAATAGAGCATTTTCCGTATGCTCAGAAAGTTCGTAATCAACCACCAGCAGTTCCGGATACAATGCAGTTATTTCAGTAAAAACATGCATATCCACATCTTCACAGGAACCACAGCTATTCGATGAGAAAAGAAATGCATAATATTCCCCCTCATTTCCCTGAGCATCGACAACACCCATGCAACAGATGAAAACGAGAAACACTACCCACAAACGTCTCCACTTCATATGATGAGGGTAATCAGACGACCATAAATAACCACCGACTGGCAGACCAGCACAATAGCATTTAATTCATAAAGCAGCAGGTATCCGGCCCCAATTTCAGGATTCCAAAATAAACAGCCTTCAATTCGACAAAAAATTGAAGATTTATAACATGGGGATGGGGAAAGCCCTATCCTCACATTATTTTAATGAAGAATTTTTCATCCTTCGCGTTTTTATTCTCCTCTTTCTTTAACTGTCCAGGTGCTTCTGCACTGCCAGCCATGCACACATCTGAAGTACACACGCCGTCATCCGGATAATATGCAGTGAATTCCTCACATCCCCACTTGTAGTTGTTGATGCAATCAGCAAGCTCATGTGCGTCACCGTACTCTCCTCCCTCGTAGAGGACGTTGAGTATGTAATCCCAGAGTTCCGCTACGGACACAATCGTTCCTTTGCAGTTGACTTCTTCAGATTCACATGCAGCCTTCAGAACGTCATAGCATTCCATGTAGATGATTGCTCCATATTCGTCTTCATACGAATACCGTGAGTAATCAATGGAATATACGAACCCGTCTTCGCTGTACGCCGAGGTGAGTTTCATTGCAATCATCTGTGCAATAGCCTTCTGCTTCGCATCCGATGCATCATAGTTCGCAAGCCGCTCATAGACATCCTCCCAGGCAAGACAGGTTGGGTCTATCATACCACAGGGCGGGGTTGGATAGTCTATCTCGAAGAATTCATCAGGCACCTGACGGCCGTTTGGCTTTTCGTCAAGGTACTTGCCTACATTATTCTTCCAGAATCCAATGGTCAGGCCACACCATTCGTTGAGATAGTCGTTGTCGATCGTGGTCTGGTTGCACGTATCGTTGCCGGGAGTGACCGTGACGGTGGTGTCACTGATGCTGACAAGCCATTCGGGACCGGGGTTGGTCTCGCTGACGGTGTAGTCACCAGGAACGAGGTTGTCCCATTTCAGCGTGCCGCCGAGGTAGCCGATCGTCTTGCAGTCGCCACTCGGATACGAAGGTCCGGTGATACAGACCTCGAACGTCTTGGCATCGTCGGGAGTGACGCCGTCCCAGTCGACGTTCTTGATCACTTCGAGACAGCCGAGGATGTACTCGTTCGTCACCGTCGCGGTTCCGACACCGCCACTTGTAACAGTAGCGCCGGAGTCGTCGATGACGGGGACTTCCCACTCACTGCCGAGAGCAGATTCCGTGACCGTGTAGGTGCCGGGAATCAGGTCGTCCCATCTCAGGACGCCGCCGGTCGTGCTCTTACAGTCACCACTCGGATACGAAGGACCGGTGATACAGATCTCAAAGAGAGTTCCGTCGGGAGTTACGCCGTTCCAGATGACATCTTTCGTTACCTCAAGGGAGCCGAGGATGTACTCGTTCGTCACCGTCGCGGTTCCGACACCACCACTTGTAACAGTAGCGCCGGAGTCGTCGATGACGGGGACTTCCCACTCACTGCCGAGAGCAGATTCCGTGACCGTGTAGGTGCCGGGAATCAGGTCGTCCCATCTCAGGACGCCGCCGGTCGTGCTCTTACAGTCACCACTCGGATACGAAGGACCGGTGATACAGATCTCAAAGAGAGTTCCGTCGGGAGTTACGCCGTTCCAGATGACATCTTTCGTTACCTCAAGGGAGCCGAGGATGTACTCGTTCGTCACCGTCGCGGTTCCGACACCACCACTTGTAACAGTAGCGCCGGAGTCGTCGATGACGGGGACTTCCCACTCACTGCCGAGAGCAGATTCCGTGACCGTGTAGGTGCCGGGAATCAGGTCGTCCCATCTCAGGACGCCGCCGGTCGTGCTCTTACAGTCACCACTCGGATACGAAGGACCGGTGATACAGATCTCAAAGAGAGTTCCGTCGGGAGTTACGCCGTTCCAGATGACATCTTTCGTTACCTCAAGGGAGCCGAGGATGTACTCGTTCGTCACCGTCGCGGTTCCGACACCACCACTTGTAACAGTAGCGCCGGAGTCGTCGATGACGGGGACTTCCCACTCACTGCCGAGAGCAGATTCCGTGACCGTGTAGGTGCCGGGAATCAGGTCGTCCCATCTCAGGACGCCGCCGGTCGTGCTCTTACAGTCACCACTCGGATACGAAGGACCGGTGATACAGATCTCAAAGAGAGTTCCGCCGGGAGTTACGCCGTTCCAGATGACATCTTTCGTTACCTCAAGGGAGCCGAGGATGTACTCGTTCGTCACCGTCGCGGTTCCGACACCACCACTTGTAACAGTAGCGCCGGAGTCGTCGATGACGGGGACTTCCCACTCACTGCCGAGAGCAGATTCCGTGACCGTGTAGGTGCCGGGAATCAGGTCGTCCCATCTCAGGACGCCGCCGGTCGTGCTCTTACAGTCACCACTCGGATACGAAGGACCGGTGATACAGATCTCAAAGAGAGTTCCGTCGGGAGTTACGCCGTTCCAGATGACATCTTTCGTTACCTCAAGGGAGCCGAGGATGTACTCGTTCGTCACCGTCGCGGTTCCGACACCGCCACTTGTAACAGTAGCGCCGGAGTCGTCGATGACGGGGACTTCCCACTCACTGCCGAGAGCAGATTCCGTGACCGTGTAGGTGCCGGGAATCAGGTCGTCCCATCTCAGGACGCCGCCGGTCGTGCTCTTACAGTCACCACTCGGATACGAAGGACCGGTGATACAGATCTCAAAGAGAGTTCCGTCGGGAGTTACGCCGTTCCAGATGACATCTTTCGTTACCTCAAGGGAGCCGAGGATGTACTCGTTCGTCACCGTCGCGGTTCCGACACCGCCACTTGTAACAGTAGCGCCGGAGTCGTCGATGACGGGGACTTCCCACTCACTGCCGAGAGCAGATTCCGTGACCGTGTAGGTGCCGGGAATCAGGTCGTCCCATCTCAGGACGCCGCCGGTCGTGCTCTTACAGTCACCACTCGGATACGAAGGACCGGTGATACAGATCTCAAAGAGAGTTCCGTCGGGAGTTACGCCGTTCCAGATGACATCTTTCGTTACCTCAAGGGAGCCGAGGATGTACTCGTTCGTCACCGTCGCGGTTCCGACACCACCACTTGTAACAGTAGCGCCGGAGTCGTCGATGACGGGGACTTCCCACTCACTGCCGAGAGCAGATTCCGTGACCGTGTAGGTGCCGGGAATCAGGTCGTCCCATCTCAGGACGCCGCCGGTCGTGCTCTTACAGTCACCACTCGGATACGAAGGACCGGTGATACAGATCTCAAAGAGAGTTCCGTCGGGAGTTACGCCGTTCCAGATGACATCTTTCGTTACCTCAAGGGAGCCGAGGATGTACTCGTTCGTCACCGTCGCGGTTCCGACACCACCACTTGTAACAGTAGCGCCGGAGTCGTCGATGACGGGGACTTCCCACTCACTGCCGAGAGCAGATTCCGTGACCGTGTAGGTGCCGGGAATCAGGTCGTCCCATCTCAGGACGCCGCCGGTCGTGCTCTTACAGTCACCACTCGGATACGAAGGACCGGTGATACAGATCTCAAAGAGAGTTCCGTCGGGAGTTACGCCGTTCCAGATGACATCTTTCGTTACCTCAAGGGAGCCGAGGATGTACTCGTTCGTCACCGTCGCGGTTCCGACACCGCCACTTGTAACAGTAGCGCCGGAGTCGTCGATGACGGGGACTTCCCACTCACTGCCGAGAGCAGATTCCGTGACCGTGTAGGTGCCGGGAATCAGGTCGTCCCATCTCAGGACGCCGCCGGTCGTGCTCTTACAGTCACCACTCGGATACGAAGGACCGGTGATACAGATCTCAAAGAGAGTTCCGTCGGGAGTTACGCCGTTCCAGATGACATCTTTCGTTACCTCAAGGGAGCCGAGGATGTACTCGTTCGTCACCGTCGCGGTTCCGACACCGCCACTTGTAACAGTAGCGCCGGAGTCGTCGATGACGGGGACTTCCCACTCACTGCCGAGAGCAGATTCCGTGACCGTGTAGGTGCCGGGAATCAGGTCGTCCCATCTCAGGACGCCGCCGGTCGTGCTCTTACAGTCACCACTCGGATACGAAGGACCGGTGATACAGATCTCAAAGAGAGTTCCGTCGGGAGTTACGCCGTTCCAGATGACATCTTTCGTTACCTCAAGGGAGCCGAGGATGTACTCGTTCGTCACCGTCGCGGTTCCGACACCGCCACTTGTAACAGTAGCGCCGGAGTCGTCGATGACGGGGACTTCCCACTCACTGCCGAGAGCAGATTCCGTGACCGTGTAGGTGCCGGGAATCAGGTCGTCCCATCTCAGGACGCCGCCGGTCGTGCTCTTACAGTCACCACTCGGATACGAAGGACCGGTGATACAGATCTCAAAGAGAGTTCCGTCGGGAGTTACGCCGTTCCAGATGACATCTTTCGTTACCTCAAGGGAGCCGAGGATGTACTCGTTCGTCACCGTCGCGGTTCCGACACCACCACTTGTAACAGTAGCGCCGGAGTCGTCGATGACGGGGACTTCCCACTCACTGCCGAGAGCAGATTCCGTGACCGTGTAGGTGCCGGGAATCAGGTCGTCCCATCTCAGGACGCCGCCGGTCGTGCTCTTACAGTCACCACTCGGATACGAAGGACCGGTGATACAGATCTCAAAGAGAGTTCCGTCGGGAGTTACGCCGTTCCAGATGACATCTTTCGTTACCTCAAGGGAGCCGAGGATGTACTCGTTCGTCACCGTCGCGGTTCCGACACCGCCACTTGTAACAGTAGCGCCGGAGTCGTCGATGACGGGGACTTCCCACTCACTGCCGAGAGCAGATTCCGTGACCGTGTAGGTGCCGGGAATCAGGTCGTCCCATCTCAGGACGCCGCCGGTCGTGCTCTTACAGTCACCACTCGGATACGAAGGACCGGTGATACAGATCTCAAAGAGAGTTCCGTCGGGAGTTACGCCGTTCCAGATGACATCTTTCGTTACCTCAAGGGAGCCGAGGATGTACTCGTTCGTCACCGTCGCGGTTCCGACACCGCCACTTGTAACAGTAGCGCCGGAGTCGTCGATGACGGGGACTTCCCACTCACTGCCGAGAGCAGATTCCGTGACCGTGTAGGTGCCGGGAATCAGGTCGTCCCATCTCAGGACGCCGCCGGTCGTGCTCTTACAGTCACCACTCGGATACGAAGGACCGGTGATACAGATCTCAAAGAGAGTTCCGTCGGGAGTTACGCCGTTCCAGATGACATCTTTCGTTACCTCAAGGGAGCCGAGGATGTACTCGTTCGTCACCGTCGCGGTTCCGACACCGCCACTTGTAACAGTAGCGCCGGAGTCGTCGATGACGGGGACTTCCCACTCACTGCCGAGAGCAGATTCCGTGACCGTGTAGGTGCCGGGAATCAGGTCGTCCCATCTCAGGACGCCGCCGGTCGTGCTCTTACAGTCACCACTCGGATACGAAGGACCGGTGATACAGATCTCAAAGAGAGTTCCGTCGGGAGTTACGCCGTTCCAGATGACATCTTTCGTTACCTCAAGGGAGCCGAGGATGTACTCGTTCGTCACCGTCGCGGTTCCGACACCGCCACTTGTAACAGTAGCGCCGGAGTCGTCGATGACGGGGACTTCCCACTCACTGCCGAGAGCAGATTCCGTGACCGTGTAGGTGCCGGGAATCAGGTCGTCCCATCTCAGGACGCCGCCGGTCGTGCTCTTACAGTCACCACTCGGATACGAAGGACCGGTGATACAGATCTCAAAGAGAGTTCCGTCGGGAGTTACGCCGTTCCAGATGACATCTTTCGTTACCTCAAGGGAGCCGAGGATGTACTCGTTCGTCACCGTCGCGGTTCCGACACCGCCACTTGTAACAGTAGCGCCGGAGTCGTCGATGACGGGGACTTCCCACTCACTGCCGAGAGCAGATTCCGTGACCGTGTAGGTGCCGGGAATCAGGTCGTCCCATCTCAGGACGCCGCCGGTCGTGCTCTTACAGTCACCACTCGGATACGAAGGACCGGTGATACAGATCTCAAAGAGAGTTCCGTCGGGAGTTACGCCGTTCCAGATGACATCTTTCGTTACCTCAAGGGAGCCGAGGATGTACTCGTTCGTCACCGTCGCGGTTCCGACACCACCACTTGTAACAGTAGCGCCGGAGTCGTCGATGACGGGGACTTCCCACTCACTGCCGAGAGCAGATTCCGTGACCGTGTAGGTGCCGGGAATCAGGTCGTCCCATCTCAGGACGCCGCCGGTCGTGCTCTTACAGTCACCACTCGGATACGAAGGACCGGTGATACAGATCTCAAAGAGAGTTCCGTCGGGAGTTACGCCGTTCCAGATGACATCTTTCGTTACCTCAAGGGAGCCGAGGATGTACTCGTTCGTCACCGTCGCGGTTCCGACACCGCCACTTGTAACAGTAGCGCCGGAGTCGTCGATGACGGGGACTTCCCACTCACTGCCGAGAGCAGATTCCGTGACCGTGTAGGTGCCGGGAATCAGGTCGTCCCATCTCAGGACGCCGCCGGTCGTGCTCTTACAGTCACCACTCGGATACGAAGGACCGGTGATACAGATCTCAAAGAGAGTTCCGTCGGGAGTTACGCCGTTCCAGATGACATCTTTCGTTACCTCAAGGGAGCCGAGGATGTACTCGTTCGTCACCGTCGCGGTTCCGACACCGCCACTTGTAACAGTAGCGCCGGAGTCGTCGATGACGGGGACTTCCCACTCACTGCCGAGAGCAGATTCCGTGACCGTGTAGGTGCCGGGAATCAGGTCGTCCCATCTCAGGACGCCGCCGGTCGTGCTCTTACAGTCACCACTCGGATACGAAGGACCGGTGATACAGATCTCAAAGAGAGTTCCGTCGGGAGTTACGCCGTTCCAGATGACATCTTTCGTTACCTCAAGGGAGCCGAGGATGTACTCGTTCGTCACCGTCGCGGTTCCGACACCGCCACTTGTAACAGTAGCGCCGGAGTCGTCGATGACGGGGACTTCCCACTCACTGCCGAGAGCAGATTCCGTGACCGTGTAGGTGCCGGGAATCAGGTCGTCCCATCTCAGGACGCCGCCGGTCGTGCTCTTACAGTCACCACTCGGATACGAAGGACCGGTGATACAGATCTCAAAGAGAGTTCCGTCGGGAGTTACGCCGTTCCAGATGACATCTTTCGTTACCTCAAGGGAGCCGAGGATGTACTCGTTCGTCACCGTCGCGGTTCCGACACCGCCACTTGTAACAGTAGCGCCGGAGTCGTCGATGACGGGGACTTCCCACTCACTGCCGAGAGCAGATTCCGTGACCGTGTAGGTGCCGGGAATCAGGTCGTCCCATCTCAGGACGCCGCCGGTCGTGCTCTTACAGTCACCACTCGGATACGAAGGACCGGTGATACAGATCTCAAAGAGAGTTCCGTCGGGAGTTACGCCGTTCCAGATGACATCTTTCGTTACCTCAAGGGAGCCGAGGATGTACTCGTTCGTCACCGTCGCGGTTCCGACACCGCCACTTGTAACAGTAGCGCCGGAGTCGTCGATGACGGGGACTTCCCACTCACTGCCGAGAGCAGATTCCGTGACCGTGTAGGTGCCGGGAATCAGGTCGTCCCATCTCAGGACGCCGCCGGTCGTGCTCTTACAGTCACCACTCGGATACGAAGGACCGGTGATACAGATCTCAAAGAGAGTTCCGTCGGGAGTTACGCCGTTCCAGATGACATCTTTCGTTACCTCAAGGGAGCCGAGGATGTACTCGTTCGTCACCGTCGCGGTTCCGACACCGCCACTTGTAACAGTAGCGCCGGAGTCGTCGATGACGGGGACTTCCCACTCACTGCCGAGAGCAGATTCCGTGACCGTGTAGGTGCCGGGAATCAGGTCGTCCCATCTCAGGACGCCGCCGGTCGTGCTCTTACAGTCACCACTCGGATACGAAGGACCGGTGATACAGATCTCAAAGAGAGTTCCGTCGGGAGTTACGCCGTTCCAGATGACATCTTTCGTTACCTCAAGGGAGCCGAGGATGTACTCGTTCGTCACCGTCGCGGTTCCGACACCGCCACTTGTAACAGTAGCGCCGGAGTCGTCGATGACGGGGACTTCCCACTCACTGCCGAGAGCAGATTCCGTGACCGTGTAGGTGCCGGGAATCAGGTCGTCCCATCTCAGGACGCCGCCGGTCGTGCTCTTACAGTCACCACTCGGATACGAAGGACCGGTGATACAGATCTCAAAGAGAGTTCCGTCGGGAGTTACGCCGTTCCAGATGACATCTTTCGTTACCTCAAGGGAGCCGAGGATGTACTCGTTCGTCACCGTCGCGGTTCCGACACCGCCACTTGTAACAGTAGCGCCGGAGTCGTCGATGACGGGGACTTCCCACTCACTGCCGAGAGCAGATTCCGTGACCGTGTAGGTGCCGGGAATCAGGTCGTCCCATCTCAGGACGCCGCCGGTCGTGCTCTTACAGTCACCACTCGGATACGAAGGACCGGTGATACAGATCTCAAAGAGAGTTCCGTCGGGAGTTACGCCGTTCCAGATGACATCTTTCGTTACCTCAAGGGAGCCGAGGATGTACTCGTTCGTCACCGTCGCGGTTCCGACACCGCCACTTGTAACAGTAGCGCCGGAGTCGTCGATGACGGGGACTTCCCACTCACTGCCGAGAGCAGATTCCGTGACCGTGTAGGTGCCGGGAATCAGGTCGTCCCATCTCAGGACGCCGCCGGTCGTGCTCTTACAGTCACCACTCGGATACGAAGGACCGGTGATACAGATCTCAAAGAGAGTTCCGTCGGGAGTTACGCCGTTCCAGATGACATCTTTCGTTACCTCAAGGGAGCCGAGGATGTACTCGTTCGTCACCGTCGCGGTTCCGACACCGCCACTTGTAACAGTAGCGCCGGAGTCGTCGATGACGGGGACTTCCCACTCACTGCCGAGAGCAGATTCCGTGACCGTGTAGGTGCCGGGAATCAGGTCGTCCCATCTCAGGACGCCGCCGGTCGTGCTCTTACAGTCACCACTCGGATACGAAGGACCGGTGATACAGATCTCAAAGAGAGTTCCGTCGGGAGTTACGCCGTTCCAGATGACATCTTTCGTTACCTCAAGGGAGCCGAGGATGTACTCGTTCGTCACCGTCGCGGTTCCGACACCGCCACTTGTAACAGTAGCGCCGGAGTCGTCGATGACGGGGACTTCCCACTCACTGCCGAGAGCAGATTCCGTGACCGTGTAGGTGCCGGGAATCAGGTCGTCCCATCTCAGGACGCCGCCGGTCGTGCTCTTACAGTCACCACTCGGATACGAAGGACCGGTGATACAGATCTCAAAGAGAGTTCCGTCGGGAGTTACGCCGTTCCAGATGACATCTTTCGTTACCTCAAGGGAGCCGAGGATGTACTCGTTCGTCACCGTCGCGGTTCCGACACCGCCACTTGTAACAGTAGCGCCGGAGTCGTCGATGACGGGGACTTCCCACTCACTGCCGAGAGCAGATTCCGTGACCGTGTAGGTGCCGGGAATCAGGTCGTCCCATCTCAGGACGCCGCCGGTCGTGCTCTTACAGTCACCACTCGGATACGAAGGACCGGTGATACAGATCTCAAAGAGAGTTCCGTCGGGAGTTACGCCGTTCCAGATGACATCTTTCGTTACCTCAAGGGAGCCGAGGATGTACTCGTTCGTCACCGTCGCGGTTCCGACACCGCCACTTGTAACAGTAGCGCCGGAGTCGTCGATGACGGGGACTTCCCACTCACTGCCGAGAGCAGATTCCGTGACCGTGTAGGTGCCGGGAATCAGGTCGTCCCATCTCAGGACGCCGCCGGTCGTGCTCTTACAGTCACCACTCGGATACGAAGGACCGGTGATACAGATCTCAAAGAGAGTTCCGTCGGGAGTTACGCCGTTCCAGATGACATCTTTCGTTACCTCAAGGGAGCCGAGGATGTACTCGTTCGTCACCGTCGCGGTTCCGACACCGCCACTTGTAACAGTAGCGCCGGAGTCGTCGATGACGGGGACTTCCCACTCACTGCCGAGAGCAGATTCCGTGACCGTGTAGGTGCCGGGAATCAGGTCGTCCCATCTCAGGACGCCGCCGGTCGTGCTCTTACAGTCACCACTCGGATACGAAGGACCGGTGATACAGATCTCAAAGAGAGTTCCGTCGGGAGTTACGCCGTTCCAGATGACATCTTTCGTTACCTCAAGGGAGCCGAGGATGTACTCGTTCGTCACCGTCGCGGTTCCGACACCGCCACTTGTAACAGTAGCGCCGGAGTCGTCGATGACGGGGACTTCCCACTCACTGCCGAGAGCAGATTCCGTGACCGTGTAGGTGCCGGGAATCAGGTCGTCCCATCTCAGGACGCCGCCGGTCGTGCTCTTACAGTCACCACTCGGATACGAAGGACCGGTGATACAGATCTCAAAGAGAGTTCCGTCGGGAGTTACGCCGTTCCAGATGACATCTTTCGTTACCTCAAGGGAGCCGAGGATGTACTCGTTCGTCACCGTCGCGGTTCCGACACCGCCACTTGTAACAGTAGCGCCGGAGTCGTCGATGACGGGGACTTCCCACTCACTGCCGAGAGCAGATTCCGTGACCGTGTAGGTGCCGGGAATCAGGTCGTCCCATCTCAGGACGCCGCCGGTCGTGCTCTTACAGTCACCACTCGGATACGAAGGACCGGTGATACAGATCTCAAAGAGAGTTCCGTCGGGAGTTACGCCGTTCCAGATGACATCTTTCGTTACCTCAAGGGAGCCGAGGATGTACTCGTTCGTCACCGTCGCGGTTCCGACACCGCCACTTGTAACAGTAGCGCCGGAGTCGTCGATGACGGGGACTTCCCACTCACTGCCGAGAGCAGATTCCGTGACCGTGTAGGTGCCGGGAATCAGGTCGTCCCATCTCAGGACGCCGCCGGTCGTGCTCTTACAGTCACCACTCGGATACGAAGGACCGGTGATACAGATCTCAAAGAGAGTTCCGTCGGGAGTTACGCCGTTCCAGATGACATCTTTCGTTACCTCAAGGGAGCCGAGGATGTACTCGTTCGTCACCGTCGCGGTTCCGACACCGCCACTTGTAACAGTAGCGCCGGAGTCGTCGATGACGGGGACTTCCCACTCACTGCCGAGAGCAGATTCCGTGACCGTGTAGGTGCCGGGAATCAGGTCGTCCCATCTCAGGACGCCGCCGGTCGTGCTCTTACAGTCACCACTCGGATACGAAGGACCGGTGATACAGATCTCAAAGAGAGTTCCGTCGGGAGTTACGCCGTTCCAGATGACATCTTTCGTTACCTCAAGGGAGCCGAGGATGTACTCGTTCGTCACCGTCGCGGTTCCGACACCGCCACTTGTAACAGTAGCGCCGGAGTCGTCGATGACGGGGACTTCCCACTCACTGCCGAGAGCAGATTCCGTGACCGTGTAGGTGCCGGGAATCAGGTCGTCCCATCTCAGGACGCCGCCGGTCGTGCTCTTACAGTCACCACTCGGATACGAAGGACCGGTGATACAGATCTCAAAGAGAGTTCCGTCGGGAGTTACGCCGTTCCAGATGACATCTTTCGTTACCTCAAGGGAGCCGAGGATGTACTCGTTCGTCACCGTCGCGGTTCCGACACCACCACTTGTAACAGTAGCGCCGGAGTCGTCGATGACGGGGACTTCCCACTCACTGCCGAGAGCAGATTCCGTGACCGTGTAGGTGCCGGGAATCAGGTCGTCCCATCTCAGGACGCCGCCGGTCGTGCTCTTACAGTCACCACTCGGATACGAAGGACCGGTGATACAGATCTCAAAGAGAGTTCCGTCGGGAGTTACGCCGTTCCAGATGACATCTTTCGTTACCTCAAGGGAGCCGAGGATGTACTCGTTCGTCACCGTCGCGGTTCCGACACCGCCACTTGTAACAGTAGCGCCGGAGTCGTCGATGACGGGGACTTCCCACTCACTGCCGAGAGCAGATTCCGTGACCGTGTAGGTGCCGGGAATCAGGTCGTCCCATCTCAGGACGCCGCCGGTCGTGCTCTTACAGTCACCACTCGGATACGAAGGACCGGTGATACAGATCTCAAAGAGAGTTCCGTCGGGAGTTACGCCGTTCCAGATGACATCTTTCGTTACCTCAAGGGAGCCGAGGATGTACTCGTTCGTCACCGTCGCGGTTCCGACACCGCCACTTGTAACAGTAGCGCCGGAGTCGTCGATGACGGGGACTTCCCACTCACTGCCGAGAGCAGATTCCGTGACCGTGTAGGTGCCGGGAATCAGGTCGTCCCATCTCAGGACGCCGCCGGTCGTGCTCTTACAGTCACCACTCGGATACGAAGGACCGGTGATACAGATCTCAAAGAGAGTTCCGTCGGGAGTTACGCCGTTCCAGATGACATCTTTCGTTACCTCAAGGGAGCCGAGGATGTACTCGTTCGTCACCGTCGCGGTTCCGACACCACCACTTGTAACAGTAGCGCCGGAGTCGTCGATGACGGGGACTTCCCACTCACTGCCGAGAGCAGATTCCGTGACCGTGTAGGTGCCGGGAATCAGGTCGTCCCATCTCAGGACGCCGCCGGTCGTGCTCTTACAGTCACCACTCGGATACGAAGGACCGGTGATACAGATCTCAAAGAGAGTTCCGTCGGGAGTTACGCCGTTCCAGATGACATCTTTCGTTACCTCAAGGGAGCCGAGGATGTACTCGTTCGTCACCGTCGCGGTTCCGACACCGCCACTTGTAACAGTAGCGCCGGAGTCGTCGATGACGGGGACTTCCCACTCACTGCCGAGAGCAGATTCCGTGACCGTGTAGGTGCCGGGAATCAGGTCGTCCCATCTCAGGACGCCGCCGGTCGTGCTCTTACAGTCACCACTCGGATACGAAGGACCGGTGATACAGATCTCAAAGAGAGTTCCGTCGGGAGTTACGCCGTTCCAGATGACATCTTTCGTTACCTCAAGGGAGCCGAGGATGTACTCGTTCGTCACCGTCGCGGTTCCGACACCGCCACTTGTAACAGTAGCGCCGGAGTCGTCGATGACGGGGACTTCCCACTCACTGCCGAGAGCAGATTCCGTGACCGTGTAGGTGCCGGGAATCAGGTCGTCCCATCTCAGGACGCCGCCGGTCGTGCTCTTACAGTCACCACTCGGATACGAAGGACCGGTGATACAGATCTCAAAGAGAGTTCCGTCGGGAGTTACGCCGTTCCAGATGACATCTTTCGTTACCTCAAGGGAGCCGAGGATGTACTCGTTCGTCACCGTCGCGGTTCCGACACCGCCACTTGTAACAGTAGCGCCGGAGTCGTCGATGACGGGGACTTCCCACTCACTGCCGAGAGCAGATTCCGTGACCGTGTAGGTGCCGGGAATCAGGTCGTCCCATCTCAGGACGCCGCCGGTCGTGCTCTTACAGTCACCACTCGGATACGAAGGACCGGTGATACAGATCTCAAAGAGAGTTCCGTCGGGAGTTACGCCGTTCCAGATGACATCTTTCGTTACCTCAAGGGAGCCGAGGATGTACTCGTTCGTCACCGTCGCGGTTCCGACACCACCACTTGTAACAGTAGCGCCGGAGTCGTCGATGACGGGGACTTCCCACTCACTGCCGAGAGCAGATTCCGTGACCGTGTAGGTGCCGGGAATCAGGTCGTCCCATCTCAGGACGCCGCCGGTCGTGCTCTTACAGTCACCACTCGGATACGAAGGACCGGTGATACAGATCTCAAAGAGAGTTCCGTCGGGAGTTACGCCGTTCCAGATGACATCTTTCGTTACCTCAAGGGAGCCGAGGATGTACTCGTTCGTCACCGTCGCGGTTCCGACACCGCCACTTGTAACAGTAGCGCCGGAGTCGTCGATGACGGGGACTTCCCACTCACTGCCGAGAGCAGATTCCGTGACCGTGTAGGTGCCGGGAATCAGGTCGTCCCATCTCAGGACGCCGCCGGTCGTGCTCTTACAGTCACCACTCGGATACGAAGGACCGGTGATACAGATCTCAAAGAGAGTTCCGTCGGGAGTTACGCCGTTCCAGATGACATCTTTCGTTACCTCAAGGGAGCCGAGGATGTACTCGTTCGTCACCGTCGCGGTTCCGACACCACCACTTGTAACAGTAGCGCCGGAGTCGTCGATGACGGGGACTTCCCACTCACTGCCGAGAGCAGATTCCGTGACCGTGTAGGTGCCGGGAATCAGGTCGTCCCATCTCAGGACGCCGCCGGTCGTGCTCTTACAGTCACCACTCGGATACGAAGGACCGGTGATACAGATCTCAAAGAGAGTTCCGTCGGGAGTTACGCCGTTCCAGATGACATCTTTCGTTACCTCAAGGGAGCCGAGGATGTACTCGTTCGTCACCGTCGCGGTTCCGACACCGCCACTTGTAACAGTAGCGCCGGAGTCGTCGATGACGGGGACTTCCCACTCACTGCCGAGAGCAGATTCCGTGACCGTGTAGGTGCCGGGAATCAGGTCGTCCCATCTCAGGACGCCGCCGGTCGTGCTCTTACAGTCACCACTCGGATACGAAGGACCGGTGATACAGATCTCAAAGAGAGTTCCGTCGGGAGTTACGCCGTTCCAGATGACATCTTTCGTTACCTCAAGGGAGCCGAGGATGTACTCGTTCGTCACCGTCGCGGTTCCGACACCGCCACTTGTAACAGTAGCGCCGGAGTCGTCGATGACGGGGACTTCCCACTCACTGCCGAGAGCAGATTCCGTGACCGTGTAGGTGCCGGGAATCAGGTCGTCCCATCTCAGGACGCCGCCGGTCGTGCTCTTACAGTCACCACTCGGATACGAAGGACCGGTGATACAGATCTCAAAGAGAGTTCCGTCGGGAGTTACGCCGTTCCAGATGACATCTTTCGTTACCTCAAGGGAGCCGAGGATGTACTCGTTCGTCACCGTCGCGGTTCCGACACCGCCACTTGTAACAGTAGCGCCGGAGTCGTCGATGACGGGGACTTCCCACTCACTGCCGAGAGCAGATTCCGTGACCGTGTAGGTGCCGGGAATCAGGTCGTCCCATCTCAGGACGCCGCCGGTCGTGCTCTTACAGTCACCACTCGGATACGAAGGACCGGTGATACAGATCTCAAAGAGAGTTCCGTCGGGAGTTACGCCGTTCCAGATGACATCTTTCGTTACCTCAAGGGAGCCGAGGATGTACTCGTTCGTCACCGTCGCGGTTCCGACACCACCACTTGTAACAGTAGCGCCGGAGTCGTCGATGACGGGGACTTCCCACTCACTGCCGAGAGCAGATTCCGTGACCGTGTAGGTGCCGGGAATCAGGTCGTCCCATCTCAGGACGCCGCCGGTCGTGCTCTTACAGTCACCACTCGGATACGAAGGACCGGTGATACAGATCTCAAAGAGAGTTCCGTCGGGAGTTACGCCGTTCCAGATGACATCTTTCGTTACCTCAAGGGAGCCGAGGATGTACTCGTTCGTCACCGTCGCGGTTCCGACACCACCACTTGTAACAGTAGCGCCGGAGTCGTCGATGACGGGGACTTCCCACTCACTGCCGAGAGCAGATTCCGTGACCGTGTAGGTGCCGGGAATCAGGTCGTCCCATCTCAGGACGCCGCCGGTCGTGCTCTTACAGTCACCACTCGGATACGAAGGACCGGTGATACAGATCTCAAAGAGAGTTCCGTCGGGAGTTACGCCGTTCCAGATGACATCTTTCGTTACCTCAAGGGAGCCGGGATTGTACGTGTTCGTAACGGGGGCTACGGAACATTCACTGCCAGCATACACCATGACTGTCTGGGGACTGCCAGTCACAATCCATTCATCCCCTATCGCCGTTTCGGTGATGGTGTACTCACCAGGTGTCAGGTCGTAGAGCGTCTGGGTTCCACCGATCTGATCAAAGTATAGGTAGCCATCATAGCCGGGTCCGACAACATGGATTTCAAACTGGACCGTATACGGAGTAATATCACCCCAGTCGACGTTCTTCACGACCTCAAGGCAACCCTTATCTTCGATCCGGACGGCCCACTCTTCGAAGTCGGCATTGTGCTCCATGTCGGGTTGTATACCACTCTCAGTGACGAAGTAAACCCACTTTGAGCGATCTGTGCCCATCAGTTCCACCGGTGCAAGAACGGTCAGGTCACTTTTCCCGCTGCCGGGTTCAAGAACGTAATTGAGCTTAATATAGGCCTCTCCCTCAGCATCGAGACTCCACATAAGAACAGCATTCTCACCTCCTGGCGACTCGAATTTTCTGCTTGTCCAGTTATAAGCGTGCAGATCAGGGTCATCATCCAAATAAATCCTCAGTTCGTCGATCGAGAGAAGAGGATCGCTTGCGACCTGATTGATATCACCATTAACTTCGTAATAGTAATTTCCCGAATCTTCCGGATATTCCACAATTGGGAATTCGCTCAACTGGATATTTCGAGTCCATTGAACGTTCTTGTCGGTTTCATACCCGTCCTGTATGGGGCGGAATCCCGTGTTGTAGTTTTGCTGAATATCCTCATTGCCCTTCGTCCGCACAAAAGGACTAAAAGTACCTGTCCCCGTTGCTGAGGGTAAGGCACCCTGTAAGAACCAGACATCTTGGTACTCAACCCAATTATCCGCAACGGACAGATCCAGTTCAGTGAGGAATACAGTACCATTCCACACTACTACCGGCTCTACTTGTTCAGCTGCCACCGGCACCGCAAAGGCCGATAGACAGAGCGCCAGAACCAGCACCATAAGAACAGCATACCGAAGCGGTATGCCGCGTTCATTACGTGTTTCTTTTTCTGTTTTCATCTTCATTTTCTCCTTGAATTTTTCAACTCCATTTTCTGAATTTTGAATTATTATCCTGGGAAACATTCTCGCCACACAGAGTGCAGGGGGGGAAAACCGGGTTCGCCATCCAGACGCATAGCTACAACTGGTACACTAACAGAAGTACTACGAAGAGGCTGAAACGGCTGTGCGGGGGATACTTGAATACAAGAGATAAAAGCCCCTTTTGATGGAAGTCAACGTTTCCATCTCTTTTGCCCGGTTATTGTGGCAAGAAATTATGCATCATTCACTTGTACGGCATTCCCCCCGGAACGACAGATACGGACAGAAAGACAGTGGTGGCAACCAGCGGACATCCTCACGAAGAAGAATGCCGTTATCTGTCCACAAACACTTATACTTCAATAAATTCACCCCAATCCCCCTTTGTTTGGGCTAAGCCCATATTAGGGGTCCAACTATATATAATTCTCTTTGCATATCGATAAATTAAAATAATATAAACCGGTTTTTCTTTATCTCCGCCCCATTACTCCCCCCTACACCCATAGGAGAAACGATTCAAATTTTCCCAGGAAATATGCTCAATCAAAGAGCCTTTTATCGCCATTCAGGGGATGATACGACCCACCATACCGGGCGTCCGGAATGTCGATGTATCCGGCACCTGAAACGCATTTGTGTTGCCGGCGAGAAAATACGATATTGTTCTTCCGGAATCCAGGGCATACGCACCATTCAGTTGCGCAGGCGTTCGTGATCATGGCCATCACCCCGCTGCCACAACCCGGCAATATAGCCGTCTGCGTATTGAGGAGAATAGCCCGTTCGATTCCCATCGTCACCCGGTAGCAACGTTTCACCGGAAACATCGATACCGCATCAAAATGGGTTCATGGACGATACGTCACCCACCCGCCACATGGTGAGACCTGCCTCCCCCCAACGGCGGAGCACAACCCCAATTCATCTCACAAAATGTACTTATCCAAATGGCAATGGACCCGCAACTGGTGGCGATACATCCATTGTGAACCAAACCCTCCCGGCGTGGCAGGCCTTCCGGCCAGCAACCGTCGTTCCCGGGCCCGGATACCAGGCAAGCTCAAGTGAACCGCCTGCAGGGACAACCCTCCCCCCGCGATTCGCATCACGGGAGGGGAGGGCCGGAGAACGACCATTCTCCATTCCCCGACATTTCCAGGATTATCAGCTATTCTCCTCACAGGTGCAGATCACACCATTGTCATAGCCGTCGTAGTCCTCGCATCCCCACTTGTAATTGTTGATGCAGTCGGCAAGCTCCTGTGCCGCGCTGTAGTCTTTGTCGCAATAGAGATCCTCGATCAGCTCCCAGAGGTCCCCGACATTCATCGGATTTCCTCCAATGCACTTGGATGCGTCCTTCAGGACCCAGTAGCAGTCCTCATAGACCCACCCGCAGGCATCACAGTCATACCACTTGTAGCGGTTATAGTCGATGACATAGTTGCCGAAGTCGCCCTCAACGTAGAGCTCGGTAAGCTTCATTGCAAGCATCTGGGCAACGGCCTTCTCCTGAGCATTCGAAGCATCGTAGTCGGCAATCAGACCATAGACATGCTCCCAACCACAGCATCCGGAACAGAATGCCGGATCAACATCCATACAGACGGCGCAGGGATCGATACCCTCGAAGAACCAGTCAGGCACCTGACGGCCATTTGTCCACTCCTCGTTGTACTTGTAGATGTTGTTCTTCCAGAATCCGATGGTGTATCCGCACCATTCATTTCTCGGGTAGTAGTTGCCGAAGTACTCCTTCGCCAGCTGGCCCGGTATGAGAACACCGACCTCCTTGATGGCAAGTGAATCCACTATCAAATCAGCGTTTGTCGGCACCCAGCCTTCCTGGATGTCTTCGCTCAGCCAGTACTTGCCCGGCATGAGGAGTTCGCCACACATGTATTCAGACATGTACGTATCAAAGCAGACTTTGCCATTCTCGTCGGTGTACCCCCACGCGACCGGCAGGGTCGGCGCATCCTTTCCGTCACAGTCATCATCGTCAATCCAGAGGGTCATCTTCCAGCCCTCGAGCATCTGCTCGCAGGGTTCACGAATCCCGTTCTCGTTGACATCTTCAAACTTGTACGCACAGACCTTCACCGGCTGGAAGTTGCCGAAGTTGATCGTTGCCTCATCGCCGGACAGGAGAACGCCGACATAGATGACACCAAGTGAATCAACCTGGAAGTCAATGTTCGTCGGGTACCATCCGCCCTTGATCGTCTCGCTCACCCAGTACTTGCCGGGTTCGAGATCGGTGAAACAGACCATGCCCTCGCAGTTGGTTAAGCCGCATGCAATGACCTCACTCGGCCCGTCAACACCTGTCCAGAGCTTGATCTCCCAGCCTTCAAGGAGCTCTTCATCACCATCATAGGTCTTGTCGCGCTCGTCGTCCTGGAACTTCCGGACGCAGATGTCGACCGGCTTGAACATTCCGGCATCCCACGTGAGGTCGGTTTCACCCGCGCTCAGTGTCGTCATGGTGGTATCACCGGTGTACGGGTCTGCATCGCTGTCCTTTGCGTCATCAGCGCCCTGGTTTGCGGGGCTGAATCTCCATCCATCGGGCAGATCAAAGTTGAGATAGTACGAGCCGGGCTTCAGGCAGTTGAAGAGGTAATTGCCATTCGCATCAGTCGCCGTTTCGGCGACCTTCATGCTGCTGCCATCAAAGAGCGTGACCTGAACTCCCGCGACGCCAGGTTCTCCGGCGTCCTGGATACCGTCTGCATCCATGTCTTCCCAGACGAAGTCACCGATGGTTGCCGGCACGTAGGTGTTCGTCACGGTTGCCTCTGCACAGTCACCGTCGGGCTCGACAGTTACCGGCGACCCGTCGATGCAGACCATCCACGCTGAGCCGGGGTCGGTTTCACTGATCGTGTATTCACCAGGAATCAGATCCTCCCAGACCACTGTGCCACCCATGTAACCGATGCATTTGCAGCTGCCATCCGGATAGGAGGGGCCGGTAATGCAGACCTCAAAGGTCTGTTCCGACTTTGGATCGCACAGACCCCAGTCGACGATCTTGGTCACCTCAAGACAGCCACGGTTGTATATGTTTGTCACACCTACCTGGGCACATGCTTCGCCAGCCTCAACCATGACCTCACTGTCGGGACAGTACTTAACCGTCCACTGCGCCGGGTCAACGTCCACTTCTTCAACGGTGTAGCATCCAGGGATCAGATCGTCCCATGTCAGGACCTGCCCATCAGCGGTCGCATACTTCGTATCACCCGTGGGGTAGGACGGTCCGGTGATCATGATCGCAAATTCGACCGGTTTTGCTGCCGCACCGTTCCAGTCGATCGTTTTTGTCACATCGAGACAGCCAAGCTTGTGCTCGTTCGTGACCGTCGCTGTTGCCACCTCGTCAGCCACCACTGTCGCAGGCGAGCCCGTAATCACCGGGACCTCCCACTCACTGCCCGGGGAGGTTTCGGTGACGATATACTCGCCGGGGACCAGGTCCTCCCAGAGGAGCGTTCCACCGGTGGTGGTCTTGCAGTCGCCGTCCGGGTACGAGGGTCCGGTGATGCAGATCTCAAACGTCGTCCCGTCAGGAGTGACACCATTCCAGATGACATCCTTTGTCACCTCAAGCGAGCCCTTCTCGACGATCTCGACCGCCCACTCTTCAAATCCGTCGTTGTGCGGGTAGACCACGCCGCTCTTCGTTACGAAGATGACATACACGTTCTTGTCTGCGGGGAAGAAACCCACCGGGGCAAGGACGGTCAGGTCACTCTTTCCGCTCCCTGCTTCCAGGGCGTAATCGAGCTTGATCCACGCATCTTCTGTGATGCCATCGAGATTCCATTCAAGCGCTACCGCAACACCGGGATCGTCGAACGTTTTGGTACCATCATTATACATGTGCAGGTTGTCACCGCCGGGCCCGGCAGTAAACACCCGGAGTTCGTCGATCGACAGGAGGGACCTCCCATTGACCTGGTTGATGTCACCGTTGAACTCATAGTAATAATTCGTGGTTCCTGCAGGATACTCATACTCGACAATTGGAACATCCTTCAGCTGGAGGCTGTGCGTCCACTGGGTGTTCTTGTCGGTATCAAACCCTTCCTGGATCGGACGGAAGTCGGTGTTGTAGTTCTTCTGGACGTCATTCTGCCCGCTCGTCCGCACGAACGGTGCAAAGGTTCCGGTCCCCGTCGCTACGGGAAGCGGCCCCTGGATAAAGATGGCTCCCTGATACTCAACGACATTCCCCGCAGAGGACAGGTCAATCGTCGGTGTCAGCCCGTTGGACTTCTTGTCCTGTCCCGGCGGGGCCGCCATCGCCGGCGCCGCCATCGCCGTCAGGACGAGGGCTGCGACAAGGACGACGAGAAGAACCGGCAGGACCGGCACCCCATGTTCATGTTGTACTACGTTTCTTCGTTTCATGTTCAAATTTCTCCATTATTTTTTGCTTCTACATACTGGCGCATCCCGATTTGGTCAAAACAATGACCACGGGGGGAATCAGGATTCATCCACAGATTTCACAGGAAACCCATGGATTCCGGACATCGGGCACTTTACGTAATCCAGATATGCAATCGCTGTAAGGGAGACACACGAAAATGAGCGATGTGAGACGCAGCCGAACCTGCAAAACTGCCGTATTCCATCTCAGATGCCCGGCATACAATCCAGAAAACTCATTGCATAAAGATTAAGGTTCATCCCTCCGAGTGGTCATATGTGGGTTGTGTTCAGATGGTATTGGTGTCGGACAACACACGGCATCCGGGAACCGGATGCCTGCTACCCCTGAACATTTACCCATTGAAATTCTGATCAAACACCCCATCTCCCTTTGTTCGGGCACTCGCCCTATATCCCACACAAATATTTAAAATATCCTGATCAAATAACAATATTTAAATATTATTACCTAAGTTTTCCCAGAAATCCGCCCACTTCCTACAGGAAATTTTCATAAAATAACATAAAATATAATAAAATTATTTGAATCTTTTTTTATTATTGCATTATGTCCACCAAAACAGGATATAAGCCCATATTACCCCCAATATTTCTAAAGAAAACCATTAAGGAATAAATACCAATTTCAACCCCAAATCAGGGATACAGAAAAACACCAAAAGACGGAAAACCACCCATGCAATTCACCCGGCTCCCAACCAGACATGAGGTGCCGCACCAGGCCCGGGGACCTCAGCGACCACCCGTATCAGAATAGAAGGGAGGAACAGGGAAAGCCCCCAATTCCCGGCCTGTTGTGTTCCCGAAGAGTCTCAGGCCTTCCGCCCCCTTCACTCCTCTAAGGTCGAGATATCCCCCGGATCAATCCCGAGCTCCTTCGCCTTCAGGACGCGCCGCATGATCTTGCCGCTTCTCGTCTTCGGGAGCGAGTCGACGAAGTCGATCTCCGAGGGCATCGCAATCGGGCCGATGCTCATCCGGACATGGTAGGTGAGCTCGCTCTTCAGCTTCTCGCTCGGTTTGAACCCCTCCCGGAGGATGACAAACGCCTTGATCGCCTGCCCCTTCATCACATCCGGTTTGCCGATCACCGCCGACTCGGCGACCGCCTCGTGCGAGACGAGGGCGCTCTCCACCTCGGCCGTCCCGAGGTTGTGCCCGGCGACGATGATGATATCATCCGACCGCCCGAGGACCATGATGTAGCCATCTTCATCCTTCACCGCGAGATCCCCTGCAGTATAGTACGAGTCGATCGTCGACCAGTACTTCCGGTAGCGCTCGTCGTTGTTGTGCACCGCCCGCATCATCGAAGGCCACGGCTCCTTGATCACGAGGAGGCCGCCGGTGCCGGGAGCGACAGAGGCCCCTTCGCTGTCGACAACATCGGCGACGACACCGGGGATGGGACGCCCCGCAAAGCCGGGCTTCATCTTCTCGCCCACCGTGGTCGTGATCATGTGCATCCCGGTCTCGGTCTGCCACCAGGTGTCGAGCACCGGGCAGCGGGCTCCGCCGATGGTGTGATAGTACCACTCGAAGGCCTCGGGGTTGAGGGGTTCGCCCACCGACCCGATGAGCCGGAGGGAATCGAGGTTGCACTTCTGTGGCCACTCCTCGCCGAACCGCATGAACATCCGGATCGCCGTCGGGGCGGTGTAGAAGATCGTCACCCCGAAGTCCTCCACGATACGCCAGAAGATCCCGGGGTCCGGGTAGTCCGGGACCACCTCGGTGATCAGCACCGTCGCCCCGGCCGCGAGCGGCCCGTAGACGATGTAGCTGTGACCGGTGATCCAGCCCGGATCGGCCGTGCACCAGTGGACGTCGTTGTCCTTCATGTCGAAGATGTACTTCGTGGTGTAGTATGTCCCGACCATGTAGCCGGCACAGGTGTGCACGATTCCCTTGGGAGGGCCGGTCGTCCCGCTCGTATAGAGGATGAAAAGAGGGTCCTCCGCATCCATCACTTCCGGTTCGCAGTAGGGGTCGGCCGCCTCCATGATCTCCTCAAAATCCACCTCCATCTCGGAGAAGAGCTCGAGCGAGGGCGAGGTGCGCCGCAGGACGACGATCTTCTCCACCGTCGGGGCATTGACGACCGCCTCGTCCACGATGGTCTTCAAGGCCACACGTTTCCCGCGGCGATATCCTACATCGGCGGTGATGACGATCTTTGCCCCCGCATCACGGATGCGGGCATTGAGGGCGGCGGCCCCGAACCCGCCGTAGACGATGCTGTGCACCGCCCCGATTCTCGCACAGGCAAGAAGGGCGATGATATGCTCGGGGACGAGCGGCATGTAGAGGCAGACGGTATCCCCCTTCCTCACCCCGAGATCCCTGAGGGCATTTGCAAACCGCATCACCTTGCGGTGAAGCTGCCGGTACGTAAGCACCCGTTCGACCTCCTCATCCTCGCCACGCCAGATGAGAGCGACCTTGTTGCGCCGCTCGCTTGCCGCATGCCGGTCGAGACAGTTGGCAGTAATATTCAGTTTCGCGTTCGTAAACCAGCGGGCGTAGGGAAGCTCCCATTCCCGGACCGCATCCCATGGCCGATACCAGTCCAGTTCACCCGCGATATCCGCCCAGAACTTCTCCGGGTCATCCAGAAACCGTTTGTAGGCCTCATCGTATGACCCCAGCCATGACTGGTCCCGGTATGACGGGTCGGGGCGGTAGGATTTTTTTTCCAGTGGGACATCGAATGTTCCTGACATTGCACTCACCTACATGATTAATCATGTAAATATCCGGAGTTTCCCCCCCTTCCATTCCGATAGCGGTTGAGAAGAAGGAGGTTTTACAGGCACCATGCAGTGCACTATGGATCATAGTTGCCAGATAACAGGTATTAAATCTTTGAATGCACCACAAATATGCACTGCATTTATCCTGCACACCGCGTGGGGGGCACCAGAACAATATGACGGGAAAATTCACGGAAATGGGATCCGTACGGGAAATTGTCGCCGGAAATCCAAAAGGTTTGAGTATCACCGAGATCGCAGATGCCCTGCATATCCATCGCAACACCGCCGCCAGGTATCTCGATATCCTCATGCTGCGGGGCGATGTCGATATCAAACAGAGTGGAGCCGCCAAGAACTACTACCCGGCGAGGCGCATTCCCGTTGCCGCCCTCCTCGCCTATGTCGATGAGCCGGCCGTGATCGTCAGCCGCCGCATGGAGGTTGCACAGACAAACCAGCGGGCTCTCGACCTCTTCGGCTGCGGGGTCGACGCCCTGTACGGCATCTCCCTTGAGGAGTTGCCGCACTCGATCTTCAGGGATGACGGCGTCCTCGAAAGAGTGCGGCTGTCCATCCAGGGCACGCCGGGAAGCCTGCGTCTGCGGGCACGGGTTCGAGGGGAAAAACGGGCCCTCCACCTCCGCTTCCCACCCGTCGTCTTCGACAACGGGAAAGAGGGCTGTGCCATCGTCTTCGCGGACGAGACAGAATACCGGACGGCAAAGGAGCACGCAGGCGACTGGCAGGAACGATACGAGGCGCTCACGATGGATCAGACCGAATCGATCGTCCACCTGAAACCCGACATGACCGTGACGTTTGCCAACCCCGCATTCTGCCGCCGGACAGGCCGAAGCGAAGACGAACTGCGGGGGCTCAGGTTCCTCCCGATGGTTTCGGCCGAGGGGAGGGAGCGGGTCAAGGATATCCTCACGTCCCTGACCGCAGATGAACCCGCCCGGACTGTCGAGGTGCGAACCGTCCTTCCCGAGGGGACCCTCGCATGGGAGAAGTGGACATTCCGGGCGCTCTTCGGCGAGGGGGCACGGGTCACCGGTTTTCACGCCGCCGGCCACGACATCACGGCCCTCAAAAACTGCACCGAACAGCTCCGCCAGTATCACGAGAACCTTGAAGCCCTCATCGCGGAGCGGATCCGGGAGATGCAGGTCGCCAACCGCTCGCTTCTGGAGGTCATCGCTGAAAAGGAAGCACTCGAACGGGAGATACTTTTCACCCAGTTCGCCTTCGACCACGCCTCGGACTCCATCCTCCTCTTCGATGCGGCAGGGAAGGTCTACAAGGCGAACCGGACGGCAGAGGATCTCCTCGGCTACCGGCACGACGAACTCGGCTCCATTACCGTCTTCGATGTCAATCCCTCCATCAGCAAGGAACGGTGGGAACGGATGTGGGCAGGGGCAGTGCCGGGAAAAAAGGAACGGAGCATCTCCGTCCACCGGCGAAAGGACGGGACCGTCATCGACGTCGAGGTCTCCCGGACCTTTGTCCAGTACGATGACCGGATGTACTTCTGTTCGATCGCCCGGGAAGTTGGGACGGCCACCGAGTAGAGATGATTCTTTCGATCCAAATAATGACAAAGAATTGAAAAATACCTAAAAATATTCCCTCTTTTTCTGGATTATAATTGTATATGCCCTGAAATATATTGACACAAACTTTTTCCTTTGGCAATCCAATTCTCTCGCATGGCGAAGAACACAGGAAAGGGACACCGAAAAGGTGCAGTAAAAAACGCCAGCCAATTTTCAAATCCAAAGACAGGTCTGCATTATAAAAGAGATTCAAAAACGGGTAAGATCGTCGGGGCAAAAAAATCAGGAGGGAAATTCAAAGGAGTCCGGAGAGAGTGAGATGGTCCCAAATAATCCATTCTTTGATGATCGTTCCGATTCGGAAAGAACAAGACAGGCATTAACACCGGCCAAAATAAAGAAAATCAAAGAGGCTACGGGGAATAAATGTGAAATGTGCAGGAAAAAATATCCCCTACATAATCTCAAGGTTCACCACATTGTCCCAGTTCACACCGCATCCGGGCAAAAGGATCTGAATACTCAAAGCAATCTACTTGTTCTCTGTTCTATTTGCCATGACAATGTCCATGCTGTTAAACCTCGTAACGCAATAACCAAATCAAGGCAAAAAGAATTCATTAAAAAGCGCCCTGAAAAAGTCAAAAAAGATATTCAGGATATATTGAGGAATAGACAAAAAATCAATGACAATTCCACGAACTCTCAAATGAGAGGAGTGAAAATTGCATCACCTAATTTTGATCAGATTAGGATTGATACTCCTGACATCTTTGGTTCAGGCCGATCAAAGAAGAAAGGAAAAACGAAAGATCCGTGGGATTTTTTTTAATACAACCATCGAATTTTCTTTTATCTGGATATTTGCTCACAGAATACATTCATCCTCCCCTGCATACCGCAATGCACTGCGCAAGCTCCTGCGCACGGCCCGTGCCGAGGAGAAAGCGGTCGCCGTCACGACATTCGATGCGCACCCCGCGGGTGCCGGCGGCGGAGTAGGCACGCCCCCACCGCCCCCACCGGATGCCCCAGCCGCCGAACTCCCGCAGGGGCGAATAGGTCACCGCCTCTGCCCGGACGATGTCGCTGCAGGGCACCGTTTTCCATCGGATGTGGAAGGGGACATACCGGTACATGAGAACACCGTCCCGAAGCAGTATCTCCAGATGGGCTCCATACATCAGGGCGGGCAGGCCGACACCGAAGAGCAGGACGAAGACCCACATCAGCCAGTCCGGAGCCGGGTTCGTCCCGAAGGGAATGCCATAGATGATCTGCCGCACAAAGGCCACCCACATCAGGGCTCCGATGAAGCCGACGACGGCCAGAAGCAATGGATGGCGCATATACTGTCGTTCGTAATATCGGATATTCCCCCCCTCATTGATCATACCGGTTCACCACCCTTCCGGCCCCCCATGTTCCCTTCCAGATCCTTCTTTGCGAGGACAAAAACCCCGAGGGCTGCCACCTGCAGGGCGACCATCAGGAAGATCATGGTCGGCCGCGACACCATGTAGAGCCACCCGGCGGCAAGGCCGCCGGCAAAGAAGGATGCCCCGTAGATCGTATTGAAGATGCCGTAAGCACGGCCCCGTTTTGATATGTGCGTGTAATCCGCCACTGCCGCCCGGAGAACCGTCTCCTGCACCCCCATCACCGCCCCCCAGAGGACCGCACCGGCTAGTGCGGCCGCGTATGCCGTCCCGAAGACGAGGAGGGGGACGGCCATCCCCAGGACCGGCATCAGGACGAGGGTTCCCAGGCCGAACCGGTCGTAGGCCCGCCCGGCGACGAGGGCCACCACCGCATCCACCCCCATCGCAATCGCATAAAAGAGCGGGATCTGTGCGCCGGGGACGATGCCCTCTGCGACGAAGTGGAAGCTGATCAGGGGAAACGCCGCAAATCCCGCGACTGTCAGCGCCGTAAAGATACCGTACCGGGCGAGGGCCCGGAGGGGCGGGGCCTCCTTTTCCAACGCCGCGTACGGTTCGAAGGTGGCGGGGTCGGGGGCCCGGAACCGCATGATGACGAGGACGGCGATCATCAGGACAAAGGGGACGGCAAGGAGGGCAAACCCGCCCCGGTAATCGCCCTGCGCAAGATACGCCCCGGTGAAGATCAGGGGGCCGACGACGGCGCCCACCTGATCGAGCGCCTCATGGATGCCGAACCCCCACCCCCTTCCCGTCGAAGCCGTCAGGTTCGAGAGGATGGCATCCTTGGCAGGCGCCCGGATGCCCTTGCCCATCCGCTCCACGATATAGAGCCCCGCGGCCGCCTCCCATGACCCGGCAAGTGCAAGAAACGGCACCGCAATGAGCATCCCGTAGCCCAGGAAGACCAGCGTCCAGTAATGCCGCGTCATGTCGGCAAGATAGCCGGAGACGAGGCGGAGGAGATAGCCCAGAAACTCCCCCACCCCCGCCACAAGACCGACGACAAAGGCGGTTGCACCAAGATAGTAGAGGTACGGTCCCGCAACACTCCGTGCCCCTTCGTAGATCACGTCCCCGAACATCGCGACAATGCCGAAGAGAACGATGAGGAGGTAGGCGTTGCGGCGAAGAACATCCGGACCGGCAGGATGCTGCATACTACCGATATTCACGGCAAGGGGTATAAACCCGAAGGAAGGAGGACGCCCGGCAGCGGGTGACCACCGCCCCATCCGGTTTATCAGGATGAAGACCGCTCTCGTGAAGAACCTATCCGCATCCCGTCAGCATCATTATCTCCTGATGATCAGAACCCCCCTTCCAAAAGCCGAATAGTTAACATGTCCCCTGACAACAATGTAGCATGGCAATCGAGTACCTCATTCACCGCGAATGTCCGGTAAAGGAGGCACTCCCGATTGGGAATATTGTTACACGAATAAAACTCATGACCAGTGCCCGGGCCATCATGCAGCACCCGCCGCAGGAGGGTGCGTCAGAGGAGGAGATGCGTGCAACCCCCTTTATCTACGTCCTCTACGGGCCCGACGGAGAAGAACGGAGCACCCGCTTCACGGTGGGCCAGGCACTCGACCTCGGCGATGAGCTCGCCCGCCTGGGAAAAGGCTGTAAAAAGTGCCCGATCGCAGGAACCGGCCCCTTCCGGTGCTATGGCTCCATCTCCTACCCCATCTCCGCCTCCGCAGAGCAGTGGCTCTGCTCACTCTGCACCGCCGCCATTGAGAAAGGGGGGACGAATGCATCGGTGGTGGAGAGAATACCCCGTATCGGCCTGACGGGGGCAGCCTTCGAGGCAATGCGAAAGGAAGGACGCGGAACATATTTCGAGAGCAGAGAAGCGGCAACTGCCACCATCCGGCAAAACATGTTCACGAGGGAGACGATCACCTCCAGCCAGCTCCTCGAACTGTTCTTCGGCACAAGCCCCCTTGAGGGCCGACACATCATGCTCCTCCTCATTCTGGCGGGAGCGGACCCGACCGGCGAGCCGCCGGATGCAAACCACTCGCTCCCCCCTCCACCGGAGGATAACGACTCCCGCGTCGGAGAGTTCATTGAGTTCTTTGAACGCCTCTCCTCCGCATTTCTGCTCGACGTCAGCGTCGGTGTCGATTACTGAACCGGGAACCGCCCCTGATGCATCCCCCATCCACATACCCTCACACGGGAGAGAGGAGAAGAAGAGATGCGGAAGACCTCCCACTGCCGGTCAAGCACAGGGCAGAGGACGATGAATCAAGATACCGTCCCGGCGACGCTTCGAACCAAAAGAGGGCCTTCGCTCGAAACAAATGAACCCTCCGCGCCTCCATCAGGCAGAAGGAAAAAACAAAGGCCGGGGCCGAGATTTGAACCCGAGTCCAAGGAACCACAATCCTTGAGGATAACCACTACCCTACCCCGGCAGAAATGCCTTTCTATTTTCTACGTCCCAAATATTTAATCTATTGATTCTGCTCCGCCCGCACAGGAACATCCGGGGCAGCGGACGGGGGAAACGTGCCGGAACGCCCCATGGAAATACCCCCGACTCCCCCCAAACGGCGGCACCCGGAGGCGTCCACGGAGAGGCGCATCCCGGGGAGAGATGAACACGCACCCCCGTCCGCCACGATCAGGTCCGAACGACCCGTCAATCCACCGCCACCCGGAGAGGGGCACGCAGGGCCACGCAGGCACTCTTAAGAATCCCGGTGACTATTTATATGAGTACCAAAGACACTGGCACAGGATGCGGGCTGCGGGCCCGGCAGGAGTGCCGGAATACTTTTTCAACCAATAAAACGGGCGGAGGGACAATACCATGGCAAAAAAGAAGAAAACAGAGCAGAAAGGAATCGTCGCATCGACGATCCGGACGCCGATCGTCTGCGTGCTGGGCCACGTGGACCACGGCAAGACCTCCCTTCTCGACAAGATCCGCGGGTCATCGGTCGTCGACAAGGAGGCCGGGGCCATCACCCAGCACATCGGTGCGACCATCGTGCCGCTCCACGCAATCGAAGAGATGAGCGGCACCTCGGGCAAGATGAAGTTCGACGTCCCCGGCCTCCTCTTCATCGACACGCCCGGACACCATGCCTTCACCACGCTCAGGTCCAGAGGCGGCGCCCTTGCCGACATGGCCATCCTCGTTGTGGATATCAATGAGGGCTTCCAGCCGCAGACCCGCGAGGCGCTCCAGATTTTAAAGACCTACAAGACCCCGTTCGTGATTGCAGCCACCAAGGTGGATAGAATTCACGGGTGGAAGAAACAGAATAATGCCCCCTTTGCACAGACCTTCGCCCAGCAGAACGACCGCGTGAAGACCGATGTCGAGATGAAGACCTACGAACTCATCGGGGAACTCTCTGAGATGGGCCTCTCGTGCGAGCGGTACGACCGGGTCAGGGACTTTGCCAAAAACATCGCCATCGTCCCCGTCTCGGGCATCACGGGAGAGGGCCTCCCCGACCTCCTGATGGTCATGATCGGTCTTGCCCAGCGCTATATGACACAGGACCTCGCCCTCTCGACGGCCGGGGCGGGCATCGGCACGGTCCTTGAGGTGAAGGAGGAGCGGGGCCTCGGGACCACCCTCGACGTGATCCTCTATGACGGACAGCTCAATGTGGGCGACGACATCGTCGTTGGGGCCGAGGGGGGCGGCGTGATCGAGACGAAGATCCGCTCCCTCCTGCAGCCCCGCCCGATGCAGGAGATCCTCACCGAGGACCGTTTTGACCGGGTGAAGCAGGTGACGGCCGCAACCGGCATCAAGGTCTCCGCCCCGAAACTCGAGGGCGCCATCGCAGGTTCGCCCCTCCGGGTCATCCGCGGCGATCGGGATGAGATCGTCGAGGCAGTCATCCACGAGATGGAGGATGTGGCCGTCACCCTCTCGGATGACGGCATCTTCATCAAGGCGGACACCATCGGGGCCCTTGAGGCGCTCTCCAAGGAGCTCGAGGAGAACAACATCCCGATCATGCGGGCCGAGGTGGGGCCGGTCAGCAGGCACGACATCATCGAGGTCAGCACCGTCAAAAACCCCCTCCATTCGGTCCTCCTCGCCTTTAACACCCCCATCCTCCCCGATGCCCTCGACACCCTCGAGGAGCCGGGAAACCGGCATGTGCATCTCTTCGAGGCGGGCGTCATCTACCACCTCATCGACGATTACCTCGACTGGGAGGAGGAGACAAGGCGTACGATGGAGAAGGAGAGTTTTGAAAAACTTGTCCTTCCGGCCAAGATCACCCTCCTTCCCGACTGCGTCTTCCGCCAGTCCAACCCCGCAGTGGTCGGCGTCAGGATCATCGGCGGCAAACTGCAGGCGGGCGTCAACCTCGTCCACCTGGACGGGCGAAAGGTCGGCAGGGTGAAACAGATCAAGAGCGGGCAGGAGAACATCAGCGAGGCTATACAGGGTCTCGAGGTTGCCATCTCCATCGAAGGGCCGACCGTGGGGCGGCAGATCAATGTGGGCGACGACCTCTACGTCGACATTCCGGAGCATCACGTCAAGGTGCTCGAGCATGAGATGATGAATCACCTCTCCGCCTCAATGATTGACATTCTGGACGAATTTACCCGGATGAAGCGCAAAGAACGCCCATTCTGGGGCAAGTAATCATGGCGGCACCCCGGGTAATGGAACCCATGATTTTTAATACATTCCAACTAATATTATAGACACTTTCGCAGGAGCAGAATACATCATGGCTGAATTCAAAGTTGTTTTATCTGACCCCCGTGACGGCGCATCATACAAAGTTGAAGCGACCGGCGGAGTGGCAAATGCCTTTATCGGCAAAAGCATTGGCGACGAGATTTCCGGCGACGCACTCGGATTTGCCGGTTACACGATTATGATCACCGGCGGTACCGACAAGACCGGCATCCCGGCACGCAAGGACCTTCCCGGTGCGGGCAGGCGGCGCCTCCTCCTCTCCAAGGGTACCGGGTTTGCCCCCACCTACCACGGTGAGCGCAGGAGAAAGAGTGTCCGGGCAGCAGAGATCACGGGCGACTTCGTCCAGATCAACGCAAAGGTCACCGGCTACGGCGACAAGACTCTTCAGGAGTACTTCGCCCCGGCAGAAGCTGCAGAGTAACCTGCATTTTCATGCAGGTGAAGGAACAGAGAACCTGAGAAATACACATATCTCTTTTCTTCTCTGCCGCATGCAGAGAAGGGGATTCGAATGCGAAGACCCGGACAAGAGCAGGGGCTGCCCTGAAAGGATCCGGCCGCAGGAACCTTCACGCAATCGGAGGAGAGATGCATCTCCGTACATTGCAAAAAAAAGTGTCTGCCGTTTCAGCAGCCGTCGCCGGAGAGCGTCTGTCGCAGAGCCCCCACCATGTCCTCAAACGGGACGCCATGGCGACGGGCCACGATCACCAGAGCGGCTTCGGGACGCAGGTGGCCGTCAAAGGACTCCCGGATAAGGGCATTGACCTCGGCCGCCACCGCCTCCACCCCGACACCGCGGGCCTGCGCGAGCCGTCCCATCAGAAGGTCACAGGCGTTATCCTGAACATTGAAGATATCATTTGTCGGGCGAAACCCCAGCGGGATGTTCACTGCCGAGGGATCGAAGGTGGGGATGAGAAGGCCCCCCTCCTCCCGGAGGAGCCCCTGCTTCCTCCCGAGGCTGACGACAAGGGAGGCCTTGTCACGGTCCATCCACTTGCGATCGATGGCAAAAAAATATATGAATTCGGTCGGGCGCAGACCCTCCTTCCTCATGGCCTTAAACGGCGCGGCGATCGTCTGTTCGAGCGTCAACTGACAGCACCCAGAATGAAACGTTTCAGGTCGAGGGCGTCCAGCCCGGCCATGGAAGAGGTCTTGGCTATAGTGCATTCGGTCGCCATCCCCGCTTCCTCGAGCCGGACGAGAAACACATTGCGGGACCGGGGGATCCTGCGCTCCGAACTGAGGACCGTCTCCTTGAGTTCTATCTGAAAATCGACCGCCTCCGTAAGGTCGTAGAGCAGACCAGGCACCTCATCGACCGGCTGGAACGATATCTTATGATCCGCCACCTGTACCTGGAAATCGATCCTCACCATTTCATCACCAAGTCTCGCTGCTTCATGACTGCCGTTGAGCCGTACAATCGTCGCAACCGCATCATTGAACGGGACATTGACATCAAAGACGAGATCACACCGCTTGGGAAACCGATGATATATGCGTCGCATCAGTACAGTATGAGTCGGCGCTTGACTAAAAAGCATCCGCTTTCCAAAAAGTCACAATACCTCATCCAGACCTGCCTGTGCCTGAGGAAAAGGGTGTCACCCGCAAGCATTGCGGGAAAAAATAATATTGTATCCGCCTACTCAACAAGGACAGCGTTGATGACGCCATCCTGTCCGGGACGGGATACGATGCGTGCCCTGCCGATCTCGGTCTTGATGATTGCTCCCTTGGTCAGGAGGTTCCGCCGGACGAAGTTGGGGTTTGCGGTGTTCTGTTCGACGGTCTCCATGCCGACCTTCTTTGTTACACCGGTCTTCGGGTCGGAGACGTTTGCATACTGTGCACGAAGGACACGGACCTTGTGGTTGCCCCCCATGGTCCGCATGATACGGCGGCGGTCTTCACCGATGTGTGAATCCGCGGATGCATTTCCAATCTCTGCTTTCCTTTTCCCGCGGGCGTGCGTGAGCCGTCCGCCGGTTTCTTTCCTTACTGATCTGCCATGCCACTGCATTGTATACGCACCTTTTGGTTGTAGGATGATATTCAGGAGCGGGCCGGTGCCGGCAGTACCGGCGGTCTACCCACTGAAGTGCTATAATAATTCATTTTGCAGATATTTAACTGCACTGATCATTTAACGATCGCATCGAGGAGGGCGTCGACCCCTTCACCCGTCTTCATGTTGGTTTTGAACACCGGCATATTCGGGTTATAGCGGTGAATATCCGCCTCGAGCCGCCCGACATCACAGCCGACATACCCTGCGAGGTCCACCTTGTTGATGACGGCGATATCGGACTCCCGAAACATCATCGGGTGCTTGTTTGCGACATCGTCACCCTCGGTGGTGGAGACGACGACAATACGCTTCTCGGCGCCCAGCTGAAAATCGGTGGGGCATACCATGTTCCCGACATTCTCGATGAAGAGGATGTCGATCTCATCGAGCGGAATCTGGTCCAGCGCATGCCCGACGAGATGGGCATCGAGGTGGCACTCCTTTCCGGTGTTTGCATTCACCGCGGGGGCACCGGTTGCGACGATCCGCTGGAAGTCGTCGTCCCCGTAGACATCACCGGCTATGGCGCCGACCACGAGGCCACGCTCCCTGAGCCGGGGCACCATCTGCTCGATGAGCGCCGTCTTGCCGGATCCGATGGCGCCGAGGAGATCAAAGGCCCGTACCGAGGCGTCCATGAGACGGTGATGGTTCCGGTGCGCAAGGCGGTTGTTCGCGTCGAAGACATCCTTCTCGATGCTGACGTCAATATGATGCATGAATAGTGGTATCTCAGAAGTTCGGTTTATACCTTCACAATGTCATATAGTACAGCATGGATCCACAACGCATCCTCTACCCGTGCTACTTTGACCAGTCGCTCACGCGCAGCGGAGGGCGCAGAGTGCCGGCAGCAATGGCACAGGAGAACCCGACGGCAAAGGCCATCCATAAGGCGGCAAAACGCCTCGGCCTTTCCGCGAGGATTGAGGAGGCGGCATCCCACCCGGGCCGCTGGCTGAAGAAGGAAGGCAGGGTCATCGTTGAATGGAAGGGGAGTAAGGAAGAGCTGATCCGCAGGGTTGCGGCAAAGATCCGGTGAGTACCCATGTATGACCTCCATACCCACACGATCATGTCGGACGGCGAACTCCTTCCGACCGAGCTGATTCGCCGGGCGGCGGTTCTCGGCTACACCGTTGTGGGGATCACCGACCATGCGGACGCATCAAATATCGACAGCCTCATTGCGGCAACGGAGAAGGTCCGCACCAGTGCAGCTGCCTATGGCGTTCGGCTGTTAAACGGCGTCGAGCTCACCCATATCCCCCCGGCGGAGATTGCCGACCTCGCCGCCCGGGCAAAGGCAGCAGGGGCGGACATCGTCATCGTCCACGGCGAGACGACGGTCGAACCGGTGGCGCCCGGCACCAATGCCGCCGCATGCACCTGCCCGGATGTGGACGTCCTGGCCCACCCCGGACTCATCACCCCGGAAGATGCACGCCAGGCCGCCGCACACGGTATCGCACTCGAGATCACCGCACGGGGCGGGCACAACCGCACCAACGGACACATCGTCCAGCTCGCCCGCATGACCGGCTGCAGGCTGGTGGTCAACTCCGACGGGCATGCCCCCGGAGACCTGATGACGGCGGCCGACCGGATGGCAATTGCAAGGGGGGCAGGCATGACCGCTGATGAGTGCGCCGCCGCCCTCGACACCGCGGCACTTGCCGTCCTCCCCAGGTAAATCAGCCACCCGGTTCCGCGCACCGGAAGCAGAGGGAATGCCACAGGGAAGGGGAACCCATGCCGCAGAAAATCCCGGATATCGTTTAAAAACTTTCCGGGAACCCTCTCGCGCCCCGTTTTTGCACGGCGCTGTGGCAGGCATGACATCGGAAATTGTTCCACCGATATATAAGGATATTGAAAGGTTTTTTATACCTTTATGCCAAACATATATAGGTTACGAAGCACACCGTCAACCACATTTTGGAAGGTTTTTTAAATTGAAACTGGCAGGACGAGTAAAACATATCTGTGGCAGTCGGACCCTCGTCATCGAGTGCGATCCGGGACAGCTTCCGCGTCTACACACCACCGTCACGGACCGTCGCCTGAAACCTGTTGGAAAGCTGGTTGAGGTGTTTGGAAACATCAGAGCGCCCTATGGACTCGTTGTCTGCAAAGGCACGTGCACCACCATCCCGGGGGAGAAGCTCTTCACGAAATAATCAAGGTGAGATACAATGCAGGAAATTGAGAAACTCAAACAGCTTCAGTCCCAGCGCGAGGCTTTGCGCCAGAGAACTGCGGAAAAACAGGAGAAAACAACAAAGATCGAGGAGACGACCAAGACCGTCTGTCCCGAGTGCGGCAGCCGCCAGCTCGTTCAGGACTACGAGCGTGCCGAACTCGTCTGCCAGAACTGTGGTCTGGTTCTGGACGAGGAGTTCATCGACCGCGGTCCCGAGTGGCGTGCCTTCGACCACGACCAGCGGATGAAGCGGTCCCGTGTCGGCGCCCCGATGACGTTTACGATCCACGACAAGGGTCTCTCCACGATGATCGACTGGAGGAACCGTGACTCCTACGGCCGTGCCATCTCCTCCAAAAACCGTGCCCAGCTCTACCGTCTGCGCAAGTGGCAGCGTCGTATCCGTGTCTCAAACGCAACAGAGAGGAACCTCGCCTTCGCCCTCTCCGAACTGGACCGTATGGCATCCGCACTCGGTCTTCCGCGAAACGTGCGTGAGACCGCCGCCGTCGTCTACCGCGATGCGGTCGACAAGAACCTCATCCGCGGACGGTCGATCGAGGGCGTCGCCGCAGCAGCGCTCTATGCAGCCTGCCGCCAGTGCAGCGTCCCCCGTACCCTCGACGAGATTGCCGAGGTGTCCCGTGTCTCAAGAAAGGAGATCGGCAGGACCTACCGGTTCATCTCCCGTGAACTCGGGTTAAAGCTCCTCCCGACGTCCCCCATCGACTACGTCCCGCGGTTCTGCTCCGGTCTGAACCTCAAGGGCGAGGTCCAGTCCCGTGCGGTCGAGATCCTCCGGCAGGCGGGCGAGCGCGAACTGACGAGCGGGCGCGGCCCGACCGGTGTCGCCGCAGCCGCCATCTACATCTCCTCCATCCTCGGCGGCGAACGCCGGACCCAGCGCGAGGTCGCAGAGGTCGCAGGCGTCACCGAGGTCACCATCCGCAACCGCTACAAGGAGCTTGCGGAGAAACTGGATATCGAGATTATCCTCTAATTTGATATTCTCCCACACCAATACTATTTTGGACAAATGACCGGAGACCGCACGCAGGGTCGCCGGGAGCGTTCCGAGGGCCTGTAGATCAGGGGGAGATCGCTACGTTCGCAACGTAGAGGCCGCGGGTTCAAATCCCGCCAGGTCCACTCGTTTTTCATCATTCGGCTGTCAGGAGAATACGCCGTACATCCATTCTTTGGACGTTTTTTCGACATTCCATGCCCCGAATGGACGGCCGCCCCCATCAGCGCCGGTACCCTCCGGCGTCCGAAACGATGGCATGACGGTTGGTCAGGCAGCGTGAAAGGCAGAAAGCAGGCGCTCCCTTCTCGAGACCATCCAAAGTCCCTGAACCTGCGCTCTGCACCCGGGTAACGAAATCCCTGCGGGGGAATGCCCGAGAGGAATATGAAAATATGAACCATGGTACGGGGGCAAAAATCCCCCTCCCTTCCTGTCCTTCCCTTCCCTACACCATCATCGCTGCTTCTTCGACGACGCACTCGTCGATATTCTCCGGGTCACGCGTGAAGAACGCAAGGACGAGGGCGGCCGCCGCGACGACGACGCCCACAAAAAAGGCCATGTCAAACGCCGAGGCGAGGAGGACCTGCACCACTTCAGGCTGCCCGGCAAGGGCCCCATCGGTGACCCCCTCGTGCATCGAGATGGTGACGAGCGCCTGGATGAAGGCAAGTTCGAAGAGGACGATGCCGACCGTGGACCCGGCATTGCGCTCGGTGGTGGCAAGGGACGAGACCATTCCCTGCTTCTCCTTCGGGGCCATGCACATGATCTCGCTCGTGTTGGGCGAGTAGTAGAGGCCGAGGCCGAACCCGAGGAGGGCAAGGGCGGCGATGATGACCGAGGGCGGGGTGGCGACCCCCAGCCTGAAGAGGAGAACGAAGGCGGCCAGATAGATACCGGTTGCCGCGAGGCAGATGCGGCGGGGACCAAGGCGGTTGTAGAGGGCGCCGGAGACGTATCCGGCGGCCATCAGGGTGACCGAGGGGACGGTAAGAAAGAGCCCCGCCGTCGCGGTGGAGAGGCCGTGGACGTACTCGAGGAAGAACGGCAAAAGGAAGTTCGACCCGGAGTAGGCGAGCATCATGAGCATCGCGCCGATGTTTGCAAAGAGAAAGTTGCGGTTCCGGTAGAGGCTGATGTCGAGGAGCGGGTCTCCGACCGACCGTTCCCTCCGGACAAAGAGGATGAACCCTGCGATACAGAGAACCGCGGCACCGAGGATGACGGGCGAGGTGAACCCGAGGCTGACCCCCATGTTCAGGGCGTAGATGAGCGCGGCAAGCGAGATGAAGAGGAGGGCGGCGCCGGGGGCGTCGAACTCCGCCGTCCCGCCCTGCGGCACCGCGGAGGGGATGTAGGCGGCGCCGATGAGAAGCGCAAGGATACCCACCGGGACGTTGATGAGAAAGATCCAGTGCCAGGAGAGCATGCCGGTGAGAATGCCACCTAAAAACGGCCCGACGGCAACCCCGAGGGACGCCATCGTCACCACCGAACCGATCGCCTTCGCCCGGTCCTCCTTCGGCAGGTAGGCGGAGACCATGGCGGCACCGATGGCACTGAGCATCGCACCTCCCACCGCCTGCAGGGCACGGGCACCGACGAGCACCAGAAATGACGGAGAGAGGGCGCAGAGAAGGGACCCTGCGGAGAAGACGACAAATCCGCTGAGAAATATCATCCGGTAGCCGCGCCGATCGGCGAGTTTCCCGAAGATGAGGAGGCAGCTCGTCAGCACCAGCAGGTACATCGTCGATACCCACGTGACCATCCCCGTCGAGACATCGAAGGAGGTGGAGATGGTCGGCAGGGCGATATTGACAATCGAACTGTCCAGTGCACTCATGAACGCGGCGATGGATATGGCAAACAAGAGCATTTTCTGGTTCTTTACACAGGGAACGGACGCCATGGAATCTCCTTTCTAAAAATACGGTATTAATTCGTTGAACAGGGAATTATTTGACGATTCCTTTTTATTTTTCCACGAATATCTCCAAAACATCCGTTTATTGGCCCGGAAACGGCATCGTCAGGACGGCGTCCTCCGTCATTTACCCGTCCGACGGGCACGACGTCCCGGAGGCCAAAACAACCCGGCCGTATGGGCGGGAGATCGTTCCGGCGCACCATCACGGGCGGCGGATCCGCAACTGCCCTGGACAGCGGAAGAGGCCCCATATGAGGCCCGTCGCACAGAGCAGGAGAGTCGTGATGGTAAGACCGTGGACCATAAAGGAATAGAACGGCAGCCGGACGAGCCAGGAAAATCCTCCCATCACATGGGTGAGAGAGACCGCCATCAGTATGGCAACTGCAAACGGATAGACACAGGTGCCGCACAGCGCCCGGAGGGCGGCGTAGGAGAGGAGATAATACAGGAGTACGAGGGCGACAACCGCAAGCGGGACGATACCGTTTTCGGCGGCAAATCTCACGACCGGTGAGAACTCATACTGCAGAATCTCCCCGGTGCCCCCGGCATAGAAGAAGGTGAGCGAGTAGTCCGCCATCGCCGAAAGGGCAGGCACCAGCGCAAGGACCCGTTGGTTATTGTAGATGCCCTCTCCTGCCGGTCCGTACATATCCCATCATCCCCGATCTCCCCGGACATTAACGGCCATGCCGCCCGTCCGGCGATGACCATACTGCATCCATCAGGGATATAATACTGTTCTCAGGCGAGGAACGGTACCACCGGGAAGAGGGGGAATGCCGGGGGGATCAGCTGTCGGCAGGGCCCACGTCCCCATTGTCATTCCCGTCCCACCGGTGGGCATATCCCCGGGCGGGCAGCGGCCTTCCATCGAGGCGGACGCCCTCCCCTGCCACGACACGCCCGATGATGACGCTGTCAACCCCCTCCAGCGGCCAGCATTCCGCCGGACAGGTGAAGAGGAGGCCGAAATCCCCGCCCCCATAGAGGGCGTAGCGGGACGCGGCGGGTTCCTTTACGCCTTCGGGGAGGGGAACGGCGGGCATCGCCACCTCGATGCCGACACCCGAGGCCGCGGCGAGGTCATGCAGGGAGAGGGCAAGCCCGTCGGAGATGTCCATCATGGCAGTCGCCCCGCCCTCTCCGAGGGCCTGCCCCTCGCGGACACGGGGACGGGGCATGACAAGCGCCTTCCAGTGGTCAGGAGAGCCGTCCAGCCCCGCCTGGGCGCACCCACAGGCCCCCACGACACCGACAACGTCTCCCGGCACCGCCCCGGTCCGCCGGACGACGCGGTCCGCCGCCACTCTCCCGAGGCCGGTCGAAACAAGCGTGCACTCGTCATGGGCATCGACGTCGCCCCCGGCAAGCCGGCACCCGTAAGTGGTGCAGCAGTCGTTTGCCCCCGTCGTAATCCCCCGCAGGCGCTCCGGCCGGTCGAGCCCCGCCGCAAGGACGAGGGCCACCGGTGCGGCGCCCATCGAGGCGACGTCGGAGAGCGTCACCGCGGCCGCCATCCACCCGCGTTCGTAGTCCGTCATCCCCGCGGGAAAATCGGTCGTCTCGTGGAGCATGTCCGTCGTGAGGACGAGCACCTCGTCCCCGAACGGGATGATGGCACAGTCGTCCGCGGTGCGGTCCGCGCCGATCACCTCCGCCACCACCTTCACGAGGTCGCGGTCATCCATGCCGTTTCACCTCCCGTTCGCGTTCGCTCAGGTATTCCTTGTAGATGGATTCTATCATCTCCGATTTCTTCTCCCTTGTCCACCGGGCACGCCGCTTTTCCCAGCGTTCCTCCGCCTCTTCCAGCCCCTCCTTCGGGACCGACCCGACCCGTCCGCGGACCTCGGCCCCTGCCGCATCCGCGTCGAGGAGGACGAGCTCCCGTTCGAGAAACTCCGTCTCCAGCCGCGCATCATGCTCGCGGGTGAGAAGCGCCCGGATGCCGGTCTGTGCAAGGAGGTCGAGGACACTCGTCCCCCACCCCGCGGTCGCCTTCACATACAGGACGTCGCCCTCCCCGATGCCGAGATCCCCGTCGACCGAGCGCACCCCGTCGCGGCTGAGGGAGGGGAGCACCTTGACGGGCAGACGATCTTCGCCGGCCTGCTGTGCGGAGAGGCGCCGGAGCCGCTCGATCTGGCGGATGAGCTTCTTGCTCTTGCGCTCCTCCCGCCGGAGGCGTTTCTTGATGGTCGTGATGATCTCGTCCCGCTTTGCGATCTCGGCCTCCTTTCTCAGGTCCTTTGCCTGCCGGCTCCGCTCCTTTCCGATCAGGCCCTCCAGGCGGGTAATCTCCCGATCCTTCTCCGCCATCTCATCCTGCAACTCCGTGACGTGCGCACGGAGTGACTTGACCATCCCGTCGAGCTTGAGGAGCCGGTCATCCCGCGGCCCGGGGACGACCTCCCCCTTCTCTTCCGCCTCCTCTGCCGGGGCAGGGACTCCCTTTCGGCCGAGGATCTGCTCGAGGGGAAGACCGCGGACCACCCCCGCCCGGATCTCGTCGAGGTCCGAGCCCGGCGGGACCCGTTTGGCGATGTTCCGGAACTTGCCCTGGTAGTGACGGTAGGCGGCGACGGCGGCCGCAAGCGAGTCGCGTTCGTGGTCGTTGTGGAAGGGGTACCCCTCACAGAGCGCCTTTTTTTCCTCGACGGAGATATCCCCCTTCGGGGTGTAGGCGACGGCCGCAAAGGCCCGGCGTATCCGCTCCACCGAGGCGGGCATGGGGGAGACGTCGGTTGCGACGACGAGGGGTTTTCCCGAGGTATAGAGGGCCTCTATAACATCCGGCATCGCCATCTGCCGGGAGCTCGTCTGGCAGACGAGTTCGCCGTCGAGCGAGAGGGCGGCAAGACCCACCGTCGTCCCCGGGTCGATGCCCACGATGAGATACCGCTGTGCGGGGGAGAGGGGGCGGTAGCGTATCCGGTCGAGCCGGCGGCCCGAGACCTTCACCTGCACGTCGGGAAGCCGCATATTCCTGACGGGGATGTCCTCGCGGGGTGCTGCAACCTCAAAGTGAACGCGGCCGAGCCCCCCGAACGCCTTCACCTCGTGCCGGGTGTAGGAGAGCCCCTCCCGGTCGAGGACGGCCTCCACGTCCCGGCCCGTCTGGCGGACGGCGCCGTGCACCTTGCGGGCGTACCGGTTCTGGCTCCACCCGCCCTTCCCGAGCGAGCGGCCGCGGGAGACGATGATGTCACAGGTGTTCTCGAAGGCGATCACCTCGGCCCCCCCGCCCAGTTCGGCGACATGGGCGGAGGCGCGTGCCTCGGCGTAGGGGTCGTATTTGTTGAACTTCAGGTTGTAGCGTCCCGCGATACGGGGGAGGGATTCCTGTTTCTCACCCCCGGTCGACTGCACGAGAATGGTGGCAGGCGGCAGCGCCTGAAGAATGGCAAAGAGATCCTGAGGGGTTGGCGCGAGTTCCTGCACCGAGTCGACGGCGAGGATATCGGGCTCCTCGTCTGCAACGGTACGGAGGAGGCGGTACAGGGATACCTCCCCGACGGAGACTTCCTCCCCGTCCACCCGTTGTACAAGGGCGAAATGGGGCCGTTTGGTCCGTGACCGGACCGACCCCCTGATGATGTCAATTCCGAATACCTTCAACCAACCACCCGTTCAAGGGTCTCCTCCACGGAAATGTCGAGCTGATATTTGCGGATAAAGTAGGTGCATACGTTCGTGACGTCCCTGCGGAGGATCTCGTCTGCCGAGGGATGGGCGGGGTCCACCCACTGCGGCCAGTCGATGAGCCACGCCTGCCTGCCGTCGACCATGATATTGAACTCCGAGAGGTCGCCGTGGATGTACCCGAGCGCATAGGCGCCCTGTACATTCTCCACCACCTCCTCGAAGACGTCGGCAGGGTTTTCGAGGGTCGCCTGGGCGATGGGGCAGCCGTGGATATACGTCATGACGATCAGGTTGCGATTGATGTCCACCGGGACCGGCACCGCGACCTCGCCGTGGAGGGCATGCAGGGCATCATACTCCTGCCGTGCGGAAAAACTTGACGCAAAGATCCACGGAAAATGCCGGTACTCCGGCATGTAGGTGCGGGACCTGCGAACCGTCTGGAAGGACTGCTGCCCCACCCGGTGAAACTTCAGCGCCACCGGCCCGAGCCCCATCCCTTCATAGACGACGGCCTCCTTGCCGACCCCGAGCATGCAGCCGAGGGCCGTGACCGATCCCTTCCTGCTGACGGCATGGAGAGCGAGGGCGTCGAACCCCCTGAAGACGAGCTGGTATCCCTTGTACGGGACCGAGCTCGACTTGACCATGTCCATCGCCATCAGATGCCCCAGCCGGTACTCCAGCTCCGATGCGGAAAGCCCGGTCCGATGTCTCAGCACGTCCTCCGGCACCCAGCGGTACCGCTTCATCAGGCGTTCGAGAGCGAGCAGGGTCTTTATCTCAAACCGGTGGAGTTCCCGGATATCGTCGGCATCAAGAGGCATTGTGTACGTATGGGTTTATCACGGAAGATGATATATCTTTGATTGATACCAGCCATGCAGTGTTCCAAGTGCCGACATGAAGCGGTCATTTTTCAGCGATATTCCGGCCTCCACCTCTGTGAACGTCATTTTCTTGCAAGTGTGGAAGCACGGACCAAACGAACCATTCGACAGCACGGCTGGATACGGTCCGGGGATACAATCGGGATCGCCCTCTCGGGAGGGAAGGATTCGGCTGCCCTGATGCACTTCTTTGCCACCACCTTCGGCGACCGGCGGGACATCGAATTTCTTGCGATCACCATCGACGAAGGTATCGGGGGATACCGCGACGTCTCCCAGCCGAAGGAGATCGCCCGGCGGTATGATATCCCCTGGACGACCGCCTCGTTTGCAGGCGAGTATGCGACGACCATCGATGAGATCGTCTCCCGGCGGGGGGACCGGCAGTCCTGCTCATGGTGCGGGGTACTTCGCCGTCGGCTCCTGAACCGGGTGGCCAGGGAAGCGGGGTGCACGAAGGTGGCCTTCGGGTTTACCCTCGACGACGAGGCCCAGTCGGTCCTGATGAATGTCCTGCGTGGCGATACGGACCGGGTGACGATGTCGCCGAAACCGGCGGAAGGGATGGTGCCGAGAATACGCCCCTTCGAGGCGGTCCCGGAACGCGAGGTGGCCCTCTACTCCCACCTTACGGTAGGCCTTCTCCCTGACCGGGGGTGCCCGTACTCCCACAATGCCCTCCGGGGAGACGTCCGGCGCCTGCTGGATGACTACTCCTGGCTGCACCCCTCCACGAAATACGCTCTTTTGGGCCTGCGTGATGATCTTGCCGGATGCGGGGAGGGGACCACGATGACCACCACCATCTGCAGCGAATGCGGGGAGCCGACCTTCGGCCCGTGCCGGAGCTGCGCCATCCTGAGAGAGGTGAACCGGGGATGAGGCGGCTGCACCGACGGATCATCGGTGCCGCACCCGACCGGCGCCTGCGCCTGTATATCCTCCTCCTCTTTGCCCAGATCGTCCTCTACTCCCTTGCCACCTATGTCATCGTCCGCTATGTGGAGCAGACCCCGTTTACCATGTTGGATGCCCTCTATTTCGTCGTGATGACGATCACCACCGTCGGGTACGGCATCCCCTTCCCGGTCGAGAGTGAGCTGACCGTCATCCTGATGATCCTCATCATGTTCACCGGCGTGCTGACGGTGCTCCTCATCCTGCCGGCCCTCTTTGCCCCGTACCTGGAGAAGCTTTTCCAGCGCACCCCCCCGAAGACACTCAACCGGAAGGTCCGGGATCATGTGGTCATCGTGGGATTCTCCGGGACCGCACGCTCCCTCATCGATATGCTGCGGGTCTCCTCAATCGACATCGTCCTCGTCGAGGACAACATCGACGAGGCGCGTGAAGCCCTTTCGATGCGCAGGACCGCCCCCTACATCATCTGGGGGGATTACAATGATGACGATACATGGACGAACGCCCATATCGAAAGGGCCGAAGCAGTCATCCTCTGCGAGGACGAGCATACGTCGGCAAAGGTCATCCTCGGCATACGGGACCGGACGAAGGCGAAGATCATCTCCATCGCGGACTATCCTGATTACGAGCGGTTCCTCCGCTTTGCCGGAGCGGAATATGTGCTCTCCCCCAAGCATGTCACCGGAAAGAACATCGCCCGCCACGCCATCCCCGGCCCCTACTTCGAGACGCTCTACGATGAAAACCCCTACTGCAACATCCACTCCCAGGCCGAGTGCGCCTCCACGGACCGAAAAAAGATCTTTATGCTCCCGATCCTCGAGGGATACACCTGTGTCGGGAGCACCATCGGCGACCTGAACAAAAACAACCGGTTCGATTTCCAGATCCTCTCCTACTGGAGGGGGTCGGAGTTCGTCATCTCCCCCCGTGATGATGATGTGATAGACAAATCAACGATGCTCTTTGTCCTCGGGCCGGAGAAGGCAATCCTCGGGTTCCGGGAGAGCGAACTACGGCGTGGGATTGAGGCGGGCTATTTCGCGGTCATCGCCGGATACGGCAGCATCGGGGGGATCGCCTTCGGAGAACTCAGAAACGAAGGCATCAAGGCCATCGCCATCGACCCGTACGTGGACACCGTCCCCGGCATCCACGAAAATGCGGAGTCCGAGGATATCCTGGTACGGGCGGGTATCCGGGAGGCATCGGTCTGTATTATCTGCACGAATGACGATGATGTGAATATCTTCACGACCCTCATGGCCCGCAGCCTGAACCCAAGGGTTCGCATCCTCGCGGCGACGCATGTACCCGAATCGGTCGACAAGCTCTATAAGGCAGGAGCGGACTATGTAGCCGACACCCCCACCCTCGGGGGAATGATGGCGGCAAATATCGTGCTTGCGGATCACATCCACATCCTCATCGCCCTTCCCGACGGCAGAAAGATTGCCGCGGCATACATTCAAAAGAAGGGAGGCGTATCCGTGGAATCCCTGCAGCACGATACGGGGGTTCTCGTGCTTGCCGTCAGGACACGCAGGTCATCCATCGTCCATCCGGGCCCGGACTACATGATGGAGGAGGGCGATGAAGTGATCGTGGTCGGGACGAAGGGGGCCCTTCGAAAACTCATCAGAATCACCTCAGGAGAAAATATATGACACCCAGTACCTGTCAAATCGGATGCGAATGCGAACGTATCGAACAGCTGATCCGCCACACCCTCTGGTCCTCCGGTGCAAAGGGGATCGTCATCGGGGTCTCCGGCGGTGTCGACTCGGCCCTTGCAGCGGCACTCTGCGCACGGGCCGTGGGCGGAGGAAATATCCTCGGGATCTCCCTCCCCTCTCCGGTCACCCATGAGGACGATATCGAGGATGCCCGCAGACTCTGCGAACTCTTCGCCATCCCCTTCAGGGTCATTCCCATCGCCCCTTTCCTCGATGCCGCCGCAAAGATGGAGGATTTTGAGGAGACGCCGTACCTGAAGGGCAACCTCATGGCACGCATCCGGATGTCCATTCTCTATTACCACGCCAACCGCCTGGGCGGGCTCGTCTGTGGAACCTCCAACAAATCCGAGTACCTGCTCGGCTACTGTACAAAATACGGTGACAACGCCGCCGATATCCAGCCGATCATTCACATGTTCAAGAGCCGGGTCTACGAATGTGCACGGGAGGTGGGTGTCCCCGCCTCCATCATCGAAAAACCTCCCTCGGCAGGCCTCTGGCCCGGACAGTCGGACGAGAGCGACATCGGTTTTTCCTACGCCCAGATCGACGCCGCGCTCACGGCTCTCGAGGCGAACAGGTGGCAGGCACAAAATGCGACCGAGGAGATGATCCTCGGCAAGGTGCGGGCCACCATGCACAAACGGATGCCGGCACCGAGCCTCCTCAATGAAGGCTAGAAGAGATCCGGGTATTCCTCGGGACGGTTGAGGATGCCCGCGATATCCTCCGACCCGACGAGATCATAGATGGGCCGCCCGTGAGCAATGCCGTAGCGGGGGTATTCACAGGCATCTTCAAATCGGAGGTCCGGATGAGAGGGATAGAGCGGGTTCTTCTCCCACCCCGAACACATCTCGTAGAACGCCGCACCCCGCAACCCCTCGAAGGGTCCGTAGACGCTGTCGAATGCGTCGGAGACGAGGTTTACCATCCGAAGCTCCTCGTCCGTGGGGTTGATGGTTACATGCCCGTATCCCGGCGGGATGAGGACCACATCCCCGGCGGCTGCTCTCACGACCATCGCATCCGAGCCGTCCTCCGTCTGGAGCAGATAGTGCGCCTGACCTGCGATGACCTGGTAGAGTTCGGTATATCCGGTCCCGGCGGGATTTGCGGGGTGATAATGCCCCTTCGTCTTGACAAACTCACTGCAGAGCGTCGCCGGGGGAATAACGGTCAGATCATACCGGATACGGTTCTCCTCCAGCCACTTTCGATCCGCATCCGTCCGGGCAAGGCTCCGGTACATAAAATAGAGTGGACCGGAAGCCCGGCAGTCCCTGTCGGCAAGGACTGCCCGCATCGCATCCACGGTTCTCAGCTGCGGTTCAGGCAGGGGGATATCGGGGAATATCTCCATTACTCATTCTTTTTGCGCTGCGTATATAGATAATATCCTGCTCCAAGGACGACGAAGAGCACCAGGATGATGACGATCGGGTTGGAAAGGGCCGACATCAGGCCGGAGACCTCGGTAATCTCGATCTGCACCTTCACCGGGTCGGATATCAGGCTGTTGGAGAGCGCATCCTTGTAGCGGACTTCGGAGTCGAGACCGTAGGTCTTGATCGTTGCATCCTTGTCGACGATCACTTCATACTTTGCAACGGCGCTCTCGCCGGGGGCGATATCGCCAAGGTAGGCGGTGTCATCGTTGCTCGTGAAGGGGTCGACCGCGCTGATGCGGGAGACTGCGTCATAGGCGGTGGCACCGCCGATATTTTTGTAGGTGACGGTGACGATGCCCGTCTCACCGGGACGCAGCTGGGTGGCGGGCGACTCGATCTCGAACTCGATCTTCGCACCGGTGGTGATGCCGTTCGTGATGGGAGAAGTGGTCAGTTTGTCCCCGTCCTGGTTCTCGTAACTGAGGAGGATGCTGAGGGGGTAGGTGGACTGTTCCGCGTCGATCGATGCCGAGGCCTTGAAGGTGGCGGTCACCGTCTCACCGGGCGCGAACTCGCCGATGAAGTAGCTGGCGTCGGTCGGGATGATCGGGCTTCCGGAGACACGCTGTATCATCAGCGTGGCTTCTTCGCCGGTCTCGTGCCCGACATTCTTCACGGTTGCAACGATGTAGCCTTCCGTGCCCACATTCAGGTCCTGCACCTCAAGGGAGATCACTTCGATGCGGACATCGGGGCGGATGACAATCTCGAGGGGGAGGGTCTCGGTCTTGTCCTTGTAGTAATACCGGACGGCACTGTCCCCCAGATCCTCTGCGTAGTAGAGGTAGGTGTACTCGAGGGTCACTGGAAGGGTGAAGGTCCCGGCAGCGGCGTCCTGTGCGGTGCGAATCTCAAAGGTCGCGGCGGCGGACTTCCCTGCGGTGATATCACCGACCAGCTGGCCGCTGGTCTTTATCTCCACCGGTGCGCCGTCACTCCCCAGCGAGACAAGGACGTTCTTTGCGGTGTTGGGCCGGTCCTCCTTCGCGGGCGCGGAGGGGTCCTGTGACTGGAAGTCAAGGGTGGCGGTATTCTCTATTTGTATGGTGATGGTGGTATAATCATCAGGATAATACTCATCGCTCCCGGCGACGCTGACACGCATCTCGGGAGGGCCGGTGGAGATCTTCTCCGCCGCCATAGCCGGGGCGCATATCATAAGTATTAGCACAATTGAAACGATTCCAAGGCGTTTTGCATTCATAATATTACCTGTCGTCTTTGTTGTGACAACATTTAATAGGCTTCTCGGTATATATTCCTATGCCAATGGCGAAGAGTACCAAAGATATCGGTCCGGTAAAGGAGCACCTGAAGTCACTGGGACTGACCAAATACGAGGCCCTCGTCTATATTGCCCTCCTCAGGGTGGAGAGTGCCTCAGCAACGGAAATTCATGAAATATCGGGCGTCCCGCGGGCATCGGTGTACCCTGTCCTGGACAAACTGATGCGAAAAGGGCTCGTGAGCGTCTCGCACTCAACACCCAAGCGCTTCACCGCAACGCCGCCCGAAGAGGGGGTGGAACACCTCCTCCGGCAGATCGAACGCGACGCCGAGGCCGCACGGGCAGGTCTTGTGGCGATATTTGAGTCGCGCGGGGACCGGGAGGAGAAGAAACAGGAGATGATATGGACGCTCTCCGGAAGCGAGACCATCGAAAGCAGGATAAGCGACATGTTCGGCAATGCCACCTCCTCGGTGATCATCTATGGGGACCGTGAACTGTTCACCCCGCGGATCATGGAATTTATCCGGGATATCCCTTCGGCCGTCGATATCGATATTGCCACCAACGGCACCTTTGCCCCGGGGGAACTTTCCGGCCATGTCCGCGTACGGAATATCGAACATCTCATTGAAAGCGGCCTCCTGCAGGGCGATCATATGGCCGGCGTCTTCATTACGGACCGTGAACGTGTCCTCCTGCGCATGAACGGCGCCGATACAACACCAAGTGCCCTCTACTCCGAATCCCCCGCATTTCTCCAGCTGTTCCTGAATTACTGGAATCACATCATCTCCAATATCTTCGCCTGATCCCCCCTTCCCGGCGGGGAATCCAACCAAATATGTTTTACAGGAAAGAGCCACATTACTCTTAATGATCCCCGGAAGAGCGCAGGAAATCGTGCAGTGGATACTGAATGCAGCAGGGTATGACGTCGATGAAGGGGACGGCCGTCATGACCTGTCGGCGTTCAACGACAGGGAATGTGTCGTCATCCTCTGTTCCGACGAGAGGAACCGGATTGAGGAATTTGCATGGCTGAAATATCGGATCAGCAGCGACAGCGGCCCTGAGGAATGCAGGAAACTGCTGGTGACGGGTGCCGCAGGCGTGGATACGGGCAACTGCACCGTCTGGAATGAGGAGGATCTCGCCCGGCAGGCGGCAAAGGCCACGCTCAGCTACGTTCAGGGGGAACGACCGGTCCTGACCTTCGATGCGCCGGTGACCCGAAGGGTGATCAACACCGTCGCCGAGGAAGAGGAGACCGTCGACATCCCGCATCTGCCCGTCACCATCAGCCAGGAGAAGGCAGTGAAGATTGCAGGCATCAGGGGGGCTGCAGAGTGCCGGTTTATACCCTACTGGGTCTTCGAACTGGAGAGCACGGGCGAGATCGTCTACAAGAGTCATGTCATCTCCTTTGATAAGAAGAAGGTGGGCACCATCAGTGCAATTAACGGACTTCCCGGGGACTTTACCGCCGATATCATCGATAATACTCCCGTTCCCGCCTCCGCCCAGATACTGACGCCGAAATTTTCGAAGACAGAGGCGGCCGAGCAGCTGATTGCCGAGCTCATCAAGGAACTCTCGAAGACCGTCCGGGTCAGCCAGCCGCAGGGGGACACCATCTGTTACGAAGACCGTGAATTCCGCCCCGAGCGCTCCGACATCACCGTCGACCTCTCCCTCGTCTATGTCCCGGTCTGGCAGATCCGCGGCAACCGGATCGTCGAGGTGAACGCCTACACCGGCGACATCCTCGAGGTGCCGATGGACGACGGGGTGGAAGTCCTCTAGGAGGAGACGTCATGATCACGGTCATCGGAGGAGGGCCCGCGGGACGGCTTGCCGCCCTGCGTCTTGCCGGGTTCGGCCGGGAGGTCCGTCTCATCGACGGGCGCCCGGAGGGCCTCGGCGGGCAGTGCCTCCACCACGGGTGCATGGTCATCAATGCCCATAATGATGCGGCAAAGGCCGTCGACGCCGCCCGCACGCTCGCAGGACTCGGCATCCTCGATGACACCCCTCTTCTCTCCTACGATGCCCTGAAGACGGAGATGGCAGGTATCCAGGAGACCATCGCCGCCGTCATCCATAAGGAGACCATCGAGGCGGGCGTGGAGGTCATCCGGGCCCATGCCACCGTCAGGGGAAAGGAGGTCTTCCTCGATGGCAAACGGCAGACGCCCTCCGAAGCCATCCTGATTGCAACGGGGTCACGGCCGTCCGTCCCCGACATTCCCGGAACCGGCCTTCCCGGCGTCTACAGCGCCCATACCCTGCATCACCTTCGCCGCCTTCCCGAACGGATGGTGATCATCGGCGGCGGCGTGGTTGCCTGCGAGTATGCCTATGCGTTTGCCGCCTACGGGACCGCTGTCACCATGGTGGTCAGAAGTGAGCTTCTCCGCTCGTTGTATCCGCATCTCAGGGCAGAGGTACGCCGCGATCTCGATGCGGTGACCATTCTGGAGCACTCGGACCCCTGTGCCATCGAGGGCGTTGAGACGGCGACGGGCGTCCGCATCCGTACGGAGACCGGGGGGGAGGCGACCATCCCCTGCGATGCGGTGCTCATCGCCGCGGGCCTCGTGCCCCGGACGGAGGATATCAATGGCATCGCCCTCGGCCCTGCGGGGGAGATCCTCGTGAACGATCGCTACGAGACATCGGTGGAGGGGGTCTATGCGGCGGGCGACGTGACCGGTCCGCCCTACCTGACGCCGGTCGCCCGCCGGGAGGGACGGGCCGCTGCGGATGCCATCCTCGGCCGGACGCCCCCACCCATCCCCGCCGCCGTACCCCAGGCAATCAAGCTTCGAAACGAGCATTCCTTCGCCTTCCTGCCGGGCCGGGAGCAGGACCCGCTCGCCATCCCCTCACCCGCAGGTCCGGGGTCCTTCTGGTCGGTACCTTCGCGCCGGACCGGCCGCGCCGTCCTCGAGGCCGACCGGACGACAGGGCACCTGACCGGATTCTACGAGGCGTCGCCGACGTCATCGACCGCGGCGGGATACCTTGCCTGGTGCATCAGCGAGGGGGTAAACGCGGATGCACTGGAATCCTTTCTGGAGGTGCACCCCTCCTCCGAGGGAGTGCCGTGGCTCATCCGCTATATCGCCGAACTCCGGGAAAAAGAAGAAAAATTTTGATTGTTTAGTCCTCTGCCACGAGCCAGTCGTAGAAGAAGACCGCGATGAGGGCACCCACTATCGGTCCGATGATGTAGATGGGAAACACCGACCAGACATCCGGACCGCCGAAGAGGGTATCTCCGAGGGCAGGCCCGAAACTGCGGGCGGGATTGAGGGACGACCCCGTAATGCCTCCCACGACGGTGATGATGCCGGCGACGGTCAGCCCGATGATGAGCCCCGCAAACCCGGGCGGCGCCTTCTCGTCGACGGCCACACCCATGATGACGAGCATCAGGAGGAACGTGCCGACGATCTCTGCGAGGATCGCCATTGCATAGGTAATCCCCGCCGCCGGTGCCGTCGCCCCCAGCCCGCCGATCTCGTAGGCGGGTGGGCCGATGATCAGTGCGAAGAGGATACTTGCGATTGCCGCCCCGATGAGCTGCGCAATGATATACGCGACGGTGTCTTTTGTCCCGAACCGCCGCGTCGCCCAGAGGGCGATCGTCACGGCCGGATTGATGTGGGCACCGGAGATCCGGCCCATCGCATAGATGGCTGCGGCAATGGCGAGGCCGAACCCGAGACCAATGGCCAGCCAGTCAGCGAGACCGCCGAGTGTGCCGATCGACCCCCCGCCGAAGAGCCCGGAATTGGTGTCTGCAATGATGAGCGTCATCACCGCCGACCCACAGCCGAAGAAGACCAGGATCATGGTGCCCACCAGTTCGGCAACCGAACGGCGCATCAGCGATGCCATGTCCTATGTCCCTCCTTTCTCGTGCAGGGCCGCATGGCAGTCGCCGCAGAGAATCCTTGGCAGCGTCTTCTTCTCCTTTTTCATCGGGAAGGGATAGCCACCTTCCCACATAGGCATCTCCTCACGGATCGCATGGTCCATGCACAGCCCCATGCCGCAGACGATGCAGATGGCGACCGCCTCGGTGTCCTTTCCTCCCTTGGCACATACATAGCATTTCATTCTCACTACCTCCGTTTCCGGGAGTGGCCCGGGGACGGCGTGGCGGTGTGAGGGGGAGCCCCTCAGACCGCCTCACGGTACTGGCAGTATTCGTGCCGGAAGTCAACACATGATGCCGAGGCACAGCTCTTGCAGGCACGCACCGGTGCCGCCGCCTTCGCCTTGTCGAGGGCGATGACGTTCGTCATCATCGTCGCCGTCACCGGCTCCGACGTGAGCAGGCACGGGTAATCGGCAAGGCTCATGAGCGCTGCGAACCGGACGGTGATGGCACAGGCCGGATAGACATAACGCTGCGGGTTCATGATGACCTCGTTCTTCGTCAGGGGCGAAAGGTCGATGGGGAGACCGCTGACGTTGGGCCTCATGTCTCCTCCGCTGCCATTCTTCACCCTGCGGGCACGGTCCATGATGTTCCATCCGCGGTAGACCATGTCCATGAAGTCACAGTTGTGCAGTTCGGCTGCCGCACCACGGGTCGGATAGAGCTGCACATAGTTGTGGAAGCGGCGGGTGAGGAGCTCGACGACCGTCAGGCCGTTGAAGCCGTCCATCTCGAGGAGATACTCGGCCGCTGCCGCCCCGGAACCGGTTGCAAGCGAGAGCACCTGCCCGGGGTTGGTGAACTTCGGGAGGGCCGCACGCAGCGATGTCTCCATCACTTCGGTAACGCTCTCGATGATTGCCATTACCATATCGTCCTTGCACATGTTGTACGTGGACTGGGCGATGTGGTGGGCGATATCTCCCACACAGTAGGCGGGAACAGTGACGATGTTTGCATAGTGAACATCGTCATCGACTGCCGCCTTGACATAGGGGAGCATCCGGTCCCGGTAGGTCGCCATGTACTTGCGGACATCGAAGGAGTCGACACCGGCGCCATCCATGAGCTTTGCCTGAGCCTCGACCGGTGTCTCGTAGATCGCCTGAAGCTGAGCAATCTCCTTGTCTACGGCAGCGGCGAGGGTATCGCCTGCTTCGACGGCATGGGCAAAGACCTCCCCCACACCGTAGGAGGTGTTCATCCCCCATGATTTTGCCGCAAGAATCGCCTTCTTGTGGTCGGCGGGGATGTCCGTCTTCTGGAGAATCTGGTTGACCACGTTGGAGGTCGACCCCGGAATAAGGGCGAAGTCCACCACACAGGTCGGGCCGTAGAATCCCGCATACCTGCGGGCGGATTCAAGACCGATGAGGGCTTCGGACTTCTTAATCTGTGCAATGAAGGTATCGAGGCTCTTCTTGAAGGCTTCGTCCTCGTCACAGAGGATCTCCAGGACGACCGGCGTCTGGTAATGTTCGACGAACGGGTCATCCTCCGGCTTGACGAAGTCCGTCAGCCCCTTCAGGGTGTCGAAGTGGGCATTCACCGACTGTACATGCAGGTCGATAACCGCCTTGGACTGGTCGCCTTCCGCCTTCATTTTATTGACGGCATCGACGTATCCCTGCCCGTCGGCCACCTTGAACGGCCCGCCGCGCTTTGCTTTCAGGATGTTGACGTCGGCTCGCTGGGCGCCCATCGCCTCGTCAATCATCTTCTTGTAGAGTTTTTCCATACATACCACCTCACATAGCGGTGATGCCCCTTATTGTGTGGCACCAGATAAGGCTATCTATAGTGCCACAAAACTACTAATAATCGTAAAATTTCCAATATAAAAGTTAATATGGTTTAATTTTATTGATCAACACACAAATCGGGGATAGATCAGATATCCGTGCTGTTTCAGACGGAGATCACGAAAAATACGCCTCAGCTTCCCGCAGGATCATCCATCTTCCTGTCGATCCATGCGGCGATGATCGCCCTGAGATCCTCCCTTCCGGGATTCTCCGGTGCCTTTTTTCGAACCTCTTCCTCGAGCTCGTCGAGGAGAGGATGGATCACATCCTGTACCATATCCGCGGCCCGTACCCCTTCCATATCCTGCGCCCGGTGCCGAAGCAGGGCGGCAAGGTGGTCCATCTCACCGGTCATGATGAGGATCGTTTCCAGGTTCATCGCCCCCATCTCCGGTTCGCCGGGGTTTGTTGTTCCGTCTGTCATAATCCGCTCCCTGCCGGTCTGTCGGCAAAAATCAGCCCCAATCACCACCGACCATACCGGGGGTAGAATGTGGCCGTTCCCGCACATTAATGCATCCCCCTGTGCGAATGGGCGAACCAGCCGCCCATTTTGCCTATCGTTATTGCATATCAGATTAAGGAAACCATAAATAACTGAAACATCCTATAAAAATATGGCAGAGTCATGCCGGTACATTATGTACTGATACTCCCCGGAAATGAGTGAAGAAGATCCATCCAAACACTAGGACAACCTCGGTAATTCCTGACGCTGCCGCCTGATCCCCAAACAGGTGGCCAAAGCCTCTATCGAATCATGTTGTTCACCTCTTCAACAAACACCCCCCAAATGTTACATTGAGGAGATATTCCCATTCTCATTCCCGGGCACGCCGGAAGGGTACCGGACATATTATCCGGTACGGGCATCGTCGTCTGCCGCCTAACAGGACCGGATGCATACGGGTACCCCCAACATCCCTGTGCTCCGCATATAATCCCCCTTCCGGCACACCCCACCTCTTGTCACCGTTTTCCCATCATTCAATTATGCCGGTAAAACCCGTCTTTACCCTTGACAGGATGGCCGGACATCCCGGCGCAACGGAGTGTCAACGCCGATGCCGGCGGTATGCTCCTGAACATAAGAGAAATTAATGCCATAGAAGAACCACATTTCCTCACGACCTCCGCGGGAGTGATGTTGGCCTATGGCGATTTTTGATAATATCTTCGGGCAGGGAAGCGGCCCGGACCCCTGGATCGAGAAGGGGAAGGCAAGCTTCGGACAGGGGAAGTACGAGGAGGCGCGCAGGCACTTCGACAAGGCCCTTGAACTCAACGACAACAACCCGGGCATCCACTATCTGCGCGGCCAGGCACTCTTCAATCTGGGGGACATGCGGGGAGCGGAGGCGTCCTTTAGGAGATGCGTGGCCATGGTACCGGACGACATCCCCTCATGGGAGGCGCTCGGTGCGGCACTGATGCGCGAGGGGAACTACGAAGGGGCGATCGAGTGCCACGACCGCGTGCTCGCAGCGAAGAAGGCGGACCTGCATACCTCCCTCCAGAAGGTGCGCTGCCTCGAACACCTGGGAAGCTACGCCCGGGCGGCATCGCTGATGGAGGACGTGGCGGCCCTCCAGCCGGACGACATGGCATTTCGCGAGGAGGCGGGACGGCTGGCCCTCATCGCCGGGAACTTCGCCGACGCGTCGTCCCATTTTGCCGCCGTCCTGAAGTTCAGGCCCGATGACGCCCATCTCCTCGCCTCGGCGGCTGAGGCCGCCCAGAAGAAGGGGGACAACGAGGCGGCCGCCGATCTCTACCGCCGGGCGATTGCCGCCGAACCGGAGGACCGGGGCACCACGATGCGCCTTGCCCTCCTCTATGACATGCTCGGCCGTCACAGCGATGCCGCGGAGGCCTACCGGAAGGTGCAGCTCGCCGACCCGGACAACCCGACCGCTGGGTTTCTCCCGGGCCGCGTGCCTCTTCTTCCGGGGCGATTACCGCGAGTGCACCCGGGCTCTTGAGATCGTGACGAAGAAGAACCCGGAGGACGTGAATGCATGGTACATCATGGGGGCGGCGTTCGAGGCGACGGGCGAATTCGCCCGCGCCGGGGAGTCTTTCGATGCGATGCTCAAGATCGACCAGGAGAACAGCCTTGCCTGGTACCATCGCGGCATCGCCATGATCAACACCGGCCGCTACGAAGACGCCCTCTACAGCTTCGAGAAGGTGATGACCGGCGGCGGAGGTGACAGTGCAATGTCCTGGATCAACACCGAGGCGGACCTCAACCTCTTCGGCCAGGAGACATCGAAGCGGCAGGCGGTGGCCCGGACGATGGACATCGACGTCCGGGAAAATGCCCTCCTTGAACGGCAGGCGGATGCATATATGCACCTGAGGAAGTACCGCGAGGCGCTCACCGTCTATACGCGGCTTCTCGACGCCGACCGCAACAATGTCGACGCATGGCGCAACAAGGCAGAGGCGCTCATGAATATGGGCGACTACGAGCGGGCCGCCGAGGCGCTTACGAAGGTGACGACGGCCTACCCCACGGACTGGCCGGCCCTGACGATGCTCGGCGACGCCTGGATGAAGACGGGGAATCCCGCAAAGGCAGAGGAGGTCTACCACAAGGTGGTCGGGGCGGGACACGGAGATATCGGCACGGTGCGCAGGCTCGGGGAGATGTACCAGAACAGCGGGCGCCACGAAGAGGCGCTTGCCCTCTTCGATGAAGTCCTCGCCGTCCACCCCGCCGATGCCGGCACCCAGGTCCTCAAGGCGGCATCCCTCCTCGAACTCGGCCAGTACCACGAGGCCCTTGCGGCCTACGAGGCGGTCGGGGGCAAGCACGCCCGCGACCTGACCGTGCTCCGGTCGATGGCGACGGCCTTCGAACATCTCGGCATGTATCCCGACGCCCTTGCGATGATTGATCAGGCGCTCGCGATTGCTCCGCGGGACATCAGCCTCTTCTCCCAGAAGGCGGGACTTCTCGAGAAGGCCGGCGAACTCGAGGCCGCGGCCGAGTACTATACCCGTGTCGTCGAGGAGGAACCGGGACGAGCCGGGGCCACCCTCCGGTTCGGGGAATCGCTCAAGTGCCTGGGGAAGTTCGATGAGGCGATCTACTTCTACCAGCGCTCGCTCGAGCGCAACAAGGAGGACCCGGATGCATGGATTGCGCTCGGGAACGCCTATCTGAGAAAGGGCGATCCCGCCCATGCCCACCGGTGCATGGAGAAGGCCGAAGCCCTTCGCCCGGACGACCCGGTGATCCGGTTCGAGCACGGATGGATTCTCGCAAAGATGCGGATGTACCCCGAGGCGATCGCCGCCTTCGACGAGGCGCTCGCCCGCAACCCCGACCACGCCCCCTCACTTCGGGAGCGGGCAAATGCCCTCCTTGAAAGCGGCAGGCCGGATGAGGCGGCAAAAGGGCTCACCGGGTACCTCGCCCTCGTCCCGGACGACACCTCCGCCCGCATCCTTCTCGGGCATGCTGAGGAACAGAACGGCAACTACGAAGAAGCGATTGCCCGGTACCGCGAGGCGCTGGAGGCAAACCCGAAGGACACGGACACATGGCTGCGCCTCGCAGGGGCCTTCATGCACGAGGGCCGGTACGGGGAGGTCGCCGATGTTGCGGCCGCGGTGACCGAAGAGGACCCTGCAAGCCGGGCGGCCTGGGAGTTCCGCGCAGCCGCACTGGAGCGCCTCGGGCGCTACCAGGAAGCCATCGCCGCGTGCCGCAAGCTGATCTCCTTTGACGAGGGCGACACCCTTGCCCGCTCACGGCTGGCAGGAGCCCTCCTCAAGTCGGCGAATTATGCGGAGGCCGCAGAGGCATATGCCGCGGTCGTTGCGGCAGAACCGGAAAACGCCGAGGCCCGGTACCTGATGGCCGAGGCGCTTCTTGCCTCCGGGCAGTACAAAGACGCCCTCCGGGTCGTCCGGGAGATCCGCGGGCTCTCGCCACGGTCCCCGGTTCCCCCCTTCCTGTCGGCCCGCATCAACGAGCGGCTCGGCCTCTTCGATGACGCGGCAGAGGATTACCGAAGCTCCATCGAGCTCGACCGGAAGAACCCGGCGTTCTGGTGTGCCTATGGCCTCCTTCTCGATGCAGTGGGACGCTACCAGGAGGCGGGCAAGGCCTTCGAGACGGTCCTCGAAACAGACCCCGAAAATATCACCGCCCTCTACGGAAAGGGCATCGCCCTCGCCGACATCGGCAGGCACGAAATGGCCGTGGAGGCATTCAAAAAGGTGATCGCCCGGAATCCGGCCTTCACCGCGGCCGCAACGAGAATGGGGGCGTCGCTTGCCTGCCTGGGCAGATATGAAGAGGCGGCGGAGGCCTTCGCCACCCTCGCCGAACCGGAACCTCCGGCAGAAAAGACGGGCCCTGCCACCTCCCCCACGTCCGATTTTGACTGACCGGCAGGAAACCGGGACATACCCCTTATTTTGATGCCGCCTCTTCACGCCGTGCGTCGCTGAATATCAGGAGACGACCGTCTTCGCCTTCATAGACAATCGGAAGCACCCGGACACGGGCGCTGACCTTTCCTGCGCAGGCGGCCCAGGGGGCGGGTTCGCTCTCCGCGAGGGAGGGTTCCGGGAGCGTGCCCCCGAAGAAGAGGGTGGCAAATGAGATGCCGCGGAGGCGTCCGGGGTCGGGGATGCCGGCAAGGGCGGCCATCGGATGGTTGGCAAAGACGATCTCCCCCTTTTCACCGAGAACGGCGACCGGGACGCCCACCCCTTCCGCGAGGAGCCGGAACGATTCGCGTACCATGTGCATCCAGCGGTCGTCGAGACAGCTGACCACCAGACGCTCCGGCTCCTCCCCCTCTCCGGAGACCCGCACCGCCCGGATGCGCAGGTGGACGGCGCCGTCCCTGCCGGTGACGGCATGACCATAGCCGGTGCCGGTCTGCATCGCATCGCCGATGATGGCCCGTACGGCGTCATGGTCGCCGATGAAGTCGCCGAAGGCCATACCGACCGCCGCCGTCCCGGCCTCCCCGAAGATCGCCGTCGTACTGCCGCTGGTGGAGAGGATCTCTCCTTGCGGCGTGAGGACAAAGATGGCGCAGGGGAGGCTTTCGATGAGGGCGTGGAGAAGCCTGAGCTCCCCCTGCCCCCGCCTGAGTTCGGAGACATCCCGGAAGATGCCCCGGGTCGAGAGGGGGTTGCCGTTGTCGCACCGGCAGTTGACGCTCCCCTCCAGGTAGACCCTTCTCCCGTCGCGTGTGAGATAGGTGGTACGGAACCGCGAGTGCTCGGCACAGTTCATCAGTCCTGCGAAGAGGTGCATGTACTCGTCGAGGGATTCGGGGGCGACGACGTCGAAGATCGTCATCGAGTTGATCTCCTCTTCCGTATAGCCGAGCGTCTCCCGCCAGGCACGGTTCACATGGATGATCGTCCCGTCCGGACGGACCGATTCGATCAGGTCATTTGCGTGTTCGACGAGATCGAAGAACCGGATCTCGCTCTGGGCGAGTTTTTGTTCCATCTGCCGTTTCTGAACGGCAATTCTCAGCTGGTTCGTGATGTCGGTGAAGATCTCCCTGACCGCGATGCCCTTGCGCTGGTATCCTGTGGCTCCTGCATTGAGGGCCTCGATGACCACCTCCTCTTCCGACTTGCCCGTGAGGATGAAGAAGGGAATGTCGTCGTACCGTGCCCGGACCTCCCGGAGAAACTCGACCCCGTTCATCCCCGGCATGTGATAATCCGAGACGATGGCGTCATATTCCGATACCGCGAGCTTTTCAAGGGCCCCTTTCCCGGACGTGGCCGTATCCACCTGAATATCGCCGTCCTTTTCCAGAAAGAGTCTGCCTGCCTTGAGCACGTCCTCTTCTTCATCCACCATCAGCACTCGAAACACTACAACCTCACCTGCCATTCCTGACCCCTTGCAGCGCTTCCCACGCCGCATAGGATAAACAACCGCAATATGTCCTGTCTATTAGAAAAATGTTACCAAGAGCGGTGATATTCTGCGCTTTTAAGAGAATTTTTGTCCCGACGGGGATGAATCGGCCATTTCGGGGGGATGTATTGGATTAATTTTATAAGCACACAATAAATATCCATATGCTTACAGGTAATTCTATGGATATTGGTGAAATGCTTGGATCCTCCTTTACATATGCAAAGGAAGGACTTATCGGCGAATGGAAGCGATGGGCGCTCCTGCTCATCTCGACGATCATATTCCCGTTCCTGTACGGATATCTCCTCAGGATCTACCGGGGCGCCGTACCGGCACCGGACCCCGATGACTGGGTGAAGATGTTCGTGGACGGCATCCTGATGATCGTGATTGGGTTCATCTACGCCATCCCCGTGATCATCGTGGCGATGGTTCTCATGGGTGCGTCCATCTTCGCACTCATTGCAAACCCCGAATCCGCCGCAGGAATGGGCGGCATGATCGTGGGCATACTCGTTACCCTCATCCTCGCCCTGATCATCAGCCTCATATCGAACTTTGCCCTCATCCGGTTCGCCCGCGAAGGAAAGTTCGGCGAGGCATTCAACCTGAAGGCGATCCTTGCGGTCATCTCGAAGGTCGGCTGGCTGCACTACTTCATCGCCGTGCTCGTCTTCGGCATCATCACGACCGTGATCATGATGGCCCTTCAGTTCATCCCGTTCATCGGCTTCATCCTCTACCTCATCGCCCTGCCCTTCATCGCTGTCTGGTCGGCCCGCTACATCACGCTGATCTACGAGAGCGGGGCACCTGCGGATAACTGGTAAATAATAATTTCATCCCCATCTTTTTTTCCGCCACTTCCGACGAATTTGAAAGAAATATTCCGGGAAATCCCGGTATTTCCTGACGTTTCCCTGAAGAAAATTTTTATATTATAAAAAAAAGAGGAGGACATACCTAAGAGGTGTTCTTATGGGCATTGCAATCGGAGAAACACTCGGAAGCTCCTTCGAGTACGCGAAGGAGGGACTGTTCGGACAATGGGTGCGCTGGATTCTGCTCATCATCATCAGTGCCATTCCCATCATCAATTTCATCTTCACGGGGTACACCCTGCGCGTGATGAAGGGTATCACTCCCGCACCGGAACTGGAAGACTATGTCGATCTCTTCGTCACCGGTCTTATCGCCTTCATCATCGGCTTCATCTGGTTCCTGCCGGCGATGATCGTCGGGATGATCCTCATCGGAGGGGCGATCATCAGCGGAACCCTGTTTGACGTATCCTCCAACGCAGCGGCGCTTGCGGGCGCCCTGGTCGGACTGGGTATCGGCGCTGCGGTGACCGCACTCGTCTTCATCATCTTCTCGCTCGTTGCGATCATCGGGATCATCCGCTATGCACGGACGGGGAAGTTCGGCGAGGCCTTTGCCTTCAGCGCCATCCTCGAGACAATCAAATCCATCGGCTGGCTGAACTACTTCCTCGCCATCCTCATCTTCGAGATTGTCGCTGTCATTGTCTATGTCATCCTCGCCATCATCCCCATCATCGGGTGGCTCCTCGCCATCATCGCGGTTCCCTTCATCGGCATCTGGTATGCCCGCTATGTTGCAATCATCTATGACAGTGCAGGCGTCACGGCATAACCCGACCCTGACCACCATCACCATCACATTCTCTTTTCTTTTGCCGGATGACCCGGATACCCCGGGGTACGTGGTTTACGGATACCAAGGCGGATTCCAACCCGTGTTCATCGAAAATAACGCCATTGGGGCCTGATATAGACAAGTAACTCTAAAAAATGGTAATATGTACGAATATGTGTGATCAGGTGCCCGCCGGCCACACGCATCCTTTTCCTGTAAGCGACGGAGGGCTGCAGGGACCGGAGGGAAAATCGCCGGATTTCAGCCGAAGATGGTCCGGGACTCTTCCAGGGCCGCAACGGCAGGAAGCGTCTTTCCCGTCAGAAACTCGATGCAGGCCCCGCCGCCGGTGGAGATGTGGGAGAAGCCGGATGCGATGCCCATCGACTCGATGACCGCCGCCGTGTGGCCGCCGCCGACGACCGAGAACTCCGCCGCGGCGGAGGCGCGGAGAATTTCGTTCGTCCCGGTGGCAAAGAGCGGGTCTTCGAAGACGCCCGCCGGGCCGTTGAGGACCACCGTCCCCGACGAGCGGATCAGGTCGGTGATGGGGCCTACGGACTCGAGGCCGAGGTCGAGGACGGGGAGGTTGCCGATGGCCTCCACCGGCACATCACGGCGGGCATCACCGTCGCGGACCGCAACGGTCTCCGGGAGCACCACGCGGTCGCCGTGGCGGGCGAGGATCTCCTTCGCCTTTGCCACCTCGCCGGTGTAGCCCAGCTGGGTGATGAGATCGCGGGCGGGCGTGCCGACATCGATGCCCTGTGCCATAAAAAAGACATTTGCGACGACGCCGACCGCAAGGACTGTATCTGCAATCCCCTTTTCGAGGACGTTGGCGGCGACATCGAGGGAGTCGTCCACCTTCGTCCCCCCGAGAACGAAGGTCACCGGGTCCGGGGCGCCGGAGAAGACCCTGCCGAGGGTGGACACCTCCTTCTCCATCAGGAGTCCTGCCACCGAGCGGAGGGCAAGGGGAAGGCCAACGATCGTCGGCTGGGACCGGTGGGCGGTCCCGAAGGCGTCGTTGACGTAGAGGTCGCCCATCGCGGCGAGCCTTCGGACGAGATGGGTGTTCTTCGCCTCCGCAGCGGGCATCTTCAGGTTCTCCTCCGCGTTGAAGCGGACGTTTTCGAGCATGACGACCTCACCGGGTTCCATCGCGGCGACCGTCTCCCGGGCGCTCCGGCCGAAGATGTCGTCCACATAGGTGACCGGCTGGGGGATCATCTGGTCGAGTTTTGCCGCATGGCCCTCGAGGGTCGTGAAGTCCTTCTTTCCCGGCCGGGACTGGTGGGTGAGGATGACACACCGGGCGTCCTCGCATGCCCGCACCGTCGGCACATGTTCGCGGAACCGTTTGTCATCCAGAATCAGGTTCGATGCCGGGTCAATGGGCGAGTTGAAATCGACACGGAGAAGCACCGTCTTTCCATGAATATCAGCATCGTTGAGGGTTCCAAACTTCATCGCTTCCACCGGTAAACACCAGAGAGGTCGAACGGCTCTCTTCTGAGGTACCTTTTGAGCTGGAATGAGATATTGGTTTCTTCAGGGCCGGGGACGGGAGCTGCAGACAAGAGGGGCAGGCCCCTTCATTCTCTGGCACAAGAGCGCCGTCAGGGCCGGACGTGGCACCGGAACCTCTCATTTGCACCGGGCCGAACTTCTCCTGTTTCTCAGGCGCCCCGGTCTCCGCGACGACGAAGGGGCACATCCACGAACCCTGCCCCGACCGGCGAGGCCGCGGCTCACGGGACGGAGATTAAAAAAACGAAAAATTGGGGTACTAATGAGAATTAGTATCTGGGTTTTCTGTGCTTCGGGAAGCAATCGTTGCAGTACACAGGTCTTCCTTCAGCAGGCCTGAACGGAACTTCACATTCCTTTCCGCAATCTGAACAGGTTGCCTTATGCATCTCGCGGGGACCGTCAAACGAGCGTCTCTGTCCACCGCCGCCACGGGGGCCGCCGTAGGAGCCGCCACGCTGGCCGCCACTGGCACCACGGGGACCGCCGTAGGAACGCCGCTGTCCGCTGCCTTCGCCGCGGTAATCATCGCCGGATCGTCCCCTACCACTACTGTTCCCACGGCTACCGCCACGGTAATTGTTTCTGTCGTTCATGAGATAAACTCAGAAAGATACATGTTGTATGAGATAATAGAGCTTCGCATCACTCCCAAATCAACCGGAAGTGGATCAACTCACCTCAAACCGAATTTTAGAGGAAATATCGCCTTGAAATTGATATCAAACGCAGATTATCCCATTTTTATCCGCAGGCGCACCACGCCCCCCTGAGAGGATTTTTGAACAATACTGACCAAGTACATCCGACAGAGGAGAAGGGGAGATGGCGCACCGCCCCAGGGGGGCGCCACTCCCCATCCCCCCTCCTCGTAGCAAGAGGCAACAGGATGAAAACAACAGATACCACCGGAAGGGCAGGTCCGCCGGAGGACCAGCACATGGTCGAACGAATCTTTGAGATGGGACTCTGGAGCACCCGCTATATCGTGATCCTCGGGGTCATCTTCGGGGCAATCAGTGCAGTCGCCCTCTTTATCGCGGGCTCCCTTGAGATCTATAACGTGCTCAGCGAGTTTCTCTTTGCAGCGGAATCGCATATCGGGCATGAGGAGATCCTCATCGCCATCATCGGCGCAATCGATTTCTATCTGATTGCGCTGGTGCTGCTGATCTTCTCCTTCGGGATATACGAACTCTTCATCTCGGAACTGGACATCGCCCGCATGGCAGGCGATTTCGGGAACATTCTCGAGGTGACAAACCTGGACGACCTGAAGAACAAGATCGTCAAGGTGATCATCATGGTGCTCATCGTCAGTTTCTTCCAGCGCATCCTCTCGATGACTTTCACCACCTCCCTCGACATGCTCTGGATGGCCATCTCCATCTGTGTCATCTGCGTCGGCGTCTACTTTTTGGGACGCCACGTCTGATTTCCCGGCAGTTCCCCCATTTTTTTCTCACCGGCGCCGATGCCCCCCAACCATACGGGCGATATCGACGGAAGGGCGTGACATGCATCGATACGACATCAATGTAACCACGTATATTCTACACTTTTTTATTATCCGGGCCACATATTCAGATCATACACTCTTCCGGAACCAGCAATGAACACCTCCTCCCTTCGACGAATCCTCCCCGCAGGGGCGGCCGGGACGGCGATGCTTGCCGCCCCCGCCTGTGCGGCCGTCTGCCCGAAAGGTATCGGCAACTGCCCGTATCCGGGGAGGTGCCTGATGTACACCGATGCAGACGGCAACCGGCTCTGTGATTTCACGGCAACGGACGCCGGAAGCCCCGCAGGCGAGGTCGCCGCCTCCGCAGGGGACGGCACCTCCGCGGCCGGCACGACCCTCGACGGCCTCTCATCGTCCTCCCCGGACGCCGGCAGTACGGGGGCGGCCGATATCATCCTTGCAAGCCCCGCCCTTCTCTGGGCGGTGCTCTTTGTCATCATCAATATCGCCCTTCTCTGGGCAGTCCGGTCGGGCCGGACGGGCCTTCCGGCGAACCTGGACGTCGGCACCGTCGCCCTCACCTCCCTTGTCGCCCTCCCGGTCTCCGGGTGCCTCGCTCTCCTTCTCTCCGGCGACGTGATGCTCGGGTCGACGGGGGCGATCGTGTACATGCTCGCGGGGACCGTGCTTGCCGCCGTTGTCTGGACGCGGGGGCTGATGACGAAGAAAACGACACTTCTCCTGCTGGGGGCGACGACCGCCTTCGGTTTCGTCTTCGCAGCTCCGCTCATGCCGGTGTATTTCTACGGCTTCGTGGCGACGCTCACAGGCATCCAGGTACTGGGACTGGGCATGGCAGCCATCCTCCTCCTCGTGCTGCTGACCTTCTTTACCGGGCGGGCATTCTGCGCCCACATCTGTCCGGTCGGGACTCTACAGGAGCTTGCCTCGCGGCTTCCCGGCAGGAAATTCCGGGTGAACAACCGCATCGTTCCGCAGGCGGTCCGGCTCGTGGTGCTCGCGGCGGCCGTCGCCGGGGTTTTCGTATCGGTGAACCTCCTCGCCGCCACGGGGGTGGAGTCGTTCTTCTCGCTCGCCCTTACGGCAGGAACCCTCGTCTTTGCGGCGATCCTCGTGGTCTCGATCGTCGTGTACCGGCCCCTCTGCCGGTTCCTCTGCCCCTTCGGCGCGGTCTTTTCGGCCTGTGCGGCGGTCGGGACGACCGGTATCGTCCGCACCGACGCCTGCATCGGGTGCCGGAAGTGCGAGAAGGTCTGCCCGACGGGGGAGGCGGCACCCGATACGAGAAACGCCGAGTGCTATCTCTGCGGCCGGTGCACGGAGGTATGCCCGGTCGAGGGGGCGCTCGTCTTTTCGGACCCGTTTGCCGGTGAAAAGAAGATCTAGTACCGGTATTGTTCCGGAAACGGGGGTACGAGGCAAAACGGGAGAAAGGCTTTGGCGTCCACACCCCAAGATTCGGATCATGCTCTCTGCCCAGACCATCTTTTTCATCGTGGTGTTCCTCTTCCTCATCCAGGGACTCACCCACGCCATCGTCGCCATCGTCCTCTATGCCCTCCTAACGCGCCTGCCGGTCCCGGCACCGGGACAGGCGGCAGTGGCGCTCGGAGGGGCCGCCGTTCTTCTGGTGGCATTTGCATTCGCAAGTTCACAGATGGGCTATGCGTTGGGCGCCATCACGCTCATGCTCACCACCCCCCTCCTGATCGCCGCCCCGCTCCTCGTCCTCTCCGCACAGGAGCGGTACCGGGCCTGCACAGGGTATCCGGCCATCTTCGGTGCCCTCTTCCTCGGCGCCGCCACCGGGAACGTGCTCCAGCTCGCCTATCCATCAATGTACATCGCCTCGCTTGTCGAGGGACCGTCCCCGTGGCTCTTTCTCCTGCGTATGGGGATCATCGGTATCATGTACATCGCCCTCACCGCGGGCTCGTTTGCCGTCATCTGCAGGATGCAGCGCCAGAGTGCGATCTGCTGAATTCTTCCAGCTACCTCAACGACCCGACGGAGACGCCGGAAGACGACCGCCTCACCTAGATCCAGTATCCGGTGCAGGAGAAGAGTGAGGAAAGAGGCGGCCAGTCAGGCCGGAAATGATTTTTCTTCTCCGGGGCGCATCCACGTCCCTTACCGGGTGCCAGATGCGACGATTTTTCCGCATCAGGAGGACATCCGGGCAGAATTGATTTTTAATTTTTTTTTGATACCGAAAACGGGAGAACAAACCGCAGGGTGACCGTCATACATAAATGAAAGCGAGGGAATATCACTTCCTATGATCCGAAAAGCAGTAACGGTTCTTCTTTTCGTCGCATGTATCGTCGCAACGGCGGCAGCGGCGGAAGGCGCCACGATTGGCGGTGATATCGGCTATTACCAGGTCAATGCCAATGTCGCGGGGGCAGAGGTCTCCTTCAACGATGATTACAAAGGTGTCACCGGGGAGGACGGCACTCTCACGGTCGAGGTCTATGTGACCGGCACGCCCTATACCACCTACTCCGTGGCAAAGGAAGGCTACGAGACATTCAACGGCGAGATCACCCGGTACCCGGCAAAGGGCGAGACCGTCCAGCTCGAGGCAGAGCTCTCCCCGCTGACGGTCGGCGGTGACATCGGCTATTACGAGGTCGTCACCAACGTCCCCGGTGCAGAGGTCTCCTTCAATGACGACGACAAGGGTGTCACCGGCGCAGACGGCACCCTCACGGTCGAGGTCTACGTGACCGGCACGCCGTACACCACCTACTCCGTGGCAAAGGAGGGCTACGAGACATTCACCGCAGACATCACCGGGTACCCCGCGAAGGGCGAGACCGTCGAGCTGCAGGCCGACCTGATGATGATCCCGGTCACCCAGCCGACGACCGAGCCGACGCAGAGTCCATTCCCGCTGGCCGGGCTTGCAGGCCTTGCTGCCATCGGTGCGGTCCTGCTCACCCGGAGAGACTAACCCTTTTTTTCCCGCCCGGTCTTTCGGGCACCAGCCCATCCCCCGGACAGTACCGTCGCAGTTCTCCTGCACCGCCACAGAAAGGCTCATAACCCCGCCGGACAATCAGCACCCATGCCCGGTGCCGGGCGAAAGAGAGATGGACAATGCTGGTGATGGCCTTCAACGGGAGCCCCCGAAAGAAATGGAATACGGCAACGATGCTCGAACATGCCCTCGAGGGAGCGGCGTCCCGGGGGGCACGGACCGAGCTCGTGCACCTCTGCGACCTTGATTATTCCGGGTGTACGAGCTGTTTTGCCTGCAAGCGGCTTGGCGGAAAGAGCTACGGTACCTGCAGCGTTGAGGACGACCTCACCCCCGTCCTCGAGCGGGTGGAGGAGTCGGCGGATGCCGTCATCCTCGGAACGCCGATCTACTTCATGGCCGAGACGGGGATGATGCGAAACCTCATGGAACGCCTCCTCTTTCCGTATCTCACCTACTCGAACGCCCCGAACCTCTTTCCCCGGGAGATGCCGGTGGCGCTCATCTATACGATGAACATGCACGAGGATCAGGCGGGGGACACCTTCTTCGACGCCCGCGTGGCCCTCAACGAGGAGATCTTCCACAGCGTCTTCGGCCGGACGGAGTCTTTGATGAGCTATGACACACTCCAGTTCGACGACTACGCGAAGTACGAGACGGACATCTTCGACGCGGAGGCGAAGGCGAGACGGCGCAGGGAGGTATTCCCGGCCGACTGCGAGCGGGCGTATGCCTTGGGTGACCGGCTGGTCCGGCGGCCGTAGGGCCGCAGACCGCCGGTACCTTTTTTTCCCGCTCCCTGATATCCGCTCCCGGCATGCTGCCATGCGGAATGTTTATCTCCTTGAAACGGATTGAACGGTTCATACAGGGGGAGTTCCATGAGACGAAGGGAGAATCGTACATACGGACGGAGTCGTGAACAGGCAGACGGTGAGACGGGGATGTCCCCATTTGCCATCGCCGTCCTCATGCTCGGAGGGCTCCTGATTCTCTGTGCTTTTCTCATCACCCCTGCCGTCGCCCATGTGCCGCTCACACCGGAGGGAAACCACCACATCGACGATGCCTTCGTCCTCGCCGACCCGACGAAGTCGTGGGTGGTCTATGGGGACCTGGACGGGGCGGGCGATGTCCGGTATTATAGCATGGCGATGGCGACGGGCGATGAGCTTCGACTGAGCCTCTTTACGCCGGATGGGTCGACAGCATTCGTGCCGGGGATCGTCGTGACGGGGCCGGGCCTCGCACCCTCGGGGACGCTCCCGCCGTTCGTGGAGATGCCCCATGACCATGCGGGGGTCCATGACGAGGAGCACGACGACGCACACCCCGGCGATGGGACCGGGGCTGAGGAGTACGGGGCGGTGGTGATCGAAGGGACGGTCGGCGAGGCGGAGTTCGAGCCCTTCACTCCGTCGGCCCTCTACCCCTCGGCGGAGTATTCGCAGGTGGTGACGGAGGCAGGCACGTACTATGTCGCAGTCTACGCCCCGGACGGCTCTCCTGCGGGCGGGAACTTCGGTCTTGCCGTCGGGTACCGGGAGGAGTTCACCTTCTCCGAGTGGCTTCTCGTCCCGTTCTCGGTCCTCGCCATCCACCGCTGGGAGGGGCAGTCATGGGCGCTTCTCTTCGGGCCGCTCGTCCTCACCCTCGTGGTGGGGTTCGGGCTGATCCTCCGGCGGGGACGCCGGGTGGGGCCGACGGGCGAGAGGGCGGCGCCCAACCGCGGGCCCTTCGGGTGGCTCGCGGTGACTGCGGGCCTCCTCTATCTCGGGACCGGGGCGATGCTCCTCGTCCAGACGGCCGTGGCACTGGCAAAGTCGGGGCCCACCGCAGCGGCCGCCCTCCCCGGAATCTACCTCCTCGTCGCCGTCCTGCTGGGTTCGGTGGCGCTTCGAAACGGCCTGCACCGCACGGGCCGGGACGGCTGGGGGACGCGAAACGCCGGGCTTTCGATGATCGTCGTGGGCATCGTCGGGCTCGTCGCGTGGGCGGGACTTCTCGTGGGGCCGGTCCTTGCGATTGCGGCGGGCGCAGGGGCGCTCGTGCGGGGGGAGACGCGGACGGAATGAACGGAAGGTGACGGTGTCCCCGAAGAAGGGGCACGATTCCGGCACACCTCCGCCCTTCCCTGATGCAGGAATACTCCCGCTCCACCGCGTGAAGGACTGAACAATGACGATTTTTGCTCTATCAGGGGAGCATGGGCGCAGAAATGGATTTTAATCTCAAAAAAAAGGGGTTGTTCCCGGTTCACTTACCGCTTCTTTCTCAGGAAGGAGAATGCCCCGAAGGCCGCGACCGGCACGAGGACGAGCGGTGAGGCGGGAGTGGGTTGTGGCCCGGCTTCCTCCTCCCCGCCGGTCACATCAACAGCCGGGGTGGCTGGTGCCGGTGTGGCGGCGTCAGTGGATGCGGGGGTCACATCGGACGGTGGTGCGGTCGTTCCCACGGCTTCGGCGAAGAGGGCGAAGATAGAGAAATGCGAAGCTTCCGCCGTGACAGTGCGGGCATCTTCGTCGACGGTCACCGGGATCTCCACCCATTCCCCGGCCTCGTCGTCATAGAACCTAACGCTCAGATCACCGTCGAGTGCCTCCCATTCCTCCGCGGAGAGGGTGAAGGCGAGCGTGATGGACGGTGCGAATGTCGCACCTGCCGGGCTGCATTCGTAGGCGTATCCCGCAAAGCTGAACGTAGCCCCGTCAGGTACCGTGTTGACCGCGGATGCATTGATCTTCTCGATCGTGATCTCGTCCACCGGTTTGCCGTCGCCGCCGAGGGCGACCGCGCCCTGCGGGATGATCAGGGCCGCAATTCCGTCTTCTGCAGTGAATGTAGTCTCTCGCAGTACCATCCCCCCGGAGGAGGTGAGGAGCGCGCCCGTGCCGATAAAGTCGAATTCCGCTGCATTGGCTCCGCGGCCGCCGGAAGACACGGCATTGGTTACCGTGATGTACCCGGACCGTGCGACGGTATCATCCCCGGCAGCGTTTTCCACCGTGAGCGTCACGGTGTAGGTGCCGGCGGTGGTGTAGGTATGGCTTGGGTGCTGCCCGGTGGAGGTCGCACCGTCGCCGAAGTTCCATGCCCATGTGTCCACGACTCCGGAAGTCGCATCGGTGAACTGCACGGTGAGAGGAGTCCTGCCCGATACGGGGACCGCACTGAAGCCTGCAACCGGCGGGAGCATATCGAGGCTGAATGTGACGCTCCCGGTCGCACCGCCTGTCACCGTCACGGTCTCGTTTGCCGGGGTCGCATACCCCTGTTTTGTTACCGTCACATTGTAGGTGCCGGGGGTGATGCCGGTGAGCGTCGTATTCGTCTGCCCGGTCGTGTTCACGCCGTCAATCCAGATCCATGCCGCAGCCGGTACGGAGGTGACGGTGAGGTTGCCGGACATGGGTGAGAGCGCGAAGTGAACGCTGGTTGTCGCGCCTGAGGTGACCTGCACGGACTCATTGATACCGGGCTGATAATCGTCCAGAAGCACAGTGACGTTATGGGTGCCGGCAGCGACATTCAGGAGATTCGCCGGTGTCGTGCTTCCGGTTGACGCACCATCGAGGTAAATTGCCGCACCCGCAGGGGCGGAGGTGACGTTGATGGTGCCGGTCGGCGTCCCGGATGCATACATGATGGTATTCATGGATCGGTAATAGCTGATCGCAGGGTTGCCAGAGGCGTCGAAGGCGAGCGAGGTGTGCGTTCCGACGTATCCTTCAGCATTCACGGTGGTGTTCTGCCAGTCACCATTCCCGTCCCTCCATGCGAACTTCAGATCGGCGTTGGTGTTGTCGAAGTAGCTGATCGCAGGGTTGCCGGCGGCATCGAACGCGAGGGAGGTATATCTGCCGACATCTGTTGCATCCGCACCATCGATGGTGGTTTTCTGCCAGACGTCCCCGTCATGCCATGCATACTTCAGGGCTCTGTTGGTGTAATCGTAGTAGCTGATAGCGGGGTTGCCGTCGCCATCGAAGGCGAGCGAGTTGAACTCGCCGACGGTCCCCGTGGCGTCAACGATGGTGGTCTGCCACGCGCCATCCCCGACCTTCCACGCATACTTCAGGTTATCAACGCCCAGGTAGCTGATCCCGGGGTTGCCTGAGGCATCGAACGCGAGCGAAGATGAGTCCCCAACTCCCGGTACGGCATCGACGGTGGTGTTCTCCCATACGTCTCCAGCCATCCATGCATACTTCAGGTGGCGGTTGGTTAAGTCGTAGTAGCTGATGGCAGGATTGCCGGTCCCGTTGAACGCAAGGGAGGGGGATTGACCAACATCTCCTGCTGCATCGACGGTGGTATTCCGCCAGACGCCATCCCCGTCCTTCCAAACATACCTGACGTCATACACGGAATTGTCGTAATAGCTGATCGCAGGGTTGCCGTCGGCATTGAACCCGAGTGAGCTGTACGTCCCCATGCCGCCCGTTGCAGCGACGGCGCTGGTCCATGCTTCTCCGTTCCACTCGAAATACTTCAGTTCCTGTGCATTGGATCGGGGGGAACTGATCGCAGGGTTCCCGTCGCCATCGAATGCAAGCGAGGTTTCATAGAAGGCAGAATTTCCTTCTTCGACGATACTGTTCTCCCAGACATAGGCCGCCGATACCGGCAGTACGAGGACGAGCAGGAGAAGAACAGTGTATACTGAAATCCGTAGAAGTGTCTTCACGATATCACTCAGAATAATAATAATATAAAAAAACAACAGGACTGGGGATATAAATTTTTATTTTGCACGCCATATTCATCGCGATGTTGGATTCGCCACTATTTGACACATATTTTTGGAATAAATTGCCTCTTCGGATCGTATCAGGGAAATATTGGTACCTGCCCTGATTGAATTCCCCACCCTGATCCCCGGAACAGGTGACCGGTTCGCCATACGGAGCAGTGTTGCGAAAAAACACCATTCCTCAACGATTAGTTGTGGCCCGGATGTACATCGGGGGAGATGGGCAGCTCCTCATGGCCTGCGAGAGGACTTCGGGTTGGCAGTGGCAAGGCCGGCCACCAGCATGTATTTAATGATGGCAGACCTCTCTCCCCACAGGAGCAGATGATGACAGCAATCGAGGTCCACCCGGTCAAACTCGGTATCGCAAACGCCTACATCGTCCGTCAGGAGGGCGCAATCATCGTCGATACCGGCGACCCGGGAAACGAGGAGGCGATCCTCGACGCGGCGAAGGGGCGGGGCATTCGTCCGAAGGATGTCCGGCTGATCCTCCTCACCCACGGCCATGGCGACCATGCGGGATCGGCGCGGGGGCTCCGGGAGCGGACCGGGGCACCGGTCGCCGTCCACCGCGATGATGCGGAGAAGCTTCGCTACGGCAACCAGGGGAAACTGCGGCCCGCCTGCCTGACGGGGAGGATATTGGGGCCGCTGTTTGGCGGGAAGAAGGCCCGCTACCCACCGCTCGACCCGGAGATCGTCATGGGGGAGTCGTTCGACCTGCGCCCCTACGGCGTCGACGGGACGGTGGTCCCGACGCCGGGGCATACCCCGGGGTCGGTCTCGGTCATCCTTGCGGGCGGCGACGTCATCGTCGGCGACCTGATCTTTTCCTCCATCCCCGCGGAAAAACCCTGCCTGCCCTTCTGGGCGGACGATATCGGGGCGGTGAGGGAGAGCATCGCCCTCATACGAAAGCGGCAGCCCCGGACGGTTTATACGGGGCACGGGGGGCCGTTTCCCGGCAAAGCGATCGAGGGGTTGTAATCAGGGGGCTGACGGCCCCTGCCCCGCGTTTTTTAATGCCGCATCCTTCACGGGGAATCCCAACCATTGACGGCATTGCGTTCGTTTCAGTGACCGGGGCGGGGTGCCCCATGGGAGGGGATTAATTCTCCCGGAATCCAAATATCTGAACAGATGAGCGCGCCCATAAAGAAAACCATCATTACCGTCGTCGGCAAGGACACCGTCGGCATCATCGCGAAGGTCTGCACCTACCTCGCGGACAACGACGTAAACGTGGAAGATATCTCCCAGACCATCATTCAGGGCTTCTTCAACATGATGATGATCGTCGACACCAGCAGGTCGTCCAAACCGTTTGGGGAGATGGCAGGAGACCTGGAACGGATCGGCGAGGAGATGGGTCTGAAGATCAGATGCCAGCATGAAGATATCTTCACCAGAATGCACCGTATCTGAGAGGAATTTCCGATGATCAATATCTTTGAGGTCTATGAAACAAACAAGATGATCGAGCAGGAGCAGCTGGATGTCCGGACCATTACCATGGGCATCAGCCTCCTCGACTGCTGTGATGCCGACCTCGATACCTTAACCCGGAACATTTACGACAAAATCACCCGAACGGCGAGGGATCTCGTCTCCGTGGGAAGGGAGATCGAGCGGGAATACGGCATTCCGATCGTCAACAAACGCATCTCGGTGACCCCCGTCGCGCTTATCGGCGGACGGGCCTGCACATGCCCGGAGGACTTTGTTGCGATCGCGAGGACACTGGACGCGGCCGCGAAGGCGACGGGAGTGAACTTCCTGGGAGGCTACTCTGCGCTCGTCTCCAAGGGCATGACCGCGACGGACGAGCACCTCATCCGCTCCATTCCCATGGCGCTCGCCTCGACCGAGCGGGTCTGCAGTTCGGTCAATATCGGCTCGACCCGGACCGGCATCAACATGGACGCCGTCAAACTGATGGGGGAGATCGTAAAGGAGACCGCGGAGGCGACGAGGGACGACAGCTCTCTCGGCTGTGCAAAACTCGTGGTCTTCTGCAACGCCCCCGACGACAACCCGTTCATGGCCGGCGCCTTCCACGGCGTCACGGAGGCCGATGCGGTGATCAACGTGGGCGTCTCGGGGCCCGGCGTGGTGAAGCGCGCCCTCGAGGAGGTCCGGGGCGAGAACTTCGAGGTGCTCTGCGAGACCGTGAAGAAGACCGCGTTCAAGGTGACCCGTGTGGGCCAGCTGGTGGCGCAGGAGGCCTCCCAGAAGCTCGGGGTGCCGTTCGGGATCGTGGACCTCTCGCTCGCACCGACCCCCGCCGTGGGGGACAGCGTCGCGGAGATTCTGGAGGAGATGGGCCTTGCGTCGGTCGGGGCGCCGGGGACGACGGCGGCGCTCGCACTCCTGAACGACCAGGTCAAAAAGGGCGGCGTGATGGCAAGCTCGTTTGTCGGGGGGCTCTCCGGGGCCTTCATCCCGGTGAGCGAGGATCAGGGGATGATCGATGCGGTGTGCCGCGGGGCGCTCTCCATCGAGAAGCTCGAGGCGATGACCTGCGTCTGCTCGGTCGGGCTCGACATGATCGCGATCCCCGGTGCGACGTCCGCGGCGACGATTGCGGGCATCATCGCCGACGAGGCGGCGATCGGGATGATCAACCAGAAGACGACCGCCGTCCGGCTTATTCCGGTGGTGGGCAGGGACGTCGGCGATACGGTGGAGTTCGGCGGGCTTCTCGGGTATGCCCCCGTCCAGCAGGTGAACACCTTCTCCTGCGAAGACTTCATCAACCGGGGCGGGAGAATTCCCGCACCGATTCACAGTTTTAAGAACTGAAGAGAACCGAGACAGCATCTCCCTCTGGGAAGAGAGAGGAATGGTGCAGTGAGAGGATGGACCTCATACGGGTGATGAGGGGGGACATCCATAATAGAACTACGAATTCCTTTTTTCATACCATCGGCAGGAGAATGCCGGATACGACCAGCACGATTACGAAGGCACCCCAGGCAAGATACAACCGCCGTACCTGTCGGTGTCCTTCTTCTATTGAACGATCCCTGAGCAGTTGAATGGTACACCAGATCATCCAGAGATCGATGACGGCGGCAAGGAGTAGATATTCATACCCGAACCACCCCATGACCACCGGAACCAGCGTCAGGATGTAGAAAACCCCAAACACCGCGGCTGCGGTTGTAATCGCAACCTTCCTGCCTTTTACCTTCGCCAGGCTTCGCGAGGGACGAAGCTGATCGCCGGTGACATCCATGGCATCAGCGGCAATCTCCTCCCCCAGGTCAAAGAGAAATGCCAGAATACCGAAGAGCAGAACAGGGCCGGTCACCATCCCCATCGTGATCCCGCCGGTCACAATGGTCATGCCAACACAGAATGCCACGACAAGGTTGCCTGCGAGGCCGTACTCCTTGATTTTTACATTATAGAGGAGCGAAAGGCCCCAGAGGACCACGCCGAGGACCAGCACAGGGAGGCTGATGAACGCCGCAGCAGCAAACCCGACGACAGTGCATGCAACAAACAGCATCCAGAGTCCTCGTGGGGTAATCCTCCCGGAAGGAAGCGGGCGGTCCGGCCTGTTGACACGATCGACCTCCCGGTCAAAGTAGTCATTGGAGATATTTGCAGAACCGGAGATGCAAAAGAGCATGATAAACCCGGCAAGTGCCATTTCGAAAGGGGGGACTCCCCCTATGGCGAGGATCTGCCCGGCAACCAGGAAGAACCCCGCACCAAAGGCGAGGTCGAGCCTGATGAGCTCGAACATTGCCCTGACGGGTATTCCTGCGCCGAAAGTCATAAAATTACATCTCTTCTGATGGTATTTTGATTGTTGCCTGGGATGTCTGCCGTCCAATAGGTTGCCCATATGCTTCACGGTCTTTATCGGCCGCTACGGATGGTCAGGCACCGATTCGGCGTGTAGATCGATGACAGTGGAGGGACTTTTTCCCTCACGAGGGCTACCAGTCCTTCTTCATCGCCTCTGTGCGCAGCTCCTTCGGCAGCTTTTCGACGGCGTACCGCAGCGCCGTTCTCGGCATGGCTTTTTTGTTCTGCATGATGAAGTCGAAGACCTCTTCCGGGTGTTCCCGGCTCGCTTCTTTTAACAGCCACCCGTAGCCCTTCTGCACCATGTCATCCGTGTCGGTGAGGAGGAGAGCGGCGATCTCGAGTGCATCGTCGAGGAATCTGCCGCGCTTGGCGGGGACGATCAAAGAGACCGCCGCCGCCCTCCGCATCCAGCGGTTCTGTGACTGTGTCCACGCCTTCAGTTCGGCGGTGCACTCCGGGTACCGGTCGATGAAGTCCCCCACGGTGTGGTTGCAGAAGGTGTCGCAGGCGGCCCAGTTGGTGATATATGCGTCAATCCAGTGGCGGAAGAGGAGGAGGTCCGCCTTCTCGTAGGTGGCAAGGTGCTCCGTGAAGTACGAGGCGATGAAGGACTCCTCCAGGTAGCCGGAGGCGAAGAGTTCCTCACAGAGGGCAAAGACCTCCTCTTTCGGGCGGCCCTTCACCTCCGTCCGGCAGGCCTTCGCGATGGCCCGTGCGGTGGCGGTCTTCATCCCGTAACAGCGGATCTCTTCTTTGAAGAATCGCTTTGAACTCTCGCGGATGTCGGGGTCGGCGTGGTCTTCGAGTTCGCTGCGGATACGGGTGAGGAGGGGGTCCATGGTGAAATGTTGCGGGAGCGAGGGAAAAAATAGATCGGTGCGGCGGGAAGATGGGAAGGGAGAGTGCTGGGGGGAACGATCAGTATAGCATCCCTTAGAATTTCCTGTATCCGCTGCTCCGGTGCCCGACTTCGATCACATGAATCACCATCACCTCGTCCAGAATGGACATGATGGCCCGGTACTGCCCGATGCGAAGGGAATAGAAGGGGGGCTCACCTGCACCCCGGAGCCGTTTTACATAGAGTCGCGGGTCCTGTTCGTCGGCCAGGTCTCCGAATTCGGCGACAAATTTCAGGGCAATCTCCCGCGGGATTTTTCTCAGGGTGTCTCGGGCGGCGGAGGAATACCGGAGCTGGTAGCGCATCAGGCATCCTTCGTATCTTCACGGGATTTTTTTGGCCTGTACGCCATTTTCGGTTCCTCGGCAACACCGAGGTCCGCGAGGATCTCCTCATGGGTATGGTAGACGCCCTCCCGGTATTCCTTCAGCGACTGCTCGATCGTCGCAAGCGTCTCTTCACTGAGAGGTTCGGTGTCGACGCCTGCGTCGATGAGGCGGGAGATGACATCGTCGAACGATTCACGGGGATGCTTCTTGAGCCGCTGCAGGTGATCGCGGGTCTCCTTCCGGATCCGGATCGAGGTGGAATGCATACACACGACTGCATGTGCATACGTCATAGATGTTTGGATGGTCCCCCTCGGCTCGAAGGAAGCCCCCGGAGCGGTGGAGAGGGGGACGCAGGAACGTGAACGAGGATCAGTTCCCGGCGGATTTGACCGCTTCGATCAGTGCGTCGATCTTTTCCGCATCCTGCACATCCTCGGTGGTCAAAACGACCATCGCCGCGGTCGTCACACCCTTTGCCGCGAGAGCTTCTGCGAGGTGGGGGAGCGTGTCCTTCGCGGCCCCGCCGCAGGTCGCAAAGAGGACGGCGGTCTTTCCTTCGCAGCCGGCAAGGGCCTCCACGGCGCCGTTGATGGCTGGTGCCGCCCGCAGCATCCATACCGGCGTTCCGATGACGATCACATCCGACGCGGCGACATCGATCGTCGCGGGCTCGATTTCGTCGGCCTCCCCCCTCGCCGCCCTGTAGCACCCCGTCGTGTACGCAGTCAGCTTCGAGTAGGGCTTTACCGACTTCACCTCAATGATCTCCCCGCCACAGGCAGCCTGTACTTTCTGCGCTACGCCGCGGGTGACGCCGGTATAGGAATAGTAGATGGTGGTTATGGTCATGGTCTCATATCCCCTTTTTTGCGTTTCCTCCCACGTTCCCGGCAAAATGGCTCTCAGAAGCATATTTTTCTGCAGGATACCTGCCGCAGTGGAGCGGGGCCGCACCATTCGGTAACGGGAGTACTGTTTGACGGGATATAAATGCTCCGCGAAACCACGGGACCTGCACCTCCACCGGCGGCGCAGGGCCGGTCGGGGTTAGGGGGTGTCGCCCGGACGAAGCTTTCTCAGCGCAACTCCTTTGCTGAACCATGCACTGGCGTGTTCGGGATCGACTGAGAGCGCCTTGTTGTACGCCTCAAGCGCCTCCTTGAATCTCAGCATACCCATCAGGGCGTCTCCTTTCATGTTCCAGGCGTGTGCATCCTCTGAATCCAGAGCGAGAGCGAGGTCGCCTGCGTCGAGTGCCTCCTCGAAGCGTCCCAGAATATTGAGCGAGGTGCCCAGATTGACCCATGCAGGGAGGGAGTCGGGGTCATATTCGAGCGACAGGCAGAAGGCCCGGACGGCCTCGTCGTGTTCCTGAATTCTCGCGAAGGCCCATCCTTTGTGATACCAGAGGGAGGCATTCTCCGCATCGATGGCGAGGGCCAGGTCAATGGCCTCGATTGCCTCTTCAAACTGGTTCAGATTGATGAGAGCGATGCCAAGGGAGTCCCATACGGGGATGTTGTCCGGGTCACATTCGAGTGAGAGGCCAAAGGCCAGGACGGCCTCCCCGTACTGGTGCAGTTCATACTGGGCACAGCCTTTCCCGTACCAGGCAGCGGCGCTCTGTTCGTCCGCCGCTATCGCCCGGTCATATGCCGCAATCGCCTCCTCGTAGTTCCCCTGTTCTGCAAGCGCCATTCCTTCGGCAATACAATCGTCTGCGCTGGTTATCTCTGATGTTTCCATGGTGCACCCACACGTATCCGTTCTATGTACTTCACGTCCCGCAGTTCATACACTTTCCTTTTTGGAGCCTGATAAAAATACAAGAAGAGTGAAGGTGATACAGGGCAGGTCGGGCTCGATATTTTATGATATCGGGATCATTGTGCCCGGAGCAGATTCTGAGATCTTTCCACCCCACCATTCCATTTCATCAGAGGCTCACACCCGCAAGCAGGATATGATCCCGCATGACACTTCGTGCAAAGGCGTCCCCCGATTCCTTCATCGGTTCCCAGCGATAGTAGGGGATGGCGGTCACCTGCAGTTCAAAACCGAGTTCCTCTTCAATGGCCTGCACTGCATCGTAGCGCACGCACGATTCCTCGCCGATCACCAGAAGATCAATGTCGCTCTGTTCATCATACGTCCCACGGGCTCCGCTCCCATAGAGAGCCAATGAGGTGCACCCCGGCGCAATGCCGCGTGAGGACGGATACTGATGCGGGCATTCTGATACACCGGACACGTCGATCATGCCGGTCTCGGTCATTGTATCGGTTTCATCATGCTCACCAATGCCCTCTGCCACTCCGGCCTCCAGCAGGCGGGCAACGAGGAGGGTCCGTTTCATCTCCCTGACGAGCACATATTCGTTATTGAGGGAGATGAGGTGGGCGGTGCCGGCCTTTTGTTTCCGGACAATGCCGTCCCGCAGGAGAATATCCACATACTGCTTCGCACTGGCAGGTGAGACGCCGACCTCCCGGCCCAGTTCATTGATCCCCGGTGCAGACGAGGGATGCGACAGCAGCCAGGCAAGTACCCGGTTGCCGACAAAGATGCTGAATTCAGATATCATTCGATGTAGTGAACTATCGTTTGATAAGATAAATAGTTATTCGATAGAATAAATGATTGTTTGGTGAGACGAATGATTCCAGCGTCCACTACTGGGGGCTCGAAACGGGCGGGCCGCATAAGAAACGCTTAAATATGCCAATTTTTGCTGAAAAAACGCCATATATCCGATCGACACAGACGCGAAATGCGGGCGGATCACACCCGCCCCCGACCACTGGCACCTCGGGAAATCACCCGCCTGTACCGGGCAGGTATACCCCTTGGAAAACCGCCCGTTTCCCATGAGATGGGATAAGAATGGTTCTTTTTTGAGCGCCGGAAATACACCCGAAAATCGGCCAAAATACGCCCAAATCGGCCCTATTTCGACAACGAACAGGGGCCGTCACCACCATACAATGGCTGACCTTCCCGGCAATATGCCCCTGCAGAGGTCACCCTCCTCCGCAGGGCATCTCCCGGCCGGGGACGGCGGGGATTTAGCAGGTGCTCCCGTCGGCGGCCCTGACCGCCGCAACGAGGGCATCGATCCACGCCGGGTCGGAGACATTACTCTTGGTGAAGACGAATTCGCCTGCGACCCGCACCTGCTTTGCCGAAAGCGCCCGAGCAAGAATCGGGAGCGTATCCCTCGCCTGCCCGACGCAGGTCGCAAAGAGAATCGCGGTCTTCCCGCTGCACCCGGCAAGCGCCTGCACGGCGGCGTTCACGGGCGGCGCCGGGTGCGAGGCCCAGACCGGCGTCCCCAGCACGATCACGTCCGACCCCGCGACATCAATAGTTGCAGGCTCGATCACGTCAGCCCTCCCCTTCCGGGCCCGCCTGGCCCCCGACAGGAACACGGACAGCTGCGAATACGGCGCAACGGGCCGGACCTCGACGAGCTCGCCGCCGCAGGCGGCATGGACCTTCTCCGCCACCCCGCGGGTGACGCCGGAGTAGGAATAGTAGATGGTGGTTATGGTCATTTTTTCTCTCCTCTCTGTGGGACGCACCGCATATAGGATCTTCTTGGTGGGACTTATCCAACTGATAGGGTTAGAGGTCAGTACGATGAAGATACTGATCGGGTATCGGTTTGGTGGGAAATAATGCTTCCTCAGGACAATTTCGAGATGAGGTTTAATTAATCTCGAGAATTATACGGGATTACCACGAGAGAGTACGAAACCCTATGAAAAAGGCATGGCACTGATAAAGTTGCATAGAGATCGATCAGATTTAAATACAAAATCCAATATTTAATTAACCGCATTTAGTATTTGGGCCAAGATGATTCTATAATTTTCGAGCATTATTCTAAAAATGTATATATTATATCAACAACTCATTCAGCAGGATTCGGAGCAATTTTGATGGGTTTAATCCCTACTTGCTTAACAAATGACCGTCCATTTTGATTTTCAATAATTTTTACTGCTGTCGTTCCAGAGAACGTATGTGTTGTCGAGTGATATATGGATAAAACCAAATCCTGTAATCTCTGATCTGATTCCAAATATTCAATAATTAAACCAATTTCTTCTGCTTCATTCCTGTCTATGTGATAAGAATGACTTTTAAATTTGGTATGATCAGATAAATTATTGGCCACATTCTGAGCCTTTTGTATTGCCTCGGGCCTATCGGGGATTTCAGAAAACATATATTCTGAGAGCCAGCTGCAAACAAGCTTTTTTGATAAATCTAAGTGTTCCTCGCATTGAATAAGGATACCCGGTGCATACTGCTGGAGAATTGGTAACCAAGCGGATAATTTGGAGGGATCAGCACATTCTGTTTTTGCTTTTTCAAACTCGTCCATTAGGGCTTGAGCAGGTACTGCTCTAGAATTCCCATTTGAAAACAATATCATTTGGGGATCGGTTGGACCTAGAAATGAATGCTTTCCCATCATGATTTTATTTGAAGCACAAGCTAGCATAGTAGCAGCAGACATAGCAGCATGAGGAATGATAACTCTAATGTCATTGAATTTGGACCGTAAATATGAAACCATTGCAGCTGTAGCCTCAGCAGAACCACCTGGGCTGTGTAGAATTATATCCAAACCTCTGCTTTCAAGGCCATGAATAACTGCCATTAACCCCTGAATATCTTCTTCATTTATGCTAATATTTGCAGGGTCAGCATTTGGAGATGGTTGAGTCCATTTTGTTGCGTATAAAATTGTGTTTCTACCGGTATAATCAGATAATTCCTTTAAATATGATCTTCTTACGCCATCATAAGGAATGATTACTTTTCCATCTTGTTCTTCCTTCTGACTGTTTAATTGACCCAGTATTTCGCTCCAAGAAGGCATCGCTACCACTCACGAAGAATTATTGCTTGAAATAATCACCAATGAGGAATATACATGATCCAAATCCGTCTGACCTGATTCAATAATATCACTCGATTCTTTAAAAATGTCCATGATTTCTTTAATTCCAGGTTGCGCTAAGCCTTTTTGTATTAATTCTTCATGATTGAGCGACATGTCTAAACCCCTAACATCGATAAGGTTATACATAATCTGATATAAATCCTTTGACAAAAATACAATTAAATATAATTGTGCGATGATATTAATTACCCGTACCATCAGTCAAAGGAAATCTCTGAAATTCTAAAAAAAGAATTCAGGAAGAAATCTTCGCCTTAATTTCCTTAAGGCGGACAAGTTCACCCCCCCATTTTGAGTGATCGCATTTTGATGAAAGCAAAGGCCTCCCCCGCGTTCGGGGATGACCTTGAACTCCAGGGCATTGACACGGCGCTTCGTGCTCTCGATCTCGTCGAGGAGCCGCTTCATCGTCGTCTCAATCTCGGCGGCCCGGATGATCTCGTCGACCAGTTCCCCGAAGGCGGCCGCGGTTGAACAACAAAAAATTGTAGTTAGAATTAACTGAGAAGATTCACACTGTCAATTGTTGGAGGAGTTGTTCGTATGAGTGCCACCCGATAGTCTTCCGATGGCTCCAGAAAAAGATTGAACTGCGTATTTGCATCGAGGGGACTGGACGGTTTTGCAAATATGGTAAATACCTCCCCCGACGTGAGAGAATAATCCGCAGACGAGGTCGAATTGAGTATTGCCCATTCTCCTGAAGATATCATTGAGTCTGATGAGACCAGCAGCGGCGATGATTTGCTGAGAGTCCCATACGAATGTACGGTAGCAAATTCGACATCCACAGTACGGAAATCAATCGACTGTCCTTCCGAATTCATCAACACATTGAAGCGAATTGTCGATATCGTGCCGTCATTGTTGCCATCCAGTCCATACACATCCCCTGCTATTTCCATACCTGGAGGGCCAAATTCTAAATTTTCATTCTGAATTGGCGTCGAACTCGTTTCACTACACCCACAACTCGTTGAAACGACAATTCCAAGAACAAAAAACGACAGAACGAGAAGCAATAATTTTCTGTGAGTCATTGAAGAATGAAATACCCACCCTTCGATAAACCTTGCTAAATAAAAAAAAAGGAATCAGGCGTTACTCTTCGCCTTAATCTTCTTAAGGCGGACGAGTTCGTCCCGTTCCATTTCGTCAAGCCGCATTTTGATGAAGGCGGAGGCCTCCTTGAGTTCGGGGATGACCTTGAACTCCAGGGCGTTGACACGGCGCTTCGTGCTCTCGATCTCGTCGAGGAGCCTCTTCATCGTCGTCTCAATTTCTGCTGCCCGGATGATCTCGTCGACCAGTTCCTCGAAGGCAGCCGCGGTCTCATCAATGACCGCGGTGGTGCCGAGCACGCCATAGCCACGCTCGGCAAGGTCCTTCTTCACTTTCGTCGCCTCGATCTCGGGGACCACGACGCCCATGATGTTCTTCTGCTTCAGGGTGAGCTCGGGCTTCTCGCGGACCGACATTGCGGCCGCCTTCACGCCGATGGCACCCTCCACCGTGTTGGCAAGGGCGATCATCGCCTGGGCGCGGGCGTACTTGTCGCCAATCGCGTCCCGGCTGCCCTTTGCCTCCTCGAGCACCTTGAAGAACTCAAGGATCAGCCCGTCGCGCTTCATTTTCAGAATGTTGTAGCCGCGTTCGGAGAGCTTGATCCTCTTTTTCAGGTTGATCAGCTCCGAGCGGGTCGGCTTCACATCTTTCAGCGCCATGGGCGTCTATGCCTCCTTCGAGCGGTACTTCGGGTGGTACTTGCGGATGAGGTCACGGTCGATACGCACGAGGAGCTCCTCGGGCAGCGTCGACAGCAGTTCCCAACCGAGATCGAGCGAGTCCTCGATGGACCGGTCCTCGTCGTGGCCCTGCCTGACGAAGCGGTTCTCGAAGTGGTCGGCGAACTCGAGCAGGAGCTGATCACGCTCGGAGAGTGCGTCTTTTCCGACGATGGCCACGAGACCGCGGAGATCGTTTCCTTCCGCATAGCCTGCGTACATCTGGTCGGAGACCTTCTTGTGGTCCTCACGGGTCTTGCCTTCACCGATACCCGCGTTCATCAGCCGTGAGAGGGACGGAAGAACGTTGATCGGCGGGTAGATACCCTTGCGGTGCAGTTCACGGTTGACCACGATCTGGCCTTCCGTAATGTATCCGGACAGGTCGGGGATCGGGTGAGTGATATCGTCACCGGGCATCGTCAGGATGGAGAGCTGGGTCACGGACCCCTTCTCGCCCTTGATGAGGCCTGCACGCTCGTAGAGCGATGCAAGATCGGTGTACATGTATCCCGGATATCCACGACGTCCGGGCACTTCCTCACGGGCCGCACCGATCTGGCGAAGCGCCTCACAGTAGTTGGTCATATCGGTGAGGATAACGAGCACGTGGTACCCGAGCTCGAATGCCAGGTACTCCGCGGTCGTAAGTGCAAGACGCGGGGTGATGATACGCTCGACGGCCGGGTCGTCTGCCAGGTTCAGGAACACCACGGCGTGTTCGAGAGCACCCGTGCGCTCGAAGTCGGCCATGAACTGGTTCTCTTCTTCCTTGGTGATACCCATTGCCGCGAACACCACCGCAAACTCCTCGGTCGAGCCGGGCACCTTGGCCTGGCGGGCGATCTGGAGTGCGATCTCGTTGTGGGGCAGACCGGACCCCGAGAAGATCGGGAGCTTCTGTCCACGGACGAGGGTGTTCGTTGCGTCGATCGTCGAGATACCGGTCTGGATGAAGTCCGCAGGGGACTGGCGTGCGTACGGGTTGATAGCCGCACCGCCGATGTCCAGGCGCTTCTCGGCGACGATCTCGGGACCGCCGTCCTTGGGCTTACCGCCGCCGGAGAGGATACGGCCGAGCATGTCCTTGGACACCGGCATCTTGATCGTCTCGCCGGTGAAGCGGACACCCGAGTCACGGCCGATACCGGCGGTGGACTCGAAGACCTGAACGACCACGATCTCATCGGAGGTGTCGAGCACCTGACCGCGCTTGACGGTGCCGTCTGCCTGGACAATGTTCACCAGTTCCTCGTATCCGACGGGCTCGGTCTTCTCGACGAAGACGAGCGGACCTGCGATCTGGTTGATTGTTCGGTATTCTTTCATCAGAGCGCCTCCCTGAGTTTCGCAAATTCAGCTTCCATCGCCTTGTTGATTGCAGCGATGTCGGCCTTGTAGTCCTGCGTGAACTTGATCTGCGGGAGATCGTTCTTGGCGGTGATGGTCACGATCTTTGCCGGCGTGACGCCTGCCTTCAGTGCGGCGTAGGCGAGGTCGGCGTAGAGCTTGATCGAGAGCATGATGTCGTACTGCTTCTCCATCGAACAGTAGGTATCGACGGGGTCGAACGCGTTCTGCTGGAGGAAGATCTCACGAAGCATACGGGCGACCTCGATGGTCACCTGCTCCTCGTCGGGCAGTGCGTCGGAACCGACGAGCTGCACGATCTCCTGGAGTTCGGCTTCCTTCTGGAGGACTTCCATTGCCCAGGTACGCAGACCGTTCCACTCGGGGGAGACGTTCTCGTCGTACCACTTGGACAGGGTGTCCAGGTAGAGCGAGTACGAGTTGAGCCAGTTGATGGCCGGGAAGTGGCGGCGCTGCGAGAGCTTGGCGTCCAGTGCCCAGAAGCACTTGACGATACGCAGCGTGTTCTGCGTAACCGGCTCGGAGAAGTCACCACCGGGCGGGGAGACCGCACCGATAACGGTAACGGACCCCGAGTCGCCTGCGAGGGTATCGACACGGCCGGCACGCTCGTAGAACTCGGAGAGACGGGCTGCAAGATATGCAGGGTATCCCTCTTCACCGGGCATCTCTTCGAGACGCGAGGAGATTTCACGCATTGCCTCTGCCCAGCGGGACGTCGAGTCCGCCATCAGCGAGACGTCGTAGCCCATGTCACGGAAGTACTCGGCGATCGTAATACCGGTGTACACACTTGCCTCACGTGCCGCGACCGGCATGTTGGAGGTGTTTGCGATAAGAACGGTACGCTCCATGAGCGGCTTGCCGGACTTCGGGTCCTCGAGCTCGGGGAACTCGGTCAGAACCTCGGTCATCTCGTTGCCGCGCTCACCGCAGCCGATGTAGACCACGATCTGTGCATCGGACCACTTTGCAAGCGCCTGCTGGGTAACCGTCTTGCCACTGCCGAACGGACCCGGAATGGCTGCCGTTCCGCCCTTTGCCACCGGGAAGAGACCGTCAAGGATACGCTGACCGGTGACGAGGGGGATGTCGGGGTTCTTCTTCTCGGTCACGGGCCGCGGAACACGGACCGGCCAGACCTGCATCATCTTCACGTCTTCACCGGAGTCGAGGGTACAGACGACCTCGTCGACGGTGAATGCGCCGGACTTGATCTCCTTGACCACGCCGCCCTTGAAGTTCGGGGGCACCATGATCTTGGTGACAATGTTCGTTTCCTGTACCTCACCTATGATGGCGCCGGGTGCCACCGCATCGCCTGCTTTGACGAGCGGCTTGAAGTCCCACTTCGTCTCGTGGGACAGCCCCGGTGCCGAGACACCACGCTCGATGAAGTTGCCCATCTTGTCGACGAGCACCTCGAGCGGGCGCTGGATACCATCATAGATACTGGTGAGAAGGCCGGGACCGAGTTCGACAGCAAGGGAGAGGCCGGTGTTCGAGACGGGTTCGCCCGGTCTGATGCCGGAGGTGTTCTCGTACACCTGGATGATGGTTTTCTCGCCCTCAATCCTGATGACCTCACCCATAAGCTGCTCGTCTCCGACCTGCACCACATCATACATGTGTGCATCGAGGCCGACTGCTGTTACAACCGGACCGGAGATGCGCTTAAGTATTCCTTTAGATTCTCCTTTCACTTCCACAGATCAACACCCACTGCTCTTTTGATCTTCTCGCGCATCGAGACGCCGCCCTCTTCGCCGCCGATGGTGATGACCGTCGGCTGGACCGATTCTGAGAGCGTCGTTCTGATCCGCTCAGGGAGGCGTTCCATATCGCTTCCTTTTAACACAAGTATCCCGACAGAACTGTCGTCCAGGACCCCGGTGACCGCTTCTGCAAGTTTTTCGTCGGAATCCGCCGCGATGGTCATTTCGACCCCCGCGAGCCGGAACCCGAGGATAAAGTCACTGTTTCCGATAACTGCTATCTCCATATCACATCACCAGGTATCCCTGAATCTGCTCCCCGGAGAGACCGGATTCCTTCCCGCGTGCGAGTGCCCGAAGGTTTGCCACCTCGTAGCGCTTGCGCTTGAGGTACACCATCGTCGAGCAGATCGAGAACGGGTAGCGTTTCGAGATTCTGTCCATCTGTTCGAGCATTACCTGCGTCAGGGCATTCTCCATCTCATGGAGGGCGAAGCCTTCGCCGCCCCGTTCCTCCAGCAGGTCTGCGACCGGACCGGAGGGATAGTACTTCTTGACGCCGTCCATGATCTCCTCGATGCTCTCCGACCCCGCGAGGCGTGCCAGCTCATCGATCGAGAAGCTGCCGCCACCGATCATGAGATCCCGCACATCTTCGCGGACGCCGCCCTGGTAGAGGCGGATGACCGTCTTGATGTTGGTCAGGTCGATTTCGAGCTTGAGGTAGTCGCGGAACGGTTTGCCGCCTTTGACCCCCGAGGTCGTCTGTTTGAGCACGTATCGGTAAAATGCCTTATAGAGCTCATTTTCCATGTCGGCATAGCTTCCGGACTCCTGTGCCGCCGCGAACTCGCGTTCGAGCACCGGGTGGAGTTTCCATACCGCAAGGTTTTCGACGATACGCTCGGGAGAGTCCTCTGCGAGGAGGCGGTCCAGGGTCGCAACATCAAGGGTGCCTGCCGGGATGAGGATCTCCTTGATCTTTCCCGTCTTCACACCTTGGGATTTCCCCCTGAGGATTGTCAGGACATTGAAGATGTCCCAGTGACTGAGGTAGCTCCGGGTAAAGTTCTTCATCACTCCGGGGAGGATGCCGAGCACCCGCTGGTACTCGTTTGCAAGATTCCACGAGAGGCCAACCTCAATGAGGTCGATACCCGAGAAGGCAGAGGCGAGTTCGTCGATCTCCGCCTTGTACTCCGTCTCCTCGATGAAACGGGTAATCTCGGGAAGGCTCATATTGAGGAGCCTCATGTAGTCCTCCCGGGCCAGGAGCTTTGATTTGCGCACACGCATGCGCGTGCTCGCGTAGATGTAAGGAGCCGGGCCGGTTGTACTCACCGATGTCATCTGACTCCCATCCCCCTACCCGAAGAGGACCTCGGATGCATCCTTCAGGCCGGTTTCCCAGACCTCGGCGATGAATGTCGGGTAACTGAAGTCGAGCTGCAGTGTCCCGTCACCGCTCTCAGCGATGATGCCGCCGGAGATATCCTTTGTTCCTGCCAGTGAGAACCCGGAGAGGGTCTTGAGGCTCGAGAGTGCATCCTCGAGAGCCGGGACGTCACGCTCGTTGCAGTAGAAGACGCCTTCGCCAAGCTCTTTTGCCGCGGCCTTGCACAGTTCGCGGACCGCCTTCTTGTGGAAGTCTGCCGGAAGCGCCGCGATGGCGGCGACGACCTCTGCATAGACCTCGTCGAGGACGGCCTTCTGTGCATTGAGGACTTCGCGCTTGACCGCAAGGTTTGCGGCGGCGACCTCCTGGTTGACGATATAGTCAGCCTGGCGGTTTGCCTCCTCCTCCGCTGCGGTCTTGATGGCGATGACGGTCTCCTGTGCCTCGGCAAGGATTACGTCTGCTTCGGCTTTGCCTTCGGCTTTGACAGCCTCTGCCTCTTTAATGCCCTTGTTCCTGATCTCACTGACTACAGCATCCAGTGCCATTGTCAGTTCCTCAGAATAAGAGCAGGAGTGCGACAACAAGACCAAAGATGACGACTGTCTCGGGAATCACAGTAAACAGCAGTGCGAGACCGAACATATCCTTGTTCTCTGCGGTTGCACCGACGGCGGCGCCACCGATACCGAGCTGTGCGAGACCGGTACCCATACCGGCGAGACCGACGGCAAGGCCGGCACCAATTGCTTTAAATCCGACTGCGGTTGCCTCTGCAACTTCAACTGTCATAACTTCTACTGCCATAATCTAATCCTCCGTAAATTTTCGTTTTTTACCAAACGGCTGGTATTTTTTGCCTCCACCCTGGTAGAATTTGGTGAAGAATTCGACATAGTGTAAACGAATGGAATGTAATCCGCCACCCAGAACACCCAGAGCGGTGTTGAGCGTGTGGCCGAGCAGGAACACGAAGATTCCCACGATGATGAGCACGACACCGACGATCGACAGGCTTTCCAGCTGCGGGTCGATGATGAGCTCGATTGCAATGTAGTTGGTCACCATCGCGATTGCAACAGACGAAAGACCGACCGCTGCAAGACGTGCATAGGAGAGCACGTGACTGATGATGGTAGGGAGCTCCATGAGCTCGAGTGCATTCTCCTGGCCGACACCGATGACACCGACGACGATCAACAGTGCGCCGAGAATGCCAAAGACATTGAATCCTGCTGCAACCGGCGCAAGTCCGGACAGGTCCGGCATGAGCGGTATTGCAAACATTGACCAGAGAACGAAGAGAATACCCCACATCGTAAGAATCCATCCCGCCTGGCCGAAGACGACCTTGTTGCGGTGCTTGCCGGGGTGGTGCATCTTCATCGCGTTGTAGATGTGAAGCGAACGCCCGAGCGTGATGTGCAGGATTCCTATCCATGCGGTAAGGACGAGCATCAGGACTGCATCCGGCCCGTGGCCGCTTGCATGGCTGCCGATATTCAGGTGCCGGTTGATACCGATGGGGTCCCACGGCAACGCGAATCCGAGGAATTCGCTGAATATCACACCAAAGATGATACTCGACACTGACGCGTTTCTCAGCACGTCAAGGAGTTGCTGACCTGCCTCTCCCTTGAGCATCTTTCGAAGATAGAAACTCAGGGCGAGAAGAATCAGACCGTATCCCACATCTCCGAGGATAAATCCAAAGAAGATGGGAAAGACGATTGCCACCAGTAGCGTGGGATCAAATTCCGTGTACTGGGGACGGGAATAAATGTCGATTAAGAGTTCTGTCGGCTTGGAGAAATCGGGGTTGTTGTACTGCACCGGTACCGCATCCTCGACGGGATCGTACTCGATTTCGGTAATGTACACCTTTCCGTCGGTTGCCGACGTAATGTCAGAGATGAGCGCGTCTTTCTTGTCGACGGGCACCCAGCCCTCTGCCACGAACGTCTCTTCAGTGGTGGCGAATCGAAGCGGTGCTTCCTTGCGCTCCACTTCTGCCGTGAGCAGCTCATCGCATGCCACCAGAAACGCTGCGTGTTTTTCTTTCTGAGCGGAAATCCGCCCTTTGACCCCCTCAATGTCAGTGTTGAGGCGGGAGATCTCCTGAGTATACCAGTCGATCCGCGACTGTGCCATACCCTCTTCATCGGGGATGGCAACGGCCTGGAATCCGGCATCGAGAAGCGAACGTTCAGCCTCCTCGGCGTTTTCCAGCGGGACGACAGTGATCAGAAATTGTGTCTTGTCGACAGTGGTGTAGAACGTCTCGTTCGGGACGGCAATTCCGACATGGGCCGGAACGTACCCTGCAAGGACGACGAAGTAGTCAAATCCCTTCAGGTCCGCAAGATTGCCCGGATAGCCGGTAAACGGCTTCAGCTCGGCAATCTTTGCCTCGTATTCCCGTACGGTGTTCTCAAGCGAGTTCTTCTCCTCGATGAGCGCCATTGCCTCCTTCTCGATCGCGGGAAGTTCTGACTCGATCTTGCGTGTCAGTTCCTTCGACCCCGACCGGACGGCGGTTTCGACCTCAGCTGCGGAGACACCGAAGGTGTTCTCAATGGAACGGATCCTGATGAGATCACTCGATACATCGCCTGCACCGGGAAGTGGCATGCCGATCTTGCACCCTTCATACCCTTCCTCATCTGATTCCACAAAATCTTCGATATGGAAGAGATTGTGGCGGTATAGCTCACGTACGATAGTGTCAAGCTGATCTTTGGACGCTGCAATCAGCAGCCGGCTCATTGTCTGTGTTTTAAACATTGAGCTTCACCTTGAACTGGTCAACGAGCAGTGCAACCGCTTTGTCAAGGTTTTTGTTTGATGCTGCTCTGACAGCTTCTGCCTGGCGTTTGCCCTCTTCACGGGTTTCGGCACTCTTCTGTGCCGCAATCGCCTCGGCATCCGCAATCCGCTTGGCTTTGTACTCTTTCGCACCTTCTGTTTCTTTGGCCACCATGTTCTCTGCTTCCACACGGGCGTCGGCAATCATCTTTGCCTTCGCATCGTATGCCGCGGCGATCATGGTACGCCGTTCTTCTTCAGTCTGTTTGATGCTCTTTAAGACCTCAGTCTTCATCCAGTCCTCCTTCTCACGGCAATACAATAACTCATGAAGAGGATCGGTATTAACTCTTCTTATTTCCGGCACGGAGCGTAATATTTCGTCGGTTGCCGAAGGGGATGCGTGATCCGGATCGGCAGGGTAAACCAAATACAATATATCGGTATTTTTCCAAAACAGATACGATTTGCACGTATTTGACACTCAGGGAAATGACGCTTTTCCCCTGATTCTCCCCCGAATGCGACATATGCCGGACACCGTACCCGCTCTCCTGAAAAAGAAGCATTTCCAGTCCGGCAAAAAAGTATGCCTCCCGGCACCCGGCTGTGGCCGGAAACGGAAACGAACAACCGCTCCCGTTCCCGCATGCCGGGCGTCTGCCGCCGGTCACAGAGAGATGATCTGTGCGTGGCTGACAAGTCCCTCGACCGCAACCCCGTCCCCGGCCGACCGGAGGACGACGCCGTCGAACTCGGGCGAGGAGCAGATCACGTCCTGTTCGGGATGCGTCCCCCGTACGATGGTGCTGTGGGGGCGGATGACGGGGCCCGCCGAGACGACCATCCGCAGGCGTCGGGTGCCGGGATGATCCTTCGGGAGCACCACCAGCGGAGCATGGTAGGTCCGCACCAGTTCGAGAAGCATCCGTGCCTGTTCGACGTCACCACCTTCGGGGGCGGAGACGACGATAAGATCCCCTTCCCGTACGCCCTGGAATACCTCGGCATCGGTGGTTTCGATGGGGAGGGCGAACCGTTCCATCGCCCGTCCGATCAGAAAAAAGGAGGAGGTCCCCCGTATGAGCAGGAGCCCGGATTCGAGGGGGATGTTCATATCTCGGTTACATTCTCCGACTGGCAGGAGGGGCAGACGGGGTGCCGTCCGATCGCCTCGAAGACAGATCCGCAGTCGTTACATCGGTACTTCTTTCCCTTGACGCGTTCGTTGAGTTCAACATCCATTGGTCCGCCGACGGAACACATGGTTTCTCACCAAAGGGTGGTAGCACCTGAAGAGGTATAAATGAATGGCATCTGTCCCGGCACACCCCCGGCGGTCTCCGAGGTGTCGTAACTCATCGAGAGGACGGCAAAGGAGAGAAACGATGCGACGACGACCCCCACGATGAGGAGGATTGCGGCCTCGATACCCGAGAGCCCTTCCTCCCGGTCAGACCTGCTTCGCCGTTCTCCCCACAGATTTCGCATCCGCCACCTCACCTCTGCCTGATGCATAGAGGTAGCGCCCGTCAGGCATTAAAACCGGGGGTCGCAAAAAAGGCCCCCGCCCCGGCATAAGGGATAACCGGCATCACACTCATACTAATGATGAACCATGCAGCCCGATGACTTTCTTTTGGAGCGTTACCTTGCACAGCACGAATTTTCCGCCCCCCATCTCCTCTGCACCTCCGACTGCGAGGCGATGACGGCAAGGGCCCTCCTCGCCCTCTGCTCCGTGTCGCCGGAGGAGTTCGGCGATGTCTGGCTCGGGTACACCGAGGCCCCGGGCAGCCTTCGCCTGCGCCGGGCGGTGGCCGCCCTCTACGAGACCGTCACCCCGGAGGACCTCCTCGTCTTCACCGGGGCGCAGGAGGGGATCTTCGCCTGCATGAACGTCCTCCTCCGGCCGGGCGACCACGTGATCGTCCAGTTCCCCGCCTACCAGTCGCTCTACGCCGTCGCATGGGCCCTCGGATGCGACATCACGTTCTGGGAGATGTCGGATGCGACCGGGGAGTGGGTCGCCGATACGGAGGAGCTCGCATCGCTCGTCCGCCCGGAGACGAAGGCGATCATCATCAACTCCCCCCACAACCCGACCGGCCACCTCTTCACCACGGGGGAACTGGACGCCATCGTCGATATCGCCCGCAAAAGCAACCTCTGGCTCTTCTCGGACGAGGTCTATCGCGGCCTCGAACACGACCCGGCCGACCTCCTCCCCGCCGTCGCCGACTGTTACGACAAGGGCATCTCCCTCGGGGTGATGTCCAAGGCGTTCGGGCTTGCAGGCCTTCGGATCGGCTGGGTAGCCGCCCGCGACCGGGACTTCCTCGCACGCCTCGCCGCCTTCAAGGACTACACGACGATCTGCAACAGCGCCCCCTCGGAGTTCCTCGCGACCGTCGCCCTCGAACACCGCGACCTCCTGCTGGCCCGCAACCGGGCGATCGTCCGGGAGAACCTCGCCCTCCTCGACGACTTCTTCGCCCGCCATGCGGACCTCTTCGCCTGGAGCCGCCCGAAGGCGTCCTCCACCGGCTTCGTCCGTCTCCGCGAGGGCGGTGCGGAGGCCTTCTGCCGCGAGGCGATCGAGGCGGCGGGCGTCCTCCTCCTCCCCTCGGCAGTCTACGAGTTCGGCGACGCCCACTTCCGGGTGGGCTACGGTAGGACGGACATGCCCGCAGCGCTTGCCCGCTTCGAGGCATTCCTGGACGAGCGATAAGGGGATGGAAGAGCCGTCCGCCTGACCGGACATACCCGTCCGGTGTCCTTTTTTTCCATCATCGACGGCGATCGCCATCCGAATCGCATGCAACGACCCACGAGAGTGAATACGGGAAATACGCCGCCGGTGAGAGCGGGAAAAAAGTGGGGTTCAGATGGTGATCCCGAACGCATTCAGGATGACGAGGAGGACGAATCCCGGCAGCCCGCCGAAGGCACAGACGAGGACGGAGCCGATGCTGAGCGGGATATCGCCCATCCCGAGGATATTGAAGAAGTTGAAGGCAAGCAGGAGCACTATGCCTATCACCGAGTTGATGAGGAGATTGGTGATGTTTTTGAGGAAGAACCAGATCACCACCGCGATGAGGATCGCGATGATGACGGTGATGATGGTGTCGATCATGCTACTACTTACCAATGATATGCAGATTATTGAATCTTACTGACGGAAGCTCGATTCTCCCGACGGTACGGGTATCCTCGCCTGTTCCGGCAATATCGGCGAGCATCGCGAAGAGATTTCCGCCGAGCATCGCCGAGCGGATGGGGGTTGCATACTCCCCGTCCTCGACGAAGGCGGCGTTCGAGAGCTCCACCGAGAAGTCGCCCGTGATCGTATTTGCCGTGTGGGCCCCGATGAGGCCGTGGCAGACGACGGCACGACCCTCGTCCGCACCGCCCGCCGGCCCCTCGACCGTCAGGTTGTGGAACCCGATGCCCGGCGCCCCGCCCGCACCGCCGCGGACGGCACTCCCCGTCGTCACCGCCCCGTAGCGGTAGGCGGTCTTCAGGTCATAGGCAAAGGCCGCCACCGTCCCGTCGCGGACGAGCTCCAGCGGCCGGGTTGCGACGCCGTCGTCGTCCCACGGGGTGGCGTGATCGCCGTGGAGGGGGTCGTCCGTCACCTGCAGGGCGGCATCGAGGCAGGCCTCGCCGAGTCTGCCCGCAAAGTGGGAGCGGCCCGCATGGACATTCTTCCCCGAGAGGGCCGGGAAGAAGATCGCCGAGAGGAGGGAGGCAAGGGCCGTCGGGGCAAAGACCACGTCCGCCTCTCCCGAGGGCACATCGCCCGCCCCCGCCCAGAAGTCTGCATAGAAGGCCGCCTTCTCCCCGACGAACTCCGGGTCGAGGTCAGCGAGGCGGGCCTTGCTGTCATACTCGTAGCCGGTGGAGGTGCCGTTGATCATCTCGAGCGAGACGCCGGCATGGCTTCCCCGGTGGGTGTAGAAGACGCCGTGGGAGTTTGCGATCGCCGCCGACCCGGTCGAAAGCGAGGCCGACCCGCCGATGACGACGGCCTTTGCCCCCTCGGCCGCGGCGAGCGTCCGTTCGATGAGATCACCTGCGAGCGCGACGTCGGGGACGACTGCCGGGTCCCACGGCTCGTCGCAGGCCGAAAGGGGCGCCGGTGCGGGAAGTCCGCCCCAGTCCTGTTTGTCGGCGAGGCGGGCGCTGGCGACGGCGGCATCGAGGCAGGCCTCCCAGCGGCCGGGGGACGTCGTCGAGGAGGAGCCGATCCGGCCATCCGTGATCACCCGGATGCCGACGCCCCAGACCTCTGCGAGGGATGCCTCCCCCACGACCCGCTGTTTGAGCTCGAGGGAGAGCGAGCGTCCCGCCTCGAGGGAGACCTCCACCTCGTCGGCCATCTTCTCGCCCGCCCGGAGGATGTCATCGATGAGGGACTCGAAGGGGGCGATCTCCGGCGGGATGATTGGGCTCATGCCTGCCCACCCCCGATGACGGCGTCTTCGAGGAGGATGTGGGGCGACCCGTCGCTCACCGGCACGCTCTGGCCCGCCTTGCCGCAGTAGCCCTGGCTCATCGTCCGGTCGCCTGCGACCATCGTGATGGTGTGGAGCGTCGTGAGGATGTCGCCCGAGAGGGAGACGTCGCGGACCATCGCGGTCATCTCCCCGCCCTCGACGAGGTAGCCGTACTCCGCGTTGAACTGGAAGACGCCTCTCCCCGGGTCCACCTGCCCGCCGCGGGAGCCCTTCAAAAGGATACCGTCGCCGCACGCCTCCAGCAGCTCCTCCAGCGTCGCATCGCCGTTTTCGATGAAGGTGTTCGACATCCGGACGACCGGGGGCGAACCGCCCTGCGCACGGGCGTGGCCCGCGATGCCGCCGCCGACGGCCGCAAGCGTCTGCCGGTCGTGGAGGAAGTTTTCGAGGACGCCGTTTCGGATGATGGGGGTCCGCTGAACGGCGGTGCCCTCGTCATCGACCGGCATGAACCCGAATTCGGGCATCGTGGGATCGTCGGTCACGTTGACGACGGGGCTTGCGATGGCGACCCCGCGTTTGTCCTTGACGACCGAGGCGCCCTCCTTGACGAGGTCACCCTCGCTTGCGTGCCCGATCGCCTCGTGGGCGAAGACGCCGCCGAGTTCGGGGTCGAGGATGGCGGTCATCTTCCCACCCTTTGCCGGCCGGGCGTCGAGGAGCGAGAGGGCCCGTTCGGCGGCCTCGCGTCCCTTCGCCTCCTTGTGGCGGATGTTGAGGCCCGTGATGCCGTGTTCGCTCTCCCGGCCCATCTGCATCTGCCCGTCCCTGCCGGCGACGGCGAGGATGGAGTAGCCCGAGCGGACGATCTCGTAGGCGTAGGATGCCCCTTCGGAGTTTTCGAACCGCACCGTGGCGGCGGTCTCGACGTAGCGGGTCCGCGTGTTGACGATGCCCGTAAGAGCGGCGGCCCGCTCGATGCCGAGGAGGATCTCGGTCTTCTCCTCCAAAGAGACGTTTCTCGGGTCCTCGGCGACGCCGGGAACCGGAAGGATGGAGGAGGTCACGTCCGCAAGGGCGACGTCCTCGCCCGTCGCACGGGCGAGGGTGAGCGCCTCGTCCACTTTGCGGCGGATGCCGGCATCTCCCAGTGCGGAGAAGTTGTCGACGACCACCGTTCCCCAGCCCTTCTCGCCGAGGGCACGGATGACGGCGGTGTCGGAAAAAGCGGTTCCCGCGGACTCGATGACCCCGTTATCGATGTCGATATGGGTCCCGGAGCCTTCGAGGGCGCGGATATCGTAATATCGTGGTTCTGCAAACCCCATGTAGTCAAGCACCTGTCGGTGCTATTTCGGCTGTATCCCCAAATAACTTGGGTCGCCGGCTGGAGAGGTCGCGGATTTTTGCAAGGAAGTCTTCCTTCTTTTCGGGCACGAGCGCGTGTTCGAGGACCTCCTCGATCTTCGTGACGGGGATGATCTCGATCATCTTCGCATACCGGTCCTCGATGACGACGTCGTCGAGGTTCGACTGCGGGATGATGACCTTTTTTATGCCCGCCTTTGCGGCGGCCTCGATCTTGTAGGTGACCCCCCCGATGGGGAGGACGTCACCCCGGACCGAGAGCGACCCGGTCATCGCGACGTCCTGCCGGACGGGGATGTTTTCTATGGCGCTGATGACCGCGGTTGCGACCGTCACCGACGCGGAGTCGCCCTCGACGCCGCTGTAGGTCCCGATGAACTGGACGTGGACGTCCATGTTTTTGATGTCCTTGCCGGTGAACTTCTTGATAATTGCGCTCACGTTCTTGATCGATTCCTGTGCAATCTCCTTCAAGAGGCCGGTCGCGATCACGCTGCCGGTCGCCCCCTGGGTGGGGGTCACCTCGGCCATGATCGGAAGCACCGACCCGGAGTCGCTGCCCATCACCGCAAGCCCGTTGACCCTGCCTACGAGGGAGCCGTCGACGACCGTGAGGTCGTAGTCCCGGCTGCGGGTGATGTACTCGTCAGAGACCTGCTCCTCGATGGAGCGGGCCATGCTCTTTGCGGCGAGCACGTGGCGGGATGTCGCAATCTCCGCCCCTTCCTGTCGGGCCATGTCGCCCGCCACACGGATGAGACCGCCCATGTCACGGAGCTTGAGGGTGAGGTGGTCCTTGCGATTCGACCGCCGCCGGGCCTCGAGGATCATCTCCGCGATGGCGGACTGGTCGAACGGCGGAATCTTGCCGTCGTTTTTGATCTCCTGTGCGATGAAGCGGACGAACTTGTTCCGGTTCTCCGGGGTGTCGGGCATCGTCTCCTGCATGTAGACCTCGTAGCCGTACCCGCGGATACGGGACCGGAGCGCCGGGTGCATGCCCTGGATGGCGTCCATGTTTCCTGCCGCGATCATCACGAACCGGCACGGGACGTCCTCGGTCCGGACCATCGCACCGGACGAGCGCTCGGACTGGCCGGTGATCGCAAACTGCCCCTCCTGCAGGGCGGTCAGAAGGCTCTGCTGGGAGTGCGGGGTGAGCGTGTTGATCTCGTCGATGAAGAGGACCCCCTTGTGGGCCTTGTGGATGGCCCCCGCCTCGACACGGTCGTGGGCGGGCGTCTCGAGGCCGCCGGACTGGAACGGGTCGTGGCGGACATCGCCGAGGAGCGCACCTGCGTGCGACCCGGTCGCGTCGATGAAGGGTGCGGTGGAGTCCGGCTTCGTCGAGACGAGGAGCTTCGGGACCATCGCCTCGTCCTTCGGGCGGGAGTACTGGAGCGCCATGAAGATGAAGGCGGAGGCGATGATGCCGAAGAGGAGCTGGCCGGCAATCAGGGCGTAGCCCATGATGCCGAAGATGAGGAGCATGATGAGGGTGCTTCTCGTCTGGGCACGCTTGCGGGCCTCGGCCTTGTGGGCGCCGACGATCTCCTTGCCCCGTCCCGAGGGGACGGTCCGGACGATGGGGGTGTTCGAGTCCTCCGAGTTGGGGTAGATGAGGATGTCCTGCATCTCCTCCTTGGGGAGGAGTTCCGCCATCGCCTTTGCAAGCATCGACTTGCCGGTACCGGGCGTCCCTATCATGAGGACGTGGCGGCGCTGGATGGCGGCCTTTCGCACCACCTCGACGGCGTGCTCCTGCCCTATCACCTGGTCGATGAGCTGTTCAGGGACCTCGATGTCGGACGAGCTCTTCACCTCGGTGAGGGGAGCGTCCTCTTCAGGGGCGGGAACCGCAGCGTCTGCTGCCACCTCCCCGTCCGTCTCCGGTCCGTCGGTCGGTGCGGGGCCGTCTGCGGGTGCCTCCGGTACGGCGGCAGCATCGGTGCCGGTTGGGGCATCGTCCTGCAGAACCCCGTCTTTTGCGGGTATCATATCATCGGATATTCTGGTATCGTTAGTATTGTCCATAAACAAGAGTGACCTCACTAACCGGTAGTGCTTTAGTAGTTCTCTCCTGATACTTTAAGTACTTTCCAGAACAGGTAATGGCAATGAAGGTCGCATGTACGGAAAAATCGCAGGTTTTGGCCTCAAAACTTGCAAAAGCGCTTGAAATCCCATTAATTCATACCCAATTCAAATCCTTTCCGGATGGGGAGATATATCTCCGCAATGGTGACCCCGACGAGGAAACGGTGATTGTGGCGGGCTTTGCGGGCAGCGATTCGCTGGTGCAGACGCTGCTTCTCATCGATGCATGCGAGGGCTCGGATGTCACCCTCGTCCTGCCCTACATGGGCTATGCCCGGCAGGACAAAAAGTTCAATCCCGGCGAACCCGTCAGCGCCCGTGCCATGGCGGCCGCCCTCTCGCGGGGCGTCTCCCGGGTCCTCACCGTCAATATCCACGAGTCGACCGTCCTTGGCCACTTTACCGTGCCGGCGACGGATGTGACGCTTGCCCCGGAGATAGGGGCCCACATCGCGACCCTCGGCCTCGAGAACCCGCTCATCCTCGGGCCGGACGGGGGAGCGGCCACCTTCGCCCGCGACGTCGCCGCCGCCGGCGGATGGGAGGCCGACCACCTCACAAAGACCCGTCTCTCGGGCGAGGAGGTCAGGATCGCCCCGAAGGAGGTCGCCGTGCAGGACCGCGACGTCGTGATTGTCGACGACATCATCTCCACGGGCGGCACGCTTGCGACCGCCGCCGGGATGCTCCGGGAGCAGGGGGCGGCCTCGGTCCGGGCGGCCTGCGTCCACGGGGTCTTCGCCTCGGCGGGCTACGCCCGGCTTGCGGCGGCGGGGCTCGAGGCGGTCATGGCCTCCGACACCATCGAGTCGGCGGCCTCGGCCTACACCGCCGCGGACGCGATCGCCCGTGCGTTGAGATAACGAACCGTACTATATACATGACCGACACTCCGCCGCGAAGGCTCGTCCTCGACTCCTCCGCCTTTTTTGTTCAGATTCCCGTGGACGGGGAACTCTATACCACCCACTCGGTCGTCGCCGAACTGCATGACGTCACCTCACAGGCCCGTCTCGAGCTGCTCCGGGCGCAGGGGCTCGTCGTCCTCACCCCGGCCCCCCTCCGCTGTGCGGAGGTGCGGGCCGCGGCCGCGAAGTCCGGGGACGTGACCGTGCTTTCCCCGACCGACGTCGAGGTGCTCGCCCTCGCCCTCGAGACGGGGGCCGCCGTGATGACCGACGACTATGCCGTCCAGAACACCGCGATGCGCCTTTCGGTCGGGGTCGTCCCGGTCCAGATGCGGGCGGCACGAAAGCGGAAATGGAAGTACCGGTGCAGCGGATGCGGCCGCTACTGGTCCCACCCGGGCGAATGCGAGGTCTGCGGCGCCGAGATCAGACGAAAGTTTTAGTCCTTCCTGTGCCGACTCTCTACGTACTATGTCATCCCTCGACGAACTGATTGCAAAGGCAAAGATGCTCCACTCAGAGGGCCACAGCCCGTCGCAGATTGCTGATGAGCTCTCGCTTTCGATGGAGACGGTGACCTGGCTGCTCACCCAGCAGAAGGACACCGAGGCCCCCAAGGACGTCCATATCGACTGGACGGCTATTGCAGGCCACGCCGACCTCCTGCAGGCGGCGGCGTGCATGATGATCTCCCAGTACTACCATGACGAGTCCCGCTCGGAGACGGCCGCGACCGAGCCCACCCCCGACGTCGTAGTGGGCATCGGCCAGTCCGGCATCCCCCTTGCAACCCTCATCGCCGCCGAGGAGGGCTGCAACTTCACGATGTACTACCCCAAAAAGCACGCCGCGGGTGAGAAGCCGAAGGGCTCCCTCTCCGGTTCGTTTGCGAAGGTGGCAGGCGCCCGCTGCCTGATCATCGACGACGTCATCACCTCCGGCAACACCGTCCGCGAAGTCGTCGACTACCTCAGAAGCCACGGGGCCGTCCCGGCGGGTATCTGTGTCCTCTTCGACAAGCGGGGCGTAAAAGAAGTGGACGGGGTGCCGGTGCATGCACTGGTGCGGATTTCGAGGATTGATTGAGAGCAGAATCTGATAGCTATCTCGCGAGAAGGGAAAAGAGTCCGATGGACTCTCGGAATATATATTTTTTATAATCTTGGACAAACTGGAATTTTGTATTCATTATTCGCAGTTCACCTATGCAGGCATGCAGCAAAATCCATCCAGGTAGCATTCCCGTTGAGGAAAAAAAGGAAGGGGAGCATGAACGCTCCCTGTTCTCTATCGGAGTACACCTCTTTCCTACACAGCGGTCATCGCAGCCGTTGTGGTATACGTGTTGCCGTCAATGGTTGTTAAGATGATGCGGGCCGTAAAGGGGGGGCTCCGAGCCCATTCAGTGGTTGGGCACAGGTCCAGGTCCTCCTCATGACACCCAATCCAGGAGTACCCGTCATCCCATGAGAACGTCGAGACCAGAGGGAGTTCCTGGGGTGGGAGGCCTGGGTATCCCGGGGAACGCACCTCGTATACATGTAATGCCTGGTAGGTTCCCCCCATCCACCACGATCCGTCGATATACCAGTCAATTCTTTGCAATACAACCCCGGGCGGGAGGTGGCTCGCATCCCAGGTTGAATCGTAGTGCAGGTTCCAGTACCAGTTATATGACTCAAAGTAGCCATCCCCAACCCTATACGGAGAATAGGTTCCTGAAACCGTCATAACAGGGGGCGTGTACGGGCACGATGAGGAATAGTCGGCCGTATAATAGACGCCCTGGTACCCAAACATGAGCATGGTGGCGCTGTATATCTTGACATAGTCGACGGGGGCCGGCTCGGCGATCACGGTCGGCAAATCATATCCACCCTCCGCATAGGTGATGGCGTCAAAGGGAAGATACACGGTGTAGTCGCCATAGGCGTCCGAATATATGAGGGCATAGCAGTATTCTCCTGCGACACGTTGTATCGTGCCTGTCATCGCTAATGATGCCCCCACGCCAAAGCCCGCTTCGTCCGGGTCGGCAAAGTCCCCATCCCATCTACCCTCTATATGCAGGTTCCCGGAGGGGGTAACCTTCCCCATGGCAAACACACGGAGATCCGCACCGCCCGCCGTTTCGTAGTGTAGAACATACCGGGTACCGGGCTCAAAGTCCACCCCGTTGAAGGTGAACTTCTTCTGGCCCGGATTGATCATCAGCTTGCCCGACCCGTGCGTGTCGGTCGCCGCGACGTCATAGAAGTAGACCGACGACGCTCCCGCCTGACGAGGGTTCTCGTCCTGCTTTGCAGCAGCGACGCCCACTCCTGCGGCCGCAAGCAGCAGGATGCAGAGGGTTATCGCTATAATTCTCGTTCGTTTCATGTTCATCATCTCATGGTTCAGCCGGCGGCTGTTCCGGCATGGTGTGTAGGCCGCCTGCTAAATGAATCCCAGATGGCGAACGGTGGCAATAAAGATTGGCGTGCAATGCAGTCGATGTGGAGAGCGGCATACGGGGAGGAAGAGATGAATGCACGCCGTATGAATGTGACGGGACGTTCGCTAAATTGGCTATTTATTGAGGAGGGATCCGTCGCAGGTGGCATTCCCCATGTGGGATAAGAAGGAACGGGGAGCATGGCCGCTCCCCGTTTCGCCACCGGCGTCGAACGCTCCCTTCAAAACGCAGCAGTCATCGTAGCCGTCGTGGTATACGAGTTGCCGTCAGTGGTTGTTATGGTGATGATGGCTGTAAATGGAGGTCCTAAATCCCATTCTTCTTCCGGACAGACTTCATCACCGCACAATGCACAGGTGGTACACCCTATCGATTCCCAGTTGGCATTTATGGAGTATGAGTTGGTCACGGGGAGTTCAATAGCCGGGAAGCCAAGCCATGCGTCAGTACGTTGCGTGTATTGGCTCAGACAGGTATGAGGTATGTTGTCTTCCCAAGGGGTGTGCCAGTCATCATACATGCCGATTATGGACCATGAAACTCTTTGCAATACAACTCCGGGCGGGAGATGGCTCGCATCATATGTTGCATGGTAGTTGAGATTCCAATACCAGTCATACCAACCCCATTCACTATTCCACTCACGATATGGCGAATAACTTCCCGAAACCGTCATAACAGGAGGCGTGTACGGGGGCGATGAGGAATAGTCAGCCGTATAATAGACGCCCTGGTACCCAAAAATGAGCAGGGTGGAGCTGTATATCTTGACATAATCGACGGGGGCCGGCTCGGCGATCACTTTTGGCAAATCATATCCGCCCTCCGCATAGGTGATGGCGTCAAAGGGAAGATACACGGTATAGTTCCCAAAGGCATCCGAATAGATGAGGGCGTAGCAGTATTCTCCTGCGGCACGCTGTATGGTGCCGCCCGTGATCGCCGATGATGCCCCCACGCCAAAGCCCGCTGCGCCGGGGTCGGCAAAGTTGCCTTCCCACCTCCCTTCAACATGCAGGTTCCCGGAGGGGGTTACCTGCCCCGTGGCGAAGACGCGGAGATCCGGGCTCCCTGATGTACTGTAGTGCAGGATGTACTTGGTGCCGGGCTTGAAGTCCTTCCCGTTGAGGACGAACTTCTTCTGGCCCGGATTGATCATCAGCTTGCCCGAACCGTGCGTGTCGGTCGCCGCCACATCATAGAAGTAGACCGACGACGCACCCGCCTGACGGGGGTTCTCGTCCTGCTTTGCAGCAGCGATACCTGCGCCTGCGGCCGCAAGCAGCAGGATGCAGAGCGTTATCGCTATCATTCTCGTTCGTTTCATAGGAATCATCTCATGGTTTTAGTCGGCGGCCGTTCCGGCATGGTGTGTAAGCCGTCCGCTAAATAAATCTCAGATGGTGAATGGTGGCAATAAAGATTGGCGTGCCGAGGGAGTGCCGGTGCATGCACTGGTGCGGATTTCGAGGATTGATTGAGAATACCGGTATTCCAACCCCATACTTTTTTGATCGCTTCAGCAGGTCCGTGATCGGATCGAGATTTTTATAGGAGAAAGCACGCCCCATGAACCTTGCGTCAGGTCGCTATTCGCGCAATGGACATTCACCGATGAAGGCGTGCAGCAGATTTGTCTGGAGATGGTGTTCCGGTTGAGGAAAAAGGAAGGAAAGGAGAGTGCGGGAACGCTCCTTCATTCCGCGGGAGGCAACGTAATGGTAGTGGTATACGTGTTGCCGTCACTGGTTTCTATGATGGCGCTGGCATAAAATGGGGGACCAAATAACCATTCATCGGGTGGACAGACCTCATCATCACACACTGCACAGGTGTAACACCCTACCCACTGGCTATCACCGGTATGGAACGGCGGGTAGACCGCTTTGGGGGGGATGTTCCATTCAGGATATCCCGGGGAACCTACCTGGTATGCACCTCCCGTCCAGACAGTTTCGTTGTTCCACTCGTATGATGTAGCGTAGAGGTCAATAGTACTCTTGTACACTACCACTCCGGGCGGGAGATGGGCGTAATCCCATGATGTTGCAGCATACAGGCTCCAATACCAGTCATTCAGCTTAATGTCGTCAAGCCACACACTATATGGCGGCGAATAGCTCCCACAAACGTCGGGAACAGGAGGGATGTACGGGGGCGACGAGTAAAAGTCGGCCGTATAATAGACGCCCTGGTACCCAAAGTACAGCACGGTGGAGCTGTATATCTTGACATAGTCGACGGGAGTCGGCTCGGCGATCACGGTCGGCAACGCATGACCCCCTTCGGAATAGGTGATGGCGTCGAAGGGGAGATAGACGGTGTAGTCCCCATAGGCGTCCGAATAGGTGAGGTTATAACAGTATTCTCCTGCGGCACGTTGTATCGTGCCCATCATCACCGATGACGCCCCCACGCCAAAGCCCGCTTCGTCCGGGTCGGCAAAGTCCCCATCCCACCTACCCTCGACATGCAGGTTCCCGGAGGGAGTGACCTTCCCCATGGCGAATATGCGCAGGTCCGGGCTCCCTGATGTGCTGGAGTGCAGGACATACTCAGTACCGGGCTCGAAGTCCTTTCCGTTGAAGACGAACTTCTTCTGGCCCGGATTGATCATGAGCTTGCCCGAACCGTGTGTGTCGGTCGCCGCGACGTCATAGAAGTAGACCGACGACGCACCCGCCTGACGAGGGTTCTCGTCCTGCTTTGCAGCGGCGACGACACCTGCGCCTGCGGCCGCAAGAAGCAGGATGCAGAGCGTTATCGCTAAAATTCTCATTCGTTTCATAGAATCATCTCATGGTGTTAGTCGGCGGCCGTTCCGGCATGGTGAGCAGCCGTCCGCTAAATAAATCTCAGATGGTGAATGGTGGCAATAAAGATTGGCGTGGCCTGGAGGCGGTACGGAGACCGGCATGATTGGATGAAGAGAGAATGCACGCCGTATGAGCCTGGCGACAGGTTGCTATTCGGAATGTACAGCCAATGACGCAGGCGGGGTATCAGGGAAGTCGATGGGGTGCCGGTGCATGCACTGGTGCGGATTTTGAGGATTGATTGAAAAGGTATGAATAAAGAGAAGTAAATTAGAGAGCAGCGGTTAGATCTAATTGAGGATTGTAACTCTTCGAGTTTTACTTTTTTGTATTCAATAAAATTAAGATAAAACTTCAATTTTTCAAATATTAAACTAAAGAAGTGAAAAATAAATATCAAATTTTTAATGCAATCTCTGACTCTTTTTTGTTTTAGAAATTGACTTGTTTATAGAAGCAATAATACTGTCCCGATCATTCACTATATTCCGTTGAATTTTTTCCCAATCTTCCTGACGAACAAAATTAAGCGATGTAGATCTGGTATTGATTGTCCTTTTTTTAGAGATTGGCATGATGCTCACTGTCTTCTTCACCTAAATTAACTTAAAAGTTGCTAAATTTTAGAATTGAGAAAAAAAGAATTATTAGAATTACTTGGACGAATAAAAAATAAACACTCCAAATTATCGCTTTATCGTATCCAAAACGCCCAAAAGGGAGATCTATAGATACAATTTTGTCAATTTCAAAGTCATAAAGCCACCCCTTTGAAAGCAATAAATATGATATTACAATTGAATTTACGGTAATTAATATTGGAAGACACTCATTTGATTGTGTAAAACACAGAAGAATATTCATGAGTGTGACAATTAGTACAAAAGCATAACCTAATTCGAACCATTTTTTTTGTGTACCACTTAATCTATGCTTAATATAAATTCGAAAATCACAATTTGGAATGGATTTCTTAGAGATTATAGTTATACGGGTATCTGACTCAAATAGTTGTATAGCATCGTTTTCTTTTAATGAATCCAGACTATAGTATTTCCCGTCACTTTTATAAAACAGAGAATGAGCTTTTAATGAGAATTTTCTGGAAGGGCGAATTTCAACATAATTTCTAGGAGCATCATCTAAAGGGAAACTCAATACAAATCTGCCTTCTTCTTCGGTATAACTCTCAATTTCATAGGTATATTCTAATCTAATAATTCGATAATCGCCACTACAAATTTTATTTTTCTTTGACAATTCGATTTTAATAATTCCATTATTAATCTGATTCTTTTCCTCTGATGAAATATCGTCATCTCGATAATAGTTTTTTAGATCTGTATGAAATGGTAGATATTCCCCATTTGCATCAATCACGTGCAAATTGGACTTGAAAGAACCTATATTGAATGATAAACTATCGACTGCGTCATCAGATTTATTGTATAGCGTATACTCCTCCACACAAGCTATGATAAAAGGATTTTGAAAATTGGAGAAATGCCGAATTCTGATTATTAAAATATCTCCAGATTCGGGCATTAATTAATGATATAAATTTCAACTTAATTAATATTCGGTTTACAAAATACCCACTGTTAAAATAATCACGTAAAATTTTAAAAAAGATTACCTTTATATAGAACCTCAAATCCAATTTAATGACACACGTAGGAGTATCTGCAAATGTTAGCGGGACAACCAATAGTAATTCTTCGCGACAACGTTGAGCGCGTTGGCGGCAGCGAGGCGCAGAAATCGAATATCATGGCGGCCAAGGCGATCGCGGAGGCCGTGCGCACCACCCTCGGACCACGGGGAATGGACAAGATGCTCGTCGCTCCGGGCGGCGATGTCGTCATCACGAACGACGGCGTGACCATCCTCCACGAGATGAAGGTCGAACACCCGACCGGCAAGCTGATCATCGAGGTTGCCGAGACCCAGGACGAGGAAGTCGGCGACGGAACCACCACCGCGACCATCTTCATGGGCGCCCTCATGGCAGAGGCCGAGGCGATGCTCGAGAAGAAGATCCACTCGACGATCATCGCAAACGGCTACACCCTCGGCATGAACAAGGCACTCGAGATCCTCGAGCAGCAGTCCATCACCGCGACCGATGACCGTGAGATGCTCAGGAAGGTCGCCCTTACGAGCGTCACCGGCAAGACCATCGAGGATGTCAAGGACAAGATCGTCGACATCGTCGTCGATGCCGTCACCGCCGTCGCCCGCAAGAACGAGGACGGCAAGTACGAGATCGACGAGGACGACGTCGTCATCAAGACGATGATCGGCGACCAGATGAGCGACGCCGAGTTCCTCGACGGGTTCCTCATCGACAAGACCCGTGTCCAGTACGGCATGCCCAAGGTCGTCGAGGGCGCCCGCATCGCCTGCCTCTCCCAGGCACTCGAGGCGGCCAAGACCCAGACGAAGGCCAAGATCAAGATCACCAGCTCCGAGCAGATGGAGGCCTTCAACGAGAAGGAGCAGGAGACCCTCCGCGAGTTCGCCGACACCCTCAAGGCAAAGGGCGTCAACGCCGTCTTCTGCCAGAAGGGCATCGCCGATGCGGTCCAGTACCACCTCCTGAAACACGGCATCTTCGCCATCCAGGACGTCCCGGAAAAAGACCTCAAGCGCATGGCCCGTGCCGTCGGCGCAACGATCGTCAACAAGCCCGAGGACATCACCGAGGAGACCATCGGCGAAGCAGAGAAGATCGCCGAGATGAAGGACATCGTCATCACCCAGATCACCGGGTGCAAAAACAAGAACACCGTCTCCATCCTCCTCAAGGGAACCAGCCAGGTCTTCGTCGATGAACTCGAACGCGGCGTCTACGACGGCATCCGTGTCGTGATGGACGCCCTCGAGGACGGCAAGTTCGTCGTCGGCGGTGCCGCCATCGACACCGAACTCATGCTCCAGCTCCAGGCATTCGCCGCAACGCAGGAAGGCAGGACCCAGCTCGCCATCGAGGCATTCGCACGGATCTTCGAGGCCATCCCGAACACCCTCGCCGAGAACTCCGGCTACGACCCCATCGACAAGGTCGTCGCCCTCAAGGCAGCCCACGCCGCCGGCAACAACCACGCCGGCCTCGACGTCTACACCGGCGAGATCATCGACATGTACGAGGCAGGTGTCATCGAGCCGATGCGGGTCAAGAAGCAGGCCATCATGTCCTCTGCGGAGACCGCATCCCTCATCATCCGTGTCGATGACATGATGCTCTCCAAGAATGCCCAGCAGATGTCTCGCGGCATGTAAGGACCGTACACCTACACTCAACCATACTGGGGCGAAATATTGGCCCTCCACCCATTTTTTCACGCACCACCCCGAGCGACGCCCCCCGGCGCCGGGTCGGGCCGCATCGGAGGATGACACCGGCCACCCACAGGACGGGACCAAAACGGGCCGCTCACCGCCCGACAGGGGGGCGACGGCGAAGCGGCAGGGAAGGGTACGCCCCCCTCCCGACCGTATATAGATTCTATAGTTTCCGCGCGGAAACGCCCGGTTTTATGGTCATTGGTTAATTCGTTTGCGGTCGCACCGGCCATCCTCCGGGCGCCCCCGGACGGCTGAAAATCTCAAATTAAGGGAAATTAACTCTAATTTCCCGTTTTTAGGCGATTTGTGCCGAATGATAATGATAAATAATGATAGTTCCTAACTCCACATGAGGTGTTTTCGTGGAGCTATTGCTGTTCCTAATACTGTTCCCTGCCTTGATGGGATTTGTTTTTCTCATATTCCCCAACACCAAGGCACGGGATGCAATGGTCGCACTCGCGGCGCTGGTGCTCATTGCAGCTACAGTCATATTCTTCCTTCAAAACTACGGCGCCGGGACCGTGCTATACGAAATAGAACCGGGACTCGTCTCCACTGCGATGATGGCAATCGAAGTGGTGCTCGCCCTCGGTATCCTGTATCTTGCGGCAAAATACAAACAGTGGATCGTCGCCGCCCTGGCCGTCATCGGCACCGGCGTCGCCCTCTACGCCGAGACGCTCTTCACCGGTCCCGAACACCTGAATAACCTGTTCGTGGACGAGTTCACCCTGATCATGGCAGTGATCATCGGTGTCATCGGGAGTCTCATCTGTATCTTTGCCACCGGATATATGCGGGACTACCACGACCATCACAAGGAGATCAAGGACAAGCGGCAGGGATTCTTCTTCCTCCTCTTCGTCTTCCTCTCGGCGATGTTCGGGGTGGTCTTCTCGAACAATATCTTCTGGCTCTTCTTCTTCTGGGAGATAACCACGCTCTGTTCGTTCCTCCTCATCGGGTACGCATGGGACGAACAGGCGCAGAAAAACGCCTTCTGGGCACTGCTCCTAAACCTCCTCGGCGGACTCGGATTCGGAGCGACGTTCCTCTACCTCGCGTTCACCGACCCTGCAGGAGACCTCGTCATGCTCGACTCGCTCATTGCCGCAGGACCCGCGGTTGCGATGATCCCCGCGGCCCTGATAGGCTTTGCGGGCCTCGCAAAGGCGGCGCAGATGCCCTTCTCCTCGTGGCTCCTCGGTGCGATGATCGCCCCGACACCCGTCTCGGCACTCCTGCACTCCTCCACCATGGTCAAGGCAGGCGTGTATGTCATCGTCCGGTTCGCCCCCATCTATGACGCAAGCTTCGTTGGATTCCTTGTCGCACTGGTCGGCGGCTTCACCTTCCTCCTTGCATCGGGCATCGCCATCTCGCAGAGCAACGCCAAGAAGGTCCTTGCATGGTCGACCATTGCAAACCTCGGCCTCATCGTCACCTGTGCGGGCATCGGCAACGCCGCGGCCGTCTGGGCGGCAATCCTCCTCATCGTCTTCCATGCGATTGCAAAGTCGCTCCTCTTCCTCTGTACCGGCACGGTCGAGCACCGCATCGGCAGCAGGGACATCGAGGACATGGGAGGCCTCGTTTCCATCCTGCCGAAGGTCACCATCATGATGATCATCGGCATCGCCGGCATGTTCCTCGCCCCGTTCGGGATGCTCATCTCGAAGTGGGCGGCACTCAGGGCATTCCTGGAGACCCCCTACGGCATCGTCGCGGTCATCCTCATCGCCTTCGGCAGTGCGGTCACCCTCTTCTTCTGGACGAAGTGGATGGGCAAGCTCCTTCAGGTCGCATGGAAGCCGGAACCCAAACGGGAAGGCGAGGTGTCAAAGCCGGAGTTCTACTCCCTCCTCGCGCTTGCAGGAGGCGTCGTCATCATCTGTCTCGGCTTCCCGCTCCTCTCATCGGTCGTCGTCGAGCCCTTCCTTGAGGGCATCTACGGCATCGGAGCCTCGCTCGGGGACCAGAACATCGCCATCATGCTGATGATGATGGTCGTCGTCTTCATCCTGCCCATCTCGCTCATCTTCTTCCGCAGGAACCCCAAGATGATTCCCCACTACGTGGGAGGACGAATGGAAACCGGCGACATGCACTTTGCAGGCTCCATGGGCATCCAGCGCAAGGTGGAGATGTCCAACTACTACTTTGAGGGCATCTTCGGCGAAGCGAAACTCGGCAGGGTGGGCAACATCCTCTGCACGCTCTTCATCGCCTGCATAGGGATCGTGCTGGCCACGGGGGTGATCGCATGATAGAACAGATCATCGGAGCTCTCCTCTTCGTCATCCTCGCCCCCGTCGTCGGCGGTCTCGTCGCGGGTATCGACCGGAAGGTCACCGCTCACATGCAGGGCAGGGTCGGCCCCCCGATCCTCCAGCCCTTCTACGACATCTTCAAGCTCTTCGAGAAGGAGAGCGTCGTCGTCAGGCCGGAGATCAACTTCTATATCTTCTGCTACCTGGTCTTCCTCGTGATCACGGGGGCGATCTTCTTTGCAGGAGAGGACATCCTGCTCGTGATCTTCGCCCTCACCCTCGCCCACGTCTTCATCGTGATTGCGGCGTTCGCCTCGAGCTCGCCCTATTCCCACGTGGGTGCCGAGCGCGAACTCCTGATGATGATGGCGGTCGAACCGATGCTCATCCTCGCCGCGGCCGGGATGTACATGGCGACCGGGTCGTTCTTCGTTGCGGACATCATCGCGTTCCAGAGCATGGGCGGCGACCTCCTGGTCTCCTCGATCCCGCTCCTCTTCCTCGGCGTTGTATACATCCTGACGATCAAGCTGAGAAAGTCCCCCTTCGACATCTCCACCTCGCACCATGCGCACCAGGAGCTCGTCAAGGGACTGACGACCGAGTTTGCAGGCCCGACCCTCGGGATGTACGAGATCGCCCACCTCTACGAGACGGTCTTCCTTCTCGGGTTCGTCTGGCTCTTCTTTGCGGGCGCACCCATCCTCGGCATCGTCGTGGTGGCGGTCGTCTACTTCCTCGAGATTGTAATCGACAATACGAACACCCGTGCCAAGTGGCAGTTCGCCCTGCGCAGTGCGTGGCTGGTGGCGCTCATCCTCGGGGCCGTCAACCTCGCCCTGCTCGTGCTCGGGATCATTCAGCCGGGGACCCTGGGGGTCCTCTAGGAGGAGGTGAAAGAGAATGGCAAATATTACAAAATCCCCGTGGATCATCCACTACGACGGCTCGTCCTGCAACGGATGTGATATCGAAGTGCTTGCATGCCTCACCCCCCTCTACGATATCGAACGGTTCGGCATCATCAACACGGGCAACCCGAAGCATGCCGACATCTTTCTCATCACGGGCGGCATCAACCACCAGAATGTCGATATCGTGAAGAACACCTACGAACAGATGGTCGAGCCCAAGGTCGTCGTGGCGGTCGGCATCTGTGCGACCTCCGGCGGCGTCTTCCGCGAGTGCTACAACATCATGGGCGGCGTCGACGAGGTCATCCCGGTCGACGTCTACGTGCCGGGCTGCGCCGTGCGCCCCGAGGCGATCATCGACGGCGTGGTGCAGGCACTGGGCATCCTCGAGGAGAAACGGGCAAAGCTTGCAGAAGAACAGGGAGGCGCAAAGAAATGAAAGAGCAGAACACCACGCTCAGAGAGATTGCGGTCGCCGACCTCGTCACAGAGACCGGCGGCTTCAAGGCAAAGGGATGCCGCCTCGTGCAGATCGGCTGCACCGGCACCGGGGACGCATACGAGATCAACTACACCTTTGAAAAGGGCGACGTCTTCGAGACCGTGCGCATCACCGTCCACGACGGCGATGTCATCCCGTCGATTGCAGAACACTTCTGGGCCTCATTCATCTATGAAAACGAGATCCACGAACTCTACGGCCTTGCGATCGAGGGGATGAGCATCGACTTCGGCGGCCACCTCTACCACACGGCCGTCGAGAACCCCTTCAAAAACCCCCCGGAGGTCACAAAAGTGGAGAAGGAACGACCCGCACCCAAACCCGAGGGAGGTGATGCCTGATGGGCAGACAGATCGTCGTCCCCTTCGGGCCGCAGCACCCCGTGCTCCCCGAACCCATCCACCTCGACCTCGTCCTCGAGGATGAGGTCGTCGTCGAGGCGGTCCCCTCCATCGGCTACATCCACCGCGGGCTGGAGAAGCTCGTCGAGAAGCGCGAATACACCGATTACATCAGGATTGCCGAGCGCATCTGCGGCATTTGTTCCTTCACCCACTCGGTCACCTATGCAGAGGCCGTGGAGAAGGTGATGGGGCTCGAGGTCCCGCCCCGCGCCCACTACATCCGCACCATCCTGATGGAGTACTCGAGGCTGCACTCCCATATGCTCTGGCTGGGGCTCACCGCCGATGCGATGGGATTCGAAAACCTCTTCATGAACTCATGGCGCATCCGTGAGGCGATCCTCGACGACATGGAGATGGCAACCGGCGGACGGGTCATCCAGGGCCTCACCATCGTGGGCGGCCTGAGAAAGGACGTCCCCGACGAGATGCTCGGGCAGATGAGCGATAACCTGAAGGCGTTAACCCCCCAGATGGAGGAGCTCTGCAGGATCTTCTCCCACGACACATCGGTCCGTCACCGGATGCGTGGCCTGGGTGTCCTTACGAAGGATGAGATGTGGGAGCTCGGCGGCGTCGGCCCGACCGCCCGCGGCTCCGGCCTCGCCCTCGACGCCCGCACCACCGGCTACTCCGCCTACGACGAGCTCGGGTTCAAGCCCGTTGTGGAGACGGAGGGCGACTGCCTGGCCCGGTGTATCGTTAGGGCACGGGAACTGATGGCCGCGGCCGACCTCGTCCATGCGGCGGTGAAGAAGATGCCCGACGGCCCGGTCGACGTAGGGAAGATCAAGGGCGGCCCGGACGGCGACGCATTCGTCTTCACCGAACAGCCCCGCGGCGAAGTGCTCCACTACGTCAAGGGCAACGGGTCGAAGTACCTCGTCCGCCACCGGGTGCGGACCCCGACGTTCGCGAACATCCCGCCCCTGGTGAAGATGCTCGCAGGTGCCGACCTCGCCGACGTCCCGGTCGTCGTTCTGACTATCGACCCGTGTATCGGGTGCATGGAGAGGTGATGAGAAAATGGGACTCTTCGCTATGACCAAAAGGGCGCTTGCAAACGTCATCACAAAGCCGGCGACCCTGATGTACCCTGTAAAGCCCGCAAAACAGTTCGAACGCTCCCGCGGGATGCTTGTCATCACCATCGAGGACTGCATCTACTGCGGGCTCTGTTCCCGCCACTGCCCCGCCGATGCGATCGAGGTCTCGAAGCAGGATCGGACCTGGCAGGTCGACCGTCTCCGCTGCATCATCTGTGCCCAGTGCGTCGACGCCTGCCCGAAGTCGTGCCTCGACATCGTTCCCGAATACGAGAAATCGGTCGCACAGCCCCCCTTCGTGGACTTTTACCAGGGGCCGCCCGCCCCCCCCAAGCCCGAGAAGAAGCCAAAGGAAGAATAATGTTCCCCTGAATACTATCCCCCCGCATCCTTTTTTCCCCCTCGACTGTTTTTCTCCCTGCGCCGTTGCCAATCAGACAATTCCTCCCGCCATCCACCCCGTACATGGCCATCGGTGAGATGCATGCCTGCAGGGAACCGGGCGGTGATGCCATCTGCCGGGTATGGGCCGGGCGAGACGAAAACGAAGCGATCTCAGCAGCATATCGGGACCGACGGACGGAAATGGAGCCATTGGGAGCCTGCACAGGACAGATGGCATACCGACAGGGCATGGGCTCATGAACAATAGCTCCGTTTCGTGCAGAAATATCATGAAAAGAGCGCGGGATCGCCGCGAATAAGTGGAGTTTGGGTTCCCCCTTCGCCTTAGTAGGCAAAACACCCGGTTACATAGATGATACAGGAGATGATGAAGCAGATCCCCAGGGCAAGGGTAATACCGTCGATGCCGCCGAGATGCCCGTTTCGTTTCTCGTTCATCCAGTTAGATATTGGCACGGCCAGTTAAATATATATCGTATGATGATCGGTCCGGGCGCCAACCTCCCCCATTTATTTCCGCAATATTTATATTGCATTTTTCAGTATTCAAGCAGATCCGCCATTGAATTCCAATATATCTCGAATTATTACCCAAATATTAGAAAATAGCCCTAAAATGTGTCCAATACTTTCGGAAGAGTGAAAACGCAAATTTGCCTATCAATAATGATCCCCAAATAACCCCGATGTCAGACGCCATTATGGCAGTCACCCCCCTCAGGAGAAACGCTTTATATCCCGCTCTCATTATCTCGCGTATGGCCGGATGGTCCGGTCCGAATGTCCCCCGCCGGGGGGCGGATTTTCAAGGGTGAACCATATGCAGATTTTTACAGGAAGCTCCGGCGATGCCGCCGGTGCGTCAGGACTGAACCTTTCACTGAATATTACCCCGGAGTCGCTTCTCCTTGCCGTCCTTGCGCTGGTGATCGGCTACCTCGTGGCAAAGCTGCTCGTGCGGTGGATTGAACGCCTGCTCCAGAAGCAGGGCCACCTGTCCGAGGTGGCGTCCGGACTTCTCGGACGGATCATCTCGGTGCTCCTCTACATCATCGTGATCCTCATCGCCGTGAGTTTTCTTGGGGTGGATGTAAACGGCGTCGTCCTCGGCCTCTCGGCGATCGTGGGGCTCGTCGTCGCCTTCGGGCTCAAGGATACGATCAACAACTTTGCCGCAGGCATCTGGATCGCCTCGATGAACCTCTTCGAGAAGGGCGAGGAGGTCACCATCGCCGGGCACTGGGGTATCGTGCAGGAGATCGGCATCATGGCGACCCAGATCACCGCCGCGGGGAGCACCATCATCACGATCCCCAACGGCAAGGCATGGAACGACTCGATCATCAACTACACGAGAAACCCGCAGCGGCGTATCGACCAGTCCTTCGGGGTGAGCTATGAGTCCGATATGGGCGAGGTGGTGCGCATCGCGCTCGGCATCGCCCGCGATCACCCGAAGGTGCTGGATACCCCCGAGCCCGCCGTCATCTTCGCGGAGATGGCGGACTCCTCGGTGAACTTCACGCTGCGCTGCTGGGTGAATACCCCGGACTACTACGGGACAAAGGCGGATATTCTCCGCTCGCTGCACGCCGACCTCATCGCCGCAGGCATCGAGATTCCCTATCCGCACGTCGATGTCGCCTTCAGGAATGCAATTCCGGAGGCGGGGGAGAACGAGGGAACCGGATAACAACCGAACCGGAGGGGCTGTACTCCCCTCCCGGGATGAGACGGGGCCCTGCCCCCGCCCTTCTTCCTCCTCATCCCCGTGAGGCGGCGGTCATCACGGTGGCGGCATCCCCCTCCACCGGGGCATCCTCGGGAATGCTCTTCCCGTCCCGCAGGATGATGACCGTATCGGGGATGATGCAGAGACGGAGCAGCACGTCCTGGTAGGCGTCCCCTTCCTCGTAGTCGGTCTCGAGAATTTCGCCTTCGCGAATGAAATGCAGTGTGAGTTTCGGCATAAACGACGCCTTCCGTTATCAGGAGGTTGGACGGACGAGGGTTTGTACCTTTTGGGACGGGCGGTTTGCGCCGTACATCGGGCAGCATCCCGCAAGGCGAAGGTCCGGGCCCCCCGTACAGCGCCATTGGAAGCCCGTCACCGCCACGAACACCACGTCCAGGTCACCCTATTCACAACAGTTATACCTGACCAGCAGAAATAGATATATTCACATTAGTGCCCCGTAGGGAGCATGCATGTGCCGAGATAGTCTAGTCCGGGAAGGCGGGGGCCTCGAAAGCCTCTGGTGCTTGGCACCACGGGAGTTCAAATCTCCCTCTCGGCGTTTCTTCTTCAGATTTCTTCGAGAGAGTATGCTCTCTTTGATCAAGGTGCGAATATCAGATAAAAACCGCAAACTCAAGAGAAGGATCACGTCACTTCTTCTTTCTGTGATATATCACATCCCTTCGGGAATGGGTGGAATGGGAGGATTTTTTCCGGCCACGGACTAAATACCACTCATTTTGACTTCCCCACGTATGATCGACACTGTCCTGTGATGTCTTTTGCTTCTTTGGAGATGTCCCGGAGAAGCCATAGATTCCCATCCACGACAGACCGACCAGAGCGACAGCAATCATTCCCAGAAGAGATACGGATATATCAAAAACAACACCCAAACCGATGATGCCCGCCGCCATGAATAACTGGATCTTTGAAAAAAGTTCGGGCCTGTCTTCCCTTGCATTGGTCGTGCTGATACCACCACTGAAGTGCCGATAAGAAATCGGCGCAAATGGTCTGAGTCCACTTACCGTACAGCAATCCTCAACCAAGTGCAGGACGCCTCCAAGGAATAGTCCGAGATAAAAGACAAGAACAAAATTGCTCCAGAACCCGGTGACCATCAGGATGAAAAAACTCAATATCAGTAGTATGATCGAATAGATGCCAATGGAAAATATCGTATGAACCGATTGTCGATGGCGATAATCAAAGTCAAATCCCGCTTTTATGTGAATGAACCGTACAATAGGAAGGATCAACGGTCGCATCACAAATCCAAATAACCAGGCAATTCCCTCGAGGTGGTTGATTTTTGCATCAGAAGCATCCACATCAGGGAGAAGACATCCAATGAAAATTCCAGAAAGCAACGTGACAATGAAATACGTTGTTCCCGTAGTCAGATCACTCCCCAACAGCGGCGAGACCAGCAGAAAGCCCGTTGCCATGGAAAGCATCAGATGATCCTTCCCTCTCACGCACCCTCCCCCCCTATTTCCGTTCCTTCTTCCCTTTCTCCGGTCGCGTCAGCTCTGCGTAGAGCGTCTGGTTGAAGACGATCGGCTGCATGAAATAGAGAATCGTCGTGGGCAGGGTTTTGATATAATCCACCAGAAAGCTGGCAACCCTCCGCGGGATGCCCTTGCGCCCTCCCTTCCCCGGGCGCGATGGTGTCGCGGTCATGCGGACATCATATCTCCTTTGGGGAGAGGGCCCCCATAAATGTTCCTGCGGCCTCGGGAGGGGGCCTGACAACCGAAGGGACCCGTCCGGCTTTAAACGGCCGGCACCGACCCGTCGAAGAAAAAAAAGTGTTATTGGTCCAAAAACACACGAATCCGGTCCCCGACATTCTGCTCCAGATTCCGGTACCAGAATGCATAGTCGTAGCGGTGATACACCCCCTCGGGGGCGGTAAGTCGATCACATGCATGCCCCGGCTAAGCCCGCATCCCTTCTTCCGGGGGCGATATTATCATCCCGACCGTCCATCCTCCGGTATGGAGTGCGTCGGCCATGCCTGAGAAGAGATACCGCGGATATGCCACCGCCATCGCCGGAGGAGTGGGACTGGGGCTCCTTTTGGGAAGCGAGTTTCCCGGGACGTATGCAACCCTTGCAGGAGCGGCGATAACCCTCCTTGCCATCGGAAGCATGGTCCTCTTCTCCTCCCGGGCACCCCAAACAGGATGAATGGGAGAGGGCACATCCGCGTCGATGCGAGGGAACGGGAGATGACACTATGCCCTCCGGCCATGGATCCCCCAGGCAGGCCAGGGTGAAGAGAGGGGCCATGATGGCGAGATTACCCCCGGACCCACCAAATACATTTGAAAGAACACCGCCATATCCTCTTCAATGATGCCCGACTCCTTCCCCTGCGAACTTGTCACATGGAACCGCTCGGCCGATCTTGCAACCACCCTCGGAAACGCAGTCCGGGCCTCCGGCTATGCACCGGACATCGTGGTCGCCATCGGCAGGGGAGGATATGTCCCGGCCCGCGTCGTCTGCGACGTTCTTCTGCTGAATCTGCTCACCAGCATCAAGATCGAACACTGGGGAGTGGCGGCCGCGGAGAAGGAGGAGACCATCGTCCGTTTCCCGCTCGCGGTCGACATCACGGCGAAACGGGTCCTCATCGTCGACGATGTGACCGATACCGGCGACACGCTCGCGGCGGCCTTCCGGTACCTGAAGGGATTCGACCCGGCGGAGGTGCGCACCTCCGTCCTCCAGCACAAGGAGTGCTCATCGTTCGTGCCCGACTACTACGCCGAGCTGGTGACCGAATGGCGGTGGATCATCTACCCGTGGGCGGTATGGGAGGACGCCTCGGGCTTCGTCCTCCGGGTGCTCGCAGACGGACCGGCCACCCGGGGCGGGGTCGCAGACGCCCTCCGGAAGCGGTTTTCGATCATCCTCGATGGGGGGATGCTCTCCGGCATCTGCGCCGACCTCGTCCGCCGGGGAGAGGCGGAGGAGGACAACGGCTGCTTTGCCCTCCCTGCCAGACGATGATGCTCTGTGCGGCAACAGTAATTCAATAATTCTGAATCGTAAGATTAAGTAAGAAAAGAATCGTTGTTATTAAAAACGGTTGTGGGTACTGTCTCATATGTCCCCGCCCCGGAGACCCTCCATGCAGAGCGCTGAAGTATATCCAATCGGCATCGTCACCTCCCCCTACCGGAAGCACGGCGACGCTCCCCGCCAGGGCCGCCTCGACCCCGACGTCGAGATGGCAATCGAGATCCACGAAGAGTATGCGGCAGGTCTGGGGGACCTTGCCGGCATCAGCCACATCTTCGTTCTCCTCTGGTTCGACCGGGCTTCCCGGACGACCCTCACCGGCCATCCCCCGGGAGCGACGCAGAGCAGACCCGTCTTTGCCACCCGCTCCCCGCACCGGCCGAACCCCATCGGTCTCGACATCGGCAAAGTCCTCGGAGTCGACGGGCGCATCATCCGGGTCTCCGGTCTCGATGCCCTCGACGGCACCCCCGTCCTCGACATCAAACCCTACGTCCCCTCCCTCGACGCCGTTCCGGACGCGACCGAACCGTTCCGGACCGGGCGCTAAAGGCTGCAACGAGATGCGGCGGGATACCGCCAGTACCCTGACCCGGTGAAGACCCGATGAATGAATTCCTGTATCAGACCGCTCTCCTCGCCCTCGATCTCCTCATCCGCACCATCCCGATGATGGTCGCGGGCGTCATCGCAGCGGAGCTGATCCTCGCATTCAATGCGACCGACCGCATCTCCCGCGTCTCCCGGCCGCTCACGACCTTCTCCAACCTCCACCCGTCATGCGGCATCTCCTTCATGATGGCCTTCGTCTCCCCGAAGGCCGCAGGTGCGATGCTCGCGAAGTACGAGCGTGATGGGACGATCACCCGCCGGGAGATGGTGATCGCCGCCCTGATGAACTCCTTTCCGAACGTCGTGATGCACTGGCGCTACCTGCTGCCGGTCTACGTCCCCCTCCTCGGGATTACGGGTCTCGTCTACTTTGCCATCCTCGTCGTGGTAGGATTCATCAAGACCGGCATCATCATGGTCGCAGGCCGGTGGACTCTCCCCCCGCCCGGGGACGAACGGGCCGCAGAGGAGAATGGACCGAAGCCGCGGCCGCCGTGGCGGGAGGGGATACGGGCAGCCCTCGCCGCGTCCCGGGACTCGCTTTCCCACATCCTCCTCATCAGCATTCCCACCATCATCGTCGTCGCGGTCCTCATCACCCTTGGGTTCTTCGATGTGGTGGCGGACGTCATGCAGGGCTTCGGCGCCTGGTTCCCGGTGCCCCCCGCAGGCTTTGCCATCATCGCCGCCCAGTTCGGCTCCTTCATCGCGGGCGCAAGCGTCGCATCGACCCTCCTTGCGGCAGGAACGCTCACCCCGCAGGAGATCGTCATCACCCTCCTCGTGGGCAACATCCTCACGAGCGTCACCCGCGGGATCCGGTGGTACGGCTCCTCCTATGCCGCCATATTCGGTCCGCGGACGGGGGCGGAGATCCAGATCCTCTCGACCGGCCTGCGGGTCGCCATCATGGTAGTCTTCGTCGCGATCCTCGCGGTGCTCTGGTGACGGGCTTTCCGGCAGGAGGACGGGCCGAAGGAAAGAGATCGATCAAGAGTCGAATCGCAGGTTTCCATCCTTAAACCAACCACCTCCGGGACCCCCCCGGACAGGACGGGCACGGCCCTGTGGCCGCCCCTCCCCCGCACCTTGATAAGCCTCCACGACGATTCTCCCCGGTAACTTACGGAGCAGACATGGCACTCACAGCATGGGCCTCACTCGTCATCGCCGGCCTCATGGAGACCGGCTGGGCCATCGGCCTCAAATATACGGAAGGATTCACCCGCCTCCTCCCCTCGGCGGTCACGGTTGCACTGATGGCGGGCAGCTTCTACTTCCTCTCGCAGTCGCTCAGGGAGCTTCCCATCGGGACCGCCTATGCCGTCTGGACCGGCATCGGGGCGGTGGGCACGGTGATCCTCGGCATCCTCCTCTTCGGAGAGTCACGGGACATCGCCCGCATCCTCTTTCTGATGCTGATCATCACGGGCATCTTCGGCCTGAAGATGGTTGCCGGGGAGTAGGAGCGGGCACGTGGTCATGCAGAATGCAGGTGTATGTATCGGTAATAATGGCCGGAATTGTATGGAAAAAGCAAGAAAGGTGATATCACCCGCCACCCCGCCCAATCATGAGAGGTACATTTTCACCGGCCGAAGAAATATATAGGACAAACCAGACGTTTTTTTGATCGATTTTGAGAGAGATTGCCGGATTTATCCACCGGTTCGGACCGGAAGCACAGTCGCTGTTCAGGTCGGGCCTCTGCATTCGCATAGTGCTTGCCCTCCATGACGGCCCCGCTGCCCTCCCGGCGCTCACCCGCAGGATTCGGGGGAGCACATCGGGGTCGATACACCGGAATCTCAAACGCCTCGTGGAGGAGAAACTGGTGGAAGAGGAGGACGGCCGCTACCGGCTCACCAACGCCGGCACGATTCTCGTACGGCGGCTGGGCCCTCTCATCCGGACCTTCCGTGATCCCGCACAGCCACCCGAGTCATCCATGGATCTCTCCCGCCGCTATCACGAGTACGAATCCGGGATGAACGCCATCCTCCTCTCCGGCCATGCACTGACCATCCTCTGCGCCCTCAGGGAGGGGCCCTGTACCCGCGATGCACTGAGAGACCTGACCGGGGCCCGCTCGACGACGCTGCGGACCCGCATCCGGCTCCTCACGGGGAGCGGCCATCTCCGGGAGGATGACGACGGATTCTCCCTGACAACTCGTGGAATGGAGGTGGCAGACCAGGTGTTGCGGTTCCTGCGGACGGTTGCCCTTCTCTCCCGGCAGAAGGATTTCTGGAATGACCACAATATTGAAAAACTTCCTGCATCCGCAGTTGAAACACTCTATCATCTGACCGATGTGAATGTTGATTTTGACACTCCCGAATCCATTCCGACAAAGATCATCAAATATTTCGAAATGGTTGCCACAGCACACCGGCTATTCGGCATCTCGGAATGGACTGCACCGCAACTTGCAGAAGAATATACAAAAAGAGTTCTTGCGCGAAAAGACCTCGATTTGATCGTCACTGAGAAGATTCTGCATTCCATGCTTGAAGAACCATCTCTCGAAATACTTCAGAAGTACACTCTCTACCCTGATTTTCGATTACATGTGATAAGTGACCGCTTCTGGTGCGGTATGACCATCGCTGATTCCAATTTTGCCATAAAATTTTATTCTAAAGACGGGCAGGCTCACACCAATGCACGTCTGAAAGCCTCTGAAACCCAAGAAGCGGTGGAATGGGGGATGGCGCTGTTCGGATACTTTAAGGCGCGGAGCACACCATTTGAAGATTATCTGAGATATCACCCCCATTTACTCAATTCCAACAGCTTGAAACCCGATTCCACTCGGATGCAGTAACAATCCTGTGGTAAAATGGAGAGAATAGCGGGGACAATGTGGATAAGGGGGCCTGTCACGGCCCGGGCGTGGACTTTCAGAGAATGGCCGCCTGCCTCTTGGCACCGGCCCAGTCATGCCGGAATTCCCCAAAATTCCTTTTCGCACCCGCGGTGAGACCCATCGTTCACCGCAATGGTGGCACATCCCACCGAACGACCCATTCCCCCGGCCATTCGAAGGACGGTCCACCATCTTCTCATGTGTTGCAATTCAACCAGATCATTACGAAAATGACGCCTGGAAGTGCCACACCACCCATATCCCGATGAAAAATCATTCATAAGCATGATATTTATTCGGGACGTATATTTTAACCAGAAAAACAAATAAATATTAGAACTGACGCTTTTCACCCGAAACTCCCTGCGAAAAAGCCAATATTTTGGATCAATTTAATCCAAAAAGGAAATTTAGATATTATTCACAAAACCTGAATATAAATATTTATTATGATTAATAAATAGATCTCCAATCGTTAAGACAGGCTTTCATTCCCAGCATTACGGACATGTTTCCATGAACGACGACGCCCGCCTCACCTCATGCCTTTCCACCACCCTGACTATCTTCCGCTCAGACCTTGCGATCAGAATCTTTCTTGCACTCCTTCCCCACCCGTCATCCCTCCAGGCGCTTTCCGCGTCGACAGAGAGCAGCCCTTCATCGATCACCCGTACCAGCCACGACCTCACCTGCCTCGGGCTCGTGGACCGCAGCCATGGGACATACGGCCTTTCCCGTACGGGAGAGCAATTCACCACCCTCTACATATCCCTGATGGAGACCGTCGAACGGGCGAATCCGGGGGCGGAGGACAAAACCGGGAAGAGCCTGGTGCACCGGCACATCATGACCTGGGAGGTCATCGGCCATATCCTTCGATCGCCCATCCTCATCTCGGCCCTCCTTGCGATGAGCGATCACGGGATGTCCCGCACCGATCTCCGGGATCTGACCGGCAGCAGAACCGCTTCCCTGACCCCCAGGATGCAATGGCTCCGGCAGCATCACCTCGTTAATGAGTGGAAGGGTGAATATCATCTGACCACCGCAGGAAATGAGGTTGCCTCCCGGCTGCGTACACTCATCCGGTTCACCAGGGTGGCCGTCGACCACCACGAATTCTGGAGGCATCATACACTTGACGGCATCCCCGCATTCGCAATGGAGAATTTGGGAGACCTGTGGGAGAGCAGGATCATCTCCGGCCGGCATGACGACCCCTATACCATCCATACCCACTTCTTTCAGGCTGTCGCCGATGCAGAATATATCTGTGCCGTCTGCGACTACGTGCTCCCGCGGATTGCACAGGCGATCCCTCATCATGTCCGGCCGGGCATTCCCATCGAGGTCGTCATCAGCCCCCGGGCGGCAGCCCGCATGGTACGTGAACCGGACCTGCAGTACCTCGGCCATTTGGAAAATTACGATACCATCCGGTTCTTCGTTGCCGACATCCCCCCGTCGCTTGGTATCTCCCTCACCGATACGACGATGACCCTCAAGCTCTCCCACACAGGCACGGACATCTTCGACACCTCCCGGAGCCTCGTCTCCGAGGCGGCGGACGCTCACCGCTGGGCCATGCGACTGTTCCGTTTCTTCCGGGACGGGGCGGTCCCGCTGGAGGAGTTTCTGGCGGGCCGGAACCGTTGACCGGCCATCGGATCATGTCGGCGGGAGACGGGCACCTTTCTCCGGTGCCGGAAACGCCGACAGCATTGCATCGTCCGCGGGGAGAGACCGTCACACAAAGAATCCGAGGACGATGCCCCCCGCATACACCACCATCGCGACATGGAAGAGCGGCAACGCCCGCATCCCCGCCTCCGGCGCCCCATTCCCCCGGAGAATGATCCCGGTTGCAGCAACGAGCAGCAGGAATCCGATGAGGAGCCCCGCCTGTGCCACCGGTACGAGAACTCCCGCAAAGAAGACCGCCATGATGCCATGCAGGACGGTGCAGACCGCAATCCAGGTGACGGTGCCCCCCACCCCGTAGAGCACCGGGACCGTCTGCATTCCCCGTGCACGGTCGTTTCTCAGATCGGCGAGGTCGTTTGCCGCGAGATGGGCGAGGGCATAGGGGTAGAAGAAGAGGAAGTAGAGAAGCCCCGTCACATCCGGCATCCCGGCGGCGAGATACCCGGCGACGGGGAAGAGGGCGAAGTCGGTCCGGCCCACCAGCTGGGCCACGGGGACCGACTGCGACCGCTTCCTCACCTGGTAGAAGACCTCGGCCATGTAGCTGTATCCCATGATGAGGGCGACGAAGATGGCGTGAGGGAAGGGGAGCGTGAATATCAGGACGAGAGCAGCCGCCGCGAGAACGACACAAAGAATGAGGGCGCTGCGGGCCGGGATGAGCCCTTCTGCAATGGGCCGGGTCCCGAACAGCCGCCAGTACCGGGTCATCCGCCCGTCGACGTCCCGCGTATCGTAGACCCGGTCCACATAATCGTTGAGAACCATGCCCGCTTCGAAGCCGAAGAACCCGATCAGTGCGGCGGTGAGGAGATACGGCCATGAAAACCCGCCATAGGCGGCAAAGGCCAGGACTGTTCCCGAACAGAAGAGAAGCGGCCAGGCGAAGCCGAAGTGCATCCGGAGAAGATCGACGTATGCCCGCACGGTGCTGCCGTCCATGGAGAGACTCTCGGAGGTCAATGTAGATGTAATTTTGTACGGAGGGGGAGGGCGGTTGTCCCGGTTCGAGGGAACCGGCCCTACTCGCTCACAAAAAAATGATCAGAGGAGCCGGTCTCCTGCCCGGGGGCCGGGAGTGCAGGTGTAGACGTCACGGATCTTCATGATCAGAAGTCCCTTGGCCGGTGCCTGCGCCATCTTCGACCGGACGGTCTCCTGCATCTTCGCAAACTCCGGCCCTTCGGTCTTCAGCTCAACGTCTCCCTTGATCTGGAAGCAGCCCTTCGTTTCAGGGCCCCAGACATAGAGGGAAACCTTTGGATTTTCCTTGATGTTTGCAAGGGTCTTCTTCATGAAGTTGTCCGCCATCCAGATCGTCTCGTCGTCGACGAGTTCCACGAACCCGATGGGGACCACGTTCGGCCACCCGTCCGTTGCGGCGGTGGCGACCGGGAATGTCTTGATCGTTGCAAACGCGGCTTTCATCTCTTCTGTGAGTGCGGCCATTTTGTTCACCATATACTCTGTTGGCGCATACAAATATATACAAATCCGTTACAAAAATATACAAAACAGGGAGGAGGTGCAGATTTCTGACTCACGGGCGCTGCACCACAAGGAGCCGTGTATGCCGACAGATACCATACCCATCAATGAACTTCGAGAACTGAAGGCGGAGATTGCCGCCCTCAGGAGTGACATGAACCGGTTTAGCACCGACACATCCCGCCTGCGGGCCGCATCCCTCATTGCAGACTTCCGGAGTACCTGTGCGGAAGCAATTGCAAGCAGTTACCGGGAGACGGGGTGCGAGGCAGTGGGAAACCGGGCAGGGGACTGTGCCAGGTGGGAGAAATGCCGCCCGGCATTCGCGGCGCTCTTTGACAATGTACTGTCCACCATACGGTCGGGAGAGCTCACCCCAGAGGCGACGAAGGAGATCTACGACGGGATTGCCAGCCTGCGGGCACGGGCACCCATTGAGCGGTGCGAATCCTGCTTTGCCGAGGCGGAGAACCAGCTTTCCGGGCAGATCAGGCTGCTTGAAACGATTGGAGTCGGCCGAAAAAACCCGGACACCGGCGCCATCGTCCGTTCCCTCCCCGAGGAGGAAGCGGCCGCACTCTTCAGTGACGCCCTCGCAAGCCCTGTCCGCATCCAGGTGATCAAGGCCTGTTACGACGACGGAAAGACCTTCACCGACCTCTCCAGGCTGACGGGGCTGAGGGGCGGAAATCTCCTCTTCCATCTCGAAAAACTCATCAAGAGCGGCATCATCCACCAGAAGGGCGACCGCGGCGAGTACCGGATCACCTACCGCGGGTCTGAACTGGCCGGTGCCGCCGCAGAACTGTTCAACAAGGTACGATGACATCCCTCACTTTTGAAGAGGTCACGGGGTGAACCCTGAACAACGGACACGCCGCCCCACTTCCTCTTCACCCGCCAACCCGCCGTTCCGGCAATCCTTTATATATCCCCGCGTGCTGAAGAGGGGGTGAGGATATATCATGACACCGGATACCGACACGGCACCTCCCGGCCCCCCCGGTGCGGGGGAGGGAGGGGTTGCCATCATATTCCACTCCGAGACGGGCCATACCCGGGCCATCGCCCGTCGCGCCGCTTCGCTGATCGGGGCGACGCTCATCGAAGTAAAGCCGAAATACCCCTACTGCAGGATGGGTAAATTTCTCCGCGGAGGAGAGATGGCGGCCCTCGGACTGAAGGAGGCGATCATCCCCGCCGAGATCGACATCTCCCCCTTCGATATCATCATCGTGGGAACGCCGGTCTGGTCGCAGCACCCGACGCCCGTGATCAACCGGGCGGTGACCGTCCTTGAGGGGGCACGTGAGGGGTGCGGGGCCATCGTCTTTGCTACCTGCTTCCGGTATGCAGGCAAGGCCACCACGCCCGTAAAGGAGGCGCTCGGACGGGCGGGCATCCCGACCGGAAAGTCCTACATCTTCCCCAACCGGGCCCCGGTCGCCGACTGTGCCGCCGCCCTTGCCGAGGGGGTCGCGGCCCTGCGCACCGGACGGACCTCCTGAGCACACGGGGGCCATGACGGGGAGCATTGCAGGAAGCGTCCTCGCCGCCCGCTACCTCCGGGGCGGGGAGACCTCCTTTTCCGACGTCTGCCGCCGGGTGGCGGACGCTCTTGGGCAGAACGATACCGAGACGGCGGCGTTCTTCGACGAGATGCAGAGCCTGCGCTTTCTGCCGAACTCCCCGACCCTGATGAACGCCGGGACCGACCTCGGCCAGCTCGCCGCCTGCTTCGCCCTCCATGTCGGCGACTCCATCCCGGAGATCTTCGACGCCCTGAAGTGGGGGGCCTTAATCCACCAGAGCGGCGGCGGGACCGGGTACAACTTCTCCTCCATCCGCCCGAAGGCCTCACCCGTCCGGCTGACCGAGGGGGTCGCCTCGGGGCCGGTCTCGTTCATGCGCATATTCAACGAGGCGACCGAGGTGATCCGGCAGGGCGGGCGGCGCCGGGGGGCGAATATCGGTATCCTCGATGTCGGCCACCCGGACATCCTCGAATTCATCCGCTCGAAACAGACCGAGGGCGACCTCGCGAACTTCAACATCTCAGTGATGGCCTCCGACGCCTTCATGCGGCGGGTCACCGGGGGGCATACGGACGAGGTCTGGCTCACCCACCCCTGCACCGGGGAGGAGGTGACGGTGGGCGCCGTCTGGGACGCCGTCGTGGACGGTATCTGGATGAACGGCGAACCCGGCATCCTCTTCCATGACGAGATCAACCGCCACAACCCCACCCCGCGCCTGGGGACGATCGAGGCCACCAACCCCTGCGGGGAACAGCCGCTCCTCCCCTTCGAGAGTTGCGTCCTCGGGTCGGTCAACCTTGCCCGGTTCGTGACGGACGGCGGGGTCGACCACGAGGCGCTCCGGCGGACCGTCGCCGTCGCGGTCCGCTTCCTCGACCGGGTGATCGACGTGAACCGGTACCCCGTCCCGGCCATCGAGGAGGCGACGAAACGGACCCGGAAGATCGGCCTCGGGGTGATGGGGGTGCACGACGCCCTCCTGATGCTCGCCGTCCCCTACGATACGGAGGAGGCGCGGACCCTCTGCGGGGGCATCATGGAGACGATGAAGGAAGCCGCGGTGGCGGCATCCCACGCGCTCGCACGGGAGGACGGTCCGTTCCCTGCCTGGAAGGGGAGCATCTGGGAACCGCAGACGATGCGAAACGCCGCCCTCACCTCCATCGCCCCCACCGGGAGCATCTCCCTTCTGGCGGAATGCTCCGGCGGGATAGAACCCCTCTACTCCTTTGCATATACGAGAAAAAAGACCATCAACGCAGAGTTTGAGATGATTCATCCCCACTTCGCCCGTGCGCTCGATGCCACCGTCCGCGGCCTCTGCCCTTCCCCCCCTGAGGCGGACCGCCGCATCGCGGAGGTGATCCGCCATGTCCGGGCAACGGGCACCGTGCAGGACATCGACTGGCTGCCCCCCTCCTTTCGCCGCCTCTATAAGGGGGCGCTCGACATCGGCTGGGAGGACCATATCGGGATGCAGGCGGCCTTCCAGAAGCATGTTCACGCCTCCATCTCCAAGACCATCAACATGCCCCGAACGGCAACCCGCGACGACGTCGCCGCCGCCGTCATCCTCGCATGGGAGTTGCGCCTCAAGGGCGTGACCATCTACCGCACCGGGAGCCGCCATGATGAGGTGCTCGTCCTCGGAGAGGAGGGGGGCGATCAACCATGGCCGAGCATCTGCTGCCGCCCGCCGGAGCTCGTCCGTTAGCCTGATTTCTAATATTTGGACGGCTGTACCGTCACCCGTGGAATTGCCGGGAAAAAAAGGGAATTCAGTTTTCCACAGAGATCATCTTCATCGCCTGTCCGTTCGACGAGATCTCCGTCAGTTCGAGGGGGGTGCCCCACTGCTGGATGGTCATGACCTCCTCCCGGGGATACCCGGTGAATTCAACAGCAAGCCCGTCCTCACTGAACTCCTCAGGGAGGTTGAGTGGCAGGTACTGGGTCCCGTCATCGGCGACGATACCATAGAACCCGCCTTCGAGGTCGATGAACTGTACTGTCCCGGCGCCGCTCACGGTGGGTGGCTCCGGCTCCCCCAGGCAGCCGCAGACGCAGACCGCGGCGAAGGTGGCGAGGAGGAGGGCAAGGATGGGTATGCGAAGTCCACTCATCTCAGATCACACCAGTAGCATACCCCCCGCACCAAGATTAATCTACCTTTGACTTCGAAAAAAATCGGAGTTATGAGGGATCAGGCCATTCCCGTGGCTCTCCGGGCAAATGCCGGGACTCCCTCCCCTACACGGCGACAAAGAAGACGCCGCGTTCCTCGAACCGCTCCGCAATGAGCCCCTTTGCCGCAAGGGCATCCGTGTACTTGCGAATTTCATTCGGGTGCAGACCGCAGGTCTTTGAGAGGTCCTCGACGGTCGAGGGGCGTCGCCGGATGATCAACAGGATGGACTCCAGCGTGTCCTGCGAGAAGGAGGGGATATCCGTCCGGGTGGTCGGGCTTCGTACGATCTCCGTTGCCGGATACCCGATCCGGTCACGAAACCGCGTCATCTCGGCCTCGGTCGGTGCATGGACCCACGCGGCGATGCCGGGGCGGTCGAGGCCGTTGAGCTGGACCAGGTCGGGACCGATCCTGCGGATCACGTCCGCAAAGAGGGCGAGCTCCCCGTCCGTGTCATTGACGCCCGGGACGACGAAGATCTCGAGCCACACCTCTCCCGGATGCTCCTGTTTGAGGGCCACCAGGCCGTCGATGATCGCATCCACCGAAAGCTCCCTGCAGGGCCGGTCGATACGTCTGAATACCTGTTCCGAGACCGCGTCCAGCGAGGGGATGACCACATGAATGTCGGCGACCTCCCGGCGCACCTGCGGGTCAAAGAAGAGGCTCCCGTTCGTCAGAAGCGCCATCCTGTATGCAGGATAGTGCTCCCGGATATGACGGGCAATCTCCCCGATACCCGTATGGAGCGTCGGCTCACCCGACCCGGCAAAGGTGATGAAATCGAGGTCCGGACCGGTCACGAGGTATTCATCCAGTTCACGGATGATGTCCTCCGTCGGAAAATACTCCTTTCGTCCGGTCGTGAGCTCCGTCGTCTTCCCGCATTCGCAGTAGACGCAGTTGTAGCTGCAGGTCTTCAGGGGGACGAGATCAATTCCCAGCGAGACGCCGAGTCGCCGGGAAGGAACCGGTCCGAAGAGATACGAAAATCCCATGTCGGATAGTCATAGCGGGCGCATCTGCATTAAGGTGTAGTATTGAACAAGAACGCAGGACGCAGACCACACGGGAGAGGCAGGGGGAACCGGTTCATTTTCCACCGGATTCGCCGGCCTTCCCCCTGCAAAATGCCTCGAATGCTCCCTGTACGTCGGCAGGCGCATCGGGGGAGTCCAGGAAGTCCACGAAGAGGCGGATGCGCCGGATTGACTCCTCGGAGAGTTCATGCTCCATCAGGCACGCATCCTCATCCGCCGCCCGTTCGGAGACGCCAAGGAGGAGAAACAGCCGTTTCAGCGTGTCGTGCCGGAACTTGATCACCTCGGCAACCGCCCGGCCCTTTTCGGTCAGGGTCACCCCCTCATATTTCCGGTACTCGACCAGGTGCATGGCATCGAGCTTGCGAAACATCTCCACGACACTCGAGGGGCTGACGCCGAGGTCGCCCGCCACATCCTTCGTCCGGGCGTAGCCCTTCTCGAGAATGACGTTTAATATGGCCTCAAGATAGTCTTCCGCCTTCCTGCTGAGGGAGTACACAGGTTCATATGCACCATAATTTCCAAAAAGGATTTGCTTCCCCGCCGGCGGGAGGGGGACTTCCGGTCGCGGATACCACCGGCCCGGGGATGCTCAGGTTTCATGCCGTCGGACTCTCCCCCGGAAGACCAGGAGGAGGCCCACCGTGAAGGGGAGGAGGAGGACGGCGGGGGTATAGGGGGGTGCAAACCCGGCAAAAAATCCGGCCGGGGTGTTGAGGAACGCCGGGGACGAGGCGTCCGCCGGAATCGCCGCACAGAGCATTGCAAGGAGATCCGTCCCGGCAATCAGCCAGACAAGGATGGCGCCGACCGCCACCTTTGCCGCCTGGTGCAGGGAGGTGGCCGCATGGGCGGCACCGCTGATGAGTAGGACGCCGCCGCAGGCCATCACCACTCCGCCCCACGCCCAGCGGAAGAAATCGTCCCCCGTGATGGTGAGTATGCCCCAGGTAAACCCGTCGCTGGCACCCGCCCAGACAAGGATGTCCGCACAGCCGAAGCCGAGCGTGACCAGACCAAGGAGGGCCACATAGATGCTGTAGACCATCCCGGGCCCCCGGAGGGGAGAGGAAGGCCGGATAGTGCGGTTGGTGCCGGTGTGCTTCACTTATGCCACCCCCAGAAGGATGCCGATCGCATGGATCATCCCCCCGTAGACAAAGACCACGGCAAGGAGCACCGCAACCGATGCCAGAAGCTGGCGCCACCCCTCCCTGAGCATCACCACGAAGGTGGCGACACAGGGGAAGTAGATGGTGACGAGCACCACGGAGGCGATGAGCTGGTACGGGGTCATTGCGATGGTGGAGAGCTGGGCGATGGCGAGGTCCTTTCGCAGAAACGCCGCGATGAGCGGACCCGCGGTCTCCTTCGGCACGCCGAACCAGACGACGAAGACCGGTTCGAGGAGGTCGGCGAGCGCCTGGATCACCCCGCCAAGGTAGAGGAGGTTGACGAGGAGGATGCCGACGAGGACGAAGGGGACCGCCTCCTTCAAAAACGCCTTCGTCCGGTTCCAGAGCTTCTTTGCCACGTACTCCGGCACCGGCCAGTGGTAGGCCGGCACATCCACGAGGATCTCCGGGTTCTCCCCCGGAATCAGCCGGCTAAGGATGAACCCGAAGAGCCCGAAGCCGATGAGAAGGCAGAGGAAGACCACCCCGACGCTCTCCGGGATCACCGCCATCATGATGCCCAGCTGGGCACCGCAGGGGATGAAGAGGGCAAGGAGCGTCATCATGATGAACCGCTGCTTCTTCGTCTCGAGGATGCGGGTGGCGGTCACGGCGGGGACATTGCACCCGAGCCCGAGAATCGTGGGCACGATGGCGTACCCGTGCAGGCCGATCCGGTGAAGGACGGTGTCCATCAGGACGGCCAGCCGCGGCAGGTAGCCCGAGTCCTCCATGAGGGTCATCGTCAGGTAGAAGACGAGGACCGCCGGCAGCACGACACCGATGGAGACGAAGAATCCCGACGTGAGCACCCCGAACGCCTCGAGGCTGCTCTCTGCGAGGGGGTTTCCCACGAAGATGAAGTAATGCCAGCTTCCGGGGTCGGGCCAGACGGACTGGAGGTACGGGAGCCAGTAGCCGTCGAAGAGCTTCACCATGAACCCGTCGGTCATAAGCGTGCCGGCAAACGAGGTGAAGATGCTCCAGAAGGCATAGAGGGCGGCAAGGGCGACCGGGATTCCCGTGAGCGGCCGGACGGTCAGCTCACCCGCCACGTCCGCAAGGGACGGTTCGTAGCTGCCGGGGGTGACGGTGCGTGTCGCGAGGATATCGACCATCTCCCACCGTGCATCGGGTGACAGGACCATCGCGCTCAGCACCCCCCGCAGCCGCCGCAGCCGAAACACCCGCGGCCCGGTTCCGTCTCCCCGCCTTCGCCTCGCAGCCGCCGTGAGACGGCCATCACATCCGCCACCCGCGCCTTGCGCAGCATCTCCGCAAGGGAGCGGACCCCCTCGCCGCTGATCGCGGTCGTCGGGATGACGGGGATGCCAAGGAGGCGCTGAAGTTCGGCGGTATCGACGGTGATCTGCTTCTCATGGGCGGCATCGATCATATTGACCGCGAGGATGCAGGGCATGCCCCGCTCCATCACCTCGAGGGCAAGGTAGAGCCCCCGTTCAATCCGGGTCGCATCGAGGACGATCATCACGACGGCATCCGGATGGTGCCGGAGCATCCGGACCGCGACCTCCTCCGCCGCATCCCGCGGTTCGAGGGAGTACGTGCCGGGCACATCGATGATCACGTAGGTCCGGTTGCCCTCGATGAGGGTTCCCTTCGTAAAATCAACCGTCGTCCCCGGATAGTTCGAGACCACCGCATTTCCGCCCGTCATCCGGTTGAAGAGAGCACTCTTCCCCACGTTCGGGTTGCCGACCATGAGGACGGTCGTGACCTCACCTGCCTCCGCCACCATTCTATACCTCCGGCGGGGGGGTGACGAGCACATCCACCCGCTCTGCGGTACCGATGCCCATCGCGATCTCGACCTCGCCGGAGAGGACGACCACCGGACCCTTCGCCGGCTGCCGTGTGACCATTTTGACGGCCTTTCCGGTCCGGAGCCCCAGGCACATCAGGTCATGGACAGGGCCGTGGATGGTATCGATGATGCCGGTCTCTCCCGATGCAAGATCTGCAAGGCGTTTCTTCATATCTCCATCCTCCGGACCCGGACCTTTGCGGCCATTCCCCGTCCGAGGGCGACCGTCGTCCCCTGCACGCCGACGACCACGGGTCCGTGCGAGGAGGAGACCACCGTCACAACGGACCCTTCGGCAATGCCCCGCAGGGCAAGATTCTGCCGGGTGCCATGGCCGCCTTCCACTGCCGTGACACAGACACGGCTCCCCGGTGATATGGTATTCAGGAACATGGGATTGTCACTCATCATGTCTGCCGTTCGGTCGGTATGAACCCATTCCTAAATAATTTCGGCTTTTTTGAAAAAAGAAATGAATTTTCGGATTTTAGAGGGAATCCGAAACACTCTGTGGGGAAGATCCCGTCCCGTGGGGGATCGCCGTTCCACGTCCCCGGGGAAGAACCGCCGCAGACCGGCGCACCGGACACCCGACAGGCGTCTATTCCTCGTCGGGGATGGCATCCCGCATGACGCGGTAGGCTCCGCCGAGAATGCCGGTCTTGCCGATGGTGGCGGCGATCGCGATGGCATCCCGGACCTGCTCCCGTGTTGCGCCCTCCTTCAGGGCGGCACCGATGTGCACCTTCAGGCAGCCATCCGCCCCGGTGGCCGCCGCGGCGGCAACAGCGATCAGTTCGGCTGTCATACGGCCCATGCTCTCCGGATTGAAGGTATACAGATCACCGAGGCCGTTGAAGGCAAAAGCGTCGGGGCGTTCCCTGAGGATGGGCAGGATGAACGGGATTCGCCCAAGTGTCTCTTCAAACTGTTCGAAGACGCCGTCGCAGATCTCTTCCTTATTCTCGAGGAATGCATCGATTGTGGTACTGGTATCTGGATTCATGGAGAAATAGAGATCTGTCGTCATCCACCCTTAAGAACACGCTTTGGGCACGGACCCTCCCATGCGACGGAACACCCGTGTCGCCAACAGCGCAGGCATTCGCCCCTCAGATATCCTTCGAGAAGACGTCCGCCCCCCATTTTTTCAGGTGCGCCCTCAACCAGCGCTGGGCCTCCCCGCCGTCGGGAAACCCATCCCTGAGGAGTATCTTCTCATACCCGCCTTCGGCCAGGAGATAAAACCCGTACACTCCCCAGATGCCATTCACCTCCTCGGTCATGAATGTTGAGAACTGGTGCAGGTTGAAGAACACCTCATCCCGGCCGTCGGGAAAGAGGCCGATGAATACCGGTTTCATACTGCTCCAATGGGCATCAACGCATATATACTGCTATGGGCCCCGGCGGGCCGGGACGGCCTGTCGGGGGCACCGGCCCGCGCCCGCCACGCTCCTCCGGTGATACCTTTATGTAGGGGGGCCTGAGTATAGACGTCAATCAAACGAGGAGACGATGATGACAAAAGTGAGCATTGACCGTGAAGAATGCACCGGGTGTTCCCAGTGCTGGGAAGACTGTCCGGAGGTTTTTGAAGAAGGGCCCGATGACAACCTGAGCCGTATCGTGAAAAAATACCGCACCGATGATGACGGTGCGGAGGGCGACATCCCCGATGACCTCGTCGAATGTGCCCGGGACGCTGCCGACTCGTGTCCCGTCGAGGTCATCACCGTCGACTAAAAACGACACGGTGACCGGGCCAGGGGAATTAACCCTGTCATTCCACTTTTTTCAGGTATTTGAGATACTCCGCATAGACGGCGTCCGCGTACGCCGCCTCCTTTTTCGTCGGAACATAATTGAGAGCCTTCACGCGGGCGAGGAGGGCGTCTTTGATCGCCGCCACCCCCTCCGGCCGGTGGTCCGCCACCTCCCTGATGATGAACGCCAGCCGGTTGATGCCGACCTCCTTGCCGTCCACCGTGATGATGACGACATCGCTTCCCTTCGGGACCATCCCGCCGCAGATGGTGCAGTAGTCTCCGTCCTTGTCGTCTGCCATGCCCCGCGTCCCCCTCAGGCCCGGATCATCGTAAGCATCATCTTGAACTTCGTCACCGCCGAGAGGGCATGCGGGGCATTTGCCGGGAAGATGATCGTATCCCCTTCCGTCATCCGGTGCGTCTCCCCCGAGAGCCAGACCTCGCACTCGCCCTCGAGGATGGTGACGAGGGCGTCATAGGGCGCGGTATGCTCGCTCAGGCCCTCGTCCTCGTCGAACGAGAAGAGAGTGACCGTCCCGACCGGTTTGTTGATGATCATCCTGCTCGCCACCGTTCCCTCCTGGTATGCCACCAGATCTTTGAGGCGCAGAACGGCCCCTTTGATCTCATTGCGTTTCTCTTCCGTCATGTATCAGTTCCTCATACCGATGACCTGCCAGCCCCTGCCGGGCCTTCAGATAAGCTCGCCCGTCCCTTCCGCCGCGGCTGCCTCTTCACCCGTCGGATCGAAGATCGCGACACCCCATTCGACCAGTTTTGCGTCCAGCCACTCACGCCCGTCGTCCTTTGAGGAGAATCCGTCCTTCAGGATGATATTCTCGTAATTCCCCCCGTTATAGAGGGTGCCGTAGACGGTGGCACCGGCGCCTTCCTCCATGATGACCATAAAGGAGGTGATCTGGTTGAGATTGAACAGGGCTTCGTGATTCCCGGGAAGGGGAATTCTGATAAAGACCGGCTTCATGAATGTGTGTTGGCGCACCCCCTATATCAAAGTGTACGTATGGTGGCAGATAACGGGGAACAGCGGTGAATTCCTGTATTATTATCAGAGCAGTTTCGTCTCCGCCACCGGCCGCGGCACCTTCACGACGAGCACCCGGAAGATGCCGTCCCCTTCGTTTCTCCAGAGATGCGGAATCTGAGCAGGGCTGTCGACCAGATGGTCGGGCCCCACCTCTTCCTCCTCATCGCCGATACGGACGATGCCGCACCCTTCCAGCACATAGAAGAATACATCGACCGGTGTCTTGTGCAGCTTCAGGGACTCCCCCGGCTGCAGGGTGATGTGCACGCCGACGGCATGCTCCGTATCATAGATCTTCCGGGCGTCCACGCCGTGCGGGTTCGGGCCGGACGGGACCCCGGCAACATCGACAATCATCATGGGGAAAAGATGGCGTCACCGTCATATCAATCTGTAGGTATCCCGGAGGAAACCCGGCAAACGGTCACCGCTGCATACCCGACCGCCGTCTGATCTCATTTGTTTCCTTTTGCCCGGGATATGAAGGGATTATCTGGCTTGAATGCTATTACCATCATAAGTGGCCGGCATGCAAACCCGTCCGGTCGAACAGAGAGGTATCCATATGACATCCAGAAATATGAGCATCATCGCAATTCTCATGATCCTCATGCTCCTCACCATGCCGGCGGCCGCGGCGGCAGGCGGGGTGATGGGCATGACGATACAGGCAGGAAAGAGCACCCAGGCACCGGGAGACGGAGCGGGGCAGCAGCCGACGCAGGCCCCCGGCTTAGCGAACCAGTCGCAGGCAGGCACCCTTCTGCAGACGCAGACACAGGACCAGCTCAAAGCCTGCGAACCCGGGACCGCCTGCAACGGATCCGAGCTGCGCCGGATGGTCGCCGAACAGGAACAGCTGATCAATGCCGCCGCCGACCAGCAGATCAGAGAGTCGAACACCGTCCGGCTCGCCGTCCACACGTTCACCATCGCAGCTCCTCTCCTTGGAAACGAAAGCGGCCGGATGCTCGGACTTGCCGGGCAGGTGAACACCTCGGCACAGGTGACCCTTCAGGCCGAGGAGCGGATCCAGACCAGGAGTGCCATCATGCGGGCACTCTTCGGTGGTGACGCCGGGGCGGCCGCAATCCTCCAGCAGGAGATCACCGCCAATCAGGAACGCATCACCGAGATGAACCAGCTCATCGACGAATGTGACTGCGACCCCGAGACCCGCGAGGTCCTCATGGAACAGGTTGCCCTCCTCGAACAGGAGCAGCAGCGCCTCCGTGACCTTGCACAGGGCGAAGTGGCGGATACCGGCCTTCTGGGCTGGCTCTTCAGGTAACCATCTTTTTTTTGGCGCTATAGTTCGGCCCCTCTTCCCCGGTGCATACGCCGTCTCCGGGAGCAGGGCCCGTTCGCCCCTCACCCACGGGCACCATGCAAAAACGTGCAAACAACTGGTTAGCAGAGAAATATCCATAATGATCGCTTCATTGTTCAGCACGCATAAAATAAACTGCATTTACTTAACACAGCGTCTAATCAAAATCGTTTAATTTCCTTCCTGTCTAAATTACACATATGAGTAAAAAACTGATGGGTATCGCGGCGCTCTGTGTCGCACTCCTCGCTGCCTGCATGATCTGCGGATGCACGGGAGAGGCGGCGACGGACACGCCCGCGGCCGGAACACCGGCCGCATCCGAAGAGTCCCTCGTCGTCTTCTGTGGTGCGGGACTTCGCGAACCGATGGACGAGATCGCCCAGGTCTACCAGGACCGGACGGGAACGGAGATACGGTACACCTACGGCGGTTCGGCTCAGCTGCTCTCGCAGATTGAACTCCTGCAGGAGGGCGATGCCTACATGCCCGGTGCAAAGTCGTACATCGACTCGGCCGCTGAGAAGGGCTTCATCGCCGGCAGCACTCCCTGCATCTACCACGTGCTCGCAATTGCCGTCCAGCCCGGCAACCCGCTGAACATCACCAGCCTTGAAGACCTGACGGAGGACGGCGTCCGCGTCGCCATCGGCGAACCGACCGGCCCTGCGGTAGGCAGTGCGGCAAAGAAGATGCTTGACAAGGCGGGCTACTGGGAGGATATTCAGGACAACATCGTGGTCCGGTCCGGCACGGTGAATGAACTGCTCGTCTACACGACGATGGACCAGGCAGACGCCGCCATCATCTGGGAAGACCTTCTCGACAACTCCGACCTCGAACAGGTCGATATCCCCATCGACGAGGGGTTCATCAAGGTCGTCCCCATCGGCACACTGACCTTCTCCGAAAACCCGGACGAGGCAGAAGCATTCGCGGACTTCGTTGCATCTGACGAAGGACTTGCCATCTTCGAAAAACACGGATTCGAGACCTACCCCTGCGCAAAGTACGGGGATGCCTGATATCCGTCACCCACTCTTTTTTCGACTGACATTATCGGAATGATACACATGAAACACGCACCACTACTTTGTACAGCCTGCATTCTTCTCGTCTGTGCGGCATTCTTCTGCGGATGCACGGATACCGGGAGTGCAGAGGCGGCCCCTTCCGTCGAAGCGGGCGCGGAAACGGATGAGAGCATCATTGTCTACTGCGGCGCAGGCATGCGCGAACCGATGGAGGAGATCGGCAGGGCGTTCGAGGACGAGACGGGCGTGACCGTCTGCTATACCTTTGCCGGGTCCAACACCCTCCTCTCGCAGATGGAACTGACGGAAATCGGCGACGTCTACATGCCGGGGGCCACCTACTACTTCGAGGCCGCCCAGGACAAGGGCTTTGTCGAGGAGAACTACCTCGTCGCCTACCACGTCCCCATCATCGGGGTCCCCAAGGGCAACCCGGCAAACATCACCTGCCTTGACGATCTTGCAAACGACGGCGTCGCCGTCGAACTGGGTGACCCGAGCGCCTGCGCCATCGGCAAACTCGCCAACCAGATCCTCGAGAAGAACGGGATCTTCGACGAGGTCGACGCAAATGTCGTCAGCCGCGGGGCTACGGTGAACGAACTCGTCGTCCACACGGCCCTCGGCCAGGTAGACGCCTCGATCATCTGGGAAGATCTCTACAAGCAGGACACGATGGAACGCATTGATATCCCGAATGACCAGAATATCATCAAAGTGGTACCGATCGGCCTTCTGACCTTCTCCGGGAACAAGGACGCAGCGTCCGCATTCGTGACCTTCGTCGCCGCAGAGGACGGAGGCAAGGAGATCTTCAGGAGCCATGGGTTTACCACGTACCCGAATGAGGCGTTTGAAGGATGAAAGAATCTGACATCAGGGAGATGAAAATCACCTATAAACCGATTGGAATCGTCCACTCCGGGCACACCCGGCACGAGGACACCCCCATCCAGGGAATCTTCAACCCGGCACCGGGGACCGTCGAAGTCTTCGAGGAGTATGCAGAGGGGCTGCAGGACATCGAGTCCTTCTCCCATCTCATCCTCATCTACCACTTCCACCGGGCGACCGGCAACGCCCTCGTGCAGGCCCCGTTCCTGGACGGGGAGAAGGCCCGCGGCATCTTCTCGATCCGCCACTTCAACCGCCCGAATCCCATCGGCATCTCCATCGTCGACCTGAAGGCGGTCAAAGGCACCACCCTCGAGATCAGCGGGTGCGACATCCTCGACGGGACCCCCCTCCTGGACATCAAGCCCTACGTCTACCAGTTCGACAACCGTCAGGAAGTGACGAGCGGGTGGGTGGACGGCACCCACGTCGACGATATCCGGGAATGGAACGCAACCCCGAAGCAGCTGAGGGACCGCCGGAGGGCACACCTGTGAGTGGTGATCTGCGGCGAAACGGCGTGAAGATGGCCACCATCGCCATCGCCCTCGTCATCACCGCGTTCATCATCTCGCTCCTCCTTCTCGTCATCACCCGCCCCCACCCGGAGGCGGTCATCGAATCCCTCCTCTCGCCGGAGATCCAGTTCGCCATCTACCTGAGTCTGGTCACCTCGATCATCTCTACGCTGCTCTGTATTGCCGTCGCCGTGCCGGCGGCGTATGCACTCGCACGCTACAACTTCTTCGGCAAGAGCTTTGTGAGCATGATCCTCGACCTGCCCCTCGCCCTCCCTCCGCTCGTCGCCGGTGTGGCGCTTCTCCTCTTCTTCGGGACGACCGCATTCGGCGATGCGCTCGCCTCCATCGGCCTGGTCTTCGTCTTCACCCCGCTCGGTATCATCATTGCCCAGTTCTTCGTGAACCTGCCCTTCATGCTGCGCATCATGCGCTCCACCTTCACGGACATATCCCCACGGTACGAGTATGTCGCCTGTACCCTCGGGTGCACGAACCTGCAGGCGATCCGCCGGGTGACCCTTCCCATGGCGGGAAGCGGCTTTCTCGCGGGTGCGGTGATCACCTGGGCAAAGGGAATCGGCGAGTTCGGGGCGGCCCTGATGATCGCGGGAGCCACCCGCATGAAGACCGAGACCCTGCCGATCTCGCTCTTCCTGAATATGTCATGCGGTGAACTCGAACTCGCTCTCTCGGCGGCGATCATCCTGATCGTCATCTCTGTCGTATCGCTCTATATCTTCGAGCTCTACGGAGGCTCGGCGAAATTCTAAAGGAGGAAAAAACGTGCTATCCATACAGAACATCTCAAAGGATCTTGGAGAGTTCCTCCTCGATGACATCTCCCTCACGATCGGCGAGGGCGAGTACTTCGTGATCATCGGCCCCACCGGAGCGGGCAAGACGATCCTCCTCGAGACCATTGCCGGCATCTACCCCCCGGACGCGGGGAGCGTTGCCATCGGCGGGCGGGATGTCACCTTCGCCCCGCCACGGGAACGCAATGTGACGATGGTCTACCAGGACTACATGCTCTTCCCCCACCTCACGGTGGAGCAGAACATCGGGTTCGGTCTCGAGTACCGCAAGGTGCCCCCGGAGGAGCGAACGGCAAAGGTGCAGGAGGTCGCGGAGATCTTCGGCATCGGCCACCTGCTCCACCGGTACCCCGAGACCCTCTCGGGCGGGGAACAGCAGCGGGCCGCCATATCAAGGGCCATCGTCCTCGAACCGGCCGTGCTCCTGCTCGACGAACCGCTCAGCGCCCTCGATGGGCAGACCCGCGAGCGTCTCCGCCATGAACTGAGAAAACTCCATGCGCGATACAGAACGACGATCATCCACATCACCCACAACTTCGACGAGGTCTTTTCCCTCGCATCCCGGGTTGCGGTGATGAACAAGGGCAGGGTTGTCCAGACCGGCACCCCGGAAGACGTCTTCCGTCATCCCGAGTCATCGTTTGTCGCGCAATTTGTCGGGGTCCAGAACATCTTCTCCGGCACCTGCACCACGGAAGACGCCCTGAGCAGGATCAGTGTGCCCCGGCCCGACAGCACCGACGCGCTCTTCTGTTCGCTCACCCCCCACCCCGGGGAGACGGCGACCGTCACCATCCGGCCCGAGGACATCATGATCGGGCGGGACACCTGTACCACCTCTGCCCGCAATTCATTCGAGGGAACCGTGACCGATATCGTGGACAACGGCATGGTGGTCGCGGTGCACGTCGATGCCGGCCTCCCCTTCATCGCCTATGTCAGCCGGCAGGGATGGGCGGCGGTAGGGGCCGCCGTCGGCGATACCGTACACCTCACCATCATGGCGGATGCGGTGCACGTCTTCTGACGGCGCCCGCCACCTTTTTTTCGCACCAGTATCATCGGCCGTTCCCGTGAGAAACGGCCTCACCACCATAAAAAAAGTGACAGGGCAGGTTACGCTTCTTCTTCCGGGATTCCGTCCACCTCGTCACGGGCCAGTATGGCATCAAGGGAGGCGGCAACGGCTCCTTCGACCCGTTCCCGGGCCCCGTCGACGGCACCGATACCGGGGACATGGTCCATGCCGTCAAAGCAGGGGGTGGCCGCAAGCGGGTAGGCCACCAGCGAGAAGAAGGCCGTGGCGACCGGGAGGATGGCGGCAAAGTTCTCGGTTCCCACCCTGCCGGCAACGCTGAAGAAGAGACCGCTGCGCCCTTTATCCGGAGGCCTTGTCCCGGTGATCGTGCGCCGGGCATGCAGGGCCTGGCACCGGTCCATCACCGCCTTGAGGCCCGCAGGCACCGTATTCGTGTACACCGGGGAGACGACTGCGAGGAGCAGGGCGTGCTCCAGCGCCTCGTAGACCGGGTCCATGTCATCCTCGAAGGTGCAGACGCCGTCGTTGAAACAGCGGTAGCACCCGATGCAGGGATGAAGGATCAGGTCGTCGAGATAGAGCACCTGTACGGAAAGACCCCTCTCCTTCACCACCTCCGCCACCCATCCGGCGATGGCGGCACAGTTCCCGTCCGGCCGGGGACTTCCCTGTATGACGACGACATCGGTGACGGGCGCATCCGGTGCCGGGTAATGGTGCCGGGGGGTGTGGTACTCGACGAACCCCGCCACATCTCCGGCAAGGTGCGCCTCCCAGTCATCGGCATGGGAAAATGCCGCCTGTTCCGCAGTAAGGGCGACACCCGGCGAATACTCGTAGCTGTTCGTTCGGAATGACGCGATGACCTCCTCACCCAGCACCGCCTCGACGAAGTAGCGCTCCATGCCGGGGTAGAGAGAGGAGACGTCCTGGTGCAGGATTCGAACCGTCACCTCGCCGCGGGAGGTGGAGACGATACGGCTCCGGAGGGGAGAGGGGAGGGGAAGCTTCACACCCTAACCTCGGTGCGACGGCATAAAAGGTATCCCCTGCACCGGCCGTTGCGGGGATGGGGGGAGAGAGACAGAGGAACGCCCCCCCGTCCCACCGGGCCTGCAGACCGGTCAGGACACCGCATCGGCACCGCGGCGCCAGACGCCGGGCGGAACCCTGAGTTCGAAACGGGCACCCTCGCCCACCCGACCGGTCTCATGAATGGTAATGCTGGTCAGCCCCAGCACCTCGCGGGTTAAAAAGAGGCCGAATCCCGTGTTTTTCCCCACTCCACGCTCGAATATCCGTTCCTTTTCACCCTCGGGAACCCCGCTTCCGTCGTCCTCCACCACGATGATACCCGCCCCGTTCTCCTCCCGAAAGCTGACCGTTACGGTGGTGACCCCGTTCCCGTGGCGGACCGCGTTGTCGAGGAGGTTGTAGAAGACCTTCTCGAGCATCGGGTCGGCATAGACCTCGACATCGTCCACATCCGTCCTGACCGTCAGCGTATCGGGACCCCATGCATACCGGTTCTCCTGGAAGACCTCCGCCACCCGCTGCCACACCGGCGCCTCCACCCCCATCCGGTGGTAGTCCCGGGTGAAGTTGATCTGTCCGTGGATGGTGTGGGCCGCGGTCTCCACTCCCTTCAGGTAGGTGGTTGCCGGTTCCAGCGGGGGAAGCTCGTCTTTCAGAAGCTCCACATACGAGAGGATCACGTGGATCTGGTTGAGGACGTCGTGGCGGGTGATCGAGGAGAGGAGTCCCAACTTCTTGTTCGCCTCCTCGAGGGCCTTGCGGTAGAGCTGCATCTCGGTGACATCGACAACCGAGGCCATCGTGCAGATGGGTGTGCCGTCGGCATCGGTCGCCACCGTCGCGGAGACGAGGAGATCCACCACCCGGCCGTCCCTGACCCTTGCGCGGTACTCCCCCGTCCAGTGTCCGCCATCACCAATCGCACCCAACATCTCGCGGATACGATTCGGGTCGGCCGCGACATCCGTAATCCGCCTCCCCAGTATCTCGTCTGCGGTCCGGAATCCGAGGAGCTGCAGGTATGCGGGGTTGGCATACATGATCCGTTCGTCCGGCCCGATGATGACGACCCCGTCGGGCGAGGAGGAGATCGCCGCATCCTTGATCATAAGGCCACGCTGCGCCTCCCGCAGGTCCGTGATGTCCTCCCCCGAACTGAGGATCCCGACGACGGTGCCGTTCCTGTCATGGATCACTGCATTGCGCCACGAGATCGTCCGCCTCCTTCCGTCCGCCGCGATGATATCGTTTTCCGAATGGGCAGGGATCTCCGCCGACCCGCTCATTGCTGCCGACAGCCGCTTTCGTGCCTCTTCGCGCTGGTCTTCCGGGACATACGTTGCAAACCAGTCCTTCCCGATGATCTCCGCGGGGGTGAGGCCGAGGAGTTCGGACCCCTTCCGGTTGATCAGGGTTGTCACCCCCCTTGTGTCGAAGGCCAGAAGGATCACCTCGGCGATGTTGAGATACTGGGCGACCCGGTCACGCTCCCGGCGGACGTCCTGCTCGCTTCTTGCCAGGTCCCTGAATATCAGGTCGAAGGGGCGCTGAAGGGCGGAGACCACGATCGCCCGGTATACGAGGGCGAACGAGACGAGCGTCAGGAGATGACCCAGCAGGTTGGCAAAGCCGTAGACATTGAGATAGAGGGTGAAGAAGACCTCGGCCGCAATGGTGAAGAAAATCGAGGCTGCAAGGAGACGGAAGATGATCGGCTCGAAGGACGCCTGCTTCTTCCACAGGAGAACGAGGGCTCCCAGAAGGAGAACGATGATCAGGTACTCGCAGACGACCTTGAAGAGGGTGAGACCCTCCCCCTCGATATAGCATATAGGAAACGTCCCGGTGACAAAGACCGCGACGATGATTCCTGTGGTCACCACCCCGAAGATGAGGAATTCCCGGTACGGGTGCAGCCGCCGAGAGAGCATGAAGGGGGCAATGAGGAGGACGACCGCCTCCAGCAGCCGGGCAGCGACCCAGAGCTGTGTGGCAAGGTTCGTCCCGTAGCCTGTGAAGATGTTCATTCCCGTGTAGGCAAGCGTATGCAGGAGTTCGATGACGGCGATGAAGAAGTAGCCGATGCCAAGGAAGAGCAGATAGTTGTTGTTCAGGTATCTGCGGGTGTTCCAGGCAATGATGAACATGACACCAGCAATGAGAATGATGAAGAGTTCGGTGATGGTGTGGAAGAGAAGATAGTTGTAGAGGGACAGTGCCACCGTGAGGATCAGGAAGAGAGCGAGAAAGATAAAGAACCGCAGCTCACTTCCCTGCATCAGGGCTGCCTGCCGCAATGACACTGTCTGCCCGTCTTCTCCCCCGCCGGTCATGCACCCACCCCGCCCCCGCCCGGGCGGTCGTATGTGAGTTATCGGCGTCTCATGTCAAAAGCCCATCGGGCAATACCGGGTGCAACATTCCCGCAGCGCGTCACCTTCCGGACGGTCATGCCCATATTCCGGAACCGTGCCTCCAGGATATCGATCTCGTTGGTCGCCCGGAAGGTATAGAAGTGAATGATCCCGCCCCGGCGGACGAGGGGGATCACCTCGTCGAGGATCAGGTCCATGCCATACGGCGTCGGCACAATGACCCGATCGAAGGCGGCGGTGAGCATCGGGAGGGCCTGAAACGCATCGTCCTCGATGATCGTCACCTGCCCTGCGAGATTGTTTGCCGCCACATTCTCGCAGAGCCAGTGGCAGGCGGCGGGGTTCTTCTCGATGGCGGTCACCCGGCCCCCCGCGGCGGCCGCAGGGATGACGAAGGGGCCGATCCCGGCGAACGGGATGAGCACCTCCTCGCTCTCCCTCACCTGCCCGGTCACCCGCCGCCGTTCGGAGGCGAGCCGCGGGTTGAAGAAGACCTCGCGCACATCAAGGCGGTATGTGCAGCCGTACTCGCGATGGAGGGTCTCCGTGCGGTCTCCCGTGATCACCTCATAGTCGCAGACCCGGTGATCCCCCTCCAGCCGTGAGGTCTTGTTGAGGACGGTCGCGATATTGTGCCTGACCGCCTGCACGGCTGCAGCTATGTCACCGGCATAGGCCGCCGCCTCCGGGGGGAGGGAGACGATGGCGACATCGCCGATCACGTCGAAGTGGTCGGGGATGCAGGAGAGCACCCCATCCGGGAGCGTTCCTGCAAGGCATTCTTTGAGTGTCATGTCCTCTGTGGTAATGATGTACCTGTAGCGTGGTTAATCCATCGGACGGGAAATCCGGAAGAGGGGCGGCTGAAGGGCGTGTCTGCTGCGCACGGGACGGGCTATACGAGGCCGAGGTCGTCCCTGATGCCCTGAAGGGCATCGACGGCAAGCCCATAGAACTCGGGCAGTTCCATGTATGCCTCGATGCGCCGAATCCGGTCGCGGTTGCATCCGGCGGCGAAGGCCTTCTCCTTGAACTTCTTTTTCACCGACTTCGCCGTCACATCCGTCACCGTCCCGCCCTTCACCATGGCGCAGGCGATGACGAGTCCCGAGATGTTGTCTGCCGCTGTGAGCGCGATGTCCTCCGGTTCGTCGAAGTCGCCGAACTTCATGTAGTTGTGACGCCGGATGGGTTCTGCAATCTCATCGGGAACGCCCGCCTCCTTCAGGATGGCGTATCCCGCCTCGCCATGGCGATCCATGTCCTCGTCGATCTCCTCGAAATCGATGTCATGGAGGATGCCGATGAGCTCCCAGCGGTCGGGGTCGCCCCCCATCGCCGGGGCGACCGCCCGCATGATCGCGGCCGTTGCGAGGCAGTGGTTTTTCAGGCTCTCCTTGTGGACGTGCTCGCCCAGGAGGGCGAGGGCTTCGTCTCTGTCCATATACTGGCATTGGCGCCCGTGGCATATAGATGGCATGGAATTGCCAGACGGTCGTCCCTGCCGGCGATACCGGACCGGGATGAACGGCCTGCCCGGAACATGGTCCGGAATGGAATGCCGCCCGCCCGTGCGAAACGTGGAGAAGAGCCGATCTCCTCTCCCTGCGCCGAAACCCATATCATCCTGTACGTATCCTGTGCGTGTATCAGACCTGTCCCGGCAGGGACGCCGGGGCGGGGAGGGAGAAGGAACATGTCAGACAGCATACCCCCCTGCACGGGCATCCTCAGGAAAGTCGTTGCCCACCGCAGTTTCATAAAACTCCTCGATTTTGAACCGGAAGAGCTGGCCGCCCTCATGGGGCTCGCCGCCGACCTGAAGACGGCGCGGATCCAGGGACGGGAAAAGCAGTACCTCAGGGGCATGCAGATTGCCCTCATCTTCGAAAAGAGCTCCACACGCACCCGGTGTGCATTTGAGGTCGCGGCCCATGACCAGGGCGCCCATGTCACCTATCTCGGACCCGAGGGGACGCAGATCGGCCATAAGGAATCGATGAAGGACACCGCCCGCGTGCTCGGCCGCCTCTACGACGCCATCGAGTACCGGGGATTTTCACAGGAGAACGCCGAGATACTCGCGGATTATGCGGGCGTTCCGGTCTACAACGGTCTGACGGACGAGTTTCACCCGACGCAGATCCTCGCCGACATTCTCACGATGGTCGAACATTCCGGACGGCCCCCGCAGGACATCAGCTTCTGTTTCGTGGGCGACGGGAGAAACAACGTCGCCCACTCGCTCCTTGTGGGAGCCGCAAAGCTCGGTATGGACATCCGCATCTGCGCCCCCCAGTCCCTCATGCCGGACGAGGCCCTCGCCGAAACCTGCCTTGAGATCGCCCACACAACAGGAGCGAAGATCATGCTCACGGAGGTGATCGAAGAGGCGGTGAGGGGCGTGGATTTCATCTACACCGACGTCTGGGTCTCGATGGGCGAACCGCAGGAGGTCTGGGACAAACGGATACGTCTTCTCAGCCCCTACCGGGTCACCGCAAAGATGCTCGATGCCGCCGGAAACCCCGACGTGAAGTTCATGCACTGCCTCCCCTCCTTCCACAACCGGGAGACGACGGTAGGCGAGGAGATCTACGAACGGTACGGCCTCGACGCCCTCGAGGTGACCGACGAGGTCTTCGAGTCCGACCGGTCCATCGTCTTCGACCAGGCGGAGAATCGCATGCATACGATAAAGGCGGTCATGGTCGCGACCCTCTGCGGGGAGGTGACCACCCGATGAGAATCGTCATCGCCCTCGGCGGCAACGCCCTCCTGCGTCGCGGCGAACCGATGACCGCCTTCGTCCAGCGCCAGAACATCCACCGGGCCGTCGCCGCCATCGCCCCGCTCGTCCGGGAGCACGAGATCGTCCTTACGCACGGCAACGGCCCGCAGGTCGGCCTTCTCGCCCTCCAGGCAGCCTACGCAGGGACCGAGGCCTACCCGCTCGACGTCCTCGGTGCGGAGAGCGAGGGAATGATCGGCTATATGATCGAACAGGAACTCTCCGGCCTCCTCCCACCCCATACGCCGATCGCCACCCTCCTTACCATGGTGGAGGTGGACCCGGACGACCCCGCCTTCGCCCATCCCACGAAGTTCGTAGGGCCGGTCTACACGAAGGAGCAGATGGAGGCCGTCAAAGAAGACCGGAACTGGACCTTCGCCCGCGACGGCGGCCGGTGGCGCCGGGTCGTCCCCTCCCCCGACCCGAAACGCATCTTCGAAGTCCGGCCGGTCAGCTGGCTCCTCGAGAAGGGGGCCATTGTGATCTGCACCGGCGGCGGGGGCATCCCCACGGCCTTCACCACCGAGCGGCGGCAGACACTCCATGGAGTCGAGGCGGTGGTTGACAAGGATCTCGCAAGCGCCCTCCTCGCCGAAGAGGTGGAGGCGCACCTCCTCGTCATGGCAACCGACGTCGACGGCGTCTACCTCGACTGGGAGACCGACCACCCGGAAAAGATCGGCGGCGTCACCCCCGAAGAGCTCGCCGCCCATACATTTGCAGAGGGTTCCATGGGCCCGAAGGTCGATGCCGCCTGCCGGTTCGTGAGCAGGAGCGGCGGCCGGGCAGCCATCGGGAGCCTCACCGAACTGGAGGAGCTGGTGGCGGGCACCGCCGGCACCCAGGTCGGCGGCGGGGGACTCGGGCATGCCTGAGTTCGGGGTCCATTCCGAGGTCGGACACCTCCGGGCAGCCCTCGTCCACCGGCCCGGCCTCTCGCTCAGACGGCTCACTCCGGAGAACCACGACGCCCTCCTCTTCGACGACATCCCGTGGGTGGACCGGGCGATGGAGGAGCACGACGAGTTCGCCACCCTCCTCTACAACGAAGGGGTGCAGGTGCTCTACCTCCATCACCTCCTCGAGGAGACGCTCCGGGGGGGCGAGGCGGCCCGCGGGGAAGCGGCCGCCCTCTTCGTCAACGATTGCACCGTCGGCATCTCCCTCCGGGACCACCTCACGACCCTCTTTCTTGACATGGACCCGGCTCTTCTCACCCGCCACCTGATCGGGGGGATGACCTATGCCGAGGCGGGATGCATCGGTCTCCCCTCCGGAATCGAACGATCCCTTGCTGCCGCCGTCGCCCGTGCAGACGACTTTCTCCTTCCGCCGCTCCCGAATACCCTCTTCATGCGGGATTCCTCGTTCTGGGTCTACGAGGGAGTCGGGCTCAGTTCAATGGCTCATCCCATCCGGCGACGGGAGGTGGCGCACGTCGCGGCCGTCTACCGTCACCACCCGCTCTTTGCGGGGGAGACCTTCCCCGTCTGGTATCCCCCGGATGCCGGCGCCACACCGGGTGGGGAACACTTCGGCCTCACATCTCTCGAGGGGGGGGACGTGATGCCCATCGGCAACCGGACGGTACTCGTCGGCCTCTCCGCCCGGACGAACGCCGTGAGCGTGGAACAGCTCGCAGACCGCCTCTTTGCCACCGGTGCCGCCGACCGGGTGATCGTGTGCTCCATACCGCCCGAACGTGCCCAGATGCACCTTGATACGGTCTTCACCATGCTCGATGGCGCGACCGCTACCGCCTACCCCCGGGTCCTCGACCAGACCGCTGCATGGTCCCTCTTTCCCGGCGAGGGGGACGCGGCCTTCGCAGTCGAGGAGGAGGCAAGCTTCCCCGCCGCCGTGGCGGACGCGCTCGGCGAGGACGGCATCACCCTCATCCCCACCGGCGGCGACCGCTACGAGGCGGCCCGGGAACAGTGGGACGACGGCAACAACGTCCTTGCCATCCGGCCCGGCGTCGTCGTCGCCTACGCCCGCAACACCTGCACGAACCGCAACCTGGAAGAGGCGGGCATCGACGTGATTCCCATCTGCGGGGCCGAACTCGGGCGCGGCCGCGGAGGGAGCCACTGCATGGCCTGCCCGGTCCGGCGCGACGGCCTGTGAGAACGGAGGAGGAGAAGGGAAGGGCCCGGATCACTGACATAGGGCCGCATATCACACGTTTTTTCAGCATATTACCCCATATTGAGGATTATTCTTTTTGATCCAAACCATTATCACGGGTCAGGTGCTCTCTTCCCCCATCCACAACAGGGAGGCGAAGACGATGGGGAAAATCACCTATGTCTCACTCGAAGGAGACGAAACCATACACGAACAGTTCGAAGAGGGGCTTGCACAGGCGAACCGCCTGCTGGGAAAGACCCACCCGCTGTATATCGGCGGGAGAGAGGCATATGCCGGTGAAGTGTTTTCGGTCACCTCTCCCATCGACCGCCACCTGACGATCGGAACCTTCCAGCGTGCGGGTGCCGGTCTTGCGGGCGCGGCCATCGATGCGGCCGATGCGGCGTTTGGAAAATGGAGCAGTCGCCCGTGGGAGGAACGCACGGTGATCATCGAAGAGGCTGCCGACCGGCTGGAACATTCACTCTACCTCCTCGCCGCCCTCATCACCCTTGAGTCCGGCAAACCCCGGGGGGAGGCCATTGCCGAAGTCGGTGAAGCCATCGAACTCTTCCGGTACAACGCCCGGATCATGTGGGAACGAAACGGATTTGTCACCCCCATGCCCGCAAACACGCCGGAACAGCCCCATACGAGCGTGATGCGTCCGTACGGCACCTGGGCGGTCATCTCTCCCTTCAACTTCCCCCTCATGCTCGCCGCCGGGGCAGCGTCCTCGGCGCTGATGACGGGCAACACCGTCGTTCTCAAACCGACGAGTGCCACACCGCTTACTGCCATCCACCTCTACCACGCCCTTGCGGCGGGGGTTCCCGACGGCGTCATCAATCTCATCACCGGCCCGGGCGAGCCGTTCGGGGATGTCATCGTCGGTTCGCCGAAGGTTGCGGGCATTGCCTTCACCGGCTCACGGGCCGTGGGCATGCGGCTCAAACGCGAATTTACCGCATCCCAGCCCTATCCCAAACCGGTCGTCCTTGAGATGGGGAGCAAAAACCCCTGTATCGTCACGGCCCACGCGGACATCGAAAAGGCCGCGGAAGGGGTTGCCCGGGGGGCATTCGGGGCCACTGGCCAGAAATGCAGCGCCACCTCCCGGGTCTATGTCCACGAATCCGTCTTTGATGCCTTTGCGGGAGCGCTCACGCGGCATGTGCAGGATCTGCCGGTCGGGGACCCGCGCCTGAGGGAGACCTTCATGGGGCCTCTCATCGACGAACAGGCGGCCGGACGCTTCCGGGCATCGGTGGACGAGGTGCGGCGGGCGGGCGGCACCATCCTCTGCGGCGGCGATTTTGTCCGGGGCGGCATCCTCGACGAGGGATACTACCCCCAGGCGACCGTGGTGACGGGTATCCCCGACAGCCACCGCCTGATGAAGGAGGAACTCTTCGTCCCCTTCCTCATCCTCGCCCCGTATGCCACCCTTGCCGAGGCGCTCGAACGTGCAAATAATACCGAATACGGACTGACCGCGGGAATATTCACTGAAAACCCCGCCGAAGCGGACGAATTCTTCGAGCAGATCCGCTTCGGGGTCTGCTACGCCAACCGCAGGGGCGGCGCAACCACCGGCGGATGGCCCGGCGCCCAGTCCTTCGGCGGCTGGAAGGCGAGTGGTGCGACGGGAAAAGGGGTGGGGGGGCCGTACTACCTCCTGAGCTACATGCATGAACAGGCGAGGACACGGCTATAGGAGGGGCGGATGACAGGACAGCACGATCCCCATCGCTGGGCCCTTCCCGACCTCCCCTCCGCCCTTGCCTGGTGCAATGACCGCACGGACGAGGACATCCGGGGGATTCTCCACCCCCTCGGGGAATTTGCCCGGTCGCAATCCGAGGCAGAGGAGGCCGCGGAGGCATATATCGCCTGCGCCGCCGCCATTGCCGATGCAGGCACAGGCGCCTCCGTCGCGGTGAAGCCGACGGCACTCGGCATATCCTTCGACCCTGACCGTGCGGCGGAGATCTTTCGCACCGTCCTCGATGCCTGTGCCGGAGACGGTGTTGCGGTGGAGTGCGACATGGAAGGAAGCCCTACCGTCTCCCCGACCATCCGCATGGCCCTTGCGGCCGCGAACGAAGGCCACACGTTCACCATCGCCCTCCAGTCCTACCTCACCCGCACGGCCGAGGACATCGCCCGTGCCACCGGCGCGGGCCTTACGGTCCGCCTCGTCAAGGGGGCCTACCTCGGCGATCTCCGCGACCGGGAGGAGATCCGCCGTGCCTACCGGAATCACCTCCTCCTCCTCGCCCGCCAGCAGCACGCGTTTTGTATCGGGACCCTCGACCGCTCGGTCATCCACTGGGCGCAGGAGAACTTCCCCGACGCCCGCGACCGCATCGAGTTCGGGTTTCTGAAGGGCATCGGCGAGCGGACGGCGGCGCATATGGCGGCCGACGGGTGGCGGATTGCCCAGTACATCCCCTTCGGCAACGACGGCGGCATCTATGCCCGCAGGCGGGAGATCTACCTGAACCTCCTCGCCCGTTCCGGTGAGGCGCCGCTCCATTGAACGGCCCCCCCCGCCTCATACATTCCTCTTTTTCACCACCACCCTCCAACCATAGTACATGGACCGGGTATCAGGCGACCCCGCCACCTCAGAGGCCGTCCTGGCGGAGATGAGACGCCAGCACGAGACCGTCACCCTCATCGCATCGGAGAACTATGCAAGCCCCGCGGTGCTCGAGTCGGCGGGAAGCATCCTTACCAACAAATACGTCGACGGCGTCCCCGGCGCACGGGAGTACATGGGCTGCGAGCACTGCGATACGATCGAGCGCCTCGCCCGCGATCGCCTCTGCGCCCTCTTCGGGACGGAGTACGCAAACGTCCAGCCCTACTCGGGCTCGGTCGCCAACCTCGCCGTCTACCTGTCGGCGCTCCGGCCGGGGGACCGCATCCTCTCCCACGCCACCGGGGACGGCGGGCATCACACCCACGGCTCTCCCGACCACATATCGGGACGCCTCTATGACGCGGCACGCTACGGGGTCGACCCGGAAACCGGCCTCCTCGACTACGCGGAGATCGCCGCCATCGCCCGCAGGGTCCGGCCCCATCTCCTCATCTGCGGGGCAAGCGCCTACCCGCGGACCATCGACTTTGCCATCTTCGGTGAGATCGCAGAGGAGGTCGGCGCCACGGGACTCGCCGATATCGCCCACATCGCAGGGCTCATCGCAGCAGGCGTCCATCCTTCCCCGGCGGGCCACCAGGAGTGGATCACCACCACGACGCACAAGACCCTCCGCGGGCCTCGCGGCGGGGCGATCATGTGCCTGAAGGAGGACGCGGGCGCCATCGATGCGGCCGTCGCGCCGGGCATCCAGGGCGGCCCTCTCATGCATACCATCGCAGGCAAGGCGATCTGTTTCGCCGAGGCCCGGACAGAGGAATTCCGCCACTATGCCCGGCAGGTCGTGACCAATGCCCAAACCCTCGCTGCCGCCCTGGAAACGGAGGGGCTTGCGGTCTTCTCCGGCGGCACCGACAACCACCTCCTTATCGTGGACTGCGAGGGGACCGGCCTCTCCGGTCATGCGGCGGAGGCCGCCCTCTTTGCCGCGGGCATCTGTGCAGACCACTGCCCGGTGCCGGGAACAGGGCAGGAATATGCCACCGCAGGCGGCATCCGCCTCGGAACGCCCGCGGTGACGACCCGGGGCATGGGCGAAGGCGAGATGCAGGCACTCGCCGGGCACATCGCCACCGTCCTCGCCCGGCCGGATGACCGGGACACCCTTGCGGGGGCACGGGAGGAGGTCCGGTCCCTGGTCACCGGGTTTCTGCCGCCGGAATCCCCGCTGAAGGATTAAATTTCAAAAATATACCATATACAGCGTAATTCGGGAAAACCAAAGCTTCATATTTTTTCCCACCGCGATAACTTTTACCAGACACTGGCAGGGCGGCAGGAGCAGGTATGAACAAATATGGGAATGAGAAGGAGGACGGGACGTATCTTCCGGGCATCGCCCTCATCCTTGCCGGCCTCTTTGCCTGCCTTGCCCTCGTCGCCTGCGGGTGTGGCGGGGTCGAACTGCAGGAATTCGCATGGTCCGGCCTCGAGGTCTTCCCCCTCGCCTTTCTTGCCATCCTCGCCTGGGGGAGCACCCGGCGCCCGGAACTGAGATGGGCGGCATATCTCTGGCTGCTCTTTACGGTCTTCATCATCTACGCGGCGACGCTCGTCTTCGGCATCCTCAGTCTCATCCCGCCCGGGGGGCTTCCCGGCGGCACCGGCGCCCTGCTGGAGAACGGGGCCACCTCCCGGAGTACATGGCTGATTGCGGCGGGATGCTTTGTCGCGGGGCTCTTCAGCCTCATGCCCTTCGAACGGGCGTTCTTCACCCGGTTTGCCCGCCGCCTCCCCCTCGACGCTGACTCGCCCGTTCATATGCTCGCGCTCTGCGTCGTCCTGGCGGCGACCCTGATCCCCCTCGTCCCCCTCCTCGTGACGGGCAGCCCCCCCTATCTCTCGCCGTTCTTCCTCGCAGGAGCGCAGACCGGCGGGATCACCCCGGCGGCGGGCGTCGGTCTCTACAGCCTCTTCTGGATGACGGTCCTCTCGGTCGTGGCCGTCGGGTTCTGGATCACCCGCAACGGGACGGCGGTCCTCGCACGCCTCGGGCTCGTCCGTCCCACCGTCCGGGAATGCGCCCTTGCAGTCGGGGGAGGGGCGGGACTTGCCGGCTTCTTCACGCTCTTCAACATGGGCATCGGCGCCCTGTGGGGGGCGTTCGGCTGGCCCGTCACCGACACGGCGGCATTCACGGTTCTCATCGCCCACACGCTCACCCCGACAGGCATCCTCCTCCTCGCCGTCTCGGCGGGAGTCGGGGAGGAGATCGCCTTTCGCGGCGTCCTCCAGCCGCGGTTCGGGATTATCATCCCGTCGCTCCTCTTCGCCTCCCTGCACAGCTTCCAGTACGGCTGGGACGGGCTGATCTCCGTCTTCCTCCTTGGCATCGCCTTCGCCCTCATACGCCGGAGGACCTCCACCACGGTGAGCGCCATCACCCACACCGTCTACGACCTCGTCCTCCTCGCAGCCCTCATGGCAGGCGTCGCTCTGTGAAGGGGGTACCAATAAAAAAAGATATTTTCCCTATTTTTCGGCTATCGTCCGGAGAATCGCCTTTATCTCACGGAGTTCTGCGAGGACGTCTCCCGCCTCCGGCGCGGCGGAAGTGGGGAACGGGCGTCCCTGCACGGATTCCGCGCCGCCGGTCACTGCGGCAACAGGGGGTCGTTCCCGGACATACCCCATGATCATGTCCCGCAGGGGAGCCGGGTCGGCGATGCCGTTGAGCCGGATCTCCGCGGTCGCCTTTGCCGAGTAGCCGGCGGTCTGGATGCGGAGATCGGAGATGCCGAAGACCCGCATCACCGGCCCCTGCAGGATATCGACATTCGTGATCCGGTTGTAGGGGACGATGCCCGTCTGCCGGAACCAGACGCCTCGCCGCCAGGCGATCTCGGTCTCGTTCAGGTTGTAGACGACGGTGTCGAAGTAGAGGCGCGCCCAGATGAGAGTGAACCCCACCACCACGAGGAGGAGCACGATACCCGCCACCAGCCAGGGGAACCCCGCCATCCCCAGCGGGAAGATGAGGAAGAAGAGAATGAAGACGACGAGGAGGAGTGAACTTGCGGAGAGATAGGTCCGGTAGGCCGGTTCCGGTCGGAAATCCTCTCCGATGCGGATGGTCTCTGTCATGCGTAATTCATCATCCTGCGGGGCAATAGAGGTTGCCGTGGCAGAGAACCGTGGAGGGACACATGGGATGGCGACATGGTCCGCCTCCACGGAAACGCTCCACGGACAACCTCCGAATCGCCGGCATTCATCGCTCCGGCCGTTCAGCAGGTTAAGCCAACCTTATATGCTATACCTGCACAAGCCCGATACTCAGTCAGGCCTATGAACGACACCTCCGATACCTGCCGGGTGCATGCCATCAGGAGCGGGACCTCCCATGCCTACCTCCTGACCGGCGGCAGAGGCGCCATCCTCATCGACACGGGCAGCGGCACCGATATCGACCGCTTCGGCGATCAGCTTGCAGCGGCGGGCATACGCCTTCAGGACATCAGCCTCCTGATTCTCACGCACGCCCACTATGATCACGTCGCCCTTGCAGCAGAGATACGCGAGCATGCGAACTGCCGGATCCTCGCCCATGATGCAGCCGCACCCTTTCTGAAGCAGGGCCATACCCCCTTTCCCCACGGGACGGGGATCGTTTCCCGGGCGATATCTTCGGCAGGAACCGGATTTTTCTCCGCTAAAGGCGATTTCACTGCCTTTTCTCCGGACATCACCATCAGCCGCCGCACCGTCCTCGAGGAGTACGGCCTTCCCGTGACCGTCCTTCCCACCCCCGGCCACACGGCGGATTCCCTCTCGGTGCTCACTTCCGCCGGGGACGCATTTGTCGGCGACACCTGCTTTCATGTCTTCCCATGGACCGTCATTCCGCCCTTCGCAGACGACCCGGCAGCACTCGCTCTCACCTGGGAGGCACTCCTCGCGGAGGACGTCACCACCTTCCATCCGGGCCATGGTTCTCCCTTCGGCCGCGACCTCCTCGAACGCTCGCTCCCTGCCCTGCGAAGAAAGGCCGGGCGCTGAAATCTCCATTTTTCCCGTACCGTCACGGTTATGGCGCCACCGGTATAACGACTCATCATCATCAGGACGAGCGGTGAAACCATGCAGTATAGGACCATGCCCTCGGGGGACGACCGCCTCTCCGCCCTCGGATTTGGGGCGATGCGGCTTCCCCTCGCGGCAAAGAGGATAGACGAGGAACGGGCGACCCGCCTCGTCCGGGAGGCTATCGAGGCGGGGGTCAATTACATCGACACGGCGATGCCCTACCACAACGGCGAGAGCGAGAGCTTTCTCGGCCGGGCGCTCGCGGACGGCTACCGGGAGAAGGTCTATCTCGCAACGAAGCTTCCACCCTGGTCGGTGGAGGCACGGGAGGACATGGACCGTCTCCTCGTAACCCAGCTTGCCAAGCTGCGCACGGACCACATCGATTACTACCTCCTCCACAGCCTCACCCGCCGGAGCTGGGAGCGGATGCGGGACCTCGGGGTGATTGAATTCCTGGAGACGGCAAAGGAGAAGGGCAGGATCCGCCACATCGGGTTCTCCTTCCATGACAATCCCGAGGCATTCCGCGAGGTGGTCGACGCCTATGCATGGGACTTCTGCCAGATCCAGTACAATATACTCGACGAATGCCACCAGGCCGGGACCGCAGGCCTTGAATACGCCGCCGCCCGCGGCCTCGGCGTGATCATCATGGAGCCCCTCCGCGGCGGCCATCTCGCGAGGGCCGTCCCGGACGAGGTGCGGGCCATCGAGGCGGAGACCGGGGTGTCCCGGACGCCCGCCGAGTGGGCTCTCAGGTGGATATGGAACCGTCCCGAAGTCACCGTCGTCCTCTCCGGCATGAGCGATGAGGCGCAGCTGCGGGAGAACATCCGGACGGCTGAAGACGCCCTTCCCGGTTCGCTTTCGCAGGGCGACCTTGCAATGATGGCACGCGTCCGCGACATCTACCGGGACCGGATGATGGTGGACTGCACGGGATGCGGCTACTGCATGCCCTGCCCCTATGGGGTCGACATCCCCGGCTGTTTTGCCCACTACAACAATTACGGCCTCTTCGGAAAGGAACCGGCCGTCCGGTATTATTTTGCACAGATGACCGGGATCATGGATAAGGAGGGGTATGCAGGCCTCTGCCGCGGGTGCGGAAAGTGCGTCCGGGCATGCCCGCAGCACCTCCCCATCCCGGACCTCCTGCAGGATGTCTCCCGCACGTTCGAGGGCCCTGCCTTCACGGTGCTCCGCCCTGCAATGAAGCACCTGAAGGGGATCCACCGCCACTGGACAAACCTAAAAAACCGCCGCTATGCGGCATCCGGAGGAGAAGAGTCATAATACATCCCGGCATCCCCGGCAGGGCCCCGACCACCGCCGGTGCGCCCCGTGTGAATCGCGGACGCCCACATCTCTGTCTCCGGGGGAGTGGCCAATCAGGGTGACCGTCGCCGGGAGGGTTATCACCCTCCACGACGGCGTTCCGGCCGCCTCCGACGGATTCGTCACCGGCCTCGCCGCTACAATCAGGGATTCCTGCGGGTATGTAATGACCGGCCCCTACCTCGCCACCCTCTTCGGGAGGGAAGGCGGATGCCGGGAGGCAGAGTTCCTCCTGCCGCACCTGAGCCCCTCGCTCTTTCTCGACGTCATGGCAGGAATCCGTGCGGCCGGGTATACCATCATGACGCCGGGGGAGGAGAGGGACCTCTTCCGGATGGTGGGCGGGCAGGGCATCCGCATCGCCCCCGGGGACGGGTTTTTCCCCAACGCACTCGTCCGCTGCATCCATCATGACGCCGAGGAGTACGCCTACCTCCACCGCCGCCATCTCCGGTTCGGCCCGCACCGCCTCTTCATCACGCCCCCGGAGATTCTGATCCCCTCCATACTCATGCCGGGAGCACACTGCGGGACTTCGGGGGACGCCGTGTATCTCCATACCCTCCTCGAAGATCAGCTCTGCCGGCGGGATCTCAGGACCTGGATACGGCATCTCGGGGTCACGGCGGAGGCTTCGGCCGCAGGAATCGAAGCACCGCCCTGAACCGCCGCACCGGCGTTTCCGGCAGAACCCCGGCCGATTCCCCTCTCTCCTGCACCCTGCTACTTTCATGAGAGAAAATCGTTGTTTTAATCCCGGATTTCGAAAAAATTATGGAAATGCTGATGTATCCGGCAGGCAACATGAACATACATTAAACGGAGATATCCCCATGGCCGCACGGAATTTTGCCCAGTGGCAACAATATATCATCACCGGCGGGGCGCTCGCCCTTCTCATCATCGGGATGATGATGACCGCCGACGTCCTCAATATCATATTCTTCGGCTTCTTCTTCGCGCTGCTCGGCGCTCCCTTCTCTGCGTGGCTGCAGGAACACCGGGTCCCGCTGCCCCTCGCCGTCGCCATCGTCCTCGGCCTTCTCTTCATCGTCCTCGCATCATTCTTCGGGGTGTTCGCCCTCTCGTTCGGCCTCCTGATCGAGGATCTCCCAACGTACCAGGCCCAGCTGAATGCGAACCTGTCGGCGATCACCGTACTCCTGCAGCAGTACGGGTTCAGCGGGTTTACGGAGGAGACGTTCCTCCATCCCGACCTGTCCACCCTCGTCAAACCAGCGGTGACCATCCTCTCCAACCTGACCGTCGTCGCTGCGGATGCGTTCTTTGTACTTGTCATTGCCGGATTCGTCCTTCTCGAACTCCCCACCTTCCCCGAGCGCCTCCAGAAGGGATTTCCTGCCCACGACGACATCCCTGCAAAGGTGAACCGCTTCATCCGGAGCGTCATCGACGTGATGATCGTCCGGACCAAGACGAACATCGTCCTCGGTGCCGCCATCGGCGCCTTCTTCTGGGCGCTCGGCGTCGACCTTGCCATCATGTGGGGCGTGCTCGCCATCATCCTCAGCTACATCCCCTATATCGGCCTCATCCTCGCCTGTATTCCGGCCATCGTCCTCGCATGGCTCCAGTTCGGGATCCCCGGCGCCCTGATCGCACTCGTCGGCATCGCGGTGATCAACTTCGTCGTCGAGACGATCTATTTCCCCCGGATTGCCTCGCGCCACCTCAGCCTGACGGCGCTCTATATCCTCGTCTCCCTTCTCGTCTGGGAACTGATCCTCGGGCCTGCAGGCATGTTCCTCTCGCTTCCGCTTGCCATCGTCGTCGCATTCATCCTTGCCTCACAGGAGGAGACACGGTGGCTTTCGACACTCATCACGGAGACCGGATCACCGGACGAAGAACCGTCTGAGACGATCTTTCGCAGAATACGCAAACGGATCGGATAATCATCCCCCAGGGAGACGGCAATGAAACGCAGCGGCACCATCCACCCCTTCCGGCCACCCCAACCTCCATCCGGAACCACCGGACGAAAGGACGGTGACGGCCGCTTTGCCGATTCACTCCGGTTCATCGGTCCCGGCCTGCTCCTTGCCATTGCGGCAGCAGGAGAGAGCGGTATTGCCGAGGCAATCGAGATCGGGGCACACTTCGGCTATGCCCTCATCTGGGTGATCATCCTCACCCTCGCATTCAAGTTCGCCTTTGCAAACGGCATCGCCCGCTACACGCTCGTCACCGGAGAGACGATCTTCGAGGGGCTCGGGCGCATCCCCGGTCCCCGGCACTGGGCCAACTGGCTCGTGATGGCCATCTATCTCCTCGAGATGTTCGCCTTCGGGGGCATGCTCCTTCTCGGCGCCATCTTCATGGACTACCTCCTCCCCGGCATATTCTCGCCGGAGATCATTGCGGTCGTGACCATCACCGCCTCCATCCTGCTCCTCTGGAAGGAGTCCTATGAACGCCTCGAGAAGGTGATCCTCGCCATCGCCCTCCTCCTCTTCTTCGGCATCGGATTCTCCCTCATGGAGTTCCCCCTCGCACTCGGGGCGGTCGGGACCGGCCTTGCCCCGGCAATCCCCGAGGGCTCGCTCCTTGCCATCATGGCCCTGATGGGAGCCGTGGGATCCGGCCTCAACCTCCTCCTCTACTCCATCTGGCTGAAGGAGAAGACCGGAGGGGCCCACGGCATCACCTATTTCCGGCGCTGGATGCCCGCCATCAACCTCGACCTCGCTCTCGCCTTCCTCTTCATCGGCGTGATCACCGTCCTCTTCATCTCGCTGGGAGTCACCGGGTTTGCCGTCTCCTATCTTCAGCACGGCGAGGCGATATCCCTCGACGCCCTCATCGCCCAGGTCCTCTATGTGATCGCGTATATCCCGCACGGGGTCCCGATCTTCCTCGTCTTCGGGTATTTCGTCATGTTCGGTGCCGTCCTGACCGGGATGGACGGTCGCGCACGGGCGATCGCCACGTTTCTCCGGGGGGAGGTCGGCGTGCGGTCGACCGAGCACGACCTCTACCGCCTCCTCCTGATGCTCTTCTCCCTCATGATCCTCATTGCGGTCTTCGCAGGCGAACCGCTTGCCATCGTGCACATGGTTTCGGCCGTGGCCGCCATCGCCTTTGCCCTGATGGGATTCGTGCTGATGTATCTGGACGTGCATCTGCCGGAGGAGGCGCGTGGTTCCCGCCTCTGGCTGCTCGTCATAGGCGCGGGCAGCACCGTCTTTCTCCTGATGGCGCTCTTCATGGAGGAGGCCGTTCTCGCCTTCGGTCTCCCGCTTGCAGAACGGCTCATCGTCGTTGCCTTCGTCCTCTTCCTCTTTGCCCGGACGAAGCTCTTCCGATCGCTCATTGCCGGGACGGCCGGGCGGTGGGACCGGCTCTGGGCCGTCTTCGTCTTCGGCGCCCTCTCGGTGTACGGGACATTCCGCGGAATTCCCTACGGAGATCTCATCATCAACTTCCGTGACCTGGGACCCATCATTGCAGGGATGGCCGGCGGACCTGTCATCGGGGCGGGGGCAGGGCTCATCGGAGCCCTGTACCGCTACCCCCTCGGGGGAAGCACCGCCACCGCCTGCGCCGTCGCGACGGTTGCGGCGGGCATCATCGCGGGCCTCTACACGAAGATGTACCGCGGCGACATCACCGTGCTGAGGGCGTGTCTCCTTGTTGCGATCATCGAAGCCGTGCATATCTTCGTACTCGTGCCGCTCTTCTCCGACATTCCCTCCTTTGCCGCTTTCGTCGAGATCGTTCGGGTCACCTTCCTTCCGATGGTCGCCGCCCAGTCGCTCGGCGTGGTCATCTACCTCTTCATTCTCGCCGACGAGGGGCTCTCCCTGAAGGAGCGGTTTGCCGCGCGTCCCGGCCCCGAAAAGGGGAAAAAAACGCAGGGAGACGGGGATGACGGGAAAACCACGGAATCCTGCACCGTGGAGACGGAATGCCTGCCAGGAGCGCCGGAAGGAGGCGATGAGCAGTGACGAGAGTTCTCGAGATCTTCCCGTATATCCTCGCCGTCTGCCTCATCGGTGCGACCTCTGCCGGGATACTAATCGCCGTCCCGTATTCTGGTGAGAACGTGACGATAGATGTGGGAGTCCTTGTTCCCCTCACGGGGGATCTTGCGGTCTACGGCGGCGATGTGCTGGAGGGCATCAATATAGCCGTCGATGAGATCAATGAAGGAGGCGGCATCGGGGGAAAGGATGTCCGCATCATCTGCAGGGACACCGGAGGTGACCCGGACCGGGCCGCCGCGATGATGGAGGACCTGGCGGATCAGGGCGTCCCGGTCGTCATCGGGCCGGTAACCAGCAGCAGTGCGATTTCGGTTGCCCCCATCGCCGAGAAGAAGCAGATCGTCATGATATCCCCGACCGCCACGACCCCCCTCCTTTCCGGGGCGGGCCGGTATGTCTACCGGACGATCTCCTCGGATACCTACCAGGGCCGGGGCATGGCAACGGTCCTCCGGAGTCTCCACCCGGAGGTCAACAGCGTCGCGGTGCTCTATATCGAAAACACCTACGGCGCCGGCCTCAGGGAATCCTTCACCGCTGCATGGACCACACAGGGGGGGACGGTCGTCTGCGAAATCCCCTTTGAGAACGGCCGCACCGATTTTAGCGCGGTCATCGCAGCCGTCCGCGATTCGGATGCCGACGCCGTTGCCCTGATCAGCTACCTTCCGGAGGCGAAGGCCATCTTCCGGGAGGCGGCCCGGCAGGAGCTGGGGGGGCCCTGGATAGCCTCGGACGCCATCGTCACCGCGGAGTTCATCGCCGCGGCAGGGCCCGCGACGGAGGGGATCGTCGCGACGATCCAGGCAAACCAGGTGCAGTCCCCTTCCTTCATCACCGAATACTGCCGCCGGACGAATGCCACCTCCGTCAACTGGCAGGCGGCCTATGCCTACGATACGATGATGATCATCGCCGAAGCGATCGAACACGGAGGATATACGGCGGACGGCATCCGCAACCATCTTGATGTCATCCGCTACCTGGGCATCTGCGGGCCGAAGGTCTTCGACGAAAACGGGGATATTCCCCCTGCATTCGATGTGATGCGGATCCGGGACGGGAGATGGACCCGCGTCCCCTGGACCGAACTCGCGGAAGCGAGCGAAGTCCGTCAGCATTGAAGCCAAAATACGACAGATATGAGATAGGTATAAATACAGCTTCCAAATGTTAATCATACACAGCATATAAATGAACCCATTGCATAGCATAAATTTATATTAGATTGTGCCAAACTACCTGAAAACAGAGATGCATGAAGGGCCCCATTCCTTCCGTAGATATGAATTCCCTAATACATCTCAAGAATTTGAATTGCATACCAGATTGTAAGGAGACAATGAATGGCACATCCTACCCTGACAACAGAACGGCTGCTCCTCAGGCCGTTTACCCCCGACGACGCCCGTTCCATTGCCGGCCTCGTTGACAGGGCGTACAACCCCGCCCGGCAGGAAGATGTGGCGGTGAATGAGAGCATCGATATCATTGAAGACCGCCTGGCGTTCAACCGCGGCTGGGCCTGGGACGGTTCTTCGGTAACCTTTGCGGTCGGTATTGCGGAGACCGGCAGCCTCATCGGAACCAGCACCCTGATGAACATCAACCCCGAACACCGCAATGCTATGCTCAGCCTCTGGATCGCGCCCGATCACCGGTGCAGCGGGTACGGTACCGAGGCCGCGGAGGAGAGCATCAGATATGGGTTTGATACTCTCGGGCTTCATCAGATCTATGCGATCCGGCTTCAGGACAATCAGCTCTCTGCAAAACTCATGAAACGGCTGGGTATGCGGCAGAAAGGGGTACTCGAGGAGTATTTCCTCCATAACGGCACCTATTACGACTGCATCCTCCATGCCGTCATGGAGAGTGACAGATCACCCTGATATACACATTTTCCACGGATAAAATTGCATTTTCCCGCCAAAACAACTGAAATACACCAAATAATCATTTTTCAGCAATTTATCCATAATTTATCCATGAAATTACCGCAAAAACCAAAGAATATTCGCGAAATCAAGCGGATATTCCTTATTCTATAGTTTTTTACGATCAGAAATCCACCTCTCGGTATCCCCACACGCGTGGGGACCAGTATCGCAGGGGCAGCCGGAATCAGGGAATCGGGCTGCCTCGGGAGGTTTCCAGATGCAGCAAAATACAGACAACCATACAGCGTCCGGGACGGCGGTTGCCAAAAGGGCATCGAAGAGAAAAGTGGGCACCAATCTTTTTCTCTGCCCGATGCCTGTCACCATCGTCGGGACCATGAACGGCTCCAAACCCAATTTCGTCTCCGCCGGCTGGGTCACCCGGGTCAATACCGCCCCTCCGATGCTCGGGGTCGCCATCGCAAAATCGCGCATCACCCCCGCATCCATCCTGGACGAACAGGCCTTCAGCGTCAACTACCCGAACCAGGATCTGCTCATCGAGACCGACTACTGCGGCCTCGTCTCCGCAACGACCAACGACAAGTCCGGACTGTTCGATACGTTCTACGGCGAACTCGGAAACGTTCCGATGATCGAAAACTGCCCGATGAGTGCGGAATGCGCCCTCGTGGAGATGATCGATCTCCCCACCGACTACCTCTTCATAGGCGAGATCGTCGCCGCCTATTCGTCGGACGACTATTTCAGGAACGGAGTACCGGATGTCCGGAAAGTCAACCCCATTCTTCTGACCATGCCCGACAATTCGTACTGGACCATGGGCGAGTATGCCGGGAAGGCATGGACCCTTGCCCAAGGCTACAAAGGCAGGGCCTGAATCCTGCACAGGATGGGGACAAAACCCCCTTTTGTCTCTTCCGGAGCCCTCCCGGGGGAGAAAACTCAAATACCGTGCACGAGAGTATTCAGATATGGGACCGCAGGGCCCCATTCCAGGGTGAATGCATACATGTGGGTTAAGGTTGAACGACCCGACGGGGAGATTGTGGAAAAGGAAGTCCCCCCCCGTGCGTATCTTACCATCGGTGACGTGCTGGAAGACGGATCCGTCATCATCGATCTCCCGTATTCGGAAGACGATGACGACGATATGACAGCCTATGGCCTCTACGACGGGGATGATGACGACTTCCTCTGAATCTTCCGCCTGCTAAAGACGGCATACGGGGGCAGGGAGCCGCCGGTGCGGTAGAGTACCCTGACATATGGCGTACAGAACAGGAGACGCCATAACGGAGAGTATCATGGGAGAGAAGAACACAGGATGCCAAAGAAAGGTGCTCGGACGGTGGTATGGCCGGACGGAGAATCGATTCCTCTTCCTCCTTGCAAGCCTCATACTCATCATTTTTGTCTATCCCTTCGCCGAATCGTTCGATACGGGAGGCCTCATCCTCAGGGTGCTGACGACGGCCATTATCATCCTCAGCGTCTACGCCCTTCTCGACGTAAAGCGCCACTTCATCATCGCCGTACTCCTCCTCATTCCGACCGTCGTCATGTCGTGGGCCGAATACCTTGGACAGGAGACGGCCTTCATCAGCACCTTTGCCCTCCTCACCAACATGGCATTCTTCCTCTTTGTCACCCTCATCATACTCCACCGCATCCTCACCACCCGCATCGTCACGAAAGACACCATCTACGGAGCCATCTGCGTCTATTTTCTCTTCGCCTATCTCTGGGGCGCCCTCTATCTCTTCACCGCCCTCACAGTGCCGGGCTCCTTTGCAACATTCTACCCCGATACCGCGGTGCTCCCCACCATCGGGTTCGGTGAAGCCATGTACTTCAGCTTTGTTACGATAGCCACACTCGGCTACGGAGATATCATCCCTGTCGGCAATGTGAGCAGGTCGCTTGCGATGCTCGAGGCCGCAACGGGCGTCCTCTTCGTTGCAACCTTCGTCGCCCGCCTGGTGGCCCTTGCCGGGACCGGCAGCCTTTCCCCCACGGACGAAAAGATGGGGGATACGGGCTCCTCCCGAAAAGACGAGGAGGAAGAGGAGGAGAGATGATACCGGCAAAGAAGGAGGCCGGTGACGTCGCAGCTGCCCCGGCTTTTGATGACGTGATCATCAGAGTCGACGGCCTTCGCCACCGTTACGGCGATTTCGCGGCGGTGGACGGCGTCTCCTTTGCCATCCGCAAAGGGGAGATCTTCTCCTTTCTCGGCCCCAACGGCGCCGGAAAGAGCACCGCCATCAACGTCCTGACCACGCTCCTGCGCATCCAGGAGGGGACGGTGACGATTGCCGGCCACGACCTCGCCCGCGACCCCCGCCGCGTCCGGGAAGACATCGGCATCGTATTCCAGGAGGTCACCCTCGATCGGGATCTGACGGTGGCGGAGACGCTGGAATTTCACGGCATGCTCTATGGCCTCCCACGGACGGAACGGCGGAGACGAATCGAGGCACTCCTCGACCTCGTCGAACTGACCGCCTGGGCAAAAGTCCGCACCAAACGCCTCTCAGGCGGTATGAAACGCCGCCTCGAGATTGCCCGCGGCCTCATGACCCGCCCGGCCGTCCTCTTCCTCGACGAGCCCACCATCGGTCTCGACCCCCAGACCCGCCTGAAGATGTGGGACTACCTGCAGGCAGTGAACCGCGAGGGTACGACAATCTTTCTCACCACCCATTACATGGACGAGGCCGACCGGCTCTCCGACCGCATCGCCATCATCGACCATGGAAAAATCATCGCCGAAGGGACGCCGCTCTCGCTGAAAAACGCCCTCGGGGAGGACATCATCATGCTCTGCACCGGTGACGACCAGGGCGCAAAGGAGGCCATCACCGGGATGGACGGGGTGGCCCGGATACAGGAGACCACCGCCGGCCTCACCCTCCTCGTCGACGGCGACGGCACCCACATCCTTCCGAGGGTGATGCACCGGCTGGAAGAGGCGGGCATCGGCGTGATCTCCGTCAACCTGAAGAAACCCTCCATGGACGACGTCTTTGTCCACTTCACCGGCCGCGAGCTCCGGGACGCCACCGCCCGGGAGGAGAGGGAATGAGAATCTTCGGCTTCTTCACCGTCTACTGGCGGGACATGCTGCGGTACTTCCGGTTCAGGACGCAGCTCTTCTCCTCACTCCTCCAGCCCGCCCTCTGGCTCGCATTCTTCGGCATCGCGATGGCGGCGAACTTCGACAGGATCATGATGGGCGATACCGGGGGGCTGCCGGGGGTTCCCGGCGTCGGGTACATCACCTTCATGGCGGCAGGAGTGATTGCGATGAATGTCCTCTTCACCAACCTCTTCGGGGGCTTCATTCTCCTCTTCGACAAGAACTGGGGACTGATGCGCGAGATGCTCGCCTCCCCGATGCCCCGCCGTGACATCATCTTCGGCCTCTGCCTGTCGGGGGTGACGAAGTCCTGCATTCAGGCGGCGGTGATCATCGTCATCGGCCTCCTTCTCGGCGTCAGCTTCTTTGGAGGGAAGACACCCGCGGAGGTGGCATGGTCCCTCTGCGGAATATTCGCCTTCATCGCGGTCTTTGCCATCGGATTCCTTTCGCTCTCCACCGCCATCGCTCTCGTCACCGAGTCGCCGGAGGGATTCCAGGGGGTGACGACGCTCCTTACGATGCCCCTCTTCTTCGCCTCGAATGCCCTCTATCCGACCGACGCGTTTCCCGAAGCCCTCCAGTGGCTGGTGGCGGTCAATCCCCTCACCTACCTCGTCACCGGCATCCGGCACTTCGCCATCGGGGATCACTTCACCGCCATCGGCGTGGAGTACCTGACGACGACGGGGGACATCCTCATTGCATTCGGGGCTCTCCTTCTCTTCTCTGCAGCGACCTTTGCCCTTGCATGGCGGACCGTCGAACGGGCCGTCATCACCTGAGCGAAAAAAACAGGGAAGCCTCTCGAATCGAACTCGGACAGCGACTGGCACAAAAAGCGATGATACCAGCAGAATGGAGATGAATATCTCCATAAACCCACATACGGTTTATCTCCTTATTGTATCGGTGCGTACGCAGGAATGGACAAAAGTTGGGGGAAAATGCCCCGGGAACGGCCCGTGTCCCGGGACGTGGATCCTGCAACGGCGATGGAACATTGGAGGGAGGGCGGGGTGACCGAAATTCAATGTCTCTTTCTAGTCAACCTCATCCCGTTCGGATACCATGGACAGAGTTTCGCGATCCTCGATGTGCCATTCGGACGCATAGTCCAGGCTCGATATGTCCGAGTACCTCTCGGGAACATACTCATCGCGTTCCTCCATGTCATAGATCCTCATGGGCTTTAAGGCTCCAAAGCCGGGTATGAAACCAAACTCCATTTTTATCTACATTGAAGCCTCTTGCAGGCTCACATATAAAGGTTTCGGCGTCGCCAACCCAATATTTGAACCCCGATTGGCAAAACAGACCTTAGATACGTCCAGATATCCATTCGATTAAGAAATACAGCCATATGGGGCAAAATTTTGATTTTTAAAGGTATTTTTTTTCAAAAAATAACTTTAAGGCATTATTTTCCGATTTAAGCGGCAAATACTCCGGATCACCATATTCCGGAGGAAAAACATCCCCACGAAATTCACCGGCCGCGCATATTCTCACGACTAAAAATCATGACAAATACGGGGGGTGCCGCAGAAATATTTATAGCAGACCCATGTCACGGGCCTGATGATCCACCATCCGCATATGAATGTATCCTTATCCAGGCACCTCGGGGAAGGGGGAAGTAATCTTCCGGCCTTCGCTGTCCCCGGGATGCCGTGAGACGGTTTCAGGCGGACTTTGGGCACCTTTTGATAGGCGAAATCCCCGACATTCTTTCAACAGTTGTCGAAGTCAAAACCCGGTCACGGAAGGAGATCAAATGCCGAGACCATGTGCTTTCGAATGATTTCCTTCGGATAGGCGCCGGTGAGGCGGCCGACCATCTGGCCGTTCCTGAAGAACAGGAGCGTGGGAATCGCACTTATCTGGTACGAACGAAGCACACCGGGGTTGGCATCCGCATCGCATTTTGCCACCGTCACGATACCGGCAAACTCAACCGCCAGTTCGTCAATCACCGGCCCCACCGTCCGGCACGGCCCGCACCACTCCGCCCAGCAGTCAACGAGAACACACTCATTGTCACGGACGATCGCAGGAAAATTCAGGTCGGTGACCTCCACCACCCCGGTTGCCTCGCCTTCCCTGCCCATCACCGCTTCCAGTTCCAGGCGGCGCTTTTCGCGCAGCCTTTCGAGCTCATCATCGCCGAACCCTTCGGTCATACTCATCCGGTACGTCCCCCTCCAATATATTGATGACTGCAAAATGCCTCCACCGCACAAATTTTCGGAAATACGGCCGCAAAGGGACAATGAAAAGTTATATCAGTAGACGAACCATAGTAGTATGGCACAGTTCTCGGAAGCGAGGTGGGGTAGTCAGGAAATCCCGACGGGCTCATAACCCGTAGACCGATGGTTCAAATCCATCCCTCGCTATTTTTGCAATTATTTCTGTTTTATTTGTTAATTTGCTGACATCAGGCCATTTCCCCGCAGGGATGCCCATCTGCCTGAATTTTTTTTGCTGCACCGGTTTCCCATGTACGACACATCATGCCTGCATCACACCGCCCCTTCCTCCGGCGCATGATCTGCCCGGCATGAGATACCAAAAAGAAAAATCACCGGAATCCCGGTGAAAAAAATATCCGGTTATATCCGGGACGTATCCGAAGGGGACTTCTCCACCGGAGATGCATCCTTCGAGAAGGTATCAAGCCCCGACTGATAGGTACGTGCGACACACCGCATCAACCGCGGACAGCAGCACTCGGTTCCTATGGGAATCGGATATTCACCGGTCAGGCACCCGGTGCAGAGATCCTCACCCGGGATGCCCACTGCATCGATGAGCGCATCGAGCGTGATGTGATGCAGCGAGGTTGCCCCGATGGATGATCTGACCTCCTCGTTGTTGAGATCGGACGCGATCAGTTCCGCACGCGTGGGCATATCGACACCCAGATAGCACGGTGCCTTGATGGCAGGCGACCCGATGCGCATATGCACCTCGCGCACTCCCGCCTCCCGGATAATATTGATGATACGCCGCGACGTGGTCCCGCGAACAATCGAATCGTCGATGAGCACCACAGAGCGGTCCCTGAGATGGTTCCGGATAGGGTTGAGCTTCATCCTGACCGCCGCTTCCCGGTCCTTCTGGGTCGGCATGATGAACGTCCTGCCCATGTACCTGTTCTTCATCAGCGATTCGAGGAACCGGATCCCCGACGCCTCGGCGTAGCCTGCCGCATGGGCGGTCCCGGAATCCGGCACCGGCGAGACCTGGTCGGCCGCAACCGGGGCCTCCTCAAAGAGCGCCTTTCCTATCCTGCGCCGGACGTCATACACCAGCCGGCCGTCGATCACCGAATCGGCACGGGCAAAATAGACATACTCGAAGATGCAGTGCGCCTTGTGGGAGGCCTCTGCGACCATCAAAGACTCGATGCCCTCCGATGTGATGCGTACGAGTTCCCCGGGGCGCACGTCCCGCAGGAACGTTCCGCCGAGCGCATCGATGGCGACCGACTCCGAACAGACGACATGCCCGTGATCCGTCTTGCCAAGGCAGAGCGGGCGTATGCCGAGGGGGTCGCGGAAAGCCCAGACATCACTGTCCAGCATCATCACGACGGAATAGGACCCCTTCAGCTTCTGCATACAGATCTGAACCGCTTCGAGGACATCCTCCGACTTTCTGAACTCATCTGCGATGATATTCCCAATGACCTCGGTATCGCATGTCGTGCAGAAGATCTGCCCGCGTGCCTCAAACTCGTCCCTCAGCTGTTGTGAATTGACCAGATTGCCGTTATGGGCAATGGCGACCTTATGGTTCCTGAAGGTAAAATTGAATGGCTGAACATTCTCCGGTATCTTCGACCCGGTGGTCGGGTACCGGACGTGGCCGATACCGACGGTCCCTGCAAGCGAGCGGAGTACCTCCTTATTGAAGACCTCTGACACGAGCCCCTGCTCCTTATGCTTGTAAAGCAGACGCCCGTCAAAAGTAGATATTCCCGCGCTCTCCTGCCCGCGATGCTGCAGTGCATAGAGAGCATAATACAGCGGGAATGATGCTCCGCCAGCATCCACGATGCCAACGATTCCACACATGACTAATCCGGTATTAGTGAGTTGGAGTCTTCGGTTTCTTGCTCATCCAGCGGTATTTGCGCAGCCGTGGGCTCTTACCAAAGCCGCAGGAGGAGCAGACTTTATGGCGTGCGTGGAAGGAGATCTTTCCACAGCGTCTGCATGCAATATGCGTGTGTTTCTGCCGTTTTCCCATTGAGGGTGTGCCTTTGCTCATTTCTTGTCACCTGTATGAAATTTATTCCACTGACGGGGAGATATAAAGTACATTGTCCCCGCGTACGATTAGAGTCCCGCGTTTCTCGGTCACTCCGTCAATTTCCTCCTCTGCATTGTCGAGGACGAGGTTCATATGGACATCGTATCCCTGAAGGATACCCCGTAGCTCCCTGCCCCCTTTGAGGCTGACGATAACCGGTTTCTGGTTCAGAGCCTTATCTAAAATTTCCAATGGTCTTCTGGTCATTCGACTCCCTTCTCTAATCGATGAGGATTAGTATAATTGCGCAAGGAAGATAGATAAATATAGCGACAATACACCCCGCAACCGGAGGCCCTCCGGGTAAAAAATCTCCAGAATGAGGTCGAAAGAACAAATGGCAAAAATATCACCGAAAAAGAGGCACACCATCCGAAAGTCAAAACAGTCGAAAATCTTCGCGGCGTTACGCGAGGAGATAGGGGAGAGCGCAGAGGCCTACACAGGAAAGAGCATCGAGATGGTCGAAACGACCGGCGAGACGACGGTCTTCCTGGTCGACAGACACCCCGTGATCATGGAGATGGGCGAGATAGTCTTTCCCACCCTGCGCGGGGCAGTGGAGCGCCCGTTTCCTGAAAAGAATATTACCGTCGATGCGGGCGCCATCGCATTCATGGCAAAAGGTGCGGACGTGATGCGCCCCGGCATCGTGAAGATCTCCCCCGATGTCAAAAAGGATCACCCGGTCCTCATCATAGAGGAACGATACGGAAAGCCGCTGGCCGTGGGAATCGCCCTTTATGACGCAGAAGAGATGGAGCTCTGTGAGACGGGAAAAGTCATCAAAACCATCCACCATGTGGGTGACGATCTATGGAATATGGAGATCTAAAGAGCCCCGCAATACCACGGGAAAGATATCCTTAAATAAATTCATTCGATAATGTATTTTCATGTCAGTCCTGGACAAAATCCTCGGCAAGGGCCCCTCTCAGGGAATCGAGTCCGATTATATGGATCTCGATCTTGCATCCTTCGAGACCGTATCGGGTGACCGGCCGGCCTCGATGTACGTCAAGATCGCCGCAATCAATGACCTGAAGGACACACCAAAAGTAAAAGACGAGGTCTATAACGGAAACATCGTCATCGTCGACATTTCCCGACTGAAGATGGATAAGATCACCTACGAACGCGTTCTCAAGGACCTCTCTGCCGTTGCAAATGACATCAACGGCGACATTGTCGGCCTTGGCGACCAGAAATACGTGATCATCACCCCGATGTCGATCAAGATCTCCCGTGAGAAGATCGTCGGAGGGGCCTGAGGGTGCGCCGGGTCATCGTCGCCCCGTGCCCGTTCTGCTCCACTGAAATAGAATACTTATACCAAACGGAAGAAATTCCATATTTTTCGGATATTCTCCTGACGACTGCCATCTGTCCCAGCTGTGGCTTTCGCTCGGTTGATGTGATGGTCCTCGGGGAGGGTGAACCAGTCCGGTACGAATTCTCCGTTTCAGAGCCAAAGGATCTGGAGGCGCGGGTGGTTCGCAGCACCACCGGGCTCCTCCAGATTCCCGAACTGGGAATCCTGGTCGAACCGGGGCCTGCATGCGAAGGATTCATCACCAATGTCGAAGGCGTCCTCCAGCGCCTCGAAGAGGTGATGGACAGGATCCTCACCTGGGCCGAGGGGCAGGAACACGACACTGCAGTTGCGCTGAAAGAGAAGATACGGGAGGCGAGGGACGGCGGGGTCCCCTTCACGCTGATTGTACAGGATGAGGACGGCAACAGTGCCATCATCCATCCGGCTGCAGTGAAATGCGAACCCGTCAAGATGACCGAAGACGAGTGCTAAAACCCACCACCATCCCCTGTTTTTTTCACCCGCGATAATGAATAGATATGAGTGTTCCGCCCCCCGGCGGTATGTGATTGAGGCACACCCCATACCCGAGCATGCGGACCTCGTCCAGGCCATTCAGCGCATCGCCATGATCTTCTCCCTCGCACCGGCCCAGTACCACCGGGTCCCCCATGTCACCCTCTATGGCACGTTCGATCTCCGCGAGGGTGCCGATGAGCAGCAGGTGACGGCCGCCATCGCCGGGGCCCTCGCCACTGAACGCCCGCCCAGATATACCTTCGACGGCTGGGAACGGCGGCAGACCGGAGGGACGTGGGCCATTGCCTTCCGGATTAAACCCTCCCGGAGGCTTGTTGCAATCAGAAAGCGGCTTTTGCGGGCACTCGAGCCGTTCACCGTCCCGGAATACGGGCGTGACGTCCCCGGCAGACCCGGACGCGGCGAGGAGGTCTGGTTTCACTGTACCCTTGCCCGCAACCTCTCCGGCGAGGAGTGCAACCGGATCTGGCGATACCTGCGCAATGCGGAGAAACAAAATGCCCTTCACCGGCGCCTGTGGCGCTTCATCCTCTACCGCGTCCTGAGCCGCCCGCGGACGACCAGTCTCCCTGTCCAGCCCCTCAGGACAACAAGCGCCGTTCTCCGGGTCACCCTGATGAGGGGCTTTCGGATCGTCCGGGCCTACGACCTGGTTCATCACCGCACCCTCTCCCGTGATGAAGCCCTGAATCGTCCGCTCTGGAGAAGAACCCTCGAGGAATACCAGGGCCGCTGACGAACGGAGGTTCCCGGCGGGACCGGGTTCCCGTCCCGATATTTCTCCCCCCTCCACTAAAAATTCTGAATTTCCAATGGTTTGAGAAAAGAACCGCTATTATACTTTTAGAATGGATACCGACAGCCAATCATCGACATGGCAGTGATATACTACCAAAGAACGCCGTAAGGATTCCATTTTGTTGTTTTGCGCCTGTATCCATCAGTTCAGGCGCCCGGTAGCGCCGACCCCTCCGGTAGATATATATCCTCCTATGCGGATTCCCGGTCAATCACCAACAGGAGGTGGTAGCAAACAAATGGGTTACCGATGGAACAACAGGATAGATGTGGATGAGGCTGTCGTCGTATTGATGAACTCTCTGGAAAAGGACGGCAGTATTCCCGGATGGCTTTCAAAAACGATAAACCAGTCAATTAAGGACTCAGACGCCGATTATGGGAAATATTTCTTTGAAGAAGTCCGGCAGCACGCACCCGCTGCACTCAAGTATTTCGAAGAATAATCCCCGATGGGAAGACCAAATAATAATTCCACACCCGCAATAACACATACTGGGGACCACGCCTCATATCGGTGGACAGACACACCAATCACCTTGATGAGACCATTGCCTCCGGAGTCGCCACCCAGGCTCCGGAAATGGTTCCCCCTTTTTGGAATGATTTGCCGAAAGAGACCCTGTCGTCTTCGGAGACGGGCCGGTAGACGAAACACGCGTCAGGAGATACGGAAGGCCTCCACCTGATGTCGTTGTCTGATTATCGGGATGAAGAGATCAGGAGATCTCTTCGCCGCGGAGGCGCACCCCGGGCTTCTCCGTGATTTGTCCGACGACCCGTGCCTCCGGAACAAGGTCAAGGACAGCCGCAACACTCGCTTCGGGAACGATGAAACAGTAACCCATTCCCATATTGAAGGTCCGGTACATCTCGTTCTCTGACACGTTTCCGACGGTCGCCATCCACTCGAAGATGGGCAGGGGTGGCAGCGGGTCGGTGATCTCGTATCCCCATGGACCGAGACGGCGCAGGTTCAGGAGGCCGCCGCCGGTGATGTGGCACATACCGTGCACCTCACAGGCGGCCGTGACCTTCAGGACCTCGGCGTAGATGCGGGTCGGGGTGAGAAGCTCCTCGCCGAGGGTCCGGCCCCACGGCATCTCCTGATCGAAGTCACCATACGTCTCGACGAGTTTGCGGGCGAGGGTGTAGCCGTTCGAATGAATACCCGTCGAGGGGACGCCGATGATCACGTCTCCCGGTGCGATCGCGGCACCGGTGATGATCCGCTCCCTCTTCTGCACCCCGAGGCAGGTGCCGGCGACGTCGAGGCCGGTCACCATGCCCTTCAGGGTCGCCGTCTCGCCACCGATGATCGTCATGTTCGCGAGCCGTGCCCCCTCATTGAGCCCGGCACCGACCTGCTTCATCTTCTCCACGTCGAGTGCGTCGGTCGCCACGTAGTCGACGAAGGCGACCGGCTCCATGTTCATTACGTAGAGGTCGTTTACGTTCATCGCGATGCAGTCGATCCCGATGGTGGACCAGTCCTCCATCCGGTCGGCGACGAGCATCTTCGTCCCCACGCCGTCGACCGCAAGGGCGAGAACCATATCCCCGAACTCGATGAGCCCTGCAAAATGCCCGGACTCGGATGCCGGGGCAAAGTCCCCTTCGCGCCGGTAGGTGAGACGGGAGACGAGCGCCCGGACCGCCTCCGCCTCGAGGTCGATATCAACGCCCGCATCGCGGTAGGTGTGGCCCGCGGGAGCCGTCATTCGTCCTCCTCCGAGAGGCCGAACTCATCGTGCAGCACGCGAACGGCACGCGGGCCGTCGTTCTGCTTGACGACGAAGGAGATGTTCACCTCGCTCGACCCCTGCGAGATCATCATGAGGTTGATGCAGGCATTTCCAAGGGCGGTGAAGATCCGGCCCGAGATGCCGGGGGTCCCCGCCATCCCGACCCCGACGACGGCAACCGCGACCACATCACGGTCGTGGGTGACGTCCTGGATGTATCCCTTCTCCATCACATCGTTCAGGGCGACGAGGGCGACCTTCAGGTGCTCGTCATCGACGATGAGGGAGATGTTCGCCTCGCTCGACCCCTGCGAGATCATCATGATATTGACGTCGTACTCGGCAAGGGCGGTAAAGATCGCCCGTGCCACGCCGGGGCGGCCGATCATCTGCGCACCGGTGATGTTGATCAAGGAGACCTTCTCGATGTAGGTGATCGCCTTGACGACCCGGCGGTCGTGATACTCGGTATCGACGACGCAGCTGCCGGGACCTGCCGGGGAGAAGGTGTTCTTCACCCTGATGGGGATGCCCTTGACCATGGCGGGTTCGATTGAGCGCGGGTGCAGGACCTTTGCCCCGAAGTAGGAGAGCTCCATCGCCTCGAGGTAGGAGACGTCGGGGAGGACGCGGGCATCATCGATGATCCGCGGGTCCGAGGTCATCACGCCGTCGACGTCGGTCCAGATCCAGATCTCGTCCGCCTCGACGGCGGCCCCGACGATCGCCGCCGAGTAGTCGGATCCGCTCCGGCCGAGGGTTGTCACGATGCCGTCGGCGGTGCACCCCATGTATCCCATGACGACCGGAACATATTCCGAGAGAAGCGGAACGATGCGGCTTTTTATCTTGTTCTCGCTCTCCGGGAGGACCTGTGCGCAGCCGTGCTGGCCGTTGGTGAGAATCCCCGCCTCACAGCCGTTCATCGGCCGGGAGGCGATGCCCGCTTCACGCAGCGCAGCGGAGACGATGACCGCCGAGAGGCGCTCTCCGAAGGAGATGATATAATCGCGTGAGCGGGCGGTGAGCTCACGCAGGTTGTAGACGGAGGTGAGAATGGTCCGCAGGTTGTCGAGACGGCTGTCGATCTCCGGCATCACGCTCCCGAATTCCCCGGGCGCAACTCCCCGCAGTACCTTTTCATGGCGGGACCGCATCGAGGCGATAAAGGTCTCGATCGGCGGTTCGTCCCGCGCTGTTTCCACCTCTGCTGCAATGGCGTGGAGCTGATCAGTGACGCCGGACATCGCTGACACTACCACCACCAGTTCGTTGCCGGTTGACCGGTAATGCGAAAGAATCTTCACAACACGGCCGATGCAGTCCTCATCGGCGACAGAAGTGCCGCCGAATTTCATCAAAAGCCTCATTCTGGCTCACACACCCAGCTATTTCTTTATGTAAGTCTACCGCATAATGGATAATATCATGCCTGGAGATGATGTGGTGGACTGCCATGTGCTGGTCATAGGCTCGGGCGGCGCAGGATGCCGTGCGGCACTGGAGGCACAACAGTACGGAGAAACCGTGCTTCTCTCCCGGACGCTGACCGGCAAGGGAGGATGTACAATAATGGCCGAGGGCGGGTACAACGCCGTCCTCAACGAAAACGATTCATGCCTGCTCCATTTTGAGGATACGCTCCGGGGCGGGGCATACCTCAACGACCCAGAGCTTGCCGACGTGCTGGTGACCGAATCGCCGGACCGCTTCTTCGACCTTGCCCGGTGGGGGTCCGTCTTCGACGTCGCCGAGGACTTCGTCGCCGCCCAGCGGCCCTTCGGCGGCCAGCGGTTCAACCGGACCTGTTATGCAAGCGACCGTTCCGGGCACGAGATCATGGCAACGCTCGTCGAACAGGTGCGAAACTCCGACATCATCCAGATCCAGGAAGAAGCCGCAATAGAACTCCTGATGGAGGACGGAAGAGCCGCAGGGGCGTTCACCCTTGATACCACCGGTACCCCGAACGTCATCCGGGCCGATGCGGTGGTGCTTGCCACCGGCGGCGGAACGCAGGTCTACGACATCTCCACGAACTGTGCCGCCGGAACGGGAGACGGCTTTGCCATCGGATGGCGGGCCGGCGCCGAGCTCATCGACATGGAGATGGTCCAGTTCCACCCGACGGGTGCGGTCTATCCCCCCGATGCACGGGGGCGACTGATCACCGAGGCAGTACGCGGGGAAGGCGGCGTGCTGAAAAACAGGGATGGCGAGCGGTTCATGGCCCGCTACGATCCCGAGAGAATGGAACTATCCACCCGCGATGTGGTCTCACGGTCCATTGAAACCGAGATTCTCGAGGGGCGGGGCAGTCCGCACGGTGGCGTCTACCTCGATGTCTCGCACCTGCCGGCCGCTTTGATCGAGGAGCGCCTCCCCATCATGCTCGAACAGTACCTCAAATTCGGTGTGGACATCCGGACCGAACCGATGGAGGTCGCCCCCACGGCTCACCACATCATGGGCGGCCTGCGCATCACCCCTGCATGTGAGACAACCATCCCGTACCTCTATGCCTGCGGCGAGGTGACCGGGGGCGTCCACGGCGCAAACCGTCTCGGCGGCAACGCGCTCGCCGATACACAGGTATTCGGAAAACGGGCCGGCGAAGGTGCAGGGAAGTCCCCCGTCCGGGAGAAGGCGGACTATGCCGCCCAGCTGGCCGGTCAGGAGAAGCGGCTCTCGCGATTTGCCGAGGGAACCACCCCGCCGCACGAGATCGTCTCGGCCCTGAAACGGACGATGTGGAACGGCGTCGGCATCTTCCGGACAAAAGAGAGACTGCTTGCCGCACAGGAGGAAGTTGTTCGCCTCAGGACCCTTGTTCCACGTGCCTACGGCCCGCAGGGATACCTCGAGTGCTGCACGGTAGAGAACATGCTCTGCCTTGCCTCGCTCATCATCCGCGGTGCCCTCATCCGCGAGGAGTCCCGCGGCGCCCATGTGCGAAAGGACATCACGCAGGACTGGACCCCCGAGACCTCCCCCTTCGGTCATACCGTTCTGAGAGGAGATACCTGCCTTATCGAGAGGAAGGGAGGTGCCGCATGAAGACGCTCACCTTCACCATTGCGAGATTCGATCCGTCCGCCGACGACACCCCCCGCTTCGAGGAGTACACCGTGGAGGTGAACGACGGCGCCCGCATCCTGCACGCCCTGCATGCGGTCCGGGATACGATCGACCCGACGCTTGCCTACCGCTACTGCTGCGGGTCGGGGCAGTGCGGGAGCTGTGCGGTCCGCGTCGACGGCGAACCGGTCCTCGCCTGTATGGAGGAGGCGACGGACGGCATGGTCGTCGAGGCGCTCAACCTCCCCCTTGAACGCGACCTGAAGGTGGAGATGACAAGCTACCTTCTCGAGATGGAGGGTCTTGTTCCCACGGATGAGACGCGCCTCCTGACCCGTGCCGAGAACGAGGCCCTCAAACCCCTGCGGGACTGTATCGAGTGCCTCGCCTGTGTCTCGGAGTGCCCCGCCCTGCAGGTGGCTGAGTTTACCGGGCCGACGGCGATGCGACAGGAGATGCGCATCGCCCTTGACCCCCGCGATGACCGCGACCGCGTCGAGCGAAACGTTGCCGACGGACTCTTCACCTGCACGACCTGCCAGCGCTGCGTGCAGGTCTGCCCGAAGGACATCAAAATCCCCGGGAAGGCCATCGAAAAGCTGCGGGAATTCGCGAACCGGGAAGGCCTCACCCTCCCGAAGCACCAGGAGGTCGCCCTCCTCGTCCAGCGGACCGGGAGGTCGGTGGAGCGCATCAAGCCGACCTTCATGGAGCAGGTCCCCGATGTCATCGAACCGGAGGGCGAGGTAAAAAGAGAGGTCGCCTTCTTTGTGGGGTGCATGTACAACGGCCGGCTTCCCGAGACGGCCCTCGACATGATCGAGGTGATGCGGCGAAACGGCTACCGCATCCACATCCCGAAAGACCAGGTCTGCTGCGGATCGCCCCTGATTAGAACGGGCCAGACGTGGATTCTCGACGAGTTGAAGCACACGAACATCCTGGCGTTCGAGAAGACCGGCTGCGATGTGGTGATGACGATGTGCGCCGGGTGCGGCTCAACCCTCAAGAACGATTACGTGACGCCCTTCACGGTCAAGGACGTCAACGAGCTCCTCACCGAGGACGGATTCGAGGCGCCGGAGTCACTCCCCCTCCGCGTCACCTACCACGATCCCTGCCACCTCTACCGCGGCCAGGCCGTCCACGACCCCCCTCGCGAGATACTCAGGAAGCTCGTGAAAGAATTCATAGAGATGCCGGCCCGGTGCTGCGGAGCGGGCGGCGGTGTCCGGTCCGGTCTCCCCGACGAGGCGGCCGATCTCGGCCGTGAGCGTGGCGAGGCAATTGCAAAGACCGGCGCCGAGATGGTCGTCACCTCCTGCCCGTTCTGCGAGTTCCATATCGCCGAGCACACCGACAAACCGGTGATCAATATCACGACCCTTCTCAGGAAGGGATATGCGAAGAAGGACGAGGAGAAGGGCAAAAAAGAATGAGCCGGGCCCTCAATGTACCGCGTAGGGACAAGGGCATAAATACGAAAAAAATCAGGGAAGCAGGAGAGGGTGCTGTCCCGCAGCCGGGGGCCTAGTCCGCCCCTTCCTCCCCGCTCGTCACATTGATCCCGCCACTTTGCAGCTGGGCCGTATACTGCAGCGAGAGAAGAAGCGCATCGGCCTCGGCCTTATCGTCCGCATCACCGCTGATGAGTCTCCCCTCGAGGAAGGGGACGGCCGTCTCGCCCATCCGTACGATGACCTCTTTTGCGCCGGTCTTTGTCGCTGCGTTGCCCTCCATCACGCCGTCCCAGACGGCAGGAAGGGCAACCGTGCCCATCCCCACGAGCGTTCCCTTTGCGACGAGAACCGTATCCTCATCGGGATTGTCAAGGGCGTCCACCAGCGGGGCCGCCGCCGGTTCCCCTATCTGGGTGAGGATAAAGGCGCCGTAGATGCGGGTCTTGTTGTCGCCCGAAGCAAAGGAGGCGATGATAGGCTGCACCGCCGGTTCACCAATGGCGGTGAGCGTATTGATGGCGGCAAGCTCCTTCTCCTGGTCCCCGGAGGAGAGGTCTGCGATCGCCCCGGTGATCTCGGCATCCTCTTCGGGAGTGCCTGTGCACCCGGCGATGCATACCGCCAGACAGAGGGCGGCCGTAAGGAGCAGATAGCCGTGTGTGGTGCTCTTCATATACCAGAATGATTGGCCCGGCAGACCAAAAAAGATGACGCGGTCCGATACGAAGCCCCGTCACCGCGATGAGCGTGAGGCGGGAGAAACCGGTGGACCGACGATGGACATCGGTGGGGAAAACAGGAGAGAAAAAAGAGGAGCGCCTACCCGAGGCGTCCCAGGTACTCGTAGGCCTCGAGCGCCGCCTTTGCCCCCTCACCGGATGCTACGATGATCTGCTTGGCCTTCACCGCCGTGACGTCTCCCGCCGCAAAGACCCCCTCCTGCGACGTGTGGCAGTTGATATCGACCACGATCTCGCCATGGTCGGTCAGGTCCACGAACCCGTCCAGAAACGCATTGTTCGGCTCGTGGCCGATGGCAAGGAAGAGACCCTCGACGGGGAGCGTCTGCTCCTCCCCCGTATCGCGCTCCGTCACCGTGATGCCCTTCAGGAGGCTCTCCCCGGAAAGCCCCGTGACCACATAGTTCTGGAGGATGGTGAGATTCTTCAGCCCCTTCAGCTGCGAGGTATAGACCTCGTCGGCCCGTATCTTCGATCGAACGATAAGGAAGACGGACCGGGCAATCGGGCTCATCTCGATCGCCGTGGTGAGGGCATAGTTCCCCCCTCCGACAATAGCGACGTCCTTCCCGCGGAAGAGCGGTCCGTCGCAGGTCGAACAGACACTCTCGCCTCTGCCGATATACTTCTGCTCGTCCGGCAGGCCGAGCCAGCGGGGTTTCGCGCCCGAGGTGATGACAAGTGCCCGGCCTGCAAACTCCTGGTCCGAGGCGGTCTTCACCGCAAAGGTCCCGTCATCGCGTTTTTGGACCGAGGATACCGAATCGAGCTCGATTGCGATGCCTTCCTCCCGGACCTTCTCCTCGAACCGGTCCATCAGCTCGGCCCCGGTCACCAGCCGGAATCCCATATAGTTCTCGATGGACCACGACTCCAGCGCCTGCCCCCCGATATTCTCGGTCACCACGAGAACCGAGAGCATCTTGCGTGCCCCGTACATCGCCGCCGTCAGGCCAGCCGGTCCGCCGCCGATGATGAGGAGATCATACACGTCCCGGCGCCCTCCTTCGCCAAAAATCTCGTTGAATCGCGCCGCATCGAACCCGACGATCACCTCACCGTCAACAATGGTCACCGGCACGCCATACTGCCCTGACTTCTCCACCATCTCGGCGGCCGCAGCAGTGTCCGTACCGACATCGATCTCCTCATACTCCACGCCATGTTTCTGGAAAAACGCCTTTGTGAGGCGGCAGTACTGGCAGTTTGCCGTCGTATAGATTGTGACCTTTGGCATGCTCTTTTCTCCTGCACATCTGCTCTGTCAATGTCGTCAAAAGGGAGACGGAAATACCCGCCCTACTTTATGAGGATGAACTTCGGACCCGGCACCCCGCAGATCGGGCAGTGTTCGGGGGGTTCGTCCAGAACGACATTCCCACAGTACGGGCAGACATAGACCTCCTTTCCATCAAGGTCCTTTCCTTCCTTCACGGCAGCAAGCGCCGCAGCATAGATACCCGCGTGGACCTTCTCCGCCTTCATCGCATGGGTGAAGATGTCGATAGGGGCCGTGACACCCTCCTCCTCTGCCTCCTTGATGAAGCCGGGATACATCGCCTCGTACTCCTCGGTCTCCCCGCTCACCGCGGCAGAGAGGTTCTCCTCCGTCGTCCCGATCGCCTTGAGAGCGATGAGAAGCCTGCGTGCGTGGATGGCCTCCGCCTCGGAGGCCGCACGGAAGATCCGCGCCACAAGAGGGAAGCCTTCGGAATCCGCCTGCTGTGCAAAGTTCGCATACTTCCGGTTCGCCTGTGATTCTCCGGCAAACGCCGCCCATGCATTCTCTTCGGTTGTCATGGTCTGTCAACTCCTATAGTCCCGTATAAAGGAGGTAATATTATTAAAGCCTCCGTTCGGATCAGAAGAATTCATTCTGCCATCCCTATTCCTTTATCGTCCCGTTTTGCCTACTATCAGATATTCAGGTGGATATTATTGTGAGAATAAAACCATTGCGCGATTTTCACGACATAGACAAGCCAAGAGAGAGGATCAAATCCGGGAAAATCAGTGCTCTCAAGGAACGGGATCTCATCGCTGCCATCATCGGACGGGGGGTCCCCGGACATGATGTCAATGCAATTGCGACTGATATCTACCACCTTCTGGAGAAGAGAGGCGCGAAAGTGTCCCATGACGAGCTTATGGAAATACCAGGAGTTGGGGAGACGAAGGCAGCCCAGATCCTCGCCGCCTTCGAACTTGCCCGGCGATATTTCGACCAGGAGGGCAGGCGGATCACCACCCCCGCCGATGTCGCTCTCATGACGAGGGATATCGCAAAAAAACAACAGGAACACTTCGAAACCTTCACGCTCGACGGCGCGGGACAGGTCATCGATCGCCACCCAATCACCAAAGGTATTCTCAACCACAGCCCTGTCCATCCACGGGAGGTCTTCGCGCCGGCTATCGAAGAACGGGCTGCATCGATAATCCTCGTCCATAATCACCCGTCGGGCAACCCCGAACCCTCATCCGCAGACATCGAGATCACCCGGATGCTGAAGGAGGCAGGTGATCTCCTCGGAATCGAGGTCCTCGATCATGTCATCGTAACCAGCAAGGACTTTGTCTCGCTGAAGGAGCGGGGGCTGCTTTGAAGGGTAGGGAAACGTAGGGGGATAAGGCGAGATTCGGTCCCCCATCGTACCCTTATCAGAAAATATCTTCCCCGCACCCGATCTCCGGGTCAAAGGCGACAATAAACGACCGCATCATGAACGCGAGTTCGGGGGCCATGATGACCGTCGCAACATCCCCGCCACTCGCCTGTTCGAGGATGAGGGCTTCCTTGCCGTCCGCAAAGAGGAGAAAGCCCGGACGGGAGAGATGGTTGGCCCGTGAAATATGAGTCCTTTTCATCTTGGCGAAGTATTGCCGGAGCCTCTCGTTCGGGACATGCACCTCCAACGGAAGCCCCTCTCCACGGTCCTCTTCACTGAGAGAGACGACGGAGACGCGAATCCGCTTCTCCGCTGCCTGTATCTCCTTCATGAAGGGAAAGAGGGTGGAAGAGTCTAAAAAGAAGATGATGACCTCTTTTTTTGCATTCTCCACCATCGACCGGATACGCCGGTTGATGCCCCATTCGCTGTGAATTGACCAGAAAGGAAGCGGGTGTCCGGTCTCGATTCTCAGTGATTTCAGGTAGGCAAGGGAGCCGTCCACCCTCTCATTCAGTTTCGCCTTCAGGGTTCCGACTACGAGGTCCGGATCCTCCGCCCGGTAGTACGTGGGCGATCCCTTCTGCACCGTCACGTACCCCTTCTCCGAAAGGGCCTTTAGAACGGAGTAGATTCGGCCGTGCGGCACGCCGGAGATATCATGGACTTCCCGTGCCGTTCCCATGCCTAGGCCCACAAGGGAGGTATACGCCTTCGCCTCGTACTCGGTGAACCCGAGCATGACCAGAGATTCAATGACCCCTTTTTGCATTACAACTGTGTTAGTTGTAATTAATTTAATACCTTGCCTTCCGAATACGTACCTGCCATAACCGTACAGGAATCCAAGAAGACCATGGACCAAACCAAAGATCTGAAAACAGCGCCATTTATCGATACATGGCAAATCTGGGAAGAATCAGGGATTGTACCCGAGCCCGCCTGGCTTCTCGCCGTCGAGTGCCTCCACCGGCACGCGATGAAGGAACCGGAAGCGGACCTGCACCCTGCAGCGCTTTTCGGCATGTATGATATCGTTCAGATGGCAGCATCATTGCCCGGATTCCGTGTCCGGGACCGGGACCGGATGCTCACCTATGCACGCCTCTGCGGGATCGACGTGTCGGGCTGTTCGAACCACGAGATTGCTCTCCGAATCACAGGGATCATCTTGGGCGATTATGGCGTTCAACTATCTGATATCCATGACCTGATCCCGCCCGTTCCCTTCGAAGAAGGTCAGAAGTTACTCCGCTCTTCGGGCCGATACACCATTCCGTCCGAACGTAATACCAACCCATCAGGAATCACATCATAAATCATTCACCGAAAGGGTGAAAACTGACAGATACGCCCGGAACCTGTTTCATTCACACCAAAACCGGGGCAGGGCACCCCGTCATGAGGCCCTCCCTGTCGTCCACCTCCACACATGACATAGGGAGAGCCTTCCGGGCAAAAATTTGATTTTCGATGACGGGGAACGGTCCAGCACCATACCCCCTCTCCGTCGTCGATTAAGCTACTTTTTTTCCATATCGCTTCGAATCAGCGTGCACATCTCGTACGATTTGGTATAGGCATCGCGCATCACCTCGGGTTTTGTCGTGATATCGATGATCTCATCCATATTGTTCTGGAGCACCTCCCCCCAGTATTTGATATCGAGGATATCGCAGAAGCATTGCACCGTCGTCCGCAGGCCGTCGAAGTCATGGTCGATATTCTGCCCTCCAATCGAAAGGAGAAGAGCCCTCCGGTGCTTCTTCCTTGCCGGGTCGGCGAGCGGCTCCTTTCTGAAATATTTGGCCATGAAATAGACCTGAAAGCGGTCCATGAACGATTTCAGGGCGCCGGGAACGCCCATCGTCATTACCGGCGTTGCGACGATCATCCCGTCGATGGTCCGGAACGTATCAAAATAAGGCGTCACATCATCCTCGATGGCGCAGGTCTCATGGTCCTGGCAGTAGAGAATTTCCATGCAGGGTTTGAACTTCAGGTGAGGTACATCGACGACCTCCACCTCGCATCCTGCGTCCTGTGCTCCCCTGACGGCTTCGGCGAGAAGTTTGCCGGTATTTCCCTTCGGCCGGGGGCTGCCCATCAGCGCGATAATCTTCGGTGCCATGAGAGGGTATTGGCCGATGAAATAATTATAGATATACCCATTTCTCCTCCATTCCCTTCATACCGCCACTATTGGCGACAGCCTTTCCCCCGTGTACAGAGGAGGTGCAAATAAACCCAAACCCGGCCCGACCAAAGAAATATATAGGTATCTCTGTAATTAGGGGACTGAGGGAATCGACTATGACAGAAAGCCCCAAGAGAGTGAAAGCCGGCGAGAAGGTGGGTCCCGGCAAGTACGTGTGTGTTGATTGTGGTCTTGAGTTTGCCGTCGACGAAGCCGACAAGGATCTCAGGCCATGCCCGTCATGCGCCTGCGAGATGTATGACTGCTTCCCGATGACACACATCCGGGAGGATGTCAAGACACCGGAAGACGCCCGGCACCCGCCGAAGCGCTGAAGGGACAGAACAGGTGCCTCCCCCGAAGAGGGGGAGACAGGAATAACCAATCCGAAGAGAGGTGGTATGTATGGTAAATGTTTCGGAAGAAGGACAGGTATACGAATGTGAGATCTGTGGTAATGTGGTGAAGGTTGTCACCGTCGGCGGCGGGGAACTCGTCTGCTGCGGCGAACCGATGTCACTGCAGGAGTAGGAAAAATGGACAAGCAACTCAGAGACCTTGAGGAGAATATCGGTAAGGTGCCGATGATCCTCAAGAAATGGGCCGAAGAAGACCCCGAGATGGAGAAGTTCGTCCTTGCCCTCGACAAGGGGGTATGGGGTGACGGCGCCCTATCCAAGCAGACCAAAAAGATCATCGCCATCTGTGTGGCAGCCGCCATGCGCGACCGTCATGCCGTCCGTGCCCAGGCAGCAGGTGCATCCGCCCTCGGCGTCAACTATGACGAGGTCGAGGAGGCACTCAGGGTTACCTTTCTCCTTGCTGGAATGCCTGCCTACACCTACGGCAGGACCGCAATCGACGACTTCATGAAATAATCCACCTCTTCCACCTTTTGTGGGGGAGGGGAGGTGATTTTTCGATGATCCGCACCCGTCGAGCGGAGCATTCAACGATGTCCCGGGCGTGGTGAGAAAACAGCCCCTTGCCGGGCAGCAGATATTACCAAATATTTCACAGAAGACTGGAAATCCATATCAAAGGAGGAACCATGTGCGACGACGAAGAAATGTATGAGGACTATTATGAGCAGAGGAGCCTTCCGATCCTTGGAGAGGAGGCACCTGCCTTTGAGGCCGTCACGACGCACGGGCCAAAAAAACTGGAGGATTACCGGGGGCAGTGGGTCGTCCTCTTTTCCCATCCCGCAGACTTTACCCCAGTCTGCACGACGGAATTTATGGCTTTTGCAGGGGCCTTTGACGAACTGAAATCGCTCAATGCACAGCTTATCGGACTCTCCATCGACTCCGTGCACTCCCATATCGCATGGGTGCGCAATATCGAGGAGAAGTTTGGGGTACGAATTCCGTTCCCGGTGATCGCCGATCTCGATATGAACGTGGCACGGATGTACGGAATGATTCATCCCGGCCAGAGTACGACCGCGGCCGTTCGGGCGGTATTCTTCATCGACCCCGAGGGAATCATGAGGGCGATGATCTATTATCCGCTCTCCAATGGCCGCTACATCCCCGAGATCGTCCGGCTGGTCCGGGCGCTGCAGATGACCGACGAGAAGGGCGTCGCCACCCCCGCCAACTGGCAGCCGGGCGACAAAGTCGTCGTTCCGCCGCCGGCTACCCAGGAAGCGGCGGAAAAACGACTCAAAGAAGGGTTTGAATGCAGGGACTGGTATCTCTGCTTCCGGGAGCCCTGACCCGACACCCTTTTTTTCCCGGTTTGCCCGCACCCCGGCACCGTATTATTGACACGACATATGTCGTGGGGTTTATCGTCTCATGCATCCAATCACCTCAGTAATGCGGGGAGTATGCCACCATTGACCAATGACTTCAGTGCGCTGAAGAATGCGTGGCTGAAGACCAAGGAACATCAGTTGCTCCGCCTGCTTGAGGAGGAGTACGGTTTTGACCGTCCGGTCTGCCGGTCGCTGGTGCACCTGATGCACGAATTTGCCGAGGAGTACTACGGGTGGCAGCGGGGGGATCAGCAGATCATCTATCAGGCCGTGGATCTACGGGAATCGTCCGGCAGAACGATGGATGACCTCGCAACCATTCCGGTGAAACTGACCGTCTCCCACCCCGACGATGCGGATGTACTGAGGGAAGAGGGACTCAGCGGCCTTCGCCGATATAAACTCCTTCGCCTCGCAAACGAGTCATATGACCAGGGAGGACTTCTCACCCAGGCCGATATTGCCCTCCTCCTGACCACTTCCCTGCGCACCATCCAGCGCGATGTGAAGGAGATGCGCCGTTCCGGCATATTCGTCCCCACCCGTGGATGGGTGCAGGAGATGGGTCACATGCCGACGCTGTATACCCGCTGCATCCGCTGTTATCTGGAGGGGGACGGACCCTCCGAGGTTGCAATACGGATTGGAAACTGCCGAACATAATGTCAAAAAAGCGTATCGTCTCTTCGCAGACACCATCGTCCTCTATGCCCGGGGCTATAATTCGGACCAGATCCTCGATATTACCGGTCTGCCCCCGAGGGTTGCCGGGGAATTCCTCATCCTGTACGAAACATTCGGCCGCGGCAAGGGCAGTCGCCTGGACGAACTGTTCTCTTCCTATACCCCCGGCATCACCCAGCGCCCTGTCCGCGTGGAGCGCGCACCTGAACGACATATGGCATAAAGAAAACGGATGCGGCATTCCCCGTCCCCCCATTGGAGCCTGAATTATACCCTGTACTGACCAATTGGTATAATTCAAAGATTATTTTGTATTTTTACGATTCTCCGCCAGATTATCAGATATCTTCATTCGTAGTCATACGAACATTCAGGCAACCATTATATACTGGGTAGAACAAGTATAGGATGACAAATGTCGTGTCACTCCCATCCCGGTTGAAACCGGCACACCGGTGGGAGATGCACGCGGGAAATGTCCCCTACATCATGCCGGATACCCGGCACCGGACCCGCTGCGGCGGGAGAAAGGGTGGAACTGTGTCCCGAAAGCAGGACGGACTGGGAAGGCAAACAGTATGCAATTCCCGACACATTATCGCTTACCAAATCGGGACCTTCGTTCGAATTCCCGGAATCATTCCAATTCAATCGAGGTAAATGGAAGGTTCTGCGAGATTTTGAACATTGGGGGAATCCCGCTCTCATGCGCGAATTTGCAGAAAAGCTTAAGTGATCTCAGACTGTAAGACAAAATATTCTACAGTGAACAGCCGCCACCGCGAACCCCCGAAGGGTGCGGCGAGGGCCAGAGACCCACAGAGCTGACCGACGACGACACGAACACCAATCAAGTGTATCGAAGTGATGTACCATGGCAGCAATTACCAACGCAGATGAAGTATTGGCAGCGATTACCCAGACAGCAGGGATGGACACCAAACTCCCGAGCTCGGCAAAGTCGGTTCTCGACATTCTCGAGGACCATGAACCGAGAACCTTCTCGGACATCTCCGACCGGGTGAACTGGGCCCCCCGGACGGTGAGAAATGCACTTCGCAGACTCATCGACGAGGGACTGGTCGTCAGGAAATTCAATTTCCAGGACGCCCGCCAGGTCTACTACATGCGGACATAAACCGTGCACAGACGAAGACGATCGTCGCACGGCAGCCCGCAGGCGGTGCCCTCACCCCCAATTCCCTTATCAACGACATGCTCCCGGGATGTGATGAACTCCCCCCCGATGTTTCATACCCCACAAGGGCCCCGGGGAGCGTATCACCCCTTTTCTGATGCATTCCTACCCGGCAGCAACCGCGATATGTTGCGCTGACGAGCGTATCCCCCCGATGCCGCATAGAATGGCTGTCGCCAGGACGAGGACCGCCCCCACAAACTCTTGGAAACCCTAAAGTAACATTCCGGCGAACAATCCGCCAATGGGAGTAAAGGTGCTCGCCTTCGCAACCAGTCCCCGCCGACACGGGAACTCCGAGGATCTGCTCGATTTCCTCCTTGAGGGAATGGAAAGCGAGGGCGACGTGGCCATCGAGAAACATGCACTCGACGAGATCGAGATCCGCCCCTGCAGGGGGTGTAACGCATGCGAGAAGCTGAACCGCTGCATCATCGAGGACGATGATCTCAACTGGATACTGGAGAAGATCATCGATGCGGACGTCGTGGTGATGGCCTCCCCCGTCTACTGCATGGGACTCTGCGCCCAGGCAAAGGCTCTCGTCGACCGCATGCAGGTGCTCCGATCCAGAAAATACGTCCTCCGGCTGCCGGTCGTCCCCCCTGAACGTCACGGCAAACGTCTGGGCGTCTTTCTTGCAACGGCCGGTCAGGACTGGGACTATGTCTTTGACGCCCTCATCCCGTCCGTGAAGTGTTTCTTCCATGTCATGGACATTAAAAACAAAGACATCTCGTACCTCATGATCAACAATGTCGATCATAAGGGAGAGCTCCGCGCCCACCCGACAGCACCCGATGAGGCACGAGAGCTCGGCCGCACCGTCATCCGGGAAATAAAGGGAAGGCTGGCACAGGAATATACAGGAGAGAAGGAATGATTGTACGCGTACTCGGGATCTCGGGAAGCCCGCACCGCAGGGGCAATACGGAACAGCTGCTGGACAGTTTCCTCGCCGGAGCGGAGGAGGCGGGGGCGAAGGTGGAAAAAGTCGTCATCAGCACGCTCACCTACCGTTCCTGCCAGGGATGCAACGCCTGCCACAAGACAGGAGTCTGCGTCATCAAGGACGACTTCATCCCCCTCCTTACCCAGAAGGTGCCGGAGGCCGACATCGTCGCTCTTGCCTCCCCCATCTATTCGATGTCCATCACTTCCGAACTCAAGTCCTTCATCGACCGGGCCCACACCATGTGGGCACTGAAGGAGAAGCTCAAGAAGGTCACATATAGTAAGGAACACCGGGCGTCCCATCTCGGCTTTTTCATCGGCACAGCAGGGATGGACAGGGCCGACATCTTCGATTATGCCAAACCGGTGATCACCGCCTTCTTCAACGGCTACGGACTCTCCTACCCCCCGGACAACAATATCACCGCCGGTGCCATGGACAGGTACGGCGGCATCAGGGGCCATCCGACCGCCCTTGCAGAGGCGTTTGAGGCAGGCAAGGCTGCAGTCGGGCGCCTGAAAAAAGAAGATTAACGTCCTGAAATCCGCGGGTCCGGGACAACCTCTCATGAGGCACCAACAGGGAAGAACCCGGGCGCCGACAAACCTATGTATGGCACCATTTTTTGTTCCCGTCGCAGCCCAGATATATCGCCGCCATCTATCCCGGCGGCCGCCGGAAAAAACCCCGCGCATACGGGTCCGACACCCCCACACAGGCATTTATTATATTTAAATATTTCTATCTGCGCAGAAAATACTTATATGTCTAAATGAGCATCTTTTCAAAAATGGAAGAAGAAAGCGCCATTTTTACATGCATTGCATATCTGTTCCGATAGGCAAATGTGCAATACCGTTATATACCCATCTGGGAAAGATCATAAATCATGTATGGATCTTTCAGGTGTGTAGTGGGGGCACTCCTTGTCTTCCTCCTGGTCGCTGTTACCGGCGCAGCGGCACTGACGGAGGATGAGATCTCTGTCCTCCCGGATACCACAATAATCACCGCCGGCGATGAGGGCGCCCTCATCACTGTATCAATAGAGAATGCCTCGGCCACCATCGACCGGGTCACCTTCAGCTACCTTGGTGCGGCGGGCGACCCATCGGGTACCCTGAGTGTGGCAACCGACACCTCGGCACCGTATCAGAGCAGATTTACATCAACCCTCGCCGGTGACGCGGATATCAGGGTTGCCGTGACGTATCTCGATGGCGGCATTCTCCGGTCAACGGAAAAAACATGCCGCATCCGGGTCATCCCGTCCGACCCCTATGCCTATACCGTTCCCATAAGTTTTGCCGACGAGGTGCAGGTGACCCAGACGCTGCCGATCACCGTCCTGATGGAGGACATGTACGGCAATACCATCAATAATGAGACCGGAGATACCGTCGATTTCTGGGTCTCCACAGAAGGCACGGGGTTCGTCGACGGGGCGACGATATCCCAGCATGTAAATGTGCCGTTCAGCGCAGATGGGGAGTGCATTGTGACCTTTCAGTCATCAACCATTGCAGGTCCTGCAATCATACTGGTTGACCCGGGACAGGGTTCATACCTTAAGCGCCTCGTCGTCATCGATATGGTGGCGGAGCGAATCGCGTCAGATATCACTGCATATATCGTCACGGTACCCCACTATCCGGTGCTCTATGAATGTCCGGCGGACGGAAGCAGTTACTTCGATATGAGCTATCTGGTACGCGATCAATACGGCAATCCCATCAGCGACTACCAGGTGGACTTCTCGACGACCCTCGGGGAGACCAAGACCATCTTCACCAATGACAATGGCCTTGGACGACTGGAATATGGCCGCAGGATCGCACTGGGGAACGTAACGGCAACAGCTGTCGCAGGCACCATCACCCACGAGCAGGAGCTCATCTTCACCGCAGGGATGGGGACGGATTTCGCCGTCTCCACCAACCCGAACAATCTCCCGAGCGGCGATGTTGACCCCTCGGCCCGGATTGCCGTACAGGCCAGGGTCTTCAATGATTACGGGACCGGTGTCGCAGGGGAGACCGTCACATTCTGGATCAACAGCGGAACCATCTGGAGTTCAAACAACATGACCACAGATCCCGGCATCTCCCTTACGGGCGAGAGCGGGTGGACGCACACCTCCGTGCTGACCGCGACGACCGATGTCAATGGGTATGCGACCGTCTACTTCAAAGGCGGCTCGTTCCCGGTCAGGGGAGAGGAAGACTTTGATCCCTTCTGCCGCGGAAGCTGCACCATCACTGCGATGTGGAACAGCGAGTCCAAGGTTTCACCCTTGATCACTTGGAGAAACTACCCGTACCTCAGGGTGGAGACCGAGGTCTCAGAGGTCCAGGTCGCCCCGGGTGATACCCTCAATGTGAGCATCCGCCTGATAGGAGACGGCAATGAACTCCTCAGCCACAACCCCATCGATGTGGTCCTCTGCCTCGACCGTGGCGAGGATATGCTCATTACTGAAGACAAAACCGGGAGGGACAGGATGGAGTTGGCACGGGAGGCTGCCATGTACCTCGTCGGCGGCGGAACGACCGGTGAAATCGGCCTGACACCCGGCATGGACCGCGTGGCGCTCATCTCATACAGCGATCCCACAACCAACGACACTTCGGTGTTCCCAGCAGGAACGGCCAACATACTCACGGTCCCCACGACCTTCAACTGGAAGAAGAACGTCGGAAAGGATGGAAATCCGGGCGATGATGAAACCTATACCAACGCCCATTATTACGGCAACGCCATCACCGCATACAGCGATTACGCAACCCTGGACTATGGCTTCAGCTATGGCAATGCAACGGACTGGAGTGCCCTTGAAGACGTTCTCAACGACGTTGTTCCCATCAAGAAGGACGATACGGGACAGGCAAGCGCACCGCTCAGACGCGGGCTGAAAGACTCCGTCGAGTATCTCGAGACGCAGGGATCTTCCAGCTCCGTAAAGGCAATCGTGCTTCTCATGCAGAATAACTACCGCTACTTCGGCGACCCGTTTGCCGACGGCTCGGTCATGACAGTCGCACCGGACTCCAATACGCTCCCGAAGGGCGGATCGGACTATTATCCCTTCGCCGGGCTTTCAGCAGAACAGCAGAACATGGCCCGGTACGCCGCAGATAACGGTATCAAAATCTACGCCATCTACTATCCCACCGGTGCATCCGTCAGCGACGAAGCGGTCCCGCAGAGACTTGCCAACGAAACCGGTGGCGAATACTACTTTGCGGCAGACCAGGCAGCGCTGATCGAGGCATTCCGGGAGATCCGTGACAACCTCCTTCGTGATGCCGGTGTCAACACCCAAGTCAACCTGAACTTCGCCGGCCTTCCCGAGAACTTCACCTACACCGCAAGCGAACTCCTCGGCTACGTACCGCCAACGGCTGTCGACTTCTATAACTGGTCGGTAGATGGATACACGCCGACCACACACCTTGCGGGCTACCCGCTCTCCATCAACCAGACGGACATGTGGACAGGTGCTGACGGAAGCGATCCCACCTCCCTCACCTTTACCGTCGGCAACGTCACCGTCAAGCAGACCTGGATGACTGAGTTTACACTCAGCATCAACGAATCCATCAACCAGCCGGTCAATTTCAGCCTCTTTGCCGACGGGTCGTATGTGGAGTTCGAAAACCAGGACGGCGGCCGTACCCTGGAACTGCTCCCATCCACCATCATCACGGTAATCCCGGGCCTTACGCCCGAGGGGCTCATCAATGCGACGGTTGCGATCACCAGCTTCGAGGTGACCGATCAGGATCCGAACTTCGTGAACCTCGGATGGGAGATCTCCTACAACGGCGACTATCCCATGACAGAGGAGCTCGCCATCAAGGACAAAAACGAACCCGGCCCGACATGGAAGACCGTGGGCATCTCCACCCTGCCGCCTGAAGGCGCCACGGATTCATCCGCCATCTATATCGCCGACCTTCCGATTGGCGAGTACCAGGCACGCATTCACGTGGCAACGGAGGATGCAGGAACCGACGATGCCTACCTCACGTTTGCGGTCGGCGATGTCAATGACGATGTGTATATCCGACTGACCTGAAACCCCATTTTTTTTATTTCTTTTTTCGGTTGTTTCCCTTTTCTCTCTCTGCCCTTACCGCTCCATGAATCCGGGAGCCCGGCAGGCCCATCACCGACACCTACCACATCATCCATCACCCCGGTGTTGTCTCCCGTCAGATGGCACCGGAAGGAGAAAGAGATGCCCCAAAGCATCAGGAACCCCCCTGCAGGCATTGCGGCACGTTACTGAGGAGAGGGAGAATGTGCCCATTTCCCTATGATAAAGGTACCATTCCCGCTCAGACAGAGGAGAAACAGCTCAAAAAATACCCAAAAAATCAGGCAAAATATTATATACATCCTAAAAGTTTTCATGCAGGGAAATATCCTTTCCCCTTCTTGGCAAATCCCCATCACTCATCAACAACACACACAAAGAGGCCATATTGAGCCCAAAATAGGATTTCTGCTTATAATAATTGGCCAGAATATCACAAGCATTTATATGGGATATGCCCATTTCATCGCAGATCCATGCTCCCGGAACGTCCCTATATATGCCTATCGTTCACGATATGCAAATATGCATTACAATTATATACTATCATCCAAAACTGATGATCATGCACAGATCTTGCTGGCGTGCCGGGGGGGCACTCCTTGTTCTTCTATGTGTTGTCGCGAGTGGAGCGGCGGCACTGACCGAAGACGAGATCTCAATACTCCCCGAAAGCGCAACAATTACTGCCGGTGATGAGGGAGTACTCATCCAGGCGACGGTTACCAATGCAACCGTCAATGTAGAGCGAGTGACCTTCACCTACCTGGGTCAGACCGAGGACCCATCGGGACACCTCAGTGTCACATCGACCACGACCGCCACGTACCAGACGGTCTTCACTTCGACCCATGCGGGTGATGCCACCATAGCCGTCACGGTCGAGTATAGTGCCGGCGCACAGCATGATGCGTTGACCAGGACCAGCACCGTGCGGGTGATCCCGTCGGATCCCTATGCCTATGCCTCGCCCATCAGCTTCGCAGCGGGTATACAGGCTGCCTCCACCACCCCTATCACCGTCGTGATGAAGGATGTCTATGGCAACACAATCAACGACGAGACCGGTGCAACGGTTGAGTTCCAGGTGGCTGCCGAAGGGGCAGGATTCGTCGACGGCGGCGCAACGGTGGACTATATTACCGTTCCCTTCGGGGCGGACGGGAAGTGTGTGGCTACCTTCCAGGCACCGGAGACCGCAGGATCTGTTACCGTACGGGTAGACCCCGGTATTGGTTCAACGCTCCAGAAGTTCATCACCCTCACCATTATCGGAGAAAAAAATCCTGCCGCCATTACGCCGTACATCGTAACGGTCCCCTCTTACCCGGTACCATATGAATGTCTCGCGGATGGCAGCAGCTTCTTCGATATCCGCTATCTTGTGACCGACCGGTTCGGCAACCCCATCGGCAATTACAAGGTGGTGGCCACCACCACCCTCAACGAGACCACCACCATTGTAACGAACATCAACGGATTGGCGCACATGACCTACGGCCCGAAGACAGGAATCGGCAATACCACCCTTACTGCAACAGCAGGAGATGTGAACACGTCACAGCTCCTCACCTTCATCGGGGGGGAGGGGGCCTCCTTTGCCATCACCGTCAATCCGATCAACCTCCCAAGCGCCGATGTGGATCCGTCAGCGACCATCGCTGTCCAGGGGAGGGTCTTCAACCTGGCCGGGATCGGTGTTGCCGGTGAGACGGTCTCCTTCTGGGTAACAAGCGGAGATACCTGGAGTTCATCGCCCATGACCGCAGATCCCGCCCTTTCCCTCACGGGCAACAGCGGGTGGACGCAGTCTGCGATCACCGCAACCACGGATGAGGATGGTATTGCGACGGTCTACTTCAAGGGAGGCACATTCCCCGTCCACGGCGAAGAAGACTTCGATCCCTTTGCCCGCGGCAATACAACGGTAACAGTGATGTGGAACGATGAGACTCAGAAATCTTCTGTGGTCACGTGGAGAAACTATCCCTACCTCAGGGTCGAGACCGAAGTCTCCGACTATGCAGTCGCCCCCGGCGATGAACTCAACGTGACCATCCGCCTCATCGGGGATGGCAATGAACTGCTTCACCACCTCCCCATCGATGTTGTCCTCTGTCTGGACAGGGGCGAAGATATGCTCCTGGACGAAGGCAAGTCCAACAGGGACCGCATGGAAGCGGCCAGGGAAGCGGCAATGTTTCTGGTTGGAGGGAGTGCAAACGAAGAGATCGGGTTTACCCCGGGCCTTGACAGGGTGGCCCTTCTCAGCTATAGCGATATGACAACGGATACATCCGTCTTCCCGTCCGGCACCGCCGATCTGCTCGATCTCCCCATCACCTTCAACTGGAAGAAAAATGTAGGCAAGGACGGGAATGGAAATGATGATGAGGACTACACCGACGCACACTATCCGGGAAACGGCATCACCGTATATGATGATTTTTCAACCCTTGACTATGGATTCACCTATACCCCGGAAACCAACTGGAACGGCCTGCACAATGCCCTGTGGAACACCGTCCCCGTCAAAAAGGATGACAGCGGCCAGGCAAGCGCACCCCTCAGGCTCGGACTCAAGGAGTCCATACAGTATCTCGAGAATAATGCTACCGCCAGCTCGGTCAGGGCTATTGTAGTGCTGATGCAGAACAACTACCGGTACTTTGGGGATCCCTTTGCAGAGGGAGCCGTGATGACGGTCGACCCGGATGACAATACCCTGAGTCCGGGGTCTGTGAATTACTATGAATTCGCCGACCTCTCCGAGGAGAACCAGAACATGGTGAATTATGCCCTCGCAAACGACATCCAGATCTTTACCATTTATTATCCCCAGAGCAGTTCGAGCGATTATCTCGTCCCCCAGCGCCTGGCAGAAGAGACCGGCGGACAATTCTACTATGCCGGTGACGAGGAACAGCTCAAACTGGCATTCCAGAAGATCAGGGACGAACTGCTCCGCGAGGCGGGTGTCTCAACCGTCGTCGACCTGAGCTTTGCCGGTGAACTTTCCGAGGGGGTCGACTACACGGCAAGCGAACTCCTCGCCTACGTTCCCCCGACAACGATCGACTTTTACAATTGGTCGACAGACCCGCATATCGTCACTGATCACCTCCCGGGATACGCGCTCGACATTGACCAGATGGAGATGTGGACAGGGGAGGACGGTAGTGCCCCTGCATCCCTCCACTTCGATGTCGGCAACATCACCATCAAACAGACATGGGAGACACAATTCACCCTTCGTATCAATGATTCTGTGATAAAACCCCTCAACTTCAGCCTCTTTGCCGAACCTTCATCCGTCTCATTCCAGAACCAGGAAGGCAGCTTCACCGTTGAACAGCTCCCCAAGACGATTATCTCAGTGATCCCCGGGCTTACTCCGGAAGGGTTGATCAATGCCACCGTAGCGGTGACGGACTTCACTGTGATCGGCCAGGACCCCAGCTTCCTCGACTTCGGGTGGAACATCGTCTACAATGGTGACTACGACATGGACGAGATCGTCTACTTCCGCGATACCGGAGACACCAACTGGAAAAAGATAGGAACAAAGATGCTCCCCTACGATGGGGACAGTGACTCACTGCCGATGTACATTGCAGATCTCCCCCCCGGGGAGTACGAGGCATGGGTACGGGTTTCCACAGAGGATGCGGGATTTGACGATGCCTACACCACCTTTACCATTGGCGACCCCGCCGCCGCCCCTTTTATCCTGTTGACGTGATCCCCCAATTCTTTTTTACTTCGTCGCCGGAATGCCGGGATAACGATCGAAAATAGATTTTAGGGTTTTTCTGAAAATCAGGCGAAGTTCCCTATTCATCGTCCACATGGATCTTCTGCACCCTCCCAACCCTGCCGTCGGCAAGGCGCACCTTGATCCCGTGCGGGTGAAACGAAGAGTTGGTGAGAATCTCCCTGACAGTCCCTTCGGTCAGCTTCCCGGTCCGCTGGTCCTGTTTCATGACGATGCTCACGGCAGCCCCCTGCCGTATGTTCTTTCTCTGTTTTGGATCCGCCCCTGCCTCGTTCTGCATGCTTCTCGTATCTCCGGTGGAGTGCCGTCTGCGGCGGGCCTGGTATGGCATCCGCTGTGGGCCCTCCGGTCTGTCTTCATATATTGCACCGGACACCTGATGAAGATCATGAACCGGGCACCACCGCCGATTACCATAAATAACCAGCAAAATACCGTCGGTAGGCACGGGTACGACCTGCCGGGCGGACCATATTATGTGAGAGCGCATGCAGATTCCTCGAAACCGCGAAAATGCACAGACTCCGTACCGGTTTCCACCCCGATGCCATCGGCCTCACCAAGCCTCCGCAGAACGGCACGACCAAAAGTAATATTAATGATTTCTCCCATCAGCCAAACAGCTGTTCTGGAGGTATATACCGGTTTTTTTTGGATTACAGGAATTTTCTGTTATCAAATCAGAATGACAGGATATTTCCTGAATTGTGAGGATAGCTTAATTATATATAGTATGTTTCCATTAATGCGTACCATGGGAAGATTATCCTGGCGTGCCGGGGGGGCACTCCTTCTCTTCCTGTGTGTTGCTGTTGTGGGAGCGGCGGCACTCACAGCGGAAGAGATCGACATATCCCCTGGCGAGCTAACAATAACGGCCGGAGACGGCGGAGGGATGATCGGCGTTGAGATCAATGATGGCGCGGTGACCGTCGATCGGGTCACCTTTACGTACCTGAACGCGAGTAGTGATCCATCCGGGAAGCTGAGTGTTACCGATTCGGCAAATCCCGGCCCTTATCAGACCGTCTTTTCGTCAACCAAAGCCGGTGACGCCTCTATAAAAGTAACCGTCCATTACCGGGTGGGAGACGAGGTACAGACTCCGATAGAAAAGGAGTACGATCATATTCGGGTGATCCCCGATGCCCCGTACCAGTACATCGCCATCACCCGTGAAGGAATCGTCCCCGCCGGGGGAAGCACCCCCATCACTGTTCGGATGAAAGACCGCTACGGTAACGTGATCAATGATGAAACCGGGGATACCGTCGATTTCTGGGTTTCCGTTGACGGTGCTGAGTTCCAGTACGAAAGCATTACTGCACAGCATGTTGCCGTGCCTTTCAGTGCTTCAGGCAACTGTACGGTCACCTTCCAGGCCCCGGAGAAGGCGGTGCCAGTCATTATCCGGATTGATCCGGGTTATGGTGCCACTCTTGAACGACTAATTACCATCGATGTTGTGGGTGAACGGGTACCCGTGGCCCTCACCGCGTCGGTTGTTACGGTGCCAGCATACCCGATACCCTTCCAATGTCTTGCGGACGGGGAGAGTTATTTCAGGGTCAATTACCTCGTCACCGACCGATTCGGTAATGGTATCGAGGACTACCCGGTCGACGTCTCGACCAACATGGGTGAGTCGGTAACCATTTACACAGCTGCATCGGGCTACGCCATGATGAATTACGGGCCCAGAACCGCGATAGGGACGGTGACCATGATGGCAACCGCCGGCGGCATTGACGCAGAAGATCTAATCCTTCGCTTCACCGGAGGTACGGCAGAGGGATTCGAAATAATCGTCAACCCCTCGAATATCCCCAGTGCAGATACTGATGCGTCGGTGGTTTCATCCATCAGTGCACGAGTCAACAACATTGTCGGAACTGGTGTTGCCGGGGAAACCGTCAATTTTAAAATCAAAACCGGAACCATCACAAACTCAACCATCATGACAGATCCGGTGCTTACTTACGCACGGGACGACGCAACTGGACCGGAAATACTGACCGTTACCACTGATGAGGAGGGATATGCGACCGTGTACCTTCATGCCGGTGCCTTCCCCGAGCAAGGCGAAGAGGGTTTTGACCCGTATGCCCTGGGCAGCTGCATCGTCGATGTCTCCTGGAATGGCAAGACTAAGAACACAGGTAACATCACGTGGCGTAATTACCCCTACCTCCGTGTCGAGACGAGTGTATCCGCTGATGTCGTGGCACCCGGCGATACCCTGGATGTCACCATCCACCTCATTGGCGATGGGAACAACTACCAGGATCATGGCCCAATCGATGTGGTCATCTGCCTCGACCGTGGCGAGGACATGCTCATTTCTGAAGGCCTGAAAGACCGGATGGAGATTGCACGTGAAGCAGCAATGATCCTGGTGACAGGAGGCAACAATGGTATCAGCTTTGATCCCGATAATGACAGGGTCGCACTTATCACCTACAGCGACCCGACGACGACAGATGATATTGTATTCCCGTTAGGTGTTGCCGATATTCTAACGGTACCCGGCACTTTCAACTGGAAAAAGAATGTCGGAAAGGATGGAAACAAGAATGATGACGAAGAATATATCGGGAATTATTCTGGAAACGGCAACACGATATACAATAGTTATGCGACCGTAGACTTCGAGTTCGGTTCAGAAGCTGGAGCAAACTGGATCAACCTCCATGATGTGCTTTGGAAGGTTGTTCCCATCAAAAAGGACGACTCGGGCCAGGCAAGTGCACCCCTCAGGCTCGGCCTTGCAAAATCCATTCAATACATAGAGGAGAACTCCGGAAACCCTGAAGCGGTAAAGGCAATCGTGCTTCTCATGCAGAACAATTACCGCTACTTCGGCGACCCGTTTGCCGAAGGACCGGTGATGACGGTGCTTCCGGATTCAAATACCCTCGCAAAGGGCGGTGCCCCGTATTACCAATTTTTACCCAATGATGAATACCTCGACAACGGCGCAACAGTACCGCCCCAGAATATGGTCGAGTATGCCAAAGCCAATGGCATAAAAATATACGCGATATATTACCCCAGCGGTGGTTCCGTCAGCGATGAGGCGGTGCCAAAGCGACTTGCCGAAGAGACCGGCGGAGAATACTTCTTCGCAGGAGACGAGGCGGCGCTCGAAGAGGCTTTCCACGAAATCAGTCTCGCTTTGCTCCGTGAGGCCGGTATCCATACCAGCGTTGACCTCACCTTTGCCGAACTGCCGGATGATGTCACCTACACGGCAACGGATCTGCTCTCGTATGAACCGTATACCAATGTAGACTTCTTCAACTGGACAACATACCCCTATGCGGCAGCGTCTCAGGAAGACCGCCTCCCCGGCTTCGCGTATGTGGTGGACCAGACGGACATGTGGGAAGCGACAGGAGATTACGCCGGAAATGAGCCAGGAACTCTTCAGTTTGAAGTAGGGAACGTCTCGGTCAAGCAGACCTGGATGACACAATTCTCCCTCATGATCAATGCATCCATCACCGAACCGATTAACTTCACCCTCTTTGCGCCGGGGTCTATGGTCGAGTTTGAGAGCGGTGAGGATGTCATCACGGAAATCATCCCTGCGGTTATCGTGACCGTCATGCCCGGCCTTACCCCACAAACGCTGTTCGATGCAACGATTGATGTGGATCATCTTAATCTCACAGATTGGGATGCATCCTTTGCCTACTTCGAGTGGCCAATCAATTACACCGGCTCATTCCCATTGGATGAACAGTTCTATATCAGGAGAATAGACGGCGAAGATACCAACTGGAAAAATATCGGGTCGTTGACCGTGCCTATGACCTGTACCGGTGACACGCTGTCGCTGTACACTGCAGATCTCGAAAAAGGGTTGTATGAGGCACGTATCAAGGTCTCATCTGCTGATGCGGGATATGATGAAGCAGTAGAAATGTTCCCTGTTGGCTATACCCTTGAAGACTACTACATTCTGCTGACCTGATATCCCCTCTTTTTTTTTGGATAACAAACTCACACCACGCATCATCAATATCTGACCTTACAACTCCCCCCGGTGGCTATCCTTATATTTCAGCAAGGCATGAATGAGTGCTATTATGAAACACATCCTCCCCCTCCTGCTGCTGCTCCTCTGCTGCATCGCAGCCACCCCTGCGGCAGGAATGAACATCACCTCCGGGAACACCATCGTCATCAACACCACGACCGATGACGACATCCTCTCCGGGGCCAACACCCTTATCATCAACGCTCCTGTAAAGAGCGTCACCTGGGCGGGGACGACACTTATCGTCAACGCTCCCGTCGAGACGAACATCATTGCAGCGGGAGAAACCGTCACCCTCAATGCACCCGTCGGGGCGGACATCATGGTCGCCGCAGGCCGACTCACCACAGAGGATGATATCGGCGGCAAGGCGATGATCATCGCCGATACAACGGTGTTTGGCGGCAATGCCACCAATGTGATGGTAACCGCCTCCACAGTCACCCTCGGGCCCGAGGCTGTCATCAGCCATGACATGATGGTCTCCGCCGAGTCCTACGATGAACAGGGCACGGTCCTGGGGACCACTTCGTTCGACCGGCAGGACCCGTTCGACTTCACCCTCTTCGCCGCGATGATGGGATTTCTCTTCCTCGTCATCAGGATCCTCTGCCTCATCGGCATCTTCCTCCTCGGCCTCGTCCTCATCGCCGTCGCCGGTGACCATGTCCGTGCTGCGGCGACGCCGATGTCCACCCCCGGAGGTGCGCTGCTCTCCTTTGTGACGGGCCTTGCAGGGGCCATCGTCGCAGGCTTGCTCCTCTTCCTCCTTGCCCTCACGGTATTCGGGATTCCGATCGCGATCCTCCTCTCCTGCCTCCTCATCCTCGCCCTTCTTGCCGCCGTCCCCGTCGCCGCATGGTGCACGGGCCGGTGGGTGATGACCCTTGCCGGAGACGAGGTCCCGGAAAAGGGCACCCGCCCGATGTACGTTCCCTTCACCGTCGGCTACGTCATCCTCACCATCCTCTTCCTCCTTCCGTGGGGCATCGGCATCATCATCCAGTGCATTACGGTTCTCACCGGATTCGGCGCCATCCTCCAGATATGCTATGAGGAGTACAACCAGCGCAGGGATGCCAAAAAGGGAACAGAAACAGAAGGTGCAACGGCCGCAGGTCCAACCGATACCACCACGGATACCGGTACGGACACCTACGAAGAATCCAAACCCGCCATCGACGCCGAACTGGAACGCGAGATCGAAGACGCCGCAGAAGAGGACTGAGCAAGGCAAATACTTCGCCACGTAATGGGTTCACGACGAAATCACTTCAAAGTCCTTTCCGGGAAATATCCGGAAATTTCAATTTTTTGCCACCTCCCAGAGTAATTACGTAGTGCACACTTCTTCCAAAGGGGCTTTTCGCAATTCCCCCTCCCGCTCCGGGAGGAGTCAGGGGGAGGGGATTTTCTGGAGAAAATAACCCAGGCAACGATGCAATAAAAAGGGAATGATTTTTACAGAGAGATCGGATTCTATTCGATATTCAACCCTATTTCTCTCAATGCCCTACAGCTGCATTCTCGTTCTTCGCATGGTGATCCCGGTACCTGCAGGTGAGCGAGAGCACCGCAGGCATCACGAGGATTGCTCCTATGAGCGAGAAGCCCACGGTGAGCACCGTCACCAGCCCGAAGTTGGACATGATGGGGAAATCCGAGAGCGTGAGCGCCGAGAAGCCGAAGACCGTCGTCAGCCCTGAGATGGTGATCGCCGTTCCTATCTTCTGGATGGCCGTCTGAATGGCCTCAGTGCACCCGCAACCCCGTTCCCGTTCCTCATCATACCGTTCCATGATGAGGATCGTATACTCGGAGGCGATACCGATGGACATCGCCCCGAGAGTCGCCGTCAGGAGGTTGTACTGGAGGCCGAGGACATACATGATGACCGTGTTCCACCCGATGATCATGATGATGGGAATCATCGGCGTGATGGCCGCGACACGCCGGTAGACCAGGATCAAAAAGCCTGTTATGAGGATGAACCCAAGGATGTTCATCCCGGCCTTGGACTCGGTGATATCACTGATCATACCGGTGAACATCACGATCTGCCCGCTGAAGACCGCTGTTACGCCTGCAGGCGGTTCTCTCCAGTCAAGGTCGCTTTCGAGCTTGCTTACCACCCCGTCGGCTTCGGACATCGAGATATCGATCATCGAAAACTGTATCACCGCCTCGGTGCCGCCGGTCAGGTATCCCTCCCGCGTGTCTTCGGGAATGAGGGCAAGCGCCTCCTCGATTGCGACCTTGTCCGTCGGGAGCGTTCCTCCGTTTGCCGCCGTCAGAAGGGTTGCAATACTCGTTGCTCCGGTGATTTCGTCATTGTGGTCCGTCGCATAGTTCCCGAACTCATCCATCCATTGAAGGACATCGGGGGCGAGGACATCATTAGAACGGACGATAAGCGGGAGGGACGAGGTCGACCCGACGACATCCCCAAGTTTTGACATGCTCACCATCGCGGGCATATCCTGCGGCACCATCGACTCCTCGTCGGTGCTGATGATCACCTCGCTGTCGAGCGGGATGCCGAGCACCGCAACGCACCCGAGCAGGAGGAGAATGGGAACCGGGTTGTTCGCGATCTTCCCGGCAACGCTTCCGAGCGCCATATCGTAGCGCTCCATCATGCCGGGGCCCGACTTCTTCCCTTTCGAGCGCACCTCACGTGATTCCAGTGGGCGGTACTGGACCAGCGTTCCGAAGGTCGGAATGACCACAAGGGCGGAGAGGTAGCAGCAGGCGACACCGATGATACATATAACGCCGAAATCAACAACCATGGGAAAGGGAGCTATACTCAGCGCAAAGAATCCAAGACACGTGGCACCCAGCGCAACCATCACCGCAGGACCCGACTGGGTGATCGTGGTGGTGACCGCATCCCTGATGGACCCTTTTCTGACCTCCTCGTCAAAACGCGTCTGGAACTGGATGGCGTAGTCGATCCCGATACCGATCATCACCGGGAAGGCGGCCATCACGACCATCGAGAGCGGGGTTTTACTCCAGCCCATCACCCCGAAACTGAGGATGACGCCCATCACGACGATCGCGACAGGGAGGAACCGGTACCGGACGTTGCCGAAGAGAAGCCCCATCGCAACGACCATGAGGAGAAGGGCAAGCCCTATCAGCATACCGGTGGAGGTGCCCATCTCCTCCTGCATCTCCTCGGCAAAGGCCGGGGAGCCCGTGACGGTAACCGTTACTCCCGGTGGCTGGGGAATCGCGTCGATGATGACCTTGATATTCTGCAGGACGGCGGACTGGACCTCCTCCGAAAGTCCCGCTTCAAGATCCGCCCCCACAAGTGTCATCATCCCGGTCTGCCCGTTCGCGGTCAGCATATTCGGCTGTTCTTCGACGATTGCCTGAATCTCCGCTGCACTGCCGGGAATGGTTCCACCGTTTGCCGCCTTCACCACATCGGCGACGCTGTATACCGACGTGATATGCTGTTCATTTGAGATATCCGCCGTGACGGTATCAAGATACGCGAGTACCTCCGGATCGTAGAGGTTCTCCCCCTCGACCATGAGGAAGATCATATCGCTCCCGTAGGTGTTTTCGTACTGGTAGATGAGCGACCCTTCGGGAGTGGTGATATCGATGTAGGTCTCTGTTCCGGTCGCCATCGTCACCATGGTCGCCCCGTAAAGGCCGAAGACCATGATTACCACGATGGTCGCCGCAACGGTCTTCGGATGGTTGTTGATGGTATCGGCGAGGGCTGCAAATATGGATTTCAAGATAGTGTCTCCAATAATTCTTTGTATTCTGGTTATGCTGTGAACTCGTTTCCGAAGTGTTCCGGTCAGCAGCTGCTGGTTGCTTCTATTTGTCCCGTGTCATTGACACGCCATGCCGTCTCCCACGCACCCCGTGGAAAGGCATATTCCGACACTTGCTGGAGACAATGTTGCCGCGGCGGAGTAATAATATTATTACAACCCCTAAAGTTGCATCCATATATCCAGGGGTGTTTCGTGCTGTGGCAGGATCTGCTGCGCATCTGCCATTCGTGGATCGAACGCAGAAAAAACGTTCCAGCCCATTATCGTCTCCGCAGACTCCTTGTGCAGCGCCGGGAATACTTCGACCCTGCAACATCCATCGCATGACCGAATGTTCTTCCCGTGGCGGAATATACCCTATAGCAGAAACGTCCATGGTACCCGCCGCCACCCCTTCCGTCCTCTCCAGAAGATGCCTTGCCGCCCTTCTCCTGACGACCTGCCTTTCGTCCTTTGCCACCCCCTATATCTCCTCCGGTGTCCAGATTGCCCTGCCCGTCATCGCGGCGGAGTATGGTGTCAGCGCGACGCTCATCGGGTGGGTACCGACCGCGTTTCTCCTCCCGTACGCCATCTTTCTCCTCCCGTTCGGGAAGATCGCCGACACCTGGGGACGGCGGAGGATCTTCCTCGGCGGCACCGCGACGATGACGGCAGGCATTGCAATCGCAGGCCTCGCACCCGGATTCTGGTTCATCCTTTTCGGGATGGCGGTGGCGGGATTCGGGAGCGCCATGACCTTTGCAACATCCGTCCCGCTTCTCACCACCAACTACCCGCTCCGGGAGCGTGGCAAGGTGATCGGCATCAATACGGCGGTCGTCTATATCGGCCTCTCCTCCGGTCCGTTCATCGGCGGCATCCTTACCGACGCCTTCGGATGGCGGGCCCTCTACATCGCAGCCGTCCCGGCGGCGCTCGCCGCCCTTGCAGCGGGCGCACTCTTCGTACCCCGTGATCCCGGGCAGAAGCACGAACAGACCCTTCGTTTCGATGGGTACGGAACAGCCGTCTATGCAGCGGGGCTCATCCTGCTCATCATCGGTGCCTCGCGTCTCCCCGAACTCTGGGCGGCAGCCCTGGTGGTTGCAGGAACGGCAGCCATTGCCGGCTTTCTCGCATGGGAGGGAAGGACTGCAAACCCAATCTTTCCCGTGCGGACATTCGTGGGAAACCGCCCCTTCACCTACTCGAATGTCGCAGCCCTCATCAACTACTCTTCCACGTATGCAATCACGTTCCTCCTCTCGATGTACCTCTATCACATCCAGGGATTTTCGACAGCGGCCGCCGGCACCGTCCTCGTCGCCCAGCCGGTGATGATGGCGATCACCACCCCGCTTGCCGGCCGCCTCTCGGACCGCATCGAACCCCGGCTTCTTGCCACCGCAGGAATGGCCATCGTCGCCGCCGGGCTCTTTGCACTCGCCTTTGTCGGATGGGACACCCCGGTTGCGGCGGTAGTGGCCATCCTCCTCTTCCTCGGATTCGGCTATGGCGTCTTCTCCTCGCCGAACATGAACTCGATCATGAGTTCGGTGGCGGATTCGCGGGCGGGCATCGCCTCGGCGACCGCCGGGACGATGCGGGTCCTTGGGCAGATCGCCTCCATGGCAATTGCGATGACCGCCTTCTCCGTCGTCATCGGAACCGTCGTCATCTCCCCGGAGGTGGCGGATCAGCTGCTCCGGGCAATCTCCGCCTCATTCGTCGTCTTCGGCTGCCTCTGTACGGTCGGCATCTGGTTCTCCTATGCCCGTGGAGATCTCCGGCCGAAGACCTGAAGAGCAGAACCCGATCCGATCAATATTTTCCTGTTTTCGCGCTCTCCGGGATGTATCAGGATTTTGCATTTTTCATGACCTCCAGCCTTGGCACGACGGCGCTGAGCGATTCCCCCGCATATCCTTCCTGCGATCTCCTCACGTGACGTTAGAAATAAATAACATTGTGTTATAATTACATAACATAATATGGGAAATACCTCACATATGGAGGAACCATGACAGAACGTAACTACATGCTCAAGAACTGGATGGGCATCGCGCTCATCATTGCCGGCGCTCTCATGCTCCTGTTCGTATCGTCGCTTTCGATGATGGGCAACATCCTGCTCAGTATGGGTGCCGCCATCATCTTCATCGTCTTCGTCCAGCGCAGGTGGCGAAAGGAACCCGACATCCAGGACGAGCGGACGAAGAAGATCGGGGCTCACGGCCTCTCATGGTCATGGCTGCTGACGCTAATGCTGATGTGCGTGCTCTATCTCCTCACTGCCGGACAGGTGATCAATCCGGACCCCGGCCTCCTCCTCGTCGGTCTGATGCTCTTTCTGGGGGTCAGCGGCCGCCTCTGCCAGGTCTACTTCTACCGGAAGGGAGACATCGGGTACTGACCGGTGGTCGGGAGCAGAGGGATATGCAGACAAAAATGAAGGAATTTCGTGCCCGGCACGGCATCACCCAGGCCGATCTTGCAGACCGCGTGGGGGTCCGGCGCGAGACGATCGTCCATCTCGAGAAGGGAACCTACACCCCCTCCCTGCGCCTCGCATGGCAGATTGCTTGCGAACTGGAGACGACGGTGGACGAGCTCTTCAGCTTCGATGACGAAGTCCCGCAGAATGGACAGAAGAAAGAATAGAGCGGGGATCTGCATCCGGGTTGGCAGCCGGAACCCTAAGAGATGATCGATCCCGCTGCACTGCGGCGGTTCCTACTACTTTTTTGCCGCCCGTATCTTTACCGAGGCGATGGCATCGCCGATACGGGCAACCTCTTCCTTCGTGAGGGTCAGTCCCTCGATGAGCTCCTCTCCGGGGGTACAGCAGCCGGTCTGTTCGAGGGGATACGGCCGGGATTCGAGGATCTCGATCTCATGGAATCCCGCCTTCTCCAGGAGGCGGATGTACTCCTCCTGTTCAACGGCCCCGGCGATGCATCCTGCGTACATCGCCGCCGATCCCCGCACCTCGTCGGGAAGAACGCCCGTCACGACGATATCCGAGATCATGAGGCTGGCCCCGTTTCTTAGGACGCGATAGGCCTCGCGGAAGACCTGTTCCTTGTCCGGAGAGAGGTTGATGACGCAGTTGGAGATGACGAGGTCGATCGATTCGTCCTCTACCGGGAGGTGCTCGATCTCTCCGAGCCGGAATTCCACCTGCGATAACCCGGCGATCTCCGCATTCTTGCGGGCCCGGGCCACCATCTCGTGGGTCATGTCAACCCCTATCACATGGCCCTTTGGTCCGACCCGGTAGGCGGCAAGGAAACAGTCGAACCCCGCTCCCGACCCGAGGTCGAGGACCGTCTCCCCGCCCTTCAGGGCAGCAAGGGCGAGCGGGTTGCCACACCCGAGACCGAGATGGGCGCCTTCGGGGACCTTTTCGAGCTCCTCCTCGCTGTACCCGAGGGCGTCGGCGATGGCGTCGAGGTCCGGCCCGCCGCAGCAGCAGCCGCATTCATTCCCGGCGACCGCCGCATATTTCTCCCGCACCGTATCCCTAATCCCCTTTTCGTCTTCCGGAATTCCTGTATCTGCTGGTCGTTTGGTCACCTTCGCACCTCATTCCCCGAATATACCAGCATTTGATTGGCGCATGACACAAAGAATATTATGCAGGATGACGGAAGAGCACCCCGGATGCGAACGGTCTTCTCCCGGAGCATCACTTCGACAGAGGCATAATACGCAGCAAACAATCGTACATACGACGCCCATGCAATGCACTGCCCTCTTCACGGTGACACCGACCCGCACAACACAGTTTCACCCTGCAGGAGAATTCTTCTTCAGCCTGTCCCGGAAACATCCTGGCATGGCTATCGCCGGCAGCACGGAACCCTCGTTTTTTTCCTGTTGTCCCTCCGGCAATCCCGTCCTCCCTGTCGCCACGACACCGCCCTTCCTCCCGGAGGGATACAAATGAGGATCCTCCACACCTCCGACTGGCACTTGGGAATGACGCTGTGCGGCAGACGCCGCGAGAAAGAGTCGGCCGAATTTCTTGCATGGCTCGCGGGTGTGATCAGGGATACGGACGTCGACGTCCTCCTCGTCACCGGCGATATCTTCGACAACGGCACCCCTCCGACGTGGGCCCAGAGGCTCTATTACCGCTTTTTGATGGAGGCCGCAGAGGCAGGGTGCCGCCATATCATCATCACCGCCGGAAATCATGACTCTCCGACGTTTCTCGAGGCTCCCCGCCACCTCCTCGAAGCGCTCAATATCCATGTCGTCGGGTCTGCCGGAACGGACGATATGCGGATCATCCCGCTCCCCAGTGAGGGCGGGGAGACCGGCCTCCTCGTCTGCGCCGTCCCGTACCTCCGCGACCGGGACATCCGGCGGTCGGCGCCCGGCGAGTCCGTCGCCGACAAGGCTGCACGGGTCCGCGAGGGGATACAGCAGCATTACCGGGATGTCTGGGACGCGGCAGTGGCGATGCGCCGGGAGACGGGAACGGAGGTGCCCGTCGTCCTGACCGGCCACCTCTTTGCGGCAGGCGGTATCACCGTCGAGGGCGACGGGGTGCGTGACCGGCTCGCAGGCTCCCTCGATCGCGTCGGGGCCGACGTCTTTGACGGGGATGCCGCATACGTCGCGCTCGGGCACCTCCATGTCCCCCAGACGGTCGGAGGCCGCACAACCGTCCGGTATCCCGGCAGTCCCGTCCCCGTCGGCTTCGCCGAGGCCGGACAGGAGAAGGAGGTGCTCATTGTCGATGTTGCAGCCGGCGCCCCCACTATCATAGAACCCGTCTCCGTCCCCTGCTTCCAGCGGCTCGCCACCCTCCAGGGTGATATGGATGACATCGCGGACGGACTGGCAGCCCTGAAGATGGAGGGAACTCCCGTCTGGGCCGAGGTGATCTACGACGGCGACGAGGTTCCCGGCGACCTGATGGCCTGGGTCGCCGAACTGACCGGCGAATCCACTATCGAGGTGCTCCGGGTTACGGATGCCCGGCTGGTTTCGCAGGCGATTCGCGCCGGCGAGGGCTGCGAGGATCTGTCCCGGCTGACCGAAACGGAGGTATTCCTGCGCTGCATGGACGACAGAAACGTCCCGGAGGACCAGCGGGGAGTGCTGATGGATGCATTCATAGAGATCCTCGATGCCGTCCACCTCTCCCCTGATGAAACGGAGGAGGAGGCATGAAGATCCTGAAGGTGACCCTCAAAAACCTCAACTCCCTCGCAGGCACATGGATCATCGATCTCACCCACCCGGCCTACAGTGACGACGGCATCTTTGCCATCACCGGCCCCACGGGCTCGGGGAAGACCACCATCCTCGATGCCGTCAGCCTCGCCCTCTTCGGGAGGACGCCCCGGCTGGACAGGATCAGCAGCACCACCAACGAGATCATGCACCGGCAGGCGGCCGAATGCCTCGCAGAGGTCGAATACGCGACCGCGACTGGCACCTTCCGGTGTACATGGGCACAGGAACGGGCGTACCGGAGGACCGACGGGAAGCTCCAGCAGCCGCGCCACGAGATTGCCGACTGCCGCACCGGCGATGTGCTCGCAACGAAGAAAAAGGAGGTCCAGGAGCTCGTCGAGGAGACCTGCGGGATGGACTACGAACGCTTCACCCGCTCGGTGATGCTTGCTCAGGGGGCCTTTGCGGCGTTTCTGAACGCCTCCCCCGACGAACGCTCCCCCCTGCTGGAACAGATCACGGGGACGGAGATCTACTCGGATATCTCCAGGGCCGTCCATGCCAGGACGAAGAGCGAACAGGATACCCTCAGGGTTCTTCAGGCGGAGATGGAGGGCATCCGGCTTCTCGCGCCTGAGGAGCGCGAGGCGCTCCGTCACCGACAGGCGGAGCTTGCCGCCGCCGGCGAGGCCCTCAGGACCAGAACCGGCGCAGTCAGGGAAGACCTCGCATGGCACCGCACCATGCAGCGGATAGCCGCAGAGGTTGGCGCCATCGCGATCGAACGGGCCGATCTCGTCGAACAGACCGCACAGGCGCAGGAGGAACTCGGCCGCCTCGCAGCAGACAGGAAGGCTGCGGCGCTGGAGGGGGACTACAGGAGTCTCGTCACCCGCCGGGGCGCCCAGGAGCATGACCGCCAGATCCTCGATGGGCATCTCGCCGCCCTTCCCGGCCTGAGGGAGGCCGTTGATCTCGCCGGGGGGGCGGTTGCAGCAGGGCAGACCGCCCTCACAGAAGCACGGGCTGCGGCCGAGAGAGCGGCACCTGTCCTCCGGGAGGCACGTGAACTCGACCTCCGGCTGCAGGCGGCAGCCGGCCGGCTGGAAGACCTCGGGGATGCCCTTGCGGAGGATGAACGGGAATGGAATGCGGCGGAGTCGGCCCTGCGCCGTACCCGTGCCGTCACCATCCCGGACGATACCATGGATGCTGCCGGCGCCTTCCTCGCCGCCTGTGGCATCACCGGCGCACCCGCTGCGGAGTATGCCGCCATCTGCATAGCCGTGGATGCCCTCCCTGCCTCCCCGGACGGGACGCCCGGCGGCCCGGCAACTCTCCTTTTCGACGCTTGTGACGCCGCCGAAAGCCGGAAGGCGGCGCTTCTGTCCTCCCTTGCAGCAGCCCCGTCGTTCCGGGACCCGGCCACCATCCGCCGGGAGGAGGCCGCCGCACAGGAAAAGACCATCCGGCTCACCCTTCTTCTCGAGGGACTTGCCCGGGCGGACGATGACCGGAAACGACAGGTGGACCTTGCCCTCCACATCGACGAGGCGCAGAGGGAGAGAGACCGGCATGAGACTGCTCTTCAGGTCTGCCGGGACCGCAGGGAAGACAAGGAAAAGCTGATACGCCAGATGGAAGAGAACGCCCGCACCATCGCGCTCATAAAAAACTTTGAAGAGGAGCGGCGCCACCTCCGTGAAGGGGAGATGTGTCCCCTCTGCGGTGCAACGTCGCACCCGCTCGCTATCGGCGGGGAGGCCATCCCCCGGGAGAATACCAGGGAGATCCTGCAGGAGCAGGAGGCGCTGGGCACGCTCCGGGATGAGGAGACGGAACTCAGGTCCGCCATCGCCCGATGCGGGAGTGTCATCGACGCCGCCGGAAAGGAGCTGGAGGAGATTGCCGCCCGGGCTGCGGAGGCGGAGAGGAAATGGACCGATGCATGCAGGGCATGCAGACTGGACCCCGGTGCCCCCGACCGCGAAGCGGGGGTGAGGGCGGCCCTCCGAAAGATCGAAGACCGGTTGCAGCACCTGGATGCCACCGGGCGTGGCGTTGCATCCTGCACCCGGCTCCTCGACGCAACGGAGACCCTCATTCTCCGGGGGCGGCAGGCCGCCGCATCCGCCCTGAAACGGGCCGCATCGGTCACCCGTACCAACGACGCCATGGCCGTCTGTGAACGGCTTGCACACGAACGACGTTCCCTTCCCGCCCCTGACGACCCGTCTGCAGAGGAAGAACGGCTTTCCCGGGAGATCCGGAGGGCCGAAGGGTCCCTCGAGGCCGCACGGGAGCGCCATGCAGCCGCCGTTCAGGCGGTAAGCGGCAGGGAGGGGGAAGTGCGCACCCTCAAAGATGCCCTGCGCAGACGCGGAGAGATGATAGCGGACACGGAAACTGCATTTGGCGATCTGCTCCGGGACGCAGGATTTGGCGGTGAGGAGGAGTTTGTCTCCTCCCTCCTGTCACCCGCGGAGCGGACGGCGCTCGAGAGCGAACGTTCCCGCCTTGAGACATGGGCCGCCGGCCTCGATGCCCGGGAACGGAGACTCGCCACAGAACAGGACGACCATCTCCGGCGTGGCAGGCCGGCGGCAGAGGCGGAGGCGCTCGAGGAGGAACTTGCCGCCCTGAACACCGCACAGGAAGAGAACGCGGCGGCCGTCGGGGAGGTGCGTCAGCAGCTGCGCCGGGACGATGAGGAACGGGCCCGCTGCGGCGAGCAGGAGCGCCGCATCGAGGCGCAGAAGGCCGAGACCGACCGGTGGAACCGGCTTCACAATCTCATCGGCTCGGCCGACGGAAAGAAATTCCGCAACTACGCCCAGGGGCTCACCTTCGAACGCATGGTCGCCGCGGCGAACCGCCAGCTGATGCAGATGAGCAGACGCTACATACTCACCCGCTCCCCGGAAACCCCGCTCGAACTCTCGGTGATCGACAATGACCAGGGCGGCAGGATCCGGTCGACCCGCAACCTCTCCGGCGGTGAGAGCTTCCTCGTAAGCCTCGCTCTCGCCCTCGGGCTTGCTTCGATGGCCTCGGGGAGGGTCAGGGTCGACTCCCTCTTTTTGGACGAAGGATTCGGCACCCTCGACGAGGACGCCCTCGAGATGGCACTGGCCACGCTGACGACGCTTCGCGATCAGGGAAAACTCATCGGGGTCATCTCCCATGTTCCGGCCTTAAAGGAGCGTATCGGGACGGCAATCACCGTGAGCAGATCCGGCGGCGGCACCTCCCGTCTCGAGGGTCCCGGGATCACTTTTCTCCGGAGATGAGCCGGCGGTACACACGATCTTTTTTCCCTCTTCCTTTCGTATCAGGATACACCGACCGGTGATACGACCATGCCGACCTGGATGACCCGTCTCGCCCGCCACTATCGTGCGGCAATGCTCCGCTTTCCCGACAGCAGGCAGCTGATCCTCTTCGATATCGACGGAACGATCGTCGACAGCCGTGAATCCGTGCGCACCCTGCTCCAGGCCTACGACCGCGAACACGCCACCGCCTACTTTGCGGATCTTACGGCAGATGCCGTCACGGTCACCGAGGATCACCTGGTGGCACTCCTCGCCGCACGAGGGGTGCCGGAGGTTCTTCACACTCCCATACAGGAGTGGTGTTCGGCCCGGCGGTGGTCAAAGGAAGCCGCCCTCGCCTCCCACCGCCCCTATACCGGTGTTCTCGAAGTGATCCGGTGGTTCCAGCTTCAGCCCCGGACATTCGTGGGCCTCAACACCGCACGGGACGAGACGCTCAGGGAGACGACCCTTCGCTCCCTGAACGCCATCGGAAGGGAATACAAGGTCCGGTTCTCCTCCGACCTCCTGCACATGAACCCCGGCGGATGGGAGGAGATCCAGCGGAGCAAGGCGGCGGCGATAGACTTCTTCACCGGGCAGGGGTATCACGTCTTTGCGATGATCGACAACGAACCGGAGAACCTGAGGGCGGTCGCCCTCGAACACCCCGAAGAGACGCTCCTCCTTCTGCACGCCGATACCATCTTCCGGACGCGGCGGACCCGTCTTCCGCCGGAGGCGGTAAGCGGGACCGGCTACCGCCTCGCCGACATCGTCCGGACACGAGGCGACCTCCCCCGCCACATCACCTTCGTCTGGCACGGGGTCAACAACCCCCGTACACTCCGCCAGTTCCTCGCATCGGGGATTACATGGGCGGAGGTGGACATCCGGACCGGACCGGACAGCGAGTGCGTCTGCGGGCGGGAGAGAGAGGGCGAAGCCTCCCTGTCCTTTGCCGCAGCGCTCGCTGCCGTCGGCAATGCGGGCAGGAGCCTGCGTATCGAACTCCGCGAGGGTGGACGACTTCCCGCCCGGTGCATCGATGCCCTGAACGAAAAGGGCTGGAAGGAGGAGAAGCTCTGGTTCCACTGCGACCCGGAGTTGACCGGCCCCGGGGCTGTCGGGGCACTGCGGGATGCCTTTCCCGCCGCTCTCATGCAGGTCCCCGGCGATGCTGTTGCCCTCGCGCTCCAGGAGGGAGAGGAGCATGCCTGCGGGGCGGTCGCCGCGGCACGGGCCCTCGGGGCAGAACGTCTCTCCTTTCGTTTTACGACGCCAAATCTCGCGGACACCCTCGATTTTCTGGACCGCTGCGGCATGACGGCGGACATACGCAGGGAAACGGAGCTCGACGATTTCCTGCGAAGCGTCCTTCTGATGCCCGCATCCGTCGCTTCGGACTTCCGCTTCCCTCCGGGATGGGATTTTGCCGGAAGAACCGAATGAAGAAAAGAGAGGAAGAACCCGGGCATGCCGTCGATGCCCGCAGGTGTATTTTTTAGGCCGTTTCGGCAACCGCCGCAAGGCGTGCGAGAACCGTTGCGAGGAGCCGGTACACCTTCCCGATGGAGACGACCGTCACCGATTCGCGGTGCGTATGGGCGTCCGAGATGTCGGGCCCGACGGCGATGATGTCTGCATCCTCGATTTTGCGGGCAAACTGGGCTGCCTCGAGCCCGGCATGGAGCGCACGGACCTCGGGGTCGGTTCCGAAGAGATCGCGGTAGGCCGCAGCCATCACCTCCCGCAGGGGGGAGTCATCCCGGCGCTTCCAGGCGGGGGAGACCCCGAGAGTCTCCACAGGGATATCCGCCCCGCGGCCGATGGCACGCAGCCGCTCCCCGACGGCGGCGAGCTCCCCGTCGTCGTTGCTGCGGGCAGAGATACTGATGGACATGATGCCCGCCGACTCGGTGCAGAGGGCGGGGTTTGCCGAGGTGGCAACGAGTCCGGGGATGGCGGCGTCCATGGCAAGCACACCGGAGGGAAGGGCGGCGAGAAGATTCACCATTATCAGGGCGGCCTCCGGCAGGAGGACGCTCTCCTGCGGGGAGGCGGGGAATATCCGGATGCGGAGGTCCGGGTCCTTTTCCCGGTATTCGGCCCTGACAAGGCGTTCCTCCTCCCGGATGAGACGCGATGCAGTCCCGCGGGCGGCACCGTCGAGGCCGATGACCGCCACCGCGTGGCCGGGAATCACATTCGCACGCTCCCCGCAGGTGACGGACGCAACCGCACACCCCGTCTCCCGCATCAGTTCGGTGAGGATGCCACCGAGAAGGATGAGGGCATTTGCCCGGCCGGCATCGGCCTCGATGCCCGAATGGCCTCCCCGTCCCCCCGCAACCTCGATGGTCTGCCAGCTCACGTCCCCGCCGACACGGATACGGGGGGCGGGCACCGAGAATCGTGCCTCCATCATTCCCGCAGAACTGACGGTGAACGCCCCTTCCTCCTCGTCGTCGAGGTTGATGATGGTCGTTCCGGCAACGGAGGCAGGATCGAGTGACTCTGCGCCGTGCATGGTCGTCTCCTCCTCGGTCGTCGCGATCAGCTGGAGCCGTGGATGGACGAGGTCCGGGTCGGCGAGAAGGGCAAGACCGATCGCAAGGCCGATGCCGTTGTCGGCCCCGAGCGATGTGCCGCGGGCCCGGATGACGCCGTTCTCCTCGTACCAGTCGATACCCTCGCGGGCGAAGTCATGCTCCTCACCCGGCGCCGCCACGCAGACCATGTCCATATGTGCCTGTAGAACGACCGCAGGGGCGTCCTTCTTTCCGGCCGACGCCGCCTTTTCAAGAAATACATTCCCAGCCCCGTCCTGACGGGCAGTGCAGCCGTGCTCTTCCCCCCATCGCATCAGGTGTGCCGCGAGCTCCGCTTCCCCCCCCGAACAGTGCGGGTACGCCGCCAGCTCTCCGAAGAGCTGCACCACCCGCCGTGCATCCTGTCCGCCTGCCGTCTCCTCTGTCGCTGAGCCGTCTGTCATGTCCGTCACGTCTGAACAGTGATCTTCTCTCAATACAGAAGAGAGTATCCATCCACGGCGGGAAAGCCGGGAAATCAACCGGAAGAACACAGGAGGGCGTTTAGGGCAGAGCCCCGGCGCGGCGGAGGAGGAGAACCGGCAGTACGGGTCTTTAAGGGCACGCCGGAGACTGTTGACATGTCAACAGTTATACCCGCTGAGAGCGACCTTTCTCAATGCAACCGGACGAATCCCTCCCGTCGGACCTCCCCGTCGGAGCCCTCATCTCCGTCCTCTACCGTCATAGGAACATGCTCATCAATGCCCGCATGGCACACCTTGGCATCTCGGCCGGGACCTTCCCGCCGCTGATGTACCTCTCCCACCACCCGGATGCCACGCAGGACGACATTGCGATGCGACTGTGCATCGACAAGGCCGCGATTGCACGGGCCTTCCGGAAACTTGAGGAGGAGGGGATCGTCCGGAGAATGCCGGATGAGGAGAACCGCAGAAAGGTGCGGCTCCTCCTCACGGAGAAGGGGGGGGCCACGGTCCGTGAGAGCACCGCCATCGCGGACGCCATCGACCAGGAGATCACGGCAGGCCTGACCAGAGCCGCCCACGGGCAGTTCGTGGCGTCCCTCCGGACAGTGGCGCAAACAATCATTCACCTGTAATAACAGCACCAGCACGGATATTCCATGACACACCACCATACCGACGCACCACCAGAGAGCGGGGCCGCCGCTCACACCACGAATACGCCATCCAGCACCTCTCAACCATCCCCCACACGGGGCGTCTCCATACTCACCGGCGATCCGAAAAAGGCTATTCTGAAACTCTCAGGCCCGATGATCGTCGCGATGTTTCTCCTGATGGTCTACAACATCGTCGATGCGATTTGGGTGGCGGGGCTTGGCGCCGACGCACTCGCGGCGATCGGGTTCTTTACGCCGATCTTCCTGATCCTCATCGGTCTCGGAAACGGCATAGGCTCGGGAGTGACTGCAGCGATCGCCCGTCACATCGGTGCCCGGGATAAGGCTTCCGCGGACAACACCACGATGCATGCCTTTCTCATCACGGGTATCCTCTCGATCGTCCTGACCGTCGTCCTCCTCGCATGCCTCGAACCCCTTCTCGTCCTCATCGGGGCGGGGCCAACTCTCGACCTTGCATTGGAATACGGCACCATCGTGCTTGCCGGGACCGTCTTCGTCCTCTTCACGAACATAGGCTACGGGATTCTCCGTGCCGAGGGTGACATGAAACGGACGATGTACGCCCTTGCCGCCTCCTCGGTCCTCAACCTCGTCCTCGACCCGATCTTCATCTACACCCTCGGGATGGGCATTGCCGGGGCGGCCGTCGCCACCGTGATCTCCGTTGCCGCGGTCTCGGGGGTCCTTGTCTACTGGTTTGTGATACGAAGGGACACCTATGTGGACATCCACCGGAGGAGCTTCTCCTACAGTCCTGTCATCATCAGGGACATCCTCAGCGTCGGATTGCCGGCGAGCGCGGAGTTCATGCTGATGTCCCTCGTTGCGGTCGTGATGAACAGCCTCCTCGTCTTCATCGCCGGGACGGATGCGGTTGCGGTCTACACCGCCGGATGGCGGGTCATCCAGTTTGCGATGGTTCCCCTGATCGCCATCGGTACCGCGGTGATCGCGGTCGCAGGCGCCCTCTACGGAGCCCGGCGCATCTCAGACCTGAAAGTGGTCCATACCTATTCGGTCGGCATCGGCACCGCGGCATCCCTTGCGATGAGCGTGCTTACGTGGGTGTTTGCATCGCAGATCGCGATGGTATTCTGCTACACGGAGGAGAGCGCCCACCTGCTGCCGGAACTGACCGCCTTCCTGCGCACGATGTGCTTCCTCTACCCCTTCATTCCGATCGGTATCATGTCCTCGAACATCTTCCAGGCGATAGGAAGGGGACTTACCTCGTTCATCCTCGCCTTCATGCGAAACGTGATTCTCATCATCGTCTTTGCAGCTCTTCTGGGGCTTGTCCTCGGGCTGGGGGAGAGGGGAATCTGGTGGGGCATCATTGCAGGAGACGTGGTGGGAGGTATCCTTGCCTACTCATGGGCCGTCCTCGCCATTCGCCGGCTGAATAAGGAAGTTTCGGAGGCGACGGAGGAGAGGGCGGCATAACCTCCTTCTTCTCCCATGCGGTGCTCCTTTGCCGGAGAGGGGGCCCGGAGAACACCGGCCCCATCGGGGCGGGTAAAAAAGAGTTATTCCTGTATCTTCTTTAAGAGCCAGGCCATGTTTCGGCCGAGGTTTTCCATCGTGACGATCCCCTCCTCGTCGTCGTCCACATCCCCCGGGGCGAGGCCGACGCCGAGGTTCCAGTAGGTGGAGCCCACCGTCACCATCTCGGAGATCCCGAAGAGGTGGTTGATCGTGTCATAGGCATGGATGGCCCCGGCACGGCGCACCGCGACGACGGCGGCACCCGCCTTTCTCCGGAGGAGGCCGTCGTTTGCAAGCCCCACATACCCGGCACGGTCGATGAGGGCCTTGGTTGCGGTCGAGACGTCCGCGAAGTAGGTTGGGCTTCCGATGAGGATGCCGTCGGCCGCAAACATCTTCGCCATCCACTCGTTCATCGGGTCGTCGTCGAGGATGCAGCGGCGATCCTTCGTCTCGAAGCAGCGGTTGCAGGCGATGCAGCCGTTCACCTTCGTCGCCCCGATATGGATGATCTCGGTCTCGATGCCCTCCTGTTCGAGCTCGTCACAGGCGGCCCGGAGGAGATGGTAGGTATTCCCCTTCTTGCGGGGGCTCCCGTTGAATGCGACAACCTTCATGGCGGATTCACTTCCCGCAGATATGCCGGGCGTGGTATTTATCGGTAACGGGGGCAGGACAAAAGAGTACGAGGGGCTTGGGAAATGGCCACCAACGCGGACACCGAATTCACTGACCCGCAGATCCGGAGAATGGCCGATCTTCCTTATTTCCACACCGAATCTTCATCCAGGTTCATTCTATATCCAAAAATACATTTGATTTCCATTTAATCAATTTTTTTCTTGAAATATCTCAAAATGGTGTTTTATTTATATTAGACATCATACGCCGCTTATTTATGGATCCTATTTCTGAAGAGCGCTTATCATCTCTCAGGTGAACCAGACGAAACAGGAGCCTTTCATCATGACCCGCCACCTGTTTTCCACCTGTATTGGTATCGCAATCCTTCTCCTCATACTCGGTACGGCAGCACCCGCCGCCGCCACCGACTGGGGCGTAAACACCACCCACTACCGGGAGCTTCCGTCCGGTCCATCCTATGCCAGCGCCACTCCCATCCAGGGCGCCATCGACGCCGCAGCCACCGGCGATACCATCACAGTGGAATACGGCAGCTACGACGAAGCTGTCACCGTTGCGGACAAGGATCTCGAAATCACCGGAACGCCGTCGGGGGATACCCTGCCCATCCTCCATGATTCATCCGGGACGGCATCTGCACTTGTCTCCTTCACCAACACGAGCCCGTCATTCGGGGGTTTTGCACTGGAGAACGATGTAAGCACGGATTATGGCATAAACATCGCTATCGCCCGCAATGTCACCCTTCACAATGTGAGCGCCGACGGGTTTGATGTCAGCGCCATCCATATCGGGGAGGTATCAGGAACCCATCTACTAACCGATATCAGCGCCACCGGCAGCATCACCGGGCCGAACATTGCCGTGGACACTCTTTCCGGCAGTCCACTGACGGATACCGCCACCCTGCGATCCGTCACCGCATCAGGGGCACTGGCCGGGGAGGGAATCGCCATCGAATTCGCAACCCTGCCGGTCAGCTTTGAACATGTGACCACTACCGGCAACAGCCTATCGAACATCCGCATCATGAATGCAGGCAGTCCTGACAGGTATCACACCTTCACGTTCTCCGACCTCATAAGCACGGGCTCGCACGGCGGCAACGGCCTTTACATCTCCATCTGCCGCGGGCCACTCGTCATCAGGGATGCAAACCTCAGTGGCAACCGGGGAAACGGAGCCTCCGTCGAATACTGCGGCCTCGACAATACCTCCGTCCCGGCAACGACCACCCTTGCCAATGTGACGGCCTCGGATGCAATCGCTGGATATGGTATCACTATTCATGAATGTCGGGGCCTCCTGACCCTGACCAATGTGACGGCAGAGCGCAACCATTATGAGAACATCAAGCTCGATGAGGTCGGTCGCAGTGGTATGGCCGAAACCATCCTCACCGACATTACCGCCACAGGGTCCGCCGCCGGCAAGGGCATCGGGGTAGGTTCCAGTACGGCACCGGTCACTCTGGACAATGTCACCGCAACCGGCAACAGCCTCCAGAATATCTGGCTGGGGAATATGCATGATGAGACCACCGTCCGGACAGTCACGGCTATGGATTCGGCAACCTCCCATGGCATCGAGATCGGATCTATTGAAGGATCGCTGCTCCTCTCCGGTGTCACCGCCTCGGCAAATGACAAGAGCGGCATCGCAGTCTATACAGAAGGTTCGAGCCTCACCCTGCAGGATGTGACGGCAAATGAAAACGGCCTCTCAAAGCCGGCGGACACATCATTTACCGAGACCGCGGGTATCTGGCTTGACATTCCGGGAACGCCTGCCGGAACCATCGATCGGATCAGCGCAGACGGCAACCAGGGGCCGGGGTTCTATATCCAGAGTGCGTACCGGGAAGCCATCGGAATAACGGCGGAAACCATCTCTGCATCGGGTAATCTTATAGGAGTCCTCTTCTCCTGCAGCGGAGGGGTCTTTACGAATCTTTCCACCTCCACAAACACCTTTGCCGGCATGATGTTTGACAGGGAAGCCTCCGGTGTCGTGGTGACGGACAGCACCGCAAACGAGAACCCGTTCGGCATCATGTTGGGCGGAAATATCGCTGGCATGGCAGAGATCACCTACGATGCGGAACAGTTCATGGATCGCAATAACAGCTACTATTACGATGCCGTGTATGACATGTCCGGGTGTGAACATATCGCCATCCGCGACTGCACCGCACAGGACAATTCGCTCTGGGATCTCTGGGTAACCCCGGTGGCCAGCATGGGCGATATCACCATCGAAGACCTCTCGACCCTGCCCGAAACCACGGTGTCCCCTGGCTTCAGCCCCTCTACCCATGGCCTGATGATGAGCGGCAGGGCGGCCTCCGACGTCCCTGCGCTTCCCGCCGGGGCATCCTCGACCCAGTTCGTTCTGGTCGCCGCAACGGACCCCAGCCTGGAGTATTCCCTGACTACTCCCCTGACCTTTACGGTGCCGGGACTCTCCGCTGGCGACGATGACGCCATATGGACCTCCACCGGCGGGGCGTGGACCTACTGGCCAGGTGGCGGAGTGCGGGACATCCCGAATGGCACCATCTCCCTGACCGGCCTCGATCTGACATTCGCAGGCACCTACGTTTCCCCCCTCACCGGCGCCGTCGTGCCGACCCCCATTCCTCCCCCGGAGACCGACTCCGACAGCTTCGACTTTCCGCCGGTGACGCCGTCACCCCTGCCATCAAAGACCCCCGAGGCCATCGCAACGGAACAGGCGCCGGATGAAGAACCAAAAGAGGAAGATTCGGACGGCGATGACAGTGACGCAGGGGAACCGACCCCCACGCCCGTCGTCTCTGTCCCGTCAGAGATGGCCGGAACTCCCACGAAAACCCCCTTCGCCCTGGCAGTGACTCCGTTCGGCATTGGCACCGCTGCCCTGCTCCTCCGGCGGCGAAGATAATCTCTCCTCTTCTTTTATTCACGGTATTTTGAGGTACTGCTCCTGAAATGAGAGAGCCGAGGCCCGGCGTTGTTACAAATTATTCGGGTATTTATGTCCGCCCATCCCCGTATACCTGCCAGGCATGCCACATGAGGAAGAACCCCCAGAGGATGGTTACGGGAACGACCCAGAGGAGTGTCGGGGTGAAGAGGAGATTTACCGCAATGAAGACCATCGACACACCGATAAAGAGGACGACATGGTACCACAGGCCCCGCTTCTCCAGTTCCCGTGATCGCTCGCCCGGGACAGCGGCCGTTCCCGCCACCGCCGGCATCTTCTTTCCTTCCGTGTCTTCCGTTCTTCCTTCCATCACCATCATTCCCACATCCGGCACTATCACCCGGTTTCGCCCAGTATGTGAAGGACGGGCGCTTATATCTTTGCGTCAGCCACCCTGCGACCGGAACCGGCGGACTTCCGGCTGCCGCCACAACCTTTAACACCATCACCACCTACCTGAACGACCATGCAGGTCATCCCCCCGATTGTGACGGGCTTTCTCCTGATCGTCATCCTGAGCATCGCCTTTCCGGCATACACCCTCCTCTGGGGGGTTATCGGCGGTATCGTTGCCGGCGCGATGGTGCCGGGAGACTGGTACGACGGCGTGAAGGTCGGTCTTCTCACCGGTATCATCGCAGCTGCCGTCTTCGGCTTTATCGTCCTCGTTGGCGGGACCCTCGTCCTCGGCGTGCTTGGGTTCGTCATCGGCCTGGGGACCACGTTTGTCCTTCTCATCCTCTCCGTCTTCGATATCCTGATGGCGGCCGCGGGCGGTGCCCTCGGCGGGGAGATGGGTTACCGGTACAGGGCATGGCGGCGGAAAACCTGATCACCGGCCGGTGGAATCCCGGATAAAAAAGAGCGATATCCCGACCATCGCACCGCTCACCATCAAGGGTTTCAAAAAAAATCATCCTAAAAAACAAGCTTTTCGCGGAATACCCGGCGAACGTGTTCTACTTCTTCTCCTTCTCCATGATCTCCCGGATCTTGCGCTCCTCCCATTCCTCCCCGAGAAACCGGTTCTTCGCGAAGACCCGGTAGGCCTGAACGATAATGCCGATTCCCCAGAAAAAGGCGACGAAGAGGACCCACCAGAAGCCGGGGGTGAAGAGGTAGTTGATCACCGCGAGAAAAGCGTTCACCAGGAGGTAGGCGGCAAGGGCCAGATAAAACCCGCGTATCTCTTCGACCCGCTTCTTTGCTTTCCGGTATGCCTCGTCTTCGGTCATGGAACTTCTGCCGGAGATGAGACGGCAGAACAGATAAATCATAGGGCATGCCATTCCGGCAACCTATATCCGGCTGCGATGCGCACATTTCCTAGAATGTCCGGCAGCGAAGAATGGGACGAGAACTACCGGCAACGCGGGCGTCTCTGGACCGGCGGGGTGACGGGCATCCCTCCGCTGCCGCCGGAAGGCAGTATCCTCGAACTCGGCTGCGGCAACGCGAAGACCATCGCCGCGGTCGAAGGTGACGCCCGACGCATCACCGGCATCGACATCTCCCGCCACGCCCTCGCCCTCGCCCGGGCCGCGGTGCCGCAGGCGACGTTCTGCCAGGCCGACGCCCGAAACCTCCCCTTCCGGGACGGGACATTCTTCGCCGTCATCGCCTACCATATCACCGGCCACCTCACCGCCGCGGGCAGGGCGGTGCTTGCGGCAGAGGCGCTGCGGGTCCTAGCTTCCGGCGGGGTCCTCTTCGTCCGGGAATTTTCGACAGGGGACTTTCGCTGCGGAAAGGGAACCGAGACGGAGTCGATGACCTTCCGGCGGGGGACCGGCATCTATACCCACTACTTTACTCCGGACGAACTGGAAGCTCTCTTCGCCCCCGCCCGGCTCATCTCCCTCGAATCCCGCGGGTGGGTGATGCGCATCCGCGGCAAAGACTACCCCCGGGAAGTCATCGACGCCGTCTTTCGCCGGGAGTGACCAGGCACAGGGCAGGGTGATTGCGGTAAAAACAGCTTCCCCTGCCTTGTCCTGATCATCCCGGAACTCGTTCTCCTTCTTCAGGAAGGCCCGGTCCCACGCCCGCTCTCCTCCTATTCCCTCCCCTCCATGAGGCGCAGGTACGCCTCATGCTCCATCATGGTCCGGCCGCGTTCCCGCAGGATGTAGCGGAAGAGGATGAGCCCGAAGGCATTCGCGATGGCCATCGGGAGAAACATCGCCCAGGCGGCCTCCGCCATCTCCGCCGGCGTCGGCGAGGAGAAGAGCGGGATGAGGAGGAAGACATGGACGGCCTCCACCACAAAGGCCAGCAGAACCATACCGAGGTAGCCGATCTTTTTGTCCCTGAACCGGGCATAGAGGCCGGCAATCACGCCGGCAGCGACGGGGGCAATCGCGGAGGCTAGAGCGGTCCATCCGCCGTCGGCATACCGGTAGACGCCGCCGATGATGCCGGCAAGACCGCCCACCACGGGGCCTGCCAGAATGCCTGCGATCATCGGCCCGAGTTCTGCGAAGTTCACCAGGAGATCGTCATACGGGAGACCTCGCATCGTCCCGTAGATGGAGAGCCCTCCGAAGATGAGAACGACCCAGCCCACGTCCTCCACCGTCGTCCCCCCTGTCATCAGACGCTCGAAGAGGTCGGTCCGGGAGACCGCATAGAGGATGAGAATGACGACCGCAATGCGTTCTGCGAGTGGGATGCCGAGGTCAAGGATGGCCCGTTCGCTCATCGCGGCGATATAGAGGTAGAGGACACTGCCCGCACCCATCACCAGCAGCCAGACTGGGGAGCCGCGGGCATAGGTCGGCAGCCGGCGGTCGATATAGATCACCATGAACCCGAGCACCCCGAACATCACCGCACCGGTGGCGGAGACGAGACTGATGAGGTCGGGTGCGTCCTCCATCAGGATACCCACCATGATGAGAACCGCAAACCCGGCCAAAACACAACGGTAAATGGTCCGCTCATCGTGGGAGCTCCTGCCAGTCGAGGCGAGAACGGAGGCGATCGCCCGGGCACGGCCGTCCATCCCCGAGATGACCGCCCCGACGAGGACGAGGACGGAGGTGATGAGGAAGAATGCCGCACCGCCGGGGACGGTGTCGAGCACCTGGTGCACCGCCTCGGCGATCGCCTGACCGAACGGAAGAGAGGCGAACTCCTCGATCACGTAGGCGACCTCCCCGAGGGAGAGAAATATGAACGAGACAACGGCGATGATGAAGAACGCGAGGACGAGATCGAGGTTGATGCTCTTCATGTGCCGGTGGAAGTAATTCTCCCCGTGACGATCCCCGATCTTCTCGTGCAGCCAGACGGAGTAGAGGAGAAGGTTGAGGCCGGAACCGATCGCCCCCAGAAGGGCCATCGTCTCCAAAAGCCCCTTCTCGGGGATGGCGGGAACAAGTCCCGCAAGGATCGCCTCGCCCGGAAACGGAAGGGAGAGAAGGGCATAACCGAGCGCAAGGAAGAGGAGAACCGCAATCGCGATGACCATGTGTTCGAGCCGTTCATAGGACTCCTTCCAGAGGACGAGGAGGGCAAGAGCGAGGATGGCAAACGCCGTCAGCGTCATCGGAATTCCCGGGATGACGAAATTTACCATATATCCCGCTATCAAGGCGATTGCCCCGAACCCGAGCATCTCGAAGAAGTAGAGGAGGGAGATGAACCAGACCTCCCAGTCCCTTGGTCCGGGGATCTGCCGCAGGCCGCTGAAGATCTGCTCCCCCCGGGCGACCGTGAAGCGGGCGATGCCCTGGACGAAGGCGAACTTGAAGACGAGGGCAAGCAGGATCACCCACAGGAGGGCATACCCGAACTCGGCACCCGCCCGCATCACCTCGGTGATTCCCGATTCACCCGAGGCCTCGATGGCAAGGATGAGACCGGGACCGAGGAAGAAGAGGCGTTCCGCACAATGCGGCGGCAGGCGTGCGATGATGCGGTCGTGGATAAATCCCATGGACGGTGCTCCATATACTCCCGAAGGAGACGTTACAGAGGATTCTTCGCGGGATAACAAATCCCTTCGTACTTGAACCCGGCGCATGCCGCCAAATCAGAAGGGATCAAGGGAACAAAGACTAAAATTCGGCAGGATTTTTCCGGGCAGAGGGATCGGGAAAGAGGATGGCGATCGTAAGACTGCCATTCTGCCGCACCTCGGCCTCGCCGTCGATCTGTGCCGTCAGGCTGGAGACGAGCTGCATGCCGAGCGTCGTGGCCGATTCGAGATCGAGAGCCTCTTCCGGGACTGCGCCGTCGTTCGTCACCTCGAGACGCAGGAAGCCCGGCCGGTGCGGGGCATGATGAAGACTGACCACTATCTCCCCGCGTCTCCCCGGCCCGTAGCCGTATTTGAGGGCGTTTGTTATCAGTTCGTTGATGATGATCCCGCAGGGGATGCAGGTATCGATATCCAGCGTGATGTCCGGGTCGCAGCGGGTGAGGATCTCCACCCCGTGGAGGTCGTCCGGACGCTGCGACGAGAGGTTCGCCGCGAGTCGTGGGATATAGTCCGCCATCCGCACCGCAGCAAGGTTATCCGAGCGGTAGAGATGCTCGTGGATCGTCGCCATCGAGAAGATCCGGTTGCGGCAGTTCTCCAGGATCTCCTTCGTCTCCGCGTCATCCGTCCGGTAGTAATGCATCTTCAGGATGGAGGAGATAAGCTGGAGGTTGTTCTTGACACGGTGGTGGACCTCTTTTATCAGGATGTCCTTCTCCTGCAGCGACGACTCCAGCCCCTCTGCCTGCTGCTCGATCGTCCGCATCTGTTCCCGCGTCTTCCGGAGTGACTCCTCTGTCGACTGCTGGCTCAGGGCCTTTTTGAGGAGGTGGTTCATTTCGGCGTAGAACTGGAAGGAATCGACCGGGCTGTGAAGGAAGTAGTCCGCCCCCTTGTTGATCGCATCCACCACGATCCCTTCCGCATCCTGCCCGACGACGATGATCGGCGTCGCATACCCCCGCCCCCGGAATGTCTCGAGAAAGCTCTCGCCGTTTAAGCCTGGCACGAGGTAATCCGCGATGACAACTCCATACACCGTCTCTTCCAGCATGCCGAGTGCATCTGGTGCAGAGAAGGCGAAATCAACCCTGAATTCCCCGGATTTCGAGAGAAAATGGTGCGCCCTCTCGCACATTTTCATGTCTCGCACAACAAACAGAACGGGGATCATCGGACCTTTCTCCTCAGAGATGCCGCAGACCGGGAAATCGGCCGCATTTACGCATAAATCTCTCTTTTCACAGGTATTTATATCATAAGATTAATACGTTTCTTCCATCAGAGCCGACACCGGCTGGAGATTTTGGAGATGGACGGCGAAGAACAGGATTTTGTCATCGAGGCCCGGAAACTGAGAAAAGACTACGGCGACGTCGTTGCGGTACGGGGGGTCGATCTTGCCATCAGGCGCGGAGAACTCTTCGGTCTCCTCGGTCCGAACGGCTCGGGGAAGACCACCATCATTAGGCTCCTCACCGGGCAGGTGCCGCCGACCTCCGGGTCCATCCGGGTGATGGGTATCGATGCGGCGGCCTCCCCTGTCGAGGCACGGACGGAGATCGGCATCATCCCCGAACAGGAGACGCCCCCCTCGTTTCTCACCGCCGAAGAGTACCTCCGGTTCGTCGGCGAGATTCGCCACGTCGGGGATATCGAGGAACAGTGCGACTGGTGGTTTTCATTCCTGGACTTCGACGATGCCCGCACGAGGCTCTGCAAGGACCTCTCCCGCGGAACACGCCAGAAACTGATGGTGGCCCAGGCCTTTCTTCACCGTCCGCCGCTCGCCCTCATCGACGAGCCCCTGATCAACCTCGACCCGGTGATGCAGAGGCGCGTGAAGGACTTCCTGATGGACTATGTCAGTGCAGGTAATACGGTCTTTCTCTCCACGCATATTCTTGCCATTGCCGAGGAGATCTGCACCGGCATTGCCATCCTGAACCGGGGGGACATCCTCTTCACCGGCAGCCCCGCCGAGCTCAGGGACCGCCACGAGGATCTGGAAGGGTTCTTCCTCAGTCTCGTCAGCGGCAGCGGGGAGTGAGACAGATGGCCTTCGGAACGCTCTTCTCCGCCATGCTCAAAGAGGAGTGGCGCATGCACTCCACGATGTTCGGGAGCCGCGGGTTTCTGCTCTTTCCCGTTGTCCTGACGGTCATGGCTGCTGTTGCCTCCCTCGCCGTGCCGGTCTTTCTTGCCGTCATGCCCCCGGGTACCGTCAGTACCGCCCCTCACATCTTCTACCTCATCGCAGGCATATCGGTCGGATCCTTCGGTCTTCTCGGGCGGGAGGTGATGAACCGGCGCTTCGGTCAGGCAAGCCTGCTTGCCTACTCCTCCCGGAGCCTCCCCATCTCCGAACGCGCCATCATCGCGGCGTTCATACTGAAGGACTGCCTCTACTACTTCGTCTTCTGGGTGCTCCCTGCCGTTGCAGGTATCGCCGTCGGTTCGCTCGTTGTACCGGAGATTCCTCCTGTCGCAGCCCCACTCCTTCTTGTGAGCCTCGGCCTGTCATTCTTCATGGGGATTGCCCTTGCCTTTTTCCTCTCGACCGTGTATGCCTGGTCCCCGCGGGCCCTTGCGACGATCCTCGGCCTGCTGGTGATCGTCATCGTCCTCTTCGTTGCAGGCGGCTGGTCACTTGCGGAGGTCTTCTTCCCCCTGGCCTTCTATGCCGCTCCGTCCCTCATGCCGGCGGCACTGAGCGTGGTCCTCATCCTCCTCCTTGCCGGCCTTTCCATCGCCTTTGTCAACATCGACTTCCCGGAGTCCGACCGGCGGTATCCCTGCCGCCTTCCCGCGCTCTCGCGGACCTTCGGGATGACCTCCGCTCCCCATTTCGTGGCAAAGGACTTCATTGACCTGCGGAGAAGCGACGGCGGAATGGGAAAGATCGTCTTCTCGTTTCTCTTTCCCGTAGGCATCATCTGGCTGATGCTGACCATCCTCCAGTACTTCATTCCCGGCCTTGCACCCGGCATCATCTTTGCCGTTCTCCTCGGCGTCTTCACCTCGACCATCTATAACTGGCTGACCGAATACGATCTCTTCACCTCCTACGCATTCCTGCCGGTAACGACAGGTCAGGTCATCCGGGCGAAGCTGGAGAGCTATCTCATCCTCAATATCATTCCTGTCGTCTTTCTCCTGGTGGCGGTCCCCTTTTTCGGCGACGCTTTCCTTCTCATCCCCGCCCTTGCAGCCTTTGCGGGGCTCTCCCTCTATGCGGTGGGAGTCACCGTCTATCTCTGCGGACTGTCGCCGAACGTGATGCTCTATGACGCCCGGACCTTTCTCCTCTATGTTGCGGCGATTGCCCCGTTCGTGCTTCTCCTCATCTTCCTCTCCATCCCCTCCCCGTGGTATGCGGCGGCGGGTATCCTGCTTCTCCCGGCAGGAGTGCTCCTGATACAAAAGGCGGGCGAGCGGCACGGCTCATTCGAAGAGAGGAGCTTTTGAACGGTTCTGATTACCGGTTCAGAATAACCAAAAAAAGAACGGTTGTCATCCCGGGATTCCGGAACCCGGGACAGCGCCCGGACTATCCGGCCGCCCTCACCCCTGCCACTGCCGGACGGCGAAGTAGGAGGCGAGCCTTTCGTAGTAGTGCTGGTGCTGTTCCTCTGCCGGCCAGAAATCCCCGGCCGGTTCGACGGCGGTCACCACCGGGGGGTCATATATGCCGGAAGAGTCCATTTCGGCACAGAATGCCTCCGCCTCTTCCTTCTGTTCCGGGGAATGAAACCAGATGACCGGGCGGTACTGTCCACCGGGGGCGATCTCCTCATACTCCCACCCCGTCGGGTCATGGGCGGAAAAGAAGACCTCCAGGAGGTCGCGATAGGAGACAACTGCAGGGTCGAATCCGACGACGACCGTCTCCGCATGACCGCTCCCTCCCTCGGATACCTCCGAATATGAGGGGCTCTCCGTCGTCCCGCCGCTGTACCCGGCCCCGGTGGAGACGACGCCTTCCACCCGTCGAAATGCCGCCTCGAGGTCCCAGAAGGAGCCGCCGGAAAACGAGGCAACCGCATACCTGCCTGCATCAGGGTTCTGCATAGGTACCAATCCATTCATGAAGAGATACGATTACCGCTCTGATCTTCATCTTCCCGGCCGGCGGTTCCCTGTGAATACCGGACGCTTCTGCCCGATAGCGAAAAAAAAGGGAACCTTTCAGTTATTCAGGATGTCCGTGATGACCTTTTCCATGTCAATCCAGATGATGAGGCGGGTCGACTCCTCCCCGTCCCCTTCGGGAATCTTGATGATGCCTTTGACATAGCAGGTGATGTCGGAGGAGAGCCCATCGCCCAGTTCCTCGACACAGTCGGGGGAGATCTGCATGACGCTCTTCACGTCGTCGACGATGATGCCCACACTCGACCCGCCGGTCGCCTCGGGCATGAGAACGATGATCTTCCGGGCGTTCTCCCCTTCAGCATCGGGAATCCCGATGAATTCCCTGATATTGATGATATTCGTGACCTCACCACGGAGGTTGATCACCCCGGAGATATAGGAAGGAGCCCGGGGGATCGGGGTGATGCTCATCATCTCCACGATCTCGCGGGCAATCCGTACATCGATGGCATAGTAGCCGCCGCCGATCTGGAATTCCACTACATCCGTAACCATGAAAATCCCCAATCACTCCACCCTGAAGACACTGACCAGGTCACGGAGCCGCTCGGACATCTGGCTGACCTCCTGGGCGCCGCTTCCCACCTCCTCGGCAGAGGCGGCGACCTCCTCGGTGAGGGCGGCAACGTCGTCCACCCGGCGCAGGTTCTCCTTCGTGAGATCCGTCGTCTCCTCCATCTTCTCCATGACGCGGTTGGTGGCATTCGCCTGGTCGTCGGTCGCGGCGGCAATTTCACTGACGCCCTGGGCGGCCTCCTTTGCGCCCTTCACGATCTCCTGCAGGGACTGAATGGCAAGGTCGACGCTGGAGAGACCGGCACGAATCTCGCCATAGGCCGATTTCATCGAGTCGGCGGTGTCGGCGGAGTCCTTCTGGATACCCTCGATGAGCTCTTCGATGGAATTCGTCGCCGTCTTTGACTCGGCGGCAAGGTTTCTGACCTCTCCTGCCACCACGGCAAAGCCCCTGCCGTGTTCACCCGCACGGGCCGCCTCGATGGCGGCGTTGAGGGCAAGCAGATTCGTCTGGTTCGAGATGTCGGTGATGAGCTTGACGATCTTGGAGATCTCCACCATCTTCCGGTTGAGCCCGTCGATCTTGGTGACGCTCTCCTCTGCGATCTTCTCGACCGCTCCCATCTTCTCGTTGGCCTGCTGGCCGAGTTTGGAGGCCTCGTTGCCCATCTCGGAGACGTTCTCGGAGAGGGAGCGTACCTCCTGCGTGGTGGAGGCGATCTCCTCGATGGAGGCGGAGAGATCGGAGATCTCGCGGGCCACCGCCTCGACCGCCTCGAGCTGGCGGTGGGATGCCTCGGAGGACTGCTGGCTCGAGACCGCGACCTCCTCCATCGCCTTCGTGATCTCCTCGATGCCGCGGGAGGCGTCGGTGATGTTGAGGTCGACGCCCTCTGCGGCTACCTTCACCTCCCTGAGGGCATCGCCGATATTCACTCCGACACGGTTGATGGCCTCTTTGAGCTTGTCGTGGTCTCCTGCGACCTGAATGTTCTCGTTGAACCGGATGGAGAAGTCCTTCTCCGCATACTGTTTCAGGACGCGGTAGGACTCATTGACCGGAGCGTAGATCGTATCCAAAATGTCGTTGAGACCTCTGATCAGCACCGCGTACACGCCCTCGAACTGGTCGGCGTGAGGCCGTGCCTTGGAATTCCCTCCCTTCTGTGCGTTCATGGTCGCAATAAAGTCCTCGACCATATCCGCTATCGCCGTCTGGGCGGCGGCGAGGTTCGCATTCATCTCCTCGAAGAGGGCACCCGCCTCGGCGGTGTATTCATTGGTCTCCCCGACTGTCAGGTCGAACGCCCGCGTGTCACCATGGGCAAGGGAGTCCAAATTCGCCGCCTGCCGGGTGATCTCCCGGTCGAGGAACTGGGAGAGCGCCCGTTCAGGGGTGAGATCCTGGTAGATGTAATAGTTGACGTCGATCTCGCCGTTCTCATCCAGAATGGGTGTCTGGAAGAGGCGCAGGTAGCTCTTCTCGTCGCCGCCCCACGAGATCTCCATGTCGGTGACGGCCTTCTTCTTCGTCTCGTACGAGGCGTAGAAGTCATCGCCGCCGACAACCTTGATGTCGAAGTCGTAGAGCTTTTTGGCCATCAGTTCGTCGTAGCTGCCGCGCCAGATGCGCTGGTACTCCTTGTTGAGATCAAGGCGATGTTTGTCGGACGCAAGAACGGTGATCCCCTGGGGGTTCTCCTGCAAAAAGGCATCTGCACGTCTCTGCAGTTTCTGGATCTCCGCCATCTCCTTGTGCTGTTCCGTGAGGTCCTGATAGATGTAGTAGTTGACGTCGATCTCACCGTTCTCATCCAGGATGGGCGTCTGGAAGAGGCGCAGATAGGTTTTCTCCCCGTTCTCCCAGGCAATCTCCATGTCGGTGACCGCCTTCTCCTTCGTCTCGTACGACGCGTAGAAGTCGTCGCCGCCCGTGACCGTGATGTCGAAGTCGTAGAGCTTTTTGGCCATCAGCTCGTCGTAGCCTCCGCGCCATGCCCGCTGGTACTCGTCATTCAGGTCGAGGCGGTGCTTGTCCGCTGCAAGGACCGTGATTGCCTGCGGGTTGTATTTCAGGAAGGCGTCTGCACGCTTCTGGAGTGTGCGGACCTCCTCGCGTTCCTCAACGATCTCGGTCTCGTCCAGATAGACGTAATAGACGACATTGATCTCCCCCTTCTCATCGAGGACGGGAATCTGGTTGAGTTTGACGTAGTTCTTCGACCCGTCCTCCCAGTTGAATATCAGGTCCGTCTGGGCGTTTTTCTTCGTATCAAAGGCAGCATGAATCGAATCCCCGCCAGCAACAGTGATATTGAAATCACTGAGGCGCTTGTGCCTGAGGTCTTCCTTTGTTCCCCGCAACAGCTCGCAGTACTTCTCATTGAGCATCAGGCAGCTCCTGTCCGGTGACTGGACGGCAATGGGCCGCGGGAAATTTTCAATGAATGCGTCAACACCGTGGAGCATCTGCTCGTACTGGTTTGCTGCTTTCAGTTTCCTGATGATCTCCTGTGCGATGGTTGCAATCCCCCGGTACTCGGGGTCCATCTCTTCGGCTCTGACCGATGCCGTGAAGTCACCGTCGAGGGCACGGCGAAGGGCATCTTCTATGCGATTTACTGACATTTTGTACACACCAACATACGGGCCATCCTACGACACACGAATTCGCAGGAAATCCTTATATAATTAATAAATTCACAGCTGATCAGATTAATAAGTTTTGATCATTCATTGAGATGTAAAAAAGAGATAATATTAGATATTTTTTCATAATTTGTCTACATTTGTCGTTTTATCAATAGGAATGCAATACCGCCTGCCAAAATACCAAACAGTATCAGCCACCAGTCGGTGACCACATGACCGCCTTCTGCCGTCTCCGGGAGATAGACCGTAATCGTTCCCGTGCCGGTTCCAACAGCAATACCCCCATCGCCGGTTTTTGCAATCGCAGTCACCCGGTCGTCGCCGAACCACAGCATCCATGCCTGGCTTCCCGCCTCATCGAGGCCGAGGAGAAGGTACTGCGGTTCTCCGGTGACGACGTCGGCATCATAGCCGAGCACATATGCCCCACCGGTCGGGGCCTCCGCTGCCCAGTAGGCCATTTCGAGGCGTTTTCCGAATTCAATGGATTCCTCCAGAGTACCTCCGGGCGAGAGCCGGAGAAGAAGCGGCGTTACTCCGTCCGTTGCGATGGCTGTTGCAAGAAAACCACCGTCCGGGCGAAGACGCAGGGAGGTGATGTACCCGATGCCTTCATGGCCGTAGCGAACCTCGGCGGTCGTCACTCCCTCACCGTCGCCGAGGAGGAGAAATCCGGTTGGATCGGTTTCGTCTGCCAACGGCTGGACATAGCCTGCCGCAGCAAACCCGCCGTCCGCAAGCATCCTGACCGTCGTCAGGCGGGCATAGCCGACACCTGAGGTATCAGCAAAGCTCCGGTTCCACTGTTCCGTTCCACCGGGCCCGACCTTGTAGAGCATGGCATGGATGTAGTTGGAGGCGATGTACGTACTCTCACCGTCGGAATCGAGACCGGCTGCCTCCCCGAATGGAAGATGCCAGGTCCACATGATCGTGCCTGTCTCGTCCACCCTGAGAAGATCCGAGGCATCGGTGAAGAGGAGAAGGTTCCCGTCCCTGGCCTCGGCAAGGTAGCTGATGGTCGTCGCATTGCCGGCGCCAACCGTACCGTTCCCGCTCATCTCCCCATCGGCTCCGATGAACCAGAGGGCCGGCCCCACGGCATCGGCGCCGCCAGCCACTACTCCCCCGTCGTCCCGGACGAGGAGGGCCCCTAAGGACTCCGCTCCTTCAATCGCGACACTCCGGTTCTCCTCAAGCCCGTCAATGGCCGTCACGGTGGCCGGAAACAGGACGAGGATGAGCAGAAGGGCCGCGGCAATCGTGGCGTATGAACTGCGTTTCATTACGGAAGAATTGGTGCATTCCCCCAATATAGATGACTAAACGGCCTCTCACGGGAACAGCCCACCCTCCTCCTCCCTCGACCCGGACAGCCAGAGCGCAAGGAGCGGGTCGGTGCACCGCCAGCTCCCCTCATCGTCCCGGGCGATGAGATCACGGGAGGAGAGCGCCCTGAGCGATGACCCGACCGCCGTACGCTGGAGGCCATAGCGGCCGGAGACCTCCCTCCCGTACAGGTGTGTCTCCCCCGCCGCCACCGCAGAGAGGAGCCCGACCTGGTGGATGGAGAGGCCGTCGCATATACCGCTGTAGAGAGGGGCAAGTTCCCGTACAACCCGACGGACCGCCGCGTCCCCGGCACCAGACCCGCGGGGATGCCCCATCCGTGCCTCCTCGAAGAGGGCATAGGCAACCCGCATGACGGAGAACGGGTGCCCCCGGACCGCCCGTACCACCTCCGCTGCCGCCCCCGAGGGAAAGGCCAGGCCCGCTTCGGTCGCCCGGCGGCAGAGGGCATCCGCCGTGGATTGTTCGGGAAGAGGCGCCGGGGAGACCATCACGCCACCGCCGCCTCCGGGGGAATCTTCTGCACCGAGACGACGGAGCAGCATCCCGCGGCGGCCTGCAAGGATCAGCCCGGTCCCGTCCTCCCCGGCGGCGATTTTTCCCATTACCGCCGCCATCCCGGGGACGGCAAGGAGACGATGGGCGTCGTCGATGAGGAGCACCGGCGCACGGTGATGACGGCCTGCCGCACGGACCACGCGGGAGAGAGCATCCCCCATATCCGCCCGGTGATCGCCGGAGAGGGTGAACGAGACGCCGGGCCACGGTGAGAAGCACAGGGAGGGCATCTGTTCAAGGGCGGCTGCGAGCGCCGCTCCCGGTCCCGTTTCGGCCCTCCGGAGGGCTTCTTCCAGCCGCAGGGCCAACCCTTCCGGTCCGGTGATGCCTGCACCCGAGAGGACGACGGGGAAGACCGAGGGACCGCACGCTGCACAGGCGGCAAGGGCGAGCGAGCTCGTCCCCGACCGGGGAGGACCGCAGATGATGGTCGGTACACCGCTCATTATCGCCCGGGAGGCGGCCTCCACCTCGGCCGTTTGGCCCAGAAAGGCGCTGCCGCTGACCGGACGCGAGAAGACAAAGGGATTTGGGCCCGCAGGCAGAGGATCCATACCATCCTTCCCTGCGCCGCAGGACATTGAAAAATCCCCACAGGGGGAGCGAAAGTGAGGGAAATCCGGTCCGGACACCCCAGGCGGGATGAATATCCGATATGTAAATGGAGAGGACGCGAGAAAAAACCGGGCCAGGTTGCATACGTTTTTTTCTTTTCCGGGAGATGATTGTCGTACCAGACGAGAGACGGCGCAATGGATCTGATACATACAATTCGGCACCTCCTCGGCGGTGCAGAGGAGAGGAGGCCGGACGATCAGGGCCGGTGCATCGATCTCCTGATGGACACCGCCGCCCTTCCCGCCGGCGCACGCGAACGGGCTGCGGTTCCGCCCGACCCGCAGTATGCGACCTACCTCGAGGTGTGCCTCAGGGTTTGGAGCGAACTTGCGGTGCATACGCGAAAGGAGACCCTTCTTCCCGCACTCGCAGCAGCCGTTGCCGCATATCCCCACGAAGCGCTCCCCCGGATGATGGCGAACTTCGAGAACAAGACCGCGGATATGCAGAAGCGATACCGGGACCGCCTCCTTGTGGCCGTCCACCGTGAGATCTTCGATACCCACCACCGCCTGATGACGATGTCCCGCGACCCACCCCGCCTCTGGCGGGTCCCCCGGGTGCGGGAGGGATTTTCCGGGTACTGCACGATGGCGGCGGCGGCCTGCCGGGCACAGGCGGCGCACAAGGACCCGGCACTTCTCTCCCTCACCTACCTTCTTGCGGGCTTTGCCATGTACATCGAGGACGGACCGGGCCACCCGGTGGAAACGCCATTTCCCGGTGGGCTGGAGGTCTCCGTCGACGGCTGGACCTCGTACTGCCCGGTTCGGGAACATGCCGACGACGTCCCCTTCTCCATCTGCCCCTTCTGCCCGGCCGTACAGTCAGAGGGTGTCCACCTGATCCGCGACCCCGAAGAGAAGAAGAAGGTTGAGCAGAAGGAGTACATCACGAACTACTTCACCAATTTTAAAGGATAAATAGGAGTTTTCCCGGAGCTCCGCGGTAAATCCGGAGTTATTTTTTATGGAGAGCAAGGGCGAGCCCGGCGATGGCGACGAGCGCCCCCCAGTACGCCTGAATGGGAAAAAGGCCGGCATATGATGCAGCGGAGATGAGCAGACCGCCCACCGCGATCATCAGTCCGCCACGGCGGTACCGCTTCTCATCCTCAATGGGTGGTTCGGGCGTCGGGGGGATATCACCGTACATGCCGCCCCGGCCACCGCTGCGAAAGACCCGGTACTTCACACCGGGCCCCCCGTACTCCCCTCCTCCCGGAGGGTTTCCCCCCGATGAGGGGGAGGTACGCTGAAAGATCTCTTCCTGCCAGTCCCTTCGCCCCGCACCCGGCCCTCCGCTCCCCTCATCGATGAGATTGACCTGGATGAGGAGGTTGCCGGTCTCGCCGTCCCGGGTGTACCCGAGACCCTTGAGACGGAGGGTGACGTGGCCATCGATGCGGGACGGCACCTGAAACATAACGGTCTTCCCGTCGAGTGTGATCTCCTTTTTCGTGCCCAGCTCATCCGGACTGACCCAGACGGCATATTCACGGTCACGGCTGGCGGCTGTCATCTTCCCCTGTGGAGAACGTCGCACTGAGGGGCAAAAAAAGGTTCGGAGGAGAGCTAGGGGAGGGGGATCGTCTCGGTCGCAACCCTGCCGTCGGCATACTCCGGGCGGGCCACGATGACGAGGCCAGAGTCCCCCCCCCGTGCCGCAGAAAACGGCCCGAATACAGCTCCCGGTTCGGGCACCGGATACCGGGTCAGGTTCAGGGTCGAATCGCTGCCCGGGCAGACGACCCCGAGTTCGATGACTTTCGGCTGCGACCCGTCCCGCGTCCCCCCGTAGAGGACATCGACCGAACCCGACTGGCAGGTCGCCTCGAGGATGAGGTTGCCGCTCCCTTCCACGGTGACAGCCCCGATATTCGGAAGGCCGAGGGAGGGGAAGAGCGAGACCGCTGCACCTGCGACAATAAGAAGAAGAAGGACGAGCGAGACCGCACAGAATCCGATGCCGCGAATACGCCGTTTGCCATCGGCACCACCCTTTCCGGCGGCGGAACCCTCCCTCACCAGTCCCGTGCCGCAGACCATGCAGACATCGCCGTCCCCTGCGGGCTCCCCGCACTGCGGGCAGGGGTCAGCCCGGAATGACTCCGGGAGGGGGGGCGGGAGCGGGGAACCGCAGATCATACAGATGGACGCATCCTTTGCGGGGGCCGGTTCGCCGCACTGGGGACAGGCCCGTCCCTCTCCGCCAATCGGACGACTGCGCTCTTCTGTCGATGTCACGTATTACTGATCTACTTTTTTTCTCCTATATATCCGATACGAACCTCATCCGATGATCCGTCACCCGCTGCAGACCGTAGTGCTTAACCGTTCCGGATGCCATCACTTACCTATGATTCGGGTTGCCATCAATGGCTACGGGACCATCGGCAAGAGGGTTGCCGACGCGGTCGCCGCACAGCCTGACATGGAAGTGGTGGGAGTATCCAAGACGAGGCCTTCATCCGAGGCACTCATTGCAAACGAACGGGGCTATCCGCTCTATATCACGGATATCGCTAACAGGGCAAAGTTCGAGGCGGCGGGCATCGAGGTCGCAGGTGACGTTGAGGAGATGCTCAAGAAGTGCGATATCGTGGTGGACGCAACGCCCGGCGGCGTCGGAAAGGAGAACAAGAAACTCTACGAGCTCTACGGCGTCAAGGCCATCTGGCAGGGCGGGGAGAAACATGAGGTCGCAGGCATCTCGTTCAACTCGTCGTGCAATTATAATGACGCCTTCGGTGCCGACTATGTACGCGTTGTCTCCTGCAACACGACGGGGCTGTGCCGGATCATCCGGCTTATCGACGAGAAGTACGACGTGAAATCGGTCTTTGCAACGATGGTGCGCCGCGGGTCGGACCCCGGTGGCATCAAGAAGGGCCCGGTCGACGCCATCGTCCTCAATCCGGTGACGATCCCCTCGCACCACGGTCCCGACGTCCAGACGGTGCTCCCGGACATCAACATCGTGACAACTGCGATGATCGTCCCTACGACCTTCATGCACATGCACGTCCTCCAGATGGAGCTCGTCAACGAAGCGACCACGGCAGACGTTCTCGAGCTGATCCGCAGCCACCCGCGTATCGGGCTCGTGAAGGGGTCGACCGGCATCACCTCGACGGCGGAACTCAGAGAGCTTGCCTCCGACATGGGCCGCCCGCGAAGCGACCTCTGGGAGTCCTGCGTCTACGAGGACTCGGTCTCGGTCGTCGGCGACAGGCTCTACCTCTTCCAGGCCATCCACCAGGAGGCCGACGTGGTCGTGGAGAACATCGACGCCATCCGGGCGATGATGAAGGCGACCGCGGAGGCGGGAGAGTCCATCCGGATGACGAACGAGGCGCTCGGACTGAAGGCTATCTAAGAACTCCTGTAGAAAGTGAATCAGGGACCGATGTGATATTCCATATATCACATCCTGATAGCCTTATTTTCCATTTTTTTGGTGCCAGATTACGTTCCCGTCTCATTCAAGGGCATCATTCTTTATTGTACGGTTCAAGAAGAGTCAGTGAATCCCTTCCAATGAGGCAATATCCTCGTTCATAGAGAGATTCCCGGGCTAATCTGAAGTCCAGCGGATCCATGGAGGCAGTTTTCACCGCATCCCCGAACGGGATGGGATAGTCGGCGCCAAAGACATCATACAGTCGGTAATAGAGATTTCTGGAATCTCCCGTCAGGTTGAAGGCTTCGGTTATTATCAGGGATGATGCCTGGATTTTCCCGGTCTTATGCGACATTGCAGACCACAAATCCATGACATATCGGATATCCTCTTTGTGGATGACCGGATTCGATTGCAATCGTGCATAGGAAGAGGCCAGTTTGGGGATGGCACCGGATATGTTTTGCCGGAATGGTCTCTGCCCGGACTTGTAATACTCTTCACGGAGTTCGTAGACTGCTTCCCGCATTGCCTTTTCAATGGTATCCGTCGATTTCGGGGTAATAAGAAGGCCGTCCAGCAGTTGTCCGGTAATGATCCCGGCTTCTTCCTTCAGGATTTCACGGTAGTCAGGCGATATCCTGTTTTTTGATTCATTGTCCATTGCAACCGGAATATCGGCAACAAGGTGCCGGGGCCTGAGAATTGCCTGATTAATCTCTCCACTGGCCTTACGAACCTGAACATCGTTGTTCGAAAAGAGATAGTAGTAATATGATGTGTCCTTTCTGAACTCCGTCGGGATAATATCAAAGGGGCGCCGGAACAGATCCCATTGGTTCTTCTTGCCAAATACGGCAGAATGTATCCCGCCGGATTCATCGGAAACCGGAGGTGCTGAAAAGGCAAACAACGCGGAACATCCTGCAATCTCCTCGATGCAGTCCGCTTCTCCGTCATAAGGATGGGTGAAGTATTCAATGACCTCCCGAAAATCCAAAATCTTCCGTTGTCGGGCAATCTCACTGACATCAAACTCCTTCCACCCGGAAATCTTCTTGATTTTCACCCAACGATCATCGAAATAATCGAAGAAGTGATAGTTCTCCTCTTCCACCCGGACTTCGACATACATTCCTTCCGGGGGACGGGAACTGAAGGAATAGTATATCTCCTCTTTTTCATTCCTCTTATACGGCGAATAATCGAGGAAAAAATAGCCGTCTGCCCGATCATGCCTTACATAGCCGACATTTTCGTATTTCGGGTTGCAGGCAATCTCCCTTTCAACATTCGACAGTTCATATCCCATCGACCGGTCATCGAGTGCCATAGGTAATCCTATATCCCGAATATCATAAACCAATCGTTCGACTATCCTCAGCATCCGGTTTCATCGAATAGGATTGAATTCCCGTTCATTTTCAGACCATTCAATTCGTGCGAATAGATTCATCATTCCCAACGAGAGCAACCATTAATGCGGCACACATCCAACAAAATGCAGCATGGATGATTACGAACTTGCGACGAGAAATACGGTCGAAGTCGTCACCGAGGAGGAGCTGAGAAGCGTCCTTTCGCAGGAGACGAAGCGGGTCTACGCGGGCTACGAGCCCTCCGGCGAGATCCACCTCGGCCACCTCGTCACCATCAATAAACTCATGGACCTCAGGGACGCGGGCTTCGATGTCGTCGTGCTCCTGGCAGACCTCCATGCATACCTGAACCGCAAGGGGACAATGGAGGAAGTGGGCGAGCTTGCGGACTATAACCGGCGGTGTTTCGAGGCCGTCGGCCTCACCGGCGTGGAGTTCGTGCTCGGCTCCGAGTTCCAGCTCTCGCCCGACTACCAGCTCGACGTTCTCCGGCTTTCCCAGAAGATCAGCCTGAAGCGGGCCACCCGCTCGATGGACGAGGTCGGCCGCCAGATGGACAATCCGATGGTCTCCCAGATGGTCTACCCCATCATGCAGATGGTCGACATCGCCCACCTGAAGGTCGACGCGGCCGCAGGCGGCATCGACCAGCGCAAAATTCACATGCTCGCCCGCGAAAACCTCCCCACCATCGGGGTGAAGGCGCCCCTGTGCATCCACACGCCGATCCTCAACGGGCTCGACGGGAAGAAGATGTCCTCGTCCCAGAAGAACTATATCTCCGTCGCCGACTCCGAGGAAGTCATCACGAAGAAGATGAAGAAGGCCTTCTGCCCGCCGGAGATCGAGGAGAACCCCGTCCTCCAGGTCCTCAAATACCACGTCTTCCCGCGGGCGGGGACGGTCACCATGCAGCGGCCGGAGAAGTTCGGCGGAAACCGCGAATTTACCTCGTATGAGGAGATGGAAGGTGCTTATGCGGCAGGCGACATCCACCCCGCCGACCTGAAGGCCGCCGTTGCAGGCGGGCTCATCGAGGTGCTTGAGGGCGCCCGCGAGTACATGAACGCAAACCGCCCCGAGTAAGGGCGGCCACGAACGTAGTACCATACACAAGGAAGGAACCAATGGCAGACCGCGACCGCCTCCAGGACCGCTTCGACAGGGAGATCGAGAAGATGGGGGTCCGCATCAAGGACGCCGACTCCTTCAAGGTAGAGGAAAATGTGTTTGACGAGACGACCCTTCTCGCCCTGTACCGTCTCGTCCACAAGGGCAAAATCAAGGAGATCGGCGGGTCGATCTCCACCGGAAAGGAGGCAAACGTCTTCTACGGCGAGGGGGAGGAGTTTCCCATCGCCATTAAAATCTACCGCATCCAGTCGGCGAACTTCCGGTCCATCTCCGACTACATCATCGGCGACCCCCGGTTCTCCTCTATCCGCCGTTCGAAAAAGGAGATCATCTTCGCCTGGACGAAGAAGGAGTACTCCAATCTCTCCCGGGCACTGGAGGCAGGCGTCCGCGTGCCGCGACCGGTCTTTTTTGACCGCAACATACTGTTGATGGAATTCATGGGCGAGGACGAGATCCCCTATCCGCAGCTCAGGCAGGCGCATGTCGAGGATTACGCCCCGGTCTATGCGAGCATCCTCGACTCCATGAAGACCCTCTTCAACGAGGCGGGCCTCGTGCATGCCGACCTCTCCGAGTTCAATATCCTCTTCGACGGGGAGGAGCCGATCATCATCGACATCGGGCAGGGCGTCACACCCGAACACCCGAAGGCGATCGCCTTCCTCGTCCGCGACATAAAAAATATCAACCGCTACTTCAGCAAAAAATGCCCGCTGCGCGATGAGGAAGAGATCTTCCGCGACATCGTGGGCGAACACCGGATGGAGATTTAGAATCCTGTCTCCCGGACAATTTTTACTCCACAGAATTTTGCACCTGTCCCTGCACAGCGAATCACGCCTGTCCAGGCAAAAAGAAGAGATTTGTCTGTGGAACTACCCGTTGATCCAGGAGAGGACCCTGTCCTGGTTATCATCCACCCAGGCCTGAGCGGCCTCTTCAGGGGTGGCACCGTCCTCGATTGCGAGCATCACTTCTTCCATGTCCTCTGCGTTCCAGGAGAATCGCTCAAGGATGGCGTATCCCTCAGGGTCGTCCTCCTCGAAGCCCATCCGGGCAAGGCTTGCAATGTACTCCTCGCCGCCGTAGACGCCCTCGGGGTCATCGAGGTACTTCAGGTCGAAGCGGACGAACTTCCAGTGCGGCGTCCATCCGGTGACGACGATCCACTCACCATTTGCATACGCATCACTCAGTTCGGCAGCCATCGCCGCACTCGAAGACGGCACGAGGGTATAGTCAAGATCATAGACCTCGATGGCGGTCTCGGTCGCCGCCATGATGCCGGCACCCGGTTCGATACCGATGATCTCCCCATTGAACTGATCAGCCACACCGTTCATCTCGGTGATCGAGTCGATCGTCACATAGGCGGGAACCACGAGTCCGATTTTGGCGCCTTCGAGGTTGGTACCGACCATCACGATGTCATCCCCATAGGTCTCCCAGTAGGCCGCATGGGTGGCGGGCATCCACGAGGAGACCGACATATCGACCTGTCCGTCAGCGAGTGCCTGGTACAGCGGACCGGCGTCAACGGCCTTGAGCTCGACGTCATAGCCCGCCTGTTCATAGACCGCCTTTACCACATTGGTGCTTGCGATCTCCGAATCCCAGAGCACATAGCCGATACTGACCTCCTTAACCGGTGCCGCGGTAGGTGTCGGTCCGCCCCCCCCGTCATCCGTACACCCCGCCGTGAAAATACCACAGAATACGGCCAAAACTGCCAGAAGCAAAAATTTTGATGTTGGATTAATCACTCTCATCACATCCATATGCCAGAAACCAGCCAGCGGGAAATGGCCGGGCCCCGACGTACCGAGGCATATCACCGGATCGTATATATATGCCACTGCCGGCCCTGCCTGATGCAGCGGCCTACAAAAAAGAGAAAAATTTGGAAAATTATCCGTTGATCCAGAAGGAGACGGTATCCTGATTTGCATCCACCCATGCCTGTGCGGCATCTTCGGGCGATTCTCCGCTTTCAACGGCAAGCATTACGGATTCCATGTCCTGCGGCTCCCACGAGAAACGCTCAAGAATGGCATAGGCCTCGGGATTGTCCTCCTCAAAGCCCATGCGGGCAAGGCTTGCAATGTACTCCTCGCCGCCATAGACGCCCTCGGGGTCATCGAGATACTTCAGGTCGAAGCGGACAAACTTCCAGTGCGGCGTCCAGCCGGTAACGACGATCCAGTCACCCTCTGCATAGGCATCACTGAGCTGGGCAGCCATGCCGGCACTCGACGATGCAACGAGCGTGTAGTCAAGATCATAGACCTCGATGGCGGTCTCGGTCGCTGCCATGATACCCGCACCCGGTTCGATGCCGATGATCTTTCCGTCAAATTCCTCGACGACATCGTTCATCTCTGCAATCGAGTCGATGGTCACATACGACGGGACCACGAGGCCGATCTTTGCGCCCTGGAGGTTCTGACCGACCATGTCAATCAAATCCCCGTAGGTGTCCCAGTAGGCCGCATGGGTGGCGGGCATCCATGACGAGATGCTCATGTCGACCTGCCCGTCGGCGAGTGCCTGATAGAGGGGCCCCGCGTCAACGGCTTTCAGCTCGACATCGTAGCCGGCCTGTTCATAGACCGCCTTCAACACGTTGGTACTTGCAATCTCTGAATCCCAGAGCACGTAGCCGATGGAGACCTCCTTTGCGGCTTCTGCTGTGGGTTCGGTGGTTGCCGGACCGGTCTCGTCCGTACAACCGGCAACAAGAATTCCACAGAACAAAACTAACAAAACAAGTAAGATTCTTTTCGATTTCGAATTTAGCACATAAACACATCCAATTAGTCAGTAAAAAACCGCCGGAAACGGTCCGGGACTGACTTATGGAAAAATTTGTTGGGGTCTATATATACCTCTATTGATTCTGGCTGGTGCTGATCACATTCTGCGTGATCCGGTCAAGGATGATGGCGATGATGACGATACAGAGGCCCGCCTCGAAGCCACCGCCGATATCGACCCGCTGGATCCCCATGAGGACATTGAGCCCCAATCCCGCGGCCCCGATCATCGCGGCAATGACCGTCATCGAGAGGGCAAGCATGATACACTGGTTGACCCCTGCCATGATCGTCGGCATGGCCACCGGAAGCTGCACCTTGATGAGTTTCTGCCACTCCGTTGCCCCGAACGCCTCGGTCACCTCGATGAGCTCGACCGGGACCTGACGGATCCCGAGATTGGTGAGACGGATGGCGGGCGGCATGGCAAAGATGATCGTTGCAATCATCCCCGGCACGTTTCCAAGACCGAAGAAGATGACGGCGGGAATCAGGTACACAAAGGAGGGCATCGTCTGCATCAGGTCGAGGACGGGCCGAAGCGCCGCATCAACGGCCGCAGACCGCGAGGCGAGGATACCAAGCGGGATGCCAATCGCAAGCGTCACCGCGGCTGAAGTGATAACGAGGGCAAGCGTGAGTAAGGTCTCGGCCCAGAGATCCAGCAGATAGATGAAGAGGAGCCCAAAGAGGGTGAGGAGCGCAATCTTGATGTTCTTTTTGGTAAGGACGAATGCGAGGGCTGCGAATATGACGATGAGAAGGAGCGGCGGAATCGCCGCCATCCCGTCCTGAAATCCACTGACAAGGATGTCCATGACGGCCGTAATCCCGTCGAGCAGCCACCCGAAGGTCTCGTCAATCCAGCCGACGATCGCCTCGACCGCTTCACCGACGGGGAGAATATCCGACATCAGGCATCAACCTCCAGCCGCGCCAGCCCGGCAAGCAGCGATCCGCGCACGATGATCCCCTTGATCTTTCTCTCATTGTCAAGGACTGCCACCGGATGGGGCGTCTCCGCCATGATCGGCATCAGTTCCAGGGCAGGAGTATCCGGTTCTACCGTGAGGCTGTCGGTGATCATCACGTCCTTCAGCGACAGGCCCGATTTCTTGGCCTCGACGGCGCCTTCCACCGTGACCAGACCCCGGAATACACGGTCCTTGCCGGCGACGAAGACGCTTGATATACCCCATTCCTCCATCAGACGGAGGGCGTTTCTCGGGCCTGAATCGACCGGAACGAGCGGTTCGGGGCGTTTCATCACATCCTTTGCCACGAGGACCCTTGAGAGGTTGACATCCTCGACGAATTTCTCCACATATTCACAGCGCGGATTCTGGAGCAGATCTTCTGCCGTTCCAAGCTGGGCGATGGCGCCATCTTTCATGAGGGCGATCCGGTCACCCAGTTTGAGCGCCTCGTCGAGGTCGTGGCTGACGAAGATGATCGTCTTGTTCAGGCGGGCCTGCAGTTCAATGAGTTCATCCTGCATATCACGGCGGATGAGCGGATCGAGCGCACTGAAGGCTTCGTCCATCAGGAGGATATCCGCATCGCTTGCAAGCGCCCGGGCAAGCCCGACCCGCTGCTGCATCCCCCCGGAAAGCCCGGACGGATAGCTCCCCTCGTAGCCCGACAACCCGACGAGATCGATTGCCTCCTGAGCTTTTTTCTCCCTCTCGGCTGCGGGGATTCCCTGGATTTCAAGTCCAAAGGCAACATTCTCCAGAATCGTCCGGTGCGGAAGAAGGGCAAAACTCTGGAAGATCATCCCGATCTTCCTCCGCCTCAGCTCTCTGAGGTCATCCTCCCCCATCCCGACGATGTTCACCCCGTCAATCTCGACGGAGCCGCTGGTCGGTTCGATCAACCGGTTGATACAACGCAGAAGAGTTGATTTCCCACAACCGGACAGTCCCATGAGAACGAACAGTTCTCCCTCATAGACATCAAATGAAACAGAGCGGAGCGCCACATTCTGTTGTGTCTCCTCCAGAATTTCCTTTTTTTTCTTCCCCTGCTCAATGAGCGCGAGGGCATCTTCCGGTTTTTTTCCAAAAATTTTCGTCAAATTTTTGACACTAACTTTAATATTCATCTTTTTATATTCTTCCTGGGTTTCTTCCATGAAAGGCAACTCCGGGAGTTCTTCAGTAATTTTTCATGAATCGCAGTAATGCTGAAGTACATGACCCTTTTTGTAATACTATATGAAGAAGATTCGGTTAGTTCAAAACCCCCCCTATTCCCTGTATATTATATAGTTCTACCGCTGCACATGAGCGGGAGGAAGGGATCATTCGCGCATAAAACGGGGATGCGCGCGAATTGCCCAGCCGCCAACCATTATTTCCTTCCCCGCCCCATAGTGATCAGATTTCAAGGGGATAACCCGACATGACCACCACCGATATAAAAATCACCGCCAGCCGCGTCGCTGTCCTCATAGGAAAGGGCGGGGCAACCAAACGTCAGATCGAAGAACTCACCGACACGAACCTGACGGTCAACTCCGATGAAGGGATTGTCACCATCGACGGCGAGGATGCCGTCGCCGTCATGCGGACGACCGAACTCGTGCGGGCCATTAACCGTGGATTTTCGCCTGAACGTGCGTACACCCTCCTCGAAGAGGAGGACCTGCTCCTCGACATCATCGACCTGTCCGGCGTCTGCTCGACACCGAAACAGATGGAACGCCTCCGCGGCCGCATCATCGGCAAGAACGGCAGGGCCCGCGAACAGATTGAGGACATGACCGGTGCCCTCGTCTCCGTCCATGGAAAGACGGTCGCCATCATCGGCACCTTCGACCAGGTAAAGATCGTCAGCGAGGCTGTGGAGATGCTCGTCGAGGGGCTTCCGCATGCGACCGTCTTCTCCTTCCTTGACCGCAAACGCAAGGAACAAAAGGCGGATATGTTTGAATATTATTATTGAGAGCGTAAACGGAGAGAAGAAGGAAACAGACCGGAATTAGGTAAATTGATGAGATTTACTATAAATATATTTTGGTTTTGACCTTTCCGAAAACAGGGTTTTTTTCACCTCCAAAACCCAAAATCACGGGCAGATAAGGATTATTTCCACTGGAGATGAATCCGGAGGAGACCCGGGGGATTCCTGAAAAAACCCTAATCCTGCGTTTTCAAGTGGAAAAAAAGGGGTATTGATGAAAATTTCGGACCTGCCGCTCCCGGCTGAACTGGTCGGAGCCTACACCGCAAGGGGGATTGAGAACCTCTATCCCCCGCAGGCAGCATGTGTGGAGAAGGGCCTTCTCACCGGGGCAAACCTCCTTGTTGCCATCCCCACGGCATCGGGAAAGACCCTGATAGCGGAGATGGCGATGCACACCCACGTGGCGCAGGGAGGGCGCTCTCTCTACATTGTCCCCTTAAAGGCGCTGGCCTCCGAGAAGTACAGCGATTTTTCCGGCAAGGGCGCCTCGGTCGGGGTGGCGACCGGCGACCTCGACCGCCGGGACGCCTACCTCGGCCGAAATGACATCATCATCGCCACGTCGGAGAAGGTGGACTCGCTGCTGCGAAACGGTGCTCCCTGGCTGCGGGACGTAACCCTCCTCGTCGTGGATGAGGTCCACCTCATCGACTCCGAGGACCGCGGACCCACCCTCGAGATGGTGATCACCAAACTCCGGCACATGAACCCGGCGATGCAGGTGATCGCCCTCTCCGCCACTATCGGCAACCCCTCGACACTTGCCGGGTGGCTCGACGCCGACCTCGTCACCTCCGACTGGAGGCCGGTCGATCTCCGGGAGGGGGTCGCCTACCGCGACACCATCTACTTCGACGGCGACCGGCGGGAGTACCCCGCAACTACCAAACACGAGGATGTCAATCTCCTCCTCGACTGCGTCGCGGATGGCGGGCAGTGCCTGGTCTTCGTTTCCTCCCGGCGCAATGCCGAGGCGTACGCCAAACGGGCCGCTCAGGCGCTGAAAATCGATGAGCCCGCCCTTCAGGAGCTTGCAACCCGCCTCGAATCGGCGGCCGAAACGGATATGGGGCGGATTCTGGCCACCTGCGTCCGCCACGGGGCGGCGTTCCACCATGCCGGGCTCACGCCCGCCCAGCGCTCGCTCGTGGAGCAGGGCTTTCGCGAGGGGGCCATCCGGGTCATCTCCTCCACCCCGACACTTGCCGCAGGCCTCAACCTGCCGGCCCGCCGGGTAATCATCCGCGACTATCTCCGTTTCTCCGCCGGAGCGGGGATGACGCCCATCCCGGTCCGGGAGTACCGCCAGATGGCGGGAAGGGCTGGGCGGCCGCACCTGGACCCCTACGGTGAGGCGGTTCTCATCGCAAAGAGCGAGGACGCCGTCTACGATCTCTTCGAGGAGTACTGTACCGCACCCGATGAGGATGTCTCCTCGCGGTCCTCCTCCGAAGGGGTGCTCACCACCCACATCCTCTCGCTGATTGCAACCCGCTTCGTCCGGGACCGCGAGGGCCTTATGGCATTTCTGAAAAAGACCTTCTATGCCCACCAGCACGGCGAGGAACGGCTGCTGCAGCGGATCGTCGATCGTTCTGTCGCATTTCTCACGGAGGCGGAGATGATCACGGACCTGAACGGGCGTATGAACGCCACCGAATACGGCAATCTCACCTCCCGCCTCTACATCGACCCCCGTTCCGCGGAGATCATCACCCAGGGGCTCCGCGAACATAATGACTGGTCGGTAGCGGGGCTTCTCCAGCTCCTCTGTACGACCCCCGACATGTACACCCTGTATGTGCGCAAAAACGACATGGAGATGCTCGAGCGGTTCTACTATGCCCACGAAGACGAGCTCTGGGGCGAATTTTCCTACACCGAAATGGAAGAATTCTTCCGCGCGCTGAAGACGACGATGCTCCTGCTGGACTGGATGGACGAGGTCGGCGAGGAGACGGTCTGCGAACGCTACGGTGTCGGACCGGGGGATATCTACAATGTGGTCGAGGGAGTTGGGTGGCTCGTTCATGCCGGCAGCCGCCTTGCACACCTGATGGCCCCCGTCCACGACGAGGCGATCGCAGCTGCGGAACTCAGGGTCAGGCACGGCGTCAAGGAAGAACTCATCCCGCTCGTGCGGATCCGCGGCATCGGACGGGTGCGTGCCCGCCGCCTGTATACGAACGGGATGACGACGCCCGCGGCCATCGTTGCCGCGGGCGTCGAGAAGGTCGGTGCAATCATCGGGAGAAAGGTCGCCGAATCGGCGATCCGGGAAATTGCGAGCGGAAGCTCAGGGAAAGGCCGGCAAGGCGGGCCTGCGGGGGGCACCGGTGAACCATCCGTCTCTGCCGTGACAAGGGATGGTAAACAACGGAAACGGAGCGGAGACACCCGTGGGGTGGAAGAACAGGGAAGTTCGAACGGCAGGGACGATGACCCCCGCAACGGCCAGGCATCCCTTTTTTCCTTCGGGGATCATTCATAGGGGACAAGAAAGATGAATCCGTCAACCGGGATACAATACGAAATCCGGCACGCATGCGCCGAGATCACGAATGAAGCAGAATTCCTTGCGGCGGTCAGGACCATCGCAGACGCGGAGGGAAGCGCCGTCATCTGCATCGATGCCGACCGTGTTGCCGGAGAGGCACATGTTCGGGCGGCGCTCGCCCACGCGGTACGGTCCTTCTATGTGGAAGAGACTCCCGTCGCAAACAGCTTCGAGATGGAGACACTCCTCTGGACGGGGGCGACCCGCCAGTGCAACGAAGCGACCCGTTTCGGCATTCATACCGGCATATGCCGTCTCTTTGTCGTCATTTGCCCGCCGTCGGGCGGGGCATCCGCCGCTCTCGCAGGTATCATGACCTTCCATGACGATGAGGCCGAGGGGTGGGAAGAGCTCACCCCCGCAAAACGCGAACGCCTCCGCAGACTCTACGGAATTTCCCCGGAAGAGGAGGCCATCGTCGGGCCGGAACGGTTTGCAGAGCTTGTCATCGAGCGGGTGGCGCTCCTTGAGGTCTACCGCTGATCCGCGATGGCGGGCAGACGGGCGCTCGAAAAAAATTATCCTGGAATCCGGGCAGACGGGGCGAAGCATTGGTCCAATTGAACTTTTTTCTCTTTTTCATGGCCGTAAGTACCTGTACCATCACCGGGCGTCCGCCTTCCCGGCGGCGCAGCGTTCTCATCTGATATGGATGGAGAGGACGCCCGGAAAAAGTCGTATCGACGGTCCGGCCGCCGGGCACCACCGTGATTGCCATCTTCACGCCCGGACCCGGAGCTGCCTGTCCCGGAATGGTCCCGGTGGTCTATTTCGACGCGTGGGTGATGATGTGGCGTGCTTCGGGAAGGATGATGGCATCCATTGCGAGTCGCACGGCAGCGGTCGAACCGGGGGTGCAGAAGACCGCTTTTTTATCGATGATACCTGCGATGGCACGCGAAAGGACCATCCGGGTGCCGACCTCCTCGTACGAGAGCAGACGGAAGAGTTCGCCAAATCCGTCGATGGTCTTCTCGAAGAGCGGGGCGACCGCCTCGATGGTGCAGTCGTCATGGGTGATGCCCGTCCCGCCGTTGACGACGACGACATTGCAGGATGCCGAAAATGCAGTGGTGAGCGCCTGCCGGATGGCCCGGATATCGTCCGGAACCACTGCATAGTAGCCGATTGGGATGCCGGATGCTGCAAACCGCTCCTTAATGAGCGCCCCCGAACCGTCCGTCGCAACATCACGTGAGGTAGAGACGGTAATGACTGCCGCCGTGAGGGTGATGTCCTGAATGTGAGATGGATCCATACTGGGAATTTGGTGCAATCGCGATATATATGAGTCGGATCTGAAAGCGCCGATGCAATAAGAGAGGATGGGAGGTCCCGTCGGTGAACCGGGGGAACCGGATATCCATCCTCACCAAAATGAACCGGGACCGATTCCCTGACATGGGGTGGAAGTGAATCATGGCAGGGGATGTGTCCCGTGAAAAAAATCCGGCGCATCACTGAAAAATGCCATCCCGAAGGACGAATGGATCAGGTATACGCCGGCGCGGGAGGAAAACGGAGGGGGAGAGAATGGATCAATTCGCGAAAATTGAGGAAAAATGGATGGGGCACGGGTGCGCGATCTCCTCCAAACCACGATATTTTTCGCGCGTCAGACAAGAAAAAAGGGGGGGGACCCCATCATTTCCACTGGAATGGAAATCCATCCATGCAGCCCAGGTTGCAGCGAAAAATGAGAATGCTTGAAGAAAATTAAAGCTTAAATATCGATTAAAATTTAATTTATAGCTTTATTTGTTGCTATATTTTTATCACACAACCTATATTTTACAATTTTGAATACATCACGCCCGCTTTCGTACTTCGCCGCTTCGGATCAAACAGGATAAATATGAACAAATGGAGATCACTCATTGACTATTCTCAGGTAATATGAAGAAGATACCGTCAGGTCTTCTCATGGAGCCAAATTATTGTTGCAGTGGAAACAAAGGGGTGGGGGTGATCACAGTTCCGGCAAGGTTGCAATTTCATAAAAATTCAGTTCACCGCCATCATTCACCCTCCCTGGAATGATCATCGCTTCTTCGAGGCTCCTGCCGGTCCATGTCCCTGCCATGTTCCATGAGTCGGACTGTTCCGCCGTTTGCATCGTCAGACGGATAAACCCTTCCGGAAATCAACAGCACCCTGATGGATGATCGATGAATATGAGAGGCATCCCCTCAATGGCTGACCCCCTCCCCCACCCTGAAAAAGCGCGCACACAATGATGAGCGGAACCAAAGTCCTTGATCCCCACTCTCACCACAGGTATCATCGCTTTGATGGGCGCTGGACATCCCATTTTGGGGAGGCACCCTCTCGGCCCCTCATCAAAAAATTAGTATTTCAACGGGTATCCCCGAAATTAAAACAGAAACCTGAATATTTTTCCACTGGAAATAAAGGGGTTGAGACACTTCTTCCGGGTATGATTCTGATGCCCCTTTCACCCAATTCACGTACCTTAAGTAGTTTCGTGCATCATGAATTGATATCGACACGATATGGAGGTCGTGCCAGTGAACCAGATGGGGGAAAATATTGAAGATGATCAGGGGAATATGTCCCTTTCGGGATTTACTGACGATGCCGGAACCCCACCCGCTCCGGGTGGAAGCGGTGCATCCTCGATGGGACTGTTTGAAAAATATCTTACAAATCAGACAATTTTTAAGGAGCGGGAGGTTCTTCGCCACTCGTACCGTCCATCGATTCTCCCGCACCGGCAGCCGCAGATGGATACTGTTGCCTCGATCCTTGCGCCGGCCATCCGTGCAGAAACCCCTTCAAACATACTGATTTACGGCAAGACGGGAACCGGCAAGACCGCATCGGTCCGCTATGTAGGTGCGGAACTCGAGAAGGCCTGCGGGAGTATCGGTGTGGAATGCAATGTCATCCACTTAAACTGCGAGATCATCGACACCCAGTACCGGGTCTTCGCCCAGATTGCAGCGACCCTCGAGGACGACGAAGGACGTTCGTCGGACCGTCCCTCCTCGAAGATCCCGATGACGGGGTGGCCGACCGATCAGGTGTACCATGAACTGAGGAATCTCATCGAGGCAATCGGCGGGGTCCATATCATAGTTCTCGACGAGATCGACAAGCTCGTCAAGAAATCAGGGGACGAGACGCTTTACAATCTCACCCGTATCAACTCGGAACTCAAAAATGCCCGCGTCTGCATGATCGGCATCTCCAACGACCTGCTCTTTACGAGTTTTCTCGATCACCGGGTTCTCTCCTCGCTTTCGGAGGAGGAGATCGTCTTTCCGCCGTATAACGCTCCGCAGCTCGTCGATATTCTCCAGCAGCGTGCCAATCAGGCATTCCACGAGAATGTCGTCGAGGAGGGAGTGATTCCCCTCTGTTCCGCCCTTGCCGCCCAGGAGCACGGAGATGCCCGGCGGGCGCTCGACCTTCTCAGGGTCTCGGGGGAACTTGCCGAACGGGAAAACGCGGCCGGGGTGACCGAGGAACATGTGCGTGCGGCACAGCGAAAGATCGATGCGGACAGCCTGATTGAGGGCATCAAGACCCTTCCCACGCAGTCGAAGGCGGTCCTTTATGCGATGCTGCTCTTTCCCGAGATGGGCAAACAGGTCTTCACCTCCGGCGAGGTGGTCCAGGTCTATCGCGAGGTTGCCCAGGCGCTTGACCTTGATGTCCTGACGCACCGGCGTATCACCGACCTCATCTCCGAGCTGACGATGCTCGGTGTGATCAAGGCGCGCCTCGTCTCACGGGGGCGGTACGGGAGGACGAAGGAGATGTGGTTCGGCGCGGGGACACGCAAAATTCTCGAGACACTCCGGGAGGATTCACGGTTCGAGGATGCCCGTCTGAATCAGATTGATATATCCCGGTTCAAGAACTTATTCAGGTGAGTACAATGGACGCCAAAGACTGGCTGCTCCTCCGCATCCTTGAGGAGGACGGCAGGATGGATGTCCGTGAGATTGCAGCGCTTGCGGACCTTGACGAAGAGGAGGTTGAATCACGGATTGCGGCACTCGAGGAATCGGGAGTCATCCGGGCATACTGTGCAAGTATCGACTGGGAGAAGGCGGGCGAGGACACCGCCGCCGCCACCGTCAACCTCAAGGTGAACCCCGAGCGCGATTTCGGCTACGACCGCATCGCCGAACGTATCGCACGGTTCCCGCAGGTCCGTTCGCTGCGCCTGATCAGCGGGGTCTATGATTTTGAGCTCCTCGTCACCGGGAGAAATCTCCAGGAGATCACGAGGTTTGTGTCCGAGGAGATCGCAACCCTCGACCAGATACGCGAGACCGCCACCATTCTTGTGATGAAGACGTACAAGGAGAACGGGCGTATTCTCTTTGAACGAAAGGAAGGCGAACGGCTTCCCTTCTCATTTTAGCGAAAGAGGTTGGTAAGTGATGAGAGACTTTATTTCACAGCGTGCGCATGCCATCCCGCCGTCGGGCATCCGCCGGTTTTTCGATATCGTGCAGGAGATGGACGACGTCATCTCCCTGGGCGTCGGCGAACCCGACTACTCCACTCCCTGGGTTGCATGCCAGGCGGGCATCGCCTCCATTGAACAGGGCCAGACGGCCTATACCAGCAACCGCGGTCTCCCGGCCCTTCGCGAGGAGATCGGGCGCTATCTCAAGCGCCGGTTCGGCGTCACGTACAACCCCTCGACCGAGATGATGGTGACCACCGGAGCATCGGAAGCGCTCGACGTTGCCATCCGGGCGGTGACCGACCCCGGGGATGAGATCCTCATCGGCGATCCGAGCTATGTGAGCTATGGACCGGGCGTGATGCTCGCCGGCGGAACGCCGGTGCTGGTCCCCTGCCAGGCGAAGGATGAGTTCCGGATGACGCCCGATACTCTCATGGAGCGGATCACCCCGAAGTCGAAGGCGCTTCTCATCAACTTCCCGAACAACCCGACGGGCGGCGTGATGTCTCATGACGACTACCGGGCTATCGCTGATGTCGTCGTCGACCATGACCTGATGGTCATCTCGGATGAGATCTACACCGAGCTCACCTACGAAGGGGAGATGGCCTCGGCGGCGGAGATCCCGGAGCTTCGGGATCGGACGATCCTCATCAACGGGTTCTCCAAGGCGTACGCCATGACCGGATGGCGTATCGGGTATATATGCGCACCCAGGGAGCTCTGCGATGCAGCACTCAAGATCCACCAGTACATCATGCTCTCGGCGCCTACGATGTCGCAGTACGCGGCGGTAGGTGCCCTCAGGGGCGGAGACATCGCGCGGGAGGAGATGGTGACCGAGTACCAGATGCGGCGCAACATGTTCGTTCGCGGTCTCAATCGCATCGGTCTTCCCTGCCATATGCCCAAGGGCGCCTTCTATGCCTTCCCGTCCGTCCGTGATACCGGCATATCGGATGTCGAGTTTGCCGAACGTCTCGTCACCGAACAGCATGTCGCGGTCGTCCCGGGCAGCGTCTTCGGCCCGGCGGCGGAGGGGCACCTCCGCTGCGCGTACGCGGTCTCCCGCGACGACCTGAGAACCGCCGTCGATAGGATTGGGGAGTTTCTGGAGACGCTGTAATCCCTTCTCCGCCTGCTTTTTTTTATTTACGAATGCCGATGGCGGGTTCTCCCCCTTCGGGGGGGGCGATCGTGGTGCCGATACGATGCTTGTGGGGGGCGAGGGGGCCGCCACGCCCTGCCATGGCAACCGCGGAATCGGATGTCCGGTGGTCGGCGTAAAAAGTCAGCTGTATGGCAGCCTTTGCCATTGGCCGGTTTGTATACAAAGTAGTGTCAGAATACACTTTCAGGGCCCGCAAACCCCTTGATTTCCACTGGAACTTTCCTCTTTTTGGGGGGCGCGGTTCGGCGACACATGTGCCCGGTTTTCTTTCTGGTGTTACGATCCACTGCTTTTCGTAAGAACGGATGATGTCGGAATAACCGGGAGGGATCAACCTGATTAATCAGGTTGCTGAACCGTCGCAGACTGAGAAAATAAACACTTTCGGTTTGGGTCAACCCCTTGATTTCCACTGGAGAACCGGCGCAGATGCGTTTTTTCCCTCCCGGGGCATCTCGCATTGTAAGGTTTATCATCCCCCTTTTCCTATCTCTACATGATTGAAGAATGAGCTGTACTATCATAGTCGGTGGATTTTTTGGGGATGAGGGAAAGGGCAAAATCGTCGCCCATGTTGCCCACAAAGATAAGCCCACAATAATATCCCGCGGGGGGGTCGGACCCAACGCGGGCCACACTGTTCAGGTTGGGGAGAAGGAATACGGCGTCAGGATGATTCCCTCCGGTTTTGTCTACCCGGATGCCCGTCTCTTCATCGGTACCGGGGTGCTGGTCAACCCTGATGTACTCAGGCAGGAGATCGAGTATGTCGGCGTGGAAGGCCGCATTTTCGTCGACGGACGCTGTTCGATCATCGAGCCCAAACACATCGAGCAGGACAAGGCGGACGCCTACCTCTCGAAGAAGATCGGGACCACCGGTACCGGGTGCGGGCCGGCAAATGTCGACCGGGTGCAGAGGATCGCACAGCAGGCAAAGGACAATCCCGAACTCGCAAAATATACGATAGATGTTCCGCTCGAGATCAACCAGGCACTCGACCGGGGCGAGAACGTCATCCTGGAGGGAACACAGGGATTCGGGATCTCCCTCTATTTCGGCACCTACCCCTTCGTCACCTCCAAGGACACCTCGGCGTCGCAGATTGCCGCGGACAACGGGGTCGGCCCCACCCGCATCGACGATGTGATCGTGGTCTTCAAGGCATACCCGACCCGCGTGGGCGAAGGGCCCTTCGGAACCGAGATGACCCGTGAGGAGTCCCATGCTCTCGGCATCGAGGAGTTCGGCACCGTCACCCACCGTGAACGTCGGATTGGGTGCTGGGACGGGACGATGGCACGGTATTCCGCCATGATCAACGGATGCACCATTGCGGCGATCACCGGCATCGACAACGTTGACGAGGCATGCTATGGGGCGACCGAATACGAACAGCTCACCGAAAAGGCAAAGGAATTCCTCCGCAAGGCGGAGGAGGACATCGGAGTCCCGATCAAACTCATCTCCACCGGACCCGAGATGTCACAGATCATCGACCTGAGGTAGGACGATGCGGATATCGACGATGAAGATCCTCTGCTGCCCGGTCTGCTGCGGGGGCTTTACCCTCACCGTGACCGAACAGGCGGTCCTGGAGGACGGCGAGGAGGACATCGTCGAGGGAACGCTGATCTGCACCGCCTGCGGGGCAGAATACCCCGTACGGGAGGGTATTCCGAATCTGCTCCCGCCGGGGTCAGAGTGCGGGGATGAATAAGAGGAGGTATGAGAATGGGAGAACCGTGTACGATACACCTGAACAACCGTCATATTAATTCTGTCGAGGTTCCGAAGATCACCCGTGTCGCGGCGGGAGAGAACCTGTATATCAAGTTCATGAACCATGGTGCCCCCATGCACCTCACCCTTCGAGCCGTCAACGGGAATAAATTCACGGATTTCTTCCACGCAAATATCTATGTTCCGGACTTCCAGAAGATCAAGATCCCGATCAAGGAATTCGCGCCCGAGGGGACCTTTATCGTCGAGGTGATCGTCGGGTACGGAATGCATGCGGAGCAGTGCGAGATTGAGGTGATCCGCCCGCCCGCACCGAAGGATTTCTCCGAATCGCCTGATCTTCCCGACCTCGATAGACCCGAGCACGACCGTGCGGTGCCGGTGATGCAGCTGCTCCCGGTAGTGCTCACCGTTGCCCTGTCGATCTTTTTGTACATACTCTGGTTCGTGACGGAGGCGGAGATCTATAACTACGTCGCCTATGTCCTGATGATCCTCGGGGTCGCCGCTGCATGGTCGTCCAGGCGCTAGTCCTCTGGCTGGCGCTCGGGGTCGATCGTCTCTTTTCGGACCCGCCGAACCGGTGGCACCCGGTTGCATGGCTGGGCCGTTTCATCGGATGGTGGGGCCGTCCCGCCGTCTGGCCGCCCGCCCTCCAGCGGAGTGCGGGCATCGTGATGGGCGTCTGCACCGCTGCCGTCTTCACGCTCCCCTTCTGGTTCTTCCAGACATATGCGCCGGTATTATATCTCGTCATTGCCGGTCCTTTTGCCCTGAAACTCTGCCTTGCGTGGCGCTGTCTCGAGGAGCACGTGACAACCGTCGAAGAGGCGGTTGCCGCCGGGGGCGGCAGGGAGGAGGTCGGCATGCTCGTTTCACGGGATACCGGCGCATTGACGGACGACGAGGTCCTCTCGGCGGCATACGAGTCGATGACGGAGAATCTCACCGATTCGATCATTGCCCCGCTCCTCTTCTTCGCAATCTTCGGTCTCGGCGGGGCGGCCTGCTACCGTGCGGTCAACACGATGGACGCGATGCTCGGGTACCGCGACGAGCGTGCCCGCCTGGGGTGGTTCCCCGCCCGGGCCGATGACGTCCTCTCCTATCTGCCGGCACGCTGTGCGGGGCTCTGCCTCCTCATCTGGTTCGCCGGACGGGGTCGGGGGCGGGCGGCGCTTCGCATCTTCCGGCGGGACCGGAAAAACCGTCCCGGCTTCAATGGCGGGGTGACAATGTCGCTTGTCGCGGGCGGGGTCGGGGTGCGTCTCGAGAAGAAGGGCGTCTATACCATAGGCGATCCGGACCGGCCCCTCGCCGGGGCAGGCGACGAGATCGTCGCGGCGGTCCGCGGCGCCACCCTTGTGGGGGCGGTGCTCTGCACTCTTCTCATCGCAACTCTCGCCCTGATTGCTGGCCTGCTGCCCGCCATTCTTCCGTGATCCGTTGTTGACGGGATGGTGGTTCCCTCTTCTTTATAAGCGATCATGGACAACGCAATAGTCGCAATGAAACTGGAAGAGCTCAGGTTCGGGACCGAACTTATCAAGAGGGGTTTTGCCTCGATGCAGAAGGGCGGCGTCATCATGGATGTGGTGAATGCCGAGCAGGCCGTCATCGCCGAGGAGGCGGGCGCAGTTGCGGTCATGGCACTCGAGCGGGTGCCGGCGGACATCAGGAAAGCGGGTGGCGTGGCCCGTATGGCCGACCCGGTGAAGGTCGCCGAGATCATCGATGCCGTCTCCATCCCGGTCATGGGCAAGGCACGGATCGGGCACTTTGTCGAGGCCCGGATCCTTGAGGCCCTCGGCGTCGATATGATCGACGAATCGGAGGTGCTCACTCCCGCAGACGAGGAATACCATATCGATAAGAAGGCATTTACCGTGCCGTTCGTCTGTGGTGCGAGGAATCTTGGCGAGGCATGCCGCCGTATCAACGAGGGAGCGGCGATGATCCGGACAAAGGGCGAGGCCGGCACCGGCAACGTCGTCGAGGCGGTCCGCCACATGCGGGCGATCACCTCCGGCATCCACGAACTGCAGGGCATGGATGACATGGAGCTTGCCGCCCGTGCCCGCGCCCTCGAGGCGCCGTACGAGATCCTCGCGGAGTGCCGCGATCTCGGCCGCCTTCCGGTCGTCAACTTCTCCGCCGGCGGTATCGCCACCCCCGCCGATGCGGCGCTGATGATGCAGCTCGGCTGCGACGGCGTCTTTGTCGGCTCCGGCATCTTCAAGTCCGAAGAACCGAGGCGCATGGCAGAAGCCATCGTTGCGGCCGTCAACAACTTTACCGATGCATCCCGGCTCGCCGAGATCTCAAAGGGCCTCGGCGAGGCGATGCCCGGACTCGATGTCCACACCCTCCCCGAGCATGAGGTGCTCCGGTTCCGTGGGAATTAGAATCGGCGTCCTGGCCCTCCAGGGAAACGTGAGCGAACATATCCGTGCCTTCGAAGCGGCGCTGGCCGGGCTCGGCCTCGAGGGGGAGGTCTTCCCCCTCCGCGATGCAGAGGATATCCCCCGTTGTGATGCAATCGCGATTCCAGGTGGGGAATCGACGACCATCAGCCGCCTGATCACGAAGAATGGGATGCGAAAGCCGCTGAAGGATTTCCGTGGCGGCATCTTTGCGACCTGTGCGGGGATGGTCCTCGTCGCATCAGCGGTCGACGATCCCCGCGTCGAACCGCTGGGCCTCATGGACATTACGGTTGCCCGCAACGCCTTCGGGCGACAGCGCGACTCCTGTGAGATGCCGATTGCAATCGAGGGAGAGCCGGAGCCATTCGCGGGGTACTTTATCCGTGCACCCGTGGTCGAGTCGGTCGGCCCTGCGGCAACGGTCCTCTGCCGGGCCGACCATGTGGTCGGTGCGATACAGGGAAAGCACATGGCACTATCGTTTCATCCCGAGCTCGGGGGCGATCTCCGGCTGCACATCCGGTTTCTCCGGAACCTTACCGAAACATAAATTCCAGGTATCCTGACGATCGGGCGAAAAGCCCCCCCTTTTTGCATTGTCTATTGCATTCTCCGTTTTCGGCAGGAGCGGTCCTTCCTGCTGAGCTCTCAAACGGGGGTTCGTCTCCGTTTCTTACCGTTTCGGCGCCGGTATATGGAAGGTAAACGAGCCGCCCGGTCCGCCGGTCTCGATGGCGATGGTGCCACGCATCTGGCGGGTGAGGACATTGATGAGGCGGATGCCGAGCGAGTCGAGGGCTGTTACGTCGAAGTCGGGCGGGAGGCCCACGCCGTCGTCCTTGACCGTCAGCAGGTATTCCCCGTTCTCCTCGTGCATCGCGATGGAGATCGTTCCGTGTGCCCTTCCCTTGAAGCCGTGTTTGAGGGAATTGGAGACGAGTTCGTTGATGATGAGACCGCAGGGGAGGGCGTTGTCGATATCAAGGAGCGGGACGTCGATATCAAACTCGAGTTCTACGTCGGTTTCGAGGGCATAGGAGGAGATGACCTCCTCTGCAAGGATCTTCAGGTACTTTGCCGGATCGATCTCTGCGAGGTTCTCCGACTGGTACAGCGACTCGTGGACGAGTGCCATGGATTTAACCCGGTTCTCGGTTTCCCGGAGCCGTTCGAGCATGTCCTTGTCGGTGATCTTGTCCGACTGGAGCGAAACGAGCGAGGAGATCACCTGCATGTTGTTCTTGACGCGGTGGTGGACCTCCTTGAGGAGCACCTCCTTCTCCTTCAGGGACGCCCGCAGTTCGTCTTCGCTCTGTTTTCTGCGGGTGATGTCCAGGATGGAGGTGATATACCGTGACGTCTGGGGAATGGGGGAGGTGGTGACCACGATGTCCCGCGGCTCGCCTTTCCGGTTTTTGATCCGCATTTCATACTCGATGGGGGAGCCGGTTCCGAACGGTTCGCCGCCAAGAGGCAGCGTGAAGTCGGGGGAATTCTCCCTGTCGTACATGAAATCGTTCCATTTCATCCGTCCCTCGATCTCGTACTTCGAGTAGCCCGTCATCCGTTCGAACCGTGAGTTGACAAGGGAGAGCGTGCCGTCATGTTCGAGGATCGCCGTTGCGGCACTGCCGGCCTCGAAGAGGGTACGATAATTCTCCTCGGAGAGGATGAGCTCGTGCTGCATCTTCCGCGCCTCGGTTACGTCTTCCGCCGAGAAGAGGACCGAGGTGATGAGCCCGTTTCCTTCACGCAGCGGGGTGAAGTGCCCGGCAATGATGCGCTCGCCCTTCGGTGTCATCACGGGGTGTTCGAAGTCGTCGCTGATGCTCGAACTCCCGGTGATGATGGCATTGAATTTTCGGCGCTGGAGATCGCGGTACTCGCGGGGGACGAAATTTTCAAACCAGTTACGGCCCATGAGCTCCGCCTCCCGGAACCCGAGAACTTCGGCACATTTGTAATTGACGAGGCTGATCTGGTGATCGGAGCGAACGACGAAGAGCATCACCCCGGCGGTATTGAGATAGGTCTGGGCGCGGATACGCTCCTGCTCCCGTTCTCTCTCCGCAACCTTTCTGTCCGTGATGTCCGTTGCGGTCAGGACGAAGGTCGACCCGTAACCGGCCCCCACAGAGATGAGAAAGTCCCTGCTCTTCCCCGTGCGGGACTTGAAACGGGTTTCGACGTCGGAAGCGGCCTGTATATCTGAAATGACAGAAAAGAACCGTTCCATCTCGGTGAAGTCCTCCCAGATGAGGCTGAGGGAATGACCTTCGAGTTCATCCGGGGAGAACGAGACCATGCGGGCAAACCGGTCATTGACCTCCTTTATCTCGAGCGTCTTCTTGTCGACGAGAAGAATACCTGCCTGCGAGGTGGTGAAGATCGATTCGTAGCGTCCCTTCTCCTTGGAGAGTTCGCGTGAGAGGAGGCTTGTCACCGTTCCCGTGCCGACGAGGACGACGGAGTTGACGAATATCAGGTAGGCGTCCTCGAGGGAGGGGACGAGAGGGTAGTAGATGGCAACGAGGAGAAGGCCAACGATGAAGGAGAAGGCGATACCCCGCTCGGGATACCGGTTGGCGACGAAGATGATCGGGATTAAAAAGAGATAGGATGTCAGATTCGTCGTCCCGATGGAGATGCCATAATAGATGATCACGATCGATATGGCACTGAAAAGGATAATGAGGGCAAACCATATGTCAAATGTTTTACGCCGGGAGGAGGGGGGTGCACCCGTCTGCTCCCTCTTATCCTGCATATAATATGATTGGCGTTTCAATATTAAAAACAACTCCATATACGTGCGAATACGCGAAATAATTAAGTCAAACCACCGTTTGCATCGGGTATTGCGTGGAATAGCGTGTGCAATACCAGTTCAGTATTGCCTATCAATATGAAACATCATTATATAGCAGAACCGTCAATATTCCTGTAATAGGAGCGTACAGCAGAGTGTCTCTGGAAATAGATGAGAGCAAGCGGGAGCTCGCCAGGGTGAAGGAGCTCTTAAAGAATGAGCCGCGTGGCCTCTCCATCACCGATATCTCCCGCATGCTCAACATGAACCGCAATTCGGTATCGAAATACCTGAACATGCTGCTCGTCTCGGGCCATGTCGACATGCGCTCGGTGGGGGTCGCCAAGGTCTACTTCCTCTCGCAGAGGGTACCGATATCCGCGATGCTTGACTTCTCCTCCGACTGCATCATCGTCATGGACTCCATGCTGCGCATTGTCCAGACGAATGACAACTACGTTGAGTTTTCGGGCATGTCGAGGGACGAGCTGATCGGCATCTCGGTACTGGATCGGGATCTGCCGGTTCTCACCGACGCCATTGATGTGCATATCTTCGAGGAGGTGCTCCGTGGACAGGATCTCTCGCGTGAGCTCTGGTGGGAGTCGGACGGGGAAGCATTTTACTTTTTGATCAAACTGATTCCGACGGTCTTCGACGACGGTCAGCCGGGAGCGACGGTGATCCTCGAGAACATCACCGACCTGAAACGGACCGAAGAGGAGCTCAAGTTCGCGCTCGCCGAAAAAGAGGAGCTCCTCACCGAGATCCACCAGCGGATCAGAAACAACCTGCAGGTGATATCATCCCTGATAAACCTCCAGACCTCCGAGGTGGAGGACCCGAAGGCACAGCGGATTGTCCAGCAGGCGCAGTCACGTATAGAGGCGCTCGCTCTCGTCCACGACAATCTGCACGAATCGCCGGATCACATGCATGTCAATGTGGAGGACTATGTCAACGATCTCGTCACCTCCCTGTTCGTGACCTTCCGGGTCGGTGACAACATCACCTTCTCGGTCAACGCACCGGGTGTGGTCATCGGACTCGATACGGCGGTCTCGTTCGGGCTCATCGTATCGGAACTCGTCACCAATGCCATCAAGCACGCCTTCGTCGAGGGCCAGTCCGGCCATATTGCGATCACCATCGTCAAGGACGACGGCGGCAGGGTGGTCATCTCGGTGAAGGACAATGGAGTGGGGATGCCGGAAGCGTACCGCAGCGGTGAGGAGCGGGGCATCGGCCTGATGCTCGTCTCCACGCTGGTGGACCGTCAGCTCCACGGGACGATGGAGATCTCCGTGAACCACGGCACGAATTACATGATCCAGTTTACCGAACGCCCGTAGGAAAGGCAGACTACCACCAATACGAGGGAGGAGACGCGATATGAGGGAAAAAATGAAAGTGATGGTCGTCGAGGACGACGCGATCATCGGTATGGATATCGAACACCGGGTCCGGCGGCTCGGGTATGAAGTGACCGGTGTGGCGGACAACGCGGAAGAGGCGGTCGAACTCGCCGCCGATACGAAACCGGATATCGCTCTCATGGATATCCGCCTGCGGGGCGATATCGACGGCATCGACACCGCCCGGATGCTCAAGGAGCAGTTTGCCCTCCCGGTGATCTTCATCACCGCGTATTCGGACCTGAAGATGCGCTCGCGGGCACTCGATCTCAATCCCGCAGGATACATCGTCAAACCGATACGGGAAGTCGAGCTGAAAAATACGCTCGAAGAAGCCCGCAGGCAGATAATTGGTGATTAAGGTCATACACGCCTCTTCTTCCTTCTTTTTATATTTGTCCGGAGCACGGGACGGTCCCGGATATGCCGGCGGTAGTATTATCTGGCTGATGCGGGTACTGGAATATATGAACCGGGCCGTATCTCTCTCTCTTTTGGTGCTGCTGCTCTCTCTTCTGCCGTTCGTCGCGGGGTGTACGGACAGCGGAAATGAGGCATGGTACACGCCGGCCCCGACCCCGGTGATGACGATCCCCTATACGCCGGTCCCGAGCTGTCCTACCATTACGGCGGCGGCGCAGGGAGAGAACTACGGAAATGATACGCCGCCCCTCCCGCCGGTACTGACCGCAGTGCCGTGACTGCCCCCAAGGCACGGTGGTATGCGCCTTCCCGGAGGCATCCGCCTCACAGGAGAGGCATTCCAGATAATTTGCAGGGAAAAAAAAGAAGCAGGGGGGAAGCCCGGAAAGGGAAGGAGGCATCTCCCATTTCCGTGCCGGTATCCTATGCGAGTGCCGTGACGGTGTCGGCCCACGTCTCGACTGCCGCCCGGATGGCGTCGTCCTCGTACGAGGAGACCCGCACCTTTGTGCGGGTGAAGGTCACGTAGTAGGTCTCGCCCGACGGGTCGTGGCATCGCAGCTGGCAGTAGTAGCTGTCTTTGCCGCTGTCACGGCGTGCGGTGCCGCCGAAGGTTGCAGCAAGGGCTGCATCGCCCGCGATTGTGGTCGCGGCGGCGTTGAAGGCGGTGACCGTCGGTGCCTGGGACGTGACGGTCGCCACCTTTTCTGCATCTCCGGTCTCGTAGACGATCTTTGCGGTATAGTGTTCGCGGCTGCGGGCGACGGCGGGGAGGGTCTCGCCACCGTCCTCATAGGCGGTGCAGCCGAAGGGGTTTTCAGTGATGACGGCCTGGATGATGCCGTCAAAGGTGCTGATATCGGCAATCGGGGTTGAAAGAGCCCGGGCTGCCGATTTTGTATTGGAGGTCTGGATAAAGTCAGCCATGGTATTCACTCCTTTCTGTTTGATTGCATCGTATGGTATCGTCCGCCTCCCGGCGGAACATGGAGGGGTTCCGCCGGAAAGTCCGGAGCAGGGGGTGAATAATAACGCCCTGCCCCGCCCTCACGGCCGTTCGAAGCACCGGATCAGGGACTTCGCTGGTGTGGCCGTGCAAGGGGGTGGTGTGGTGTCGGTGCATGGCGCCAGGGGACGGCCCCGTCGTTGATGAAGGACGGGGGCCGGTGTCCCGAGGCTGATACCAAGGTTGGCGTCCCGGGATATAGGACCGGGGGAGGTGGGGGGTGAAAGTGGGGACGCCCGGTCAGGGGCTGCTCCCGGAGATATTGAATGTCCGGAACCGCCGCTCCGGCATGAGGGCGGACTGTGCGAGGGTGAGGAAGTACTTGTCGGTCATTCCCGCGATGTAGTCGCGGACGAGTTCGGCGTTCGAGGCGGCGGTGATATACTCCTCTGCCACCCACTCGGCACGAATAAAGTCCTTGTAGATGAACGAGTCCTCACGTTCGTCCTCGAGGTCGGCAAGGAAGGTGTCGAAGAGGAGGGAGAACATCCGCTCGATTTTATGGTCCCCGGCATGGAGGACGGGGTTCTCGTAGATATGGGCATAGTTGTAGTCCTTCAGCGCCCCGAGGCAGTCGGCCACCTCCGGGGAGAAGCCGATGGCGTCGTTTTCGGCGGAGTATTCAATAATATCGCGGGCGAAAGTGTCGATGACGATGCCGTTGATCTCATCCACCCCGTCAAACCGGAAGATCCCGCGGCATTTCGCCGGAAATTCCGGCAGTTCACGGGGAATCAGGTCCACCTCAACGGCGTCCTGCAGATCCCTGCCGAGATAGGCGATGGTATCGGCGAACCGGACGACGGCACCCTCGGCGGTTGCGGGGACGGGCACCCCGCCTCCGGCGGCATGGACACGCTTTGCCTCGAACCCCTCCCATGTCCGGCACCCGTCCGGCACGATCCCGGAGACGTGACGCTCCCCGTCGTGGCAGAGGATGGCATCGAGGACCTGAAGGGTGAGGTCGCAGCGCTCGATGTCGTCGAGGAACCGGACACTCTGGACATTGTGCGAGAACCGACCGATGCCGTGTGCTTCGCAGAGGGTGGAGAGGTAGCTCTCCCCGAGATGCCCGAAGGGGGTGTGGCCGATGTCGTGCCCGAGGGCGGCGGCCTCGATGAGATCCTCGTTGAGGCCCAGCGCCCGCCCGATTGTCCGGGCAATCTTGGCGGCGAGCTGGACATGGATGACCCGGTGCGTGATGTGTTCATTGTCCAGGAGGTAGAAGACCTGCGTCTTGTCGATGTAGCGCGAAAAGGCCCGTGAGTGGATGATCCGGTCGGCATCACGGAAGAAGGGCGGCCGGAGAATGGGTTCCTCGGGACGGGCGCCCCTGCGGCGGAGGGCCTCCCCGTCCCGGCAGGCACGGGGGGAGAGGAGGTCGTCGCGGGCCGTGCGGGCGGCGGCGATGGCGGTGAGGGTGCGGTCGGAAAGGTTCACGAAGGAGTATTAGGAGGGTCAAAGGATATGGGTTGTGGGGAATATCGAAATCTAATTACAATTTATTATTACTGAAAGTATATGTATAATCAAATTCATTTTTTAATTTAATTAAACTCCCTTGGAGGTATTATTTGAAGCTCCATGAAATCCGAGATCCAGTTTATGGATTTGTGCAATTTGATGATCTAGAAAAAGAGGTAATTTCGAGTCCATTTTTTCAGAGACTTCGCCGGCTTAAACAACTCTCACTAACTGACATGGTTTATCCTGGGGCGAATCATACTCGATTTGAGCATTCTATTGGAGTAATGTATTTAGCCTCAAAAATGTTTGATTCTATTACCAATAATCGTGAAAATATAAAACAACTTGAAGAAATTGAATATTATGATAAATATGCTCTCTATAAAGATAGGAAAATCATTAGATTAGCAGCATTGCTTCATGATATTGGTCATGGGCCTTTTTCACATGCTTCCGAGGCAATTTTTCCAATAAATCCAACCACAAAAAAAGCCTATTCACATGAAGACTTCTCTGAGGCAATAATAAATGGTCCAATAAAGGAAATTATTGAAGGAAATCGAAAGAACAATGCAGATATAAAATGTGAGGATATTTCGAGTTTAATTCAGGGAAGGAATACAAAAATAAGTAGACGATTAATCTGGAAACCCTTGATCTCTAGTCAATTGGATGCCGATAGAGGGGATTATTTGATTAGGGATTCTCTGCATACCGGAGTTCGTTATGGAACCTATGACAGAGATAGGTTAATTGTCGGAATGAGACTTGGTCAGATGCCGGAAGATGAGGGAGGTGGCACAATTCTGGGTATAGAAGAAAATAGTTGGCATGTTGCTGAGTCTTTAATTCTTGCTCGGTATCAAATCTCGCTACAAGTTTATTATCATAAAATTACTAGAGCGTATAACCTGATGCTTGAGAGCGCATTGAGAGAAATGTATCCCGACGGCTTACCTTCCCCACAAAATGAACCAGATGCATTTTTAGAAATTGACGATGGACTAGTTATCAATATGTTAAAACAGGGAGAAGGTGGAAAATGGGGGAAAGCAATTTTAGAAAGAAATCATGTAAAATGCGTTCATGACGCTTGGCATGAACATACAAAGACTGAAATGATATTATCAGAACTCGAAAATTATTGCAATTCTAAAGGTTTTGAGCATTTTAAGGATGCATCGATCAGAAATGAATGGTATAAATTAGAACAAACCGGAGAGAATGACAATGAAATCATGATAATTGATGAACACTATAAAGCGAATCCAATCTCCGAATATTCGAAATTAATAGAACATATTAATTCCACTCCACGTCCAGTAAGATTTTATATTGACAAGGATTCGTATTCAGATTCAGTAAAAAATGACATTGATGAAATAATTATGAGGTGCCAGAATGAGTGAAATGCAACATGAACTTGCCGTCATTTGTAATTTAATTAAAATTATGAAGGAAAACTATCCTCATCAAATAGGTAAAACTGCAATTCAGAAAATGGTGTATTTACTGACGCGAGAAAAAATTACGAACCATAGATATTCGTTGTATAATTATGGCCCCTATTCCTCAGACGTGATGAGAGCGTTGGATATATGCGAATATTATAATAATATAGATATTGAATGGAAAAAAGATATTGGATATGAGATCTCCCCCGGTAAAAACGTTGATTTTGGAAATTTGGATCCAGATGAGATAGGAAAAATAACCAAAACTGTGACCAAATATTCAAGTTATAATGCATTAGATCTTTCAATAATTACAACTGCATTATATGTTCTTGATAATGAATCCATAAATTCGGATCAAGAATTAGTAGATGCTGTGATAGAAATTAAGCCAAAATATAAGAATAAAGTAGAGAAGATTTTAAGAGATTCAAATATAATCCCTATAAATTAATATTTTTAAGTTAAAATTTTAATTTTTTTACCACAACAAATTTGAATACATTTCCGCCCCTCTCCTAAGTACCATGACTGTTCCCGACACCCACGCGGCGCTCACCGCCGATCCCCTCCCTGTCGCCCGGGGTCGCGCCGGGTTCTGCGGGTACGGCGTAACGTGGCCCGGGTGCCGTCTCGTCCGGATCACCTTCCGCAGAAAGCCCGATCTCTCCGAGGATGCGGTGGTCATTCTCCGTGACACGCGGGGTGCGCACCCGGTCGACTCGGTCATGGATGTGGTGCAGGACCAGCTTCCGCAACGGGACCGGGACGGCCTTGGGACCGCGGTCTCCCGCCTTGCCCGTCGTGCGGGGCCCGGGGGGGTCGATGCGCTTCCGACAAAGTCAGTCTGCCGTCTCTTTGCCCTCCTCGGCATGAACCACTACGGGCTTGTAACCGCCCTGCATGCGGCCGCCGGGCGGCTCCCCGACGGTGCCGTCGACCGGTACCGCCTCTTCTCCCTCATCGTCGAGCATCTCACCGACGGCGAGGGGCGCCCGCCGATGCGTTCCATCGATGCGGTGGTGGACCTCTGCGGCGGGTCGGCGGAGGTGCTCTACGATATCTCCGGGCGGTATATGAAGGGCTGCAAGAAGCGGCGGTAAGAAGGGCAGAATTCAAAGAAATCAGGTCGACGGCAGTGGTCGCGGGACCAGCCACAGCTCCTCTTAATCTGTTGATTGGGTTACAACGCCTGTTCTGGACTTTTTTGTGCAAATGCACAATACCATTCCATTATATCCGATCAAAAAAAAGGAAAATTAGGGTGACTGGGCACGTCTCCTGCTGGTAAAGGTGTTCGGTGCTTTGTTCACCCGTTGTTTTCGGGTTCGTAGTTCTTGGTAATCCAGAGCCAGTCGTAGCCCTCGATCGGTGTTCCGTCGTTCAGTTGTCCGGTAAGTGTTGCTTTTTTGCAGTCCTCCTTGATGACAGGCCCAAGGGTATCCGCAATGGCGGGGCTGTCGAACTTCAGGGTCAGATCGTCATATCCGTCGCATCCGGTACAGGACCCGTCAAGGCAGTCCACCAGAAGGCAGCAGGAAGCAACACAGTCATAACAGGTGTCCTCCGGGCAGTAGATGGGGCTCGTCACATCCTCGATGGCCCAGCGAATCGGTGGTTCGCCGTTGAGCATCACGGTTGCCGGGTCGATGTCATTGACATCGAAGCATTCATCACCTGCAACTGCCACCGGCAGGACGCCCTTCTGGGTCGGGTTGAAGGCGTTCGGGCAGGATGTCGGCTTCAGGTCGAGGGCGACCTGCTGGATCACCGTTAACTCCTCCTGCTCGATATACTGGGTTCTCAGGCAGCCATCGGGTGACAGGTAGATCACCTTTGAAGCGATCAGGAACGGGCAGGTGACGTCGACCGGGACACTACTCCCCGCAACCCTTGATGCGATGGGGAACGTCACTTCGAAGGTATCATCGCCAGTCAGCAGCATTTTTCCGTCAAACGATGTCATGCCGACATCATACCATATGATATGGGTTTTCTTTGTCCAGGGATTCGTCCAGACCAGATCGGGTTCAATACTAAATTCATCCTTGTCGACCATGATCTCTCCCTGGACGGTTTCCTGGACGATCACATAGTAGGGTGAAGTGGAGTATTTGATCGATGTATAGATCTCATCGAAGATAGCATCAAGGTTCTCTGCGGTCAGTGCACTGTAATACTTCCCGCCGGTGGCATCTGCCATATCTTCGAGCGGACCGCTATTGGCACCGCTCAGACCGATGGAGTAGATGATGTACCCATTGCTCACTGCGTCATCGACCGGTCCTCCGCCACCAGATGGCGTGTAGGTTCCTTGGCCGTCCGTGAGGAAAATAATCACCTTTGTGGCTGTTCGGGTTGAGCTATCAAGCATTCCAATGGCTCCTGCCAGTCCCGCGTCAAGGTTCGTGCCACCCGCGGCATTGACAGCGTCGATTGAACTGTTAAGATTGCCGAAAAAATTTTCCGTATAAAGACCGTCATAGAGGTCCACTAGGGTATCCCAACCCACAACACCGGCATAGTGATCGCCAATATCACCTGCAGCATCAAGTTTCCCGACAAAGTCCTTTGCCGCTGTTTTTCTCAGGCCGGTCGGATCGTTCCATTGCATACTCCCTGAACTGTCAATCGCAAAGACGACATCAAGGTCGGGGTATTCTTCATCAACTCCGCCGTAGCCCGTCACGCTCAGGGTGAGATCGGTCCACTGCGTCAAACACCCGTCCTCACGGTAGCGATAAATCGTATCGGGGTCGGCGACCTTGGTGATCGAGAGCATCGGTTCACTATTTGCAACCGAGGCATCAAGGGCGTCGACCTCCTCCAGTCCGGAGATCTCATCGAGCAGTCCCCGGAGTTCCTCTGGCATCTCATCCGGAAACTCATCCGACATCTCATCCGCACTCACCGCCGGCACCGCTGCAAAGAGCAGCAGGACGGCAAGCACTGCAAGTAATCTTTTCATTTCCATACTCACCTCATGCCTACCGCCGGGAATGCATGCGAGGGAGGGGCGTCAGGGCCGTTGCGGGCGGAACTCCTGTGAAAAATGAGCTGTCTTCCATAGCTCCGCACAGAACGCTCCCTGGTGCCTGGAATCACAGAAACCTCTCCTGACGCCGGTCCGCGGACCTGCATCCGGCATGGGTTCCTGCCGCGATCTCTCGACGCGTGGCATCAGCACGATGCCCCTCACTATCTCAGGTTCATGCTTGGGGGGTGATGGGGTGTCACCGTCCCGCACGGCATCCCCGGTTTCGGCGGGGGGAAATGTCCGCTTCGGATGATAAATTTATCTGGCGTCCATATGATCAGGGAGAAAAAAACCGAATATTATTGACTGGAATACGTATTCAACTTTAAATTGTGGGATTTTATTGGCCGGGGCCCTGCGGAATGCGACATATCCCCGCAACCAGTTGTTTCCTCACGACTCATCAGAAAAAATCCCGTTTTGCAGTACACCCATATACCACCCGCGGGTACGGCCGTCCGTTCCGGATTCATCGCCGTCATGGGCGTTTTCCGTGCTCATGCCGGTGATGCAGGTCCGGGACATGGGCGTGGTCATGCACCATCTCCGAGTGGACGTGCCGGTGGGCGTGATAGTCCCACCGGTCGACGGGCGGGGTCTCCGGGTCGTGAATATGCCCCGCCTCCTCCAGGTGGTGGGGATCGTCATGGCGGTGCCGGTGGTCGTGGACCAGCCGCTCGTGGCGGTGGGGATGGGAATGGGTCTCGGTGATGAGGAGCCACGCCCCTGCGATCATCGCGGCAAGCGCCATATAGAAGAACGGACCCGGCATCTCCCGGAAGATCATAAAGGAGACGATCACCCCGAAGAAGGGGTTCATCGAGAAGAAGGCGGCCGAACGCGATGCGCCGAGGGAGCGAAGCGCGATCAGAAAACAGATCGTCATCAGCCCGCCGAAGCCCATCAGCCCGACGCCCATCGCGGCAAGGGCAAGCTCAGGCGTCGCGGGCATCGGCTGGCCTAGGAGGACCGCAAGGACGAGCATGATCATCCCTGCGGAGAGCCCCTTTACCGAGACGTACCGGACGGGGTCCTTGCCCGAAAAGTGGCGTGAGAGATTGGTATCGAGACCCCAGCAGAAGGTGGCTGCAATCACGCCGAGGGCACCGAGCGATATCCCGAAGGCGCCCTCGGGGTCGTAGGCAAGGAGCACGCAGGCGGCGGTGATGAGGAACAGTGCCACCCAGACCCGTCGCCCTACGGCCTCATGGAAGAATCCTGCCGCAATAAGGGTCGTGGCGACCGCCTCGAAACCCAGCAGTAGGGAGGCGGTCGTCGCCGGGGTGTGCTGGAGGGAAACCATGAGGACGATCGTTGCAATCACCGCACCCGTCAAAATCGAGCCTGCCACATACGGTATGTCGGCCCGCTCGAGCGGCGCCTGGTGCTGGTCCCGCCGGGCAAACCGGCGGGCAAAGGCATAGTAGATGGTCAGCACGATGCCGGACCCGAGGTATACGAAGGCAGAGAGCGTCACGGGCGCCATCTCTGTCCCGAGGAGTTTTGCGAGCGGAGCGGCGGCTCCGAAGAGGAATGCCCCGGTCAGCATATAGAGGGTGGCCGTTGTCCGATCACTGATGTGCGGGATACGCATGAAAAAGACAGGGAAATATTCGACCTTCTCCACCATCAATCCGGCAGGTATGGATACAAATAATCCGCGGCTCACCTCCCCCCGAGGGTTGTTTTGCCGATGATGCCGAAAGTCTCAGGTCGGCCCGGCAGGTTTCGGGAAGGTGATCACCCTCGTCCTCCCGTCCCCCTCCTGCCGTTCGATTGTTCCCTTCAGCCGGTAGTGAACGATATGATCGGCGACGATCGTCCCGATTGTGGTCTCCTCCTCACCGCCCCGCATGTCAGACCCGCCAAACCCGCTGTCGGCGATCGTTATGGTATACCGGTGCTCGTCCTCCCGGACGGTAAGGGTGATGCTCCCCTCCGCCATCCCGTCGAGGGAACGGAGGACCGATTCGCGGATCAGCTCGCTGACCGCAAGTGCAAGGGGAACCGCCGATGCTGCGGGGATCTTCACCGCCCCCGCATCCACCGCCGTGGTGATCCACGTTCGCGTGCAGTGTGTCAGGCGGGTTGACTTCACGAGTTTCTCCATCAGCCGTCGGGCGCTGACCATGCCGCCCGTTCCGGCCTCATAGGCCGTCCCATGGGCGAGTGCCATGCTCCGAATCAGGCCGCGAACCTGACGCAGGGCCACAAGACCCTCCGCATCCTCAAGAGCCGTCATCCGCATGTCGATGAGGCTTGCTATCAGCCGCAGATCACCGGCCATCTCCCTGTGCATGAGCAGCCTCGGCTCTTCCGGCGATCTGCCATCCCCTGACGTCATCATCCGTCACTTGGCGTCCCTCCATCATAAAGAGGACGTCCGGTCTTCGTCAGGCGGCAGATCACATGAGAGGGGGACGATAAATGGAAAAATATACGGCCTGCCGCTCAGGGATCAACATCCCTGCGCCAGGCCCCGGCGGGTACCACCAGGTCGAACCGGGCGCCTTCGCCCGGGGTTCCGGTCTCGGCGATGGTGATCCCGGTGATGTTCAGGACTTCCCGTACCAAAAAGAGGCCGAAACCGGTGTTTTCCCCGATGCCCTTCTCGAAGATCCTCTCCTTGTCCTCTGCAGCGACTCCCCGTCCGTCGTCCAGGATGGCGATCTTCAGTGCCCCACCCTCGATCGGCACGGCTTCGACACGAATGCGGGAGACCGACCCCCCATGGCGTATCGCATTTTCAAACAGGTTGTAGAAGACCTGTTCGAACATCCGGTCGGCGAGGACTGCATACTCGCCCCCCCTGATGTCGAAGGAGATTGTCTGATTCATGAGTGTGACGACGGCCTTCGTCGCCGTATCGGCCACATTCTGCCAAATAGCCTCTCTCTGGCCCATTTTGTGATAATCGGCGGAGAAATGGAGCTGCCGTTCGATCTTTGTCAGGGCCTCCTCGACATGGGCGAGTGATGGGGCAAGGTGGGCCGTTGCCTCCTCGTCCCCGGCGATCCCGTCGCGAATCATCTCGACGTACATCTGCACAATGGCCAGCTGGTTGATGATGTCGTGGCGGGTCAGACTTCCCAAAAGGCTGATGCGGGAGTTTGCCTCCAGAAGAGCGGCTTCGATTCTTCTGCGTTCGGCCAGTTCGATGTCGAGTGCATCGGAGGTGTCCTGAATCTGGCGGATATCCGCCTTGAGCCGGGCCACCATCGCACGGATGGAGGTCTCCAGGCGCTCGAGCTCTCTTCCCTCCGTCTCGCGTATCGGGTGGTCGAGGTCGCCCAGAGCGATCGCATCGACATCCTCGGCAATCATTCGAACCGGGCGGGCTATCCTGCGGGAGATGAAGTAGGCGACGGAACCTGCGAAGAGGAGGGAGAGGGCGGCGAGCATCCCGTACCTGACGAGGAGTGCGGTTGTCGAGACGTTATATTCGGTGAGAGAATAGGCAACGACCGCGACGACGGCAAGCTCATCGGAGGATACGACATGGGCGTCGTTTTCGATATAGATAAAATGAAGGAGGAGGTCCCTGTCGGGGATGGAGATCTCGCGGACTGTTCTCTCCTCGAAGGTGGCCTCGACCTCCGCCAGCAGGGCCGAGAGATTTGCATATCCGATATTCCTGACCCATGTCGTTGTATCCGCCTCGGAGACGCCGATGGCATCGCCGGTGATGTCAAAGATTACGATGCGGTCGACGGCGTCGTTTACTTCCCTGATTGTGGTTGCGGCCTCGGTGTAGGAGAAGTACTCACTTCGCGGTTCGAAGAAGAGGTCGTTTGCAATCCCCGCCTCAAGGATGTACTGGTGATCGGAGGTCGGAAGGTAGGCAAATTTCTGGATGAGGCCGGGATTGTTGAGCCCCGGAAGCCATGCATCGGAGGCGAAGCTCTCTCCTTCCCTGATTGCATCAAGACGGCGGCTGAACCCCTCGTACGGGGAAAAGTCCGTGCCGAGTTCGAGTGGTTGGGTGGCAGCGATGATCACATTCTCCGACGAGATGATATAGAGATTGAGATCGCCGTCGATGGAAGGGGCGAGCCGGTCCCGGATTCCATAAATATCCACTGCTGCCGGATCACCCCCTGCTGTTTCGTACTGGTCCCTGAATTCGGTGAGGATCTCATTCATCTGCACGTCATAGTAGGAATCAAAGACGGCGAGTCCCTTGCCCACCAGACTCACCGAACTGTACAGCGCCGTCTCTGTCTGCACCATATCCTCGGAGAATTCGGAATCCAGCTGCTTTTGTGCGCCATACCAGGCCGTGCCGCAGGCTATGCTGATGAATATGATGAAGGCAACGATGATTGCCCCCATCATTATCGTCTCGATGGATCTCGCCTCAATTCCCTGCTTTGAACCGGATGTCATGGGTGGATGACGGCACTTCCGGTCAGGAAGGCGCTGTCATAAGGATTGAATTCTTCCTGATAGGGCTTTTATATTTCCATTTTTCTGTGAAGAGCAATTTTAAATTAATTTAATTTGAAAAAATGAACGAATCAAGTTATAAATCCATTAAAAGAGAAAAAAAAGGTTTTTTCATCATTCTTCTTCGGCACGACGCCCCTGCATTACCTTGGCAAGGACAACAGCGGCGATGGGAGCGAGGATGACGACGATCACGAAACCTATGGCCAGGGCTGTAAAGTCGTAGCCGCCATAGGCGCTGGTTATCTCGGAATAGACGTTGAGCACGAGCAGGATGCCGAGAACGAGGGGAATGACCACCTTCAGGATGATATCATACCATCCCTTCAGGGCCCACTCCGAAAACCGGTTGAGGTAGTCCCGAAGGTTTACCGGACCGAGGATATACCCGACCGCAAGCACTTCCAGGATACCCACGATGAGAAGGAGGAAGGTGTTGATGTAGTGGTCGATGATATCGAGCCAGTAGAGGCCGGCACCGGTCGCAAAGAAGATCCCGATGACAAAGAAGATCACGGAGAGAATGGCGATGATCGTACTGCGTTTCAGGTGGGGGCGTTCGTCGAAGATCGGGGTGGATACGGCCTCGGTAAGCGAGAAGGCCGAGTCGACGCCGAGGGTGACGAGCATCAGGAAGAAGAGGACGCCCATCACCTGTGGAAGAACCGGGAAGAGCGAGATTGCCGCCGGATAGACGATGAATGCCAGCCCGATACCGGAGGTGACGACCTCGGAGACCGGGACGCCGCTCTCAAAGGCAAGAAAGCCCAGCGTGGTAAAGACCGCAAGGCCCGCAAAGACCGAGGTGAAACAGTTGGCAAGACAGATGATGATGCCTGACTTGGTGATGTCCACCTTCTCGGGGAGATACGATGCATAAGCAATCATGATACCCATCGCAAGCGAGAGGGTGTAGAAGATCTGCCCGAATGCCGCGATCCAGACGTCCGGGTCCAGGAGTTTTCCAAAGTCCGGTGTCAGATAATAGGCGACGCCGTCCATCGCACCCGGCAGGGTGAACCCGTTTGCGACGAAGAGGATGATCAGGATCCACGGGACGGTAACGGTCACGAGAACCATCTTCTCGACAGAACGAACGCCCTTGAAGAGACTGAAATAGATCCAGAGCCAGACGATACCCAGCCCGAAGACGATGATCCAGTTGATGGCCCCGAAGGTGAAGGGACCGTCGGTGATCTGCAGGAAGTCATTGAAGAAGAATGCCTCGGGGTTCCCTGCGAAGTCAAGGTTTACCGAGAAGAAGGCGTAGTCCACCGCCCATCCGATGATGACGGCGTAGTAAAGGACGATGAGCAACGCCGCAATCGAGGCGAGCCAGCCGATCCATTCCTTGTTCTTCCCTATCAGATCCCTGAACGCCTGCGGCGGCCCTGCCTTTGATTTGCTGCCCATACCCAGTTCGAGGAGCATCAGGGGAATACCGGCGATAAAGAGAGCGATAAAATATGGGATAAGAAATGCCCCGCCGCCGTTTTCATATGCGACATACGGAAACCTCCAGATGTTTCCGAATCCGATTGCAGACCCGATGGCTGCAAGTATGAAGAGTTTTGATGAACTCCAGTGTTCAGTTCGTACTGCCATACCAACACACCAATAATAATTTTTTTACAAAAAATTGTCTGCATAGATATGCTTAAATGATGTCTATACGGGCTCCGTGTCGTGGTGGATGAAAAAGGATGTCATATGTCCGTTTTTTTCCTGGAATGACGATGATACCGGAAGGAAAAGGTTCTCCCGGCTGTTCCTTTGCTTTTTACCCCCTTTCGCCATCAGGGAGGATGTAAAGAAGCAATTTCATTTCGTTGTGGTTTTTGCTCATATGGCGGGCATCGATCCCACAAGTGATGGCTGTATGCGTTGTTCATCCCCGAATCCCCTGATTAATGAAATATGGCGGTTCGAAAGCGGGTTCCCAATACAAAGGTTTTATATAATGAAAGACCACTTCTACTTAATTCTGGTTGGGACACTTCCCCCCAGAATGGTACCAATTCTTGCAGATTGGGGATGCCGTTTCCCCCCAACGGCATCCTAATGATGGTTGTCTCCGAGCGAAGCCGTTCTTCGTACCCGGCGCGATTCATGGTCTCCTGAGCATGCGCCCCAAAAATTTACCTGTTCAATAATGTATAAATATGTTCATTGCACAACATATGTGACATGAGAACGAAGATCCTCCTCGACGAGAATGATCTGCCGCGGAAGTGGTATAACATCCAGGCAGACCTTCCACGGCCACTGGATCCTGCCTACAACCCGCAGACCGGACAGCCGATCGGGCCGGAGGACCTCGCTCCGATCTTTGCAAAGGAACTGATCAGACAGGAGGTCTCCACCGATCGCTACATCACCATTCCTGACGAGGTACGGGACATCCTGACGCTCTGGAGGCCCTCCCCCCTGTACCGGGCGCACCGCCTCGAGGCGGCGCTCGGGACACCGGCGAAGATCTACTACAAGTACGAGGGGGTCTCACCGCCCGGCTCGCACAAGCCGAATACCGCGATCGCCCAGGCTTACTACAACATGAAGGACGGCATCGAGCGTATCGCGACCGAGACGGGTGCGGGGCAGTGGGGTTCCTCCCTGGCGTTTGCGACCCAGCTCTTCGGGCTGGACTGCACCGTCTACATGGTCCGGGGCTCGTACGACCAGAAGCCGTACCGCAAGATGATGATGCAGTGCTGGGGCGCCGAGTGCATCCCGTCGCCCTCGCCCCTGACGAACGCGGGAAGGGCAATCCTTGAAAAGGACCCGGAGACCTCGGGCTCCCTGGGAATTGCGATATCAGAAGCGGTTGAGGACGCCGCCGGCAAATCCACCACCAACTACTCTCTCGGCTCGGTCCTCAACCACGTCTGTCTTCACCAGTCCGTCATCGGTCTCGAGACAAAGGAGCAGCTTGCCATGGATGAAGCAGAGGCGGACATTGTCATCGGCTGTGCCGGCGGAGGATCGAACTTCGCCGGCCTTGCCTTCCCGTTCGTGAAGGACAAGCTCGACGGCAAATCTCCCGACCTCGAGATCATCGCCACCGAACCCACCGCATGTCCGACACTGACGAAGGGGCTCTACGCGTATGATTACGGGGACGTTGCGGGGTACACGCCCATCATGCGGATGTTCACCCTCGGCCACGGGTTCATTCCGCCTTCGATTCACGCAGGCGGCCTGCGCTACCACGGCATGGCTCCGCTCGTCTCGCTCCTGCACCAGGAAGGGGTCATCGGGTCACGGGCCTACCACCAGAACGAGGTCTTCGAGGCGGCCGTCCGGTTCGCCCGGACGGAGGGCATCATCGTCGCCCCGGAGGCGGCACATGCGGTCAGGACGGTCATCGACTGCGCAAACGAGTGCACGAAGACCGGCGAGGAGAAGACGATCGTCTTCAACTGCTCCGGCCACGGTCACTTCGACCTGACCTCGTATGAGGCCTACTTTGCAGGCGCACTCCCTGACTATGAGTATCCCGCAGACCTTATTGCCGAGTCGCTCAAAGACCTCCCCAGGGTCTGAAGCGATGAAGATAGGCTTTCTGGTCAACCCCGTAGCGGGAATGGGCGGGGCCGTCGGCCTGAAGGGGACCGACGGGCAGTATGACAGGGCGGTCGCGCTCGGGGCACGGCCGGTCGCCCCTGCAAAGGCACGGGCGTTCTGCGCCGCCCTGGGCGCGGTCCCGCATACCTTCTGCACCGCGGCAGGGGAGATGGGGGAGGACACTCTCCGCTCGGCGGGGTATGACTGCGAGACGGTCTATCGTCCGGCGGGCGAGCCGACGATGCCGGCTGACACCATCGCCGCCTGTACGGCCTGCATCGCCGCAGGGGCCGGGCTCATACTCTTCTGCGGCGGGGACGGAACCGCCCGCGATATCTTCTCCGTCTGCGGCCATGACATTCCCCTGCTGGGAATTCCCGCCGGAGTTAAGATGTACTCCGGCGTCTTTGCCACCACGCCTGCCGCCGCTGCGCAGATCATCCGGCGCCTCGGGGAGACGTCCTGCACCGACGCCGAGGTGCTGGACGTCGATGAGGAGGCATACCGCCACAATACCCTTGCAACGACGGTGTACGGTATCGCGGCGACACCGGCGCTTCCCGACCTGCGGCAGGCCGCGAAATGGGCCTCCGATGGTTCTTCGGATACACGAAATCAGGAGGAGATCGCCCGGTTCATCGTGGAGATCATGCGGCCCGGTACCCTGTATTTTCTTGGTGCGGGGTCGACGACCGCCGCGGTCACGGCCCTCCTCGGCCTCGAAGGGACACTTCTGGGCGTTGATGCGGTCTGTGACGGAAGGCTGGTGGGGCGGGACCTGAACGAGGCGGGAATCCTTACCCTGCTTGAGACCAACCCTGTGGCAAAGATCGTGGTCTCCCCCATCGGGGCCCAGGGGTTCGTCCTCGGGCGGGGCAATCAGCAGTTCTCCCCCGCAGTGATCCATCGGGCGGGAGTGGAAAACCTGATTGTGATAGCAACCCCCGCAAAACTCTCGCGAACCCCGTCTCTGTATATCGACACCGGAGATCCCGACCTGAACGCGGCGTTCGGGACTTCCGTTGCAGTGATCAGCGGCTATGCAATGGCACAGCGCATCCCCCTGAAAATCTGAATCCGGCGAGCACATATTTATACCACCCCCCAACCACTATTTTTCATGGATGAATCTGGGTTGAAGACCGCTCTTTCCTATATCCCGTTTATCGTCCTTGCCCTCTGCCTCATCTGGGGAGCCTGGCTCTGGTACACAGGGGGCGACCCGCTCCTCTTCAGTGATGATCCTGCCTCCGGGGTAGTGGTTGTCACCGGTGATCTCACCGGGCCCTCGGGAGCGCTGGTGCTGCATGGAGTGACGATGGATGAATCCGGAATGGTGATCATGACCGCCTCTGTCATGAACTCCCTCGATGTCCCGGTGACGATTGCCGCTGCGACGGCCCGTCCGGTGGATATCCATGGCGGAACAGAACTGATGCTTGCCGCCCCGGTCACCGTGCCGCCCGGCGGCGCGGCGGACCTGCACCTTGCGGGACCGGCGAACGATGCGAATGCTCCCTCCGTATACAGCAGTCAGGTCTCCGTTCCGGTGACGGTCACCTATGCGGTCGGGGGAATCGAGGTAGATATCGAGACGGTTGCCGTCCGGGAGTCGGCATTATGACAGAACAGGAAGGAAAGTGGAACCTCCGCGATATCAATATTCCGGGAATTATAGGAGGTGTTCTCATCTTCACCCTCCCCTTCATGGGTGCCTGGTGGCAGGTCCGGTTTGGGACATCGGCCTTTGCGCTGGACCTCTCGCCCTTTGCAGTCGCGACATCGCAGTACGGGACCCCGATTGCATCCCCGGTCCTCAGCGTGGTCAGTCTTGCCTTCATGATCCTCATCCTCTACTTCGCAGCCCTCCTGGTGGCAGGGGCGATGCTGCGGGCGAACCCCCGGTATCGCACCCTCTCGGACTGGCTGGTCCGGTGGTCTGCGCGAAAGCCCGTCTATCTCATCATCTTCTTCGTCCTCTCGCTCGTCGTCACCAGCCTTGCGATGGACTACACGCTTGCGCAGTCCGGCATCGCAATCGATCTGCCCATACTCATCGGCGAGGCGACGGGCACCATCAGCGTCAGCGGCCTTGCAGTCAGGATTCCGGCGACGATGATACTGACGACGGCCTTCTGGTATGCGGTCGGCGTTGCGATCGTCGCGGCCCTTGCCGAGCCGTACCAGTTCCGGCGGCCCCGGGATGAGCCCGGAAAGGACGAATAAATACTTCATTTTTATCCTTTTTTTCAGGAAGCGGGCCTGCCGACCTGCCTCTCATCATGGATTTTGTATCCCCCGTCTGCCGGGAAACCGGGAGATATACATATGAGGTTGAAGGATATCAGGATATGAAAACCCGGGAAGAGCTGCAGGCCCGCCTCGCACGGGGCGAGGCGGAGGTCTGGACCGCGATGGAATTCAAAACCCGCATTCGTGAGGGGGATGTCCCGGGGGTGGATGAGGTTGATGTCGTCACCTGTGCAACCTTCGGGGTGATGTCCGGGACGGCGGCGGTGATGTGCGTGCCGGTCACGAAACCCGGCGTCTTCGAGCGGGCGGAGGCCGTCACCATGGAAGGGGTGCCCTGTTATCCGGGTCCCTGTCCCAACGAGCGCCTCGGCCTCGTCGACCTTATGGTCTACGGGACCGCGAAGGCGTCGCCGCGGTATGGCGGGGGGCATCTCCTGCGGGATCTTGCCGACGGCAAGGAAGTGGAGGTGATCGTCGAGTCCGGCGGGAAGACCTACGAGCATATGACCCATATCGATGAGATCCCCTTTGCCCGGGTGATCACCACCCGGAGTGCCTTCAAAAACTATGCGGCATTCGTGAACCGCGGGCGTGAGGCCATCGATACGATATTTTCCGTAACCCCACTCGCCGGCGAAACCTCGCAGGCCACCGTCTCCGGGTGCGGGGAGATAAATCCCCTTGCAAACGATCCATATCTGACGCACATCCGACCCGGCACACCGCTGATGCTCAACGGCTCTGCGGGATATGTGATGGGCGAGGGGACACGCTCAAGTCCGGAAAAACCGAATATTGCGGCATTTGCCGATCTTGCCGGGATGGTCAGCGAGTTCATGGGTGGGTTTGTGACCTCCGCAGGCCCCGAATGCCTCACCTCGGTAGCCGTGCCGCTGCCCGTCCTTGACGATGCGGACATTGCCCGGCTCTCAATCCTCGACGAAGGATGCCTCCTGCCGGTGAGCGACATTGAAACCCGGACCCCCCTTGCGGAGACGACGTACGCCGATATCTGGCAGGGGACCGAGACGGCGGTGACGGTGCGTCCGGAACAGTGCCTCTTCTGTGGAACCTGCACCGCCGCGGAGGCATGTCCGACCCGGGCGATCATGATGGGAGGCGGTATCATGCATGCCCGGTGCGTCGCCTGCGGGACCTGTGTTTCCGCCTGTCCGAACGGCGTTTATTCGATGGAGATGGGGACGGTCCCTGTGGAGGGCGGCCGCGTGCCGGTGGCGCTTCGCCAGTCCGACCGGAACCGTGCAGAACGCATCTGTGCGTACCTGAAGGAGGAGATCCTTGCCGGGGTGTTTACACCATGAACCAGAAGTACCTCCTCCGCTGCCCCTCCTGCGGGATGTATATCCCCGACCGGTACACAAACACCTGCCCGGCCGGCTGCCCCGGCCTTATCCGGGCGGAGTACGCCGCCCGGTGCATCACCCCCCACCTTTTCCCGGGGATCTTTCGGTATGCCGACTGGCTGCCGGTGGTAGGTACGCTCCCCACCCATGCGGGGCCGCTCACCTACCGGTCGGAGGGCCTTGCCCGCGAGGCGGGCCTCGCAAATCTCTGGATCTGCTTCAACGGGTACTGGCCGGAGAAGAGGGCCCTGATTCGCACCTGTTCATTCAAGGAGCTCGAGGCATGGCCGACGATGCTGCGCCTGCAGGAGAAGGGTGCCGGCATCATGCAGGTCTCCTCGGCGGGGAACACGGGGCGGGCCTTCGCCGAGGTTTCGGCGCAGTGCAGCTATCCGCTCGTTCTCTCGGTGCCGGTCCGGGGGCTCGACCGTATCTGGACGACGCGCCCCGCGGAGCAGGTCTTCCTCGTCGCGGTGGAAGGGGATTATACCGATGCCATCACCTTCGGCAACGCGCTCTGCACCCTCCCCGGCCTTGTGCCGGAAGGCGGAGCAAAAAATCCCGCCCGGCGTGACGGCATGGGAACCGTCCTCCTCGACGGGACGCTCACCTGCGGGCGGCTTCCCGACTGGTATGTGCAGGCCGTCGGGAGCGGCACCGGGGGCATCGCCGCCTGGGAGATGGCCGAACGCCTCCGCGGGGACGGACGCTGGGGAGAGAGGCTTCCCCGGCTTCTCCTCTCGCAGAATATTCCCTTCACCCCGATGGCGGACGCCTGGCGGGACGGCAGGCGGGACCTGACCCCCGCGGATTTCGAAGACGCAAAGTTGCGTATCGCGGAGGTCTGGGCCGATGTGCTGACGAACCGGAAACCCCCCTACGGTATCCCGGGGGGGCTTCGAGAGGCGCTTCTTGCAACGAACGGCGTCATGGATGCCGTCACCAACGCGGAGGCGCACGCGGCGGCCCGCCTCTTTGAGGAGGCTGAGGGGTGTGACCTCGACCCCGCGGCGGCCGTTGCGACCGCCTCGCTCCTGCGCAGCGCCGAAGAGGGAATAATCGGGCCGGATGAGACGGTCCTCCTCAACATCACCGGCGGGGGGTATCAACGGGTAAAGGAGGACTACACCCTCCGGAGGGTCCGGCCTGCCTGCACGGTGGCCGCCGGTGCCGGAGCGGCGTCAGTGGAGGAACAGATGGTGGAGTGGGTGAAGGATCATGCATGAAGAAGCGCTGATTGCCGCGGTTCGGCGGGCGGGTGCGGAGGTGATGGCGACCCTCCCCTGCGACCGGACAAAGGATCTCTGCACCCTCATCCCGCGCCATTTCCGGGAGATCTCCCTCCTCCGGGAGGAGGACGGCGTAGGCCTCTGTGCCGGCCTTGCCCTAGCGGGCAGGCGCCCCGTGATGCACATCCAGTCCTCGGGGCTCGGGAACATGCTCAATGCCATCCTCACCCTTCCCTCCCTCTACCGGCTCCCGCTCCCTGTGCTTGCGTCCTGGCGCGGCGTCTGGCGGGAGAAGATCGAGGCGCAGGTTCCGTTCAACAGCCGTCTTCCCGCCATCCTCGCGGCAGCGGGGATCGCCTGCACCGAGATTCACACACCCGACGACATCGCGCTTGCGGGGGAGGTTGTCGCCGACGCCTATGAAGCGGGGCGGCCGCATGTGGCCCTCATATCCCCCGCGGTCTGGGAGGGTGGGCCGTGTGAGACGGAGGCGGCGGCCTTTCCCCGGCGGGAACGTGAGATCGTCTGCAAGCTGCACCGGATCATCCGCCCGCCCGGCATGCGGCGGTACGATGCCATCGCCGCCGTCGCCCCCCATCTCGGGGATGCCCTCGCGGTGGCAAACCTCGGCGTCCCCTCCAAGGAGCTCTATGCCATCCGCGACCGCCCGGAGAACTTCTACATGCTCGGCAGCTATACGCAGGCGACGCCCATCGGCTTTGGCTGCGCCCTCGGGCAGGACCGTGACGTGGTCGTCTTCGACGGGGACGGCAGCCTCCTCGGGACGGCAATTCTCCCCGTCATAGCGGCGGAGGCCCCGGCAAACCTGACGATCATCGCTCTCGACAATGGCGCCTTCGGGTCCACGGGAAGCCAGATGACGCATGCATGGAGGGGTGCGGATCTCGAACTGATCGCACGCGGTGCCGGGTTCACCTCCACTACAAAGGTGCAGACGGCGGACGAGCTGGTGGCGGCGTATACGGCAGAGGAGAAAGGCCCGCGGTTCATTCATGTCGTCATCGCGCCGGGCAATGCGGATGTCCCGAATATCCCGCTCTCCGCGCTCGAAATACGGGAACGCTTCTGTGGGAACTGAAGGGCGGGCGGTATGCCACTGAACTTTTTTTAAAACAAACCTATTTTATTTCTCGCCGGAAACTGTACTGCATGCTTTCCGGAACGGGGAGGAGAACCGGTGTTGTCGCGCTGGTGCTCGTCTGTGCAGCCCTTCTGTCTCTGGTCCTTGCGCTTAGCATCGGCCCGACGACGATCCCCGTCTCCTCCTTCCTTCCTTCGGATGTTTTCGGGGCCGTTTCGGCACTCCTCTCCGGCGGGGATGCGGCCCCCTTCTTTCCGGATGAAACCGCCGGACTTATCGTCTACTCCGTCCGTCTTCCCCGCGTCCTTGCCGCGTTTCTTGTCGGGGCCGGTCTTGCAGCCGCCGGAACAGCGATGCAGGGACTCTTCAGAAACTCGATGGCCGACCCGTATATCATCGGCACTTCCTCGGGGGCCGCTCTGGGAGCGGCGGTTGCGATTGTGTTCCTTGGCGGGTTGTTTCTCCCCGTATTTGCCTTTGTGGGTGCGACCGCGGCGACATTCCTCGTCTACGCCCTTGCGACGAGAAACGGACGGGCGCCGGTGGAGACGCTTCTTCTCACCGGGGTGGCCCTCTCCATGTTCTTCTCCGCCATCCTCTCCTTTCTCATGTACTCGGCGGGAAAGAGCCTCCACCAGATCATCTACTGGATGATGGGAGGGTTCTGGACCGTAGGGTGGGGGGATATCTCCCTTGCCGTGGTGATTGTGGCGGGGGGGATCATCCTCATCGCGTACGCAAAGGACCTCAATATACTCTCCCTCGGCGAGGAGGACGCCGTCCACCTCGGGGTGAATGTTGAGTCGTTCAAACGCATCCTCCTCTTCGTCTCTTCGTTTATCACCGGCATCGCCGTCGCCATTGCCGGGTCCATCGGGTTTATCGGCCTCATCACCCCCCACGTGATGCGGCTCATTGTAGGTCCCGATCACCGCATCCTCTTTCCGACCGCGATGGTGGCAGGCGGCATCTTCCTCCTCTGGGCCGACACGGTCACCCGGACGTTTATGGGGGACATGCCGGTCGGCGTCATCACCGCCTTCGTGGGTGCTCCGTTTTTCATCTTCCTCCTGCGCGGGAGGTCGAGAGTATGATACGGGCCGACCGTCTTGCTGCGGGCTACGGGGCCGAGGAGATCATCCGCGACATCTCCCTCGATGCCGCAGAGGGGGAGTTCATCGGGATCATCGGACCCAACGGTTCAGGGAAGACGACGCTCATCAAGGCGATGAGCAGGGTGCTTGCCGCACGGAGCGGGTCGATCATGATCGAAGGGCAGCTCCTGGAGGAATTCGGATCAAAGGAGCTCGCCCGGACGCTCGGGGTCGTCCCGCAGGAGACGGCGGTGAACTTCTCCTACACGGTCAGAGACATCGTGATGATGGGCAGGTTCCCCCACCAGACCCGGTTCTCCCGGGAGGGGCCGGAGGACTACCGTGTGATGGAGGAGGCGATGGCGCTCACCGGCATCGCCCATCTGGCCGACCGTCCGGTCACGGAGATCTCCGGGGGCGAGCGCCAGCGGGTGATCATCGCACGTGCACTCGCCCAGCAGCCCCGTTTCCTTCTTCTCGACGAGGCGACGGCTCATCTCGACATCAATCACCAGGTGGAGATTCTCTCGATCATCCGCGGACTGGGGGGAGGGGTGACGAAGATAGGGGTCTTCCATGACCTGAACCTCGCCTCCGCCTACTGCGACCGGATCATCCTCATGGCGGGCGGCGAAGTCCGGGCCGTCGGCACCCCCGCGGCGGTCCTCACCCGGGAGAACCTGCGAAACCACTACGGTATCGACGCCCTCATCCAGACCCACCCGGTGACCGGCCGCCCGATGGTCCTCCCGCTCGAGGGAGCGGACCGGTCTTCCTCCCCGGGTTCCGATATCTCCGCGGCACCACGACGACGGATTCATCTGGTCTGCGGCGGCGGTTCGGGGGGAGGGCTCATGTACCGGTTCATCGGCGCGGGGTGCGAGGTGACGACCGGCATCCTCTGCGACGGCGACTCGGATGTCGCCACGGCTGCCGCCCTCGGCATCGACGTGCTCTGCATTCCCCCCTTCTCGCCGATAGGACCTGCCGAGACGGCCGCGCTCAGGGAGATGGTGGCGAGGGCCGATGTGGCGGTCGTCACCGCGATGCCGGTCGGGCCCGGAAATATCGCCAATTTTGAGGTGCTCTGCGATCAGGAGACGACCCCGGTGGTGATGTACATGCCGGAGGGCGGGGAGTTCACCGATTATACCGACGGGAGACTCGACGACGTCCTCAGGTGCATTGAAGAGAAGGGAGCGGTGCGGGTTGCACTGCCTGAGCGGATCCTCTCTTCATTGTGATTCAGGTGAGGTTTTCGTGAGTGTTCATCCGCCACTCTCTCATAACATCAGAAAAAATGATATAATTTAAATTATCTGGAGTTAACCAGATCTCACACAATATCCAAGTGAGGTTGGGTTAATGAAAAATAATATTATTTTATACGGTGTTGTTCTTCTTCTTGCCGCGGCTCTCCTGATGGCCCCGGCATCGGCGTTCAATTACACGGGGAATGTCACCCTGACGCAGGGCATGACCTTCTCTGTGGATGGCGGACTTCACACCGAGTCGAACACCTCGTCCCTCGGTGCACTCGATGTCTTTTCACAGACCTATGACAACGGGACGGGTTTTGATTATGTTGTGACCTATGACCCTTCAATGGGAGCGTTTATCGATGCAATCGGAGGCGTTTCGACCGCTCCGGGCTGGACGGAGTACTGGAATTTCTATGTCAACGGCAATGCGAGCGACGTCGGAGCCTCCACCTATGAATGTGCTGCGGGTGATGTGCTCGTCTTCGCATACGGGCCGTGGGGGACCAACGAGTCGACCGCGTCCGATGTGGTGAACATCACGGTCAGGGATATCAATCCCTTCCCGGGCTGGACGGGCGGCGTAACGATGGTGAGGGGAACGGCACTTGACATCGACGGCCACCGCGAGTCGAACACGACGGCCTTTGCGGCATTCCACGAGGCCTCCCTGTGCGGCAACTTCTCCTATGAATACTCGTATTATGACGGGGCCGGGTTCTTTGCCGGTCCGGTGGGTGATGTGGAAGCGACTGCCGGGTACGCGAAATACTGGCAGTTCTGGTACAACGGGGCGTACTCGATGACCGGCATGTCCGGGGTGCAGGTGGAGACAGGCGATGTCGTCGAACTCCTCTACGGCCCGGACGGGATGGCGCACGGTGATGCGGAATATGCCGTCTCCATCACCATCGACGACATGCTCGCCTTTCCGGGATGGGAGGGGACGGTCGCCCTCGACAACTCGACTTTCCTCTTCTCCCCCTCGGAAAACCCCTCTGCGGAGTACCTCGTCAACAATGATACGGGCCTCGGGGCCCTGATCCAGGCGTCGGAGGCCGGATTCCTTGATTTCTATGCCAGTGATTCTGGATATGCTACCTACGGGACCTTCTCGCTCACTGGCATTGCCCATACCAACCAGACCGCGGGGTGGGAGTATTACTGGGCAATATACATCAACGATGTCTTGGCCCCGATGGGCCTCGGCGGCAACAGGGTCGAAGCCGGTGATGTTGTCCGTTTCACTTATACCGAATGGGCAACCGGCAGCGACCTTGTCCACGTGAATATCACGGTCGGCGATGTTGCCGGAACGGCGTCTTCGGCCGGACCGGCAGAGGGCACCGGGCCGAATACCGCCACCATCCGCTGGCAGGCGGAGGTGGCCGAGTCGCCGGACGGATCACCCCTCCTCTATGACGGAAAGGTCTACATCGCAACCTGGCCCGATATGTTCTTCTCCGAGGCAGACCAGGAGATGTACCTCTACTGCTATGACGCGGGCACGGGGGCTCTTGCCTGGAAGAACACGCTCGCCGACGGGTACGGATCGGTCGCCTCCCTTGCCGTCGGCGCCGGTAAAATATTTGCCCGGGGAACGAATGGCGTCCTCTATGCCGTCGATGCCGGTTCCGGTACGACGGTATGGAGTTCTCCGCTCGACGACGCCGCAGCGGTCATTCCGTGGTCACAGGTGAACGCCGGTCCGTGTGTATGGAACGACCGCCTCTTCGTCCTCTCCACACTGAACGGCACGATGAACGTCTTCACTCTCGACGGGGCCCTGATGTATCAACAGGAGACCGGCGGGGCCATCGAGTATTTCACCACTCCGGTCGGCAACAGTGATACGGTCTACTTCGCCGGCAACGGGACGCACACGCTCTATGCCATCGATGACCTTACCTACCAGGAGCGCTGGAACATCACGACCACGGAGCTCATCCGGTCCTCCCCCGTATGTGGGGCCGGGATAGTCTACTTCTCCACCTATGATTCGCTCGTCGCGGTCAGTGCCGTGGATGGCTCCTCCGTCTGGTCGGTGCCGATCGGTGGCACGACAGGGACCCCTGCCCTCCGGGACGGACATCTCTATGTGGGAGAGACCGATGGTCTCCACTGCTACGATGCCGCCACCGGCGCCGAAGCATGGCACTATGCCGCCGGGAAGGTGAGTGTTTCGCCTGCAACAGACACGGACAACGTCTACTTTGCGACGAGCGACGCAGCAGGCACTGTCTATGCCCTCGATGGAGGGACGGGCGACGAGGTATGGCACTACACGCAGACCGCTCCCGATGACGGGAACTGGGCGTCGTTCTACTCCTCCTCCCCCGCAACGGCCGATGGCCGCCTGTATATCGGCGGTGAATATTACAACACCGTCTACTGCTTCGGGCCTGCCCTGCCCGGTGTGCCCACCGGTGGTGATGACGGTGACGACGACGGCCCCGCCCCTGTGCCGGTACCCGTTCCCACCGTGCCGCTGACGAAACTGACCCTCACTCCCGGCACCTTTTCCGTGGAAGGCGCAAGCGGGAAGACCTACAACGTAAGTGCCACCACCGCACTCGGTGTCCTCCATGCGGCCGGACTCTCCTTCGGGGTCGATGACGATTTCTACACCGAATATGGCTCGCTCTTCGTCGATGAGATTGGCGGTCTGGCAAACAGCGGATCGTCTGGGTGGATGTATACGGTAAACGGCGCCAGTCCGGGCACCGGTGCAAATACGTACACCCTCACAACCGGGGACGAGGTGATCTGGTACTGGAGCGAGTCGATGTCCAGCACCCCGGCCGAGTCGGACCATGTCTACGGGTATGCGGTGACGGTTACCGCCACCACCGGCATGACGGGGGACGGCGACGGAACGGATGACGGCACCGGCGATAGCCCTACGATGACCACCTCGTCAGTCGGGCGGATCAGCACGATCGGCCTGCCCGAAGGGGCCTCTCTCACCATCGACCAGAACCGGATGATGCTGAGCATCGACATGGCGGCGGCCAGAGCAGCGGGTGAGAACGTGATGATGGACAAAAACACCCTGATCATCACGAGAGGCGATGCCGTACTCTCCATCCGGTTCATTGACTTCAAAGAGATCCGCGGCATCACCTCCGGTCCGATCGAATCAATAACAGTCAGGACGATGCCCATAGATAATGAATTGCCGGGTGCAGGGGAGGTCCTGGTATCGGTGGGTGCAGAGCTCTACTCCGTGCCGTTCGGTGCCCGGATTCTCACCTCCGTCAGCACCGGCCCGTCCCTTGCGGAGACCCGGGAAATGCTTGACGGCCTCGCGGGTGCACCATACCCGGCGGCCGTCGCGTATGCCATTGATGTGGATACCATGAACCTTGTCAACGGCGAGGATATCGGCACGGCATCAATGATGATTGTGATGGATGCGGCGTGGGTGAACGACCACGGAGGAGCTAAGAGCCTTCGCATCGTACATATCGGAAACGATGGGAATGTCGAGGTCATCGTTCCCACGGTCAGATTCGAAGGCACCACTGTCTCCATCGAAGCCGATTCCCCGGCGGGCTTCTCCTCCTTCGTGCTCATTGCGGCAGGGGAGCCTCCGGCAGGAAATGTCCTGTCCGATGCAGAGCAGACGCCTGAATCGACATCTGCCGGGGAGAACACCGAACCGGCACAGACCCCGTTCCCTGCGCTTGCCGGCCTTGCCGGTGCAGGATTGGCTCTCTCATGGTGGAGTGGAAGATATGGTAGCAAAAAGAACTAATTTCATCTTTTTTTCGATAGTGCTGCTCTGCAGCATCGCGTGCACCGCAGGAGTGGGAGCGTACCCGCTTTCGCCCGGTGATTCGCAGATGGAATCGGCCCTCGCCTACATGCAGTCCTGCCAGCGGGACGACGGCGGGTTCGGCGAAGACGGACGGGAGACGAGCCCTGCGACCTCGACGTGGGTGATCATGGCCATCGTCGCCGCCGGCGAGGATCCGGATACCTGGACGAAAAACGGCGTCTCGGCGATTGATTACCTTCATGCGGTTGCCGCCCCGGAGACCGTCGCCATCGACGGCACGGCCGAGACCGCGAAGATGATCCTCACCATCCTTGCGGTCGGGGAAGACCCGTACACCTTTGAGGGAACCGACTTCGTTGCTTCTCTCAAGGCGAAGCAGGAGCCGTCGGGCTCGTTCGGGGACCACATCTATACGACGAACTGGGCGGTCATGGCGCTTGCGGCTGCAGGAGAGGACACCTCCGCGGCGACGACATGGCTCACCTCCCGGCAGAATGCTGACGGCGGGTTCGGGTGGACGCCCGGCGCCGAGAGCGACTGCGACGACACCGCCTCGGCGGTCGAGGCCCTGATTGCGGCCGGAACGCCCCGGTCGGCGCCCGTGATCACGAATGCGGTCGGGTTCTTCCGTGATGTCCAGTGCGCAAACGGCGGCTTCAATTACGGCGGTTCGAGTGCGGCAAACACCGCCTCGGACGCCTGGGTGATACAGGCCCTCGTTGCGGCAGGCGAGAACCCGGCCACATGGACGAAAGAGGGGGCAACCCCCGTCTCCCACCTTCTTTCGGCCCAGGCGGGAGAGGGGTATTTCAAGTGGACCCCGGTCCTGACGGACAACCCCTGCCGGATGACGGCCTCCGCCGTCCCCGCCCTCCTCGGGCACCCGTATCCCGTTCTGCCGGGCGCTGGTATGTCAGCGGCGTCAACCGGCAGTGCAATATCTCCGGCGGCGACCGGAGCGGCAGTGAATCTCTCCTCGCCGTCGCCGGTCCCAACCTCCGCGGTGCCGGCCGGCGGGCCCGTCACGGTGACCGATGACTTCGGCAGGACCGTCACCGTCCAGGGCGTTCCGCAGCGGATCGTCTCTCTTGCTCCGTCGAACACCGAGATCGTCTATGCCGTCGGTGCGGGCGATCGCGTCGTCGGGGTGACCGACTACTGCAACTACCCGGCGGCAACGGCGGATGTCGAGAAGGTCGGCGGGTACAGCAGCGTCAACATCGAGAAGGTGGTTGCTGCACAGCCCGACCTCGTCCTCGCGGCGCTCGGCAATAGCGAGGAGGTCGTCAACTACATCGAGGGTCTGGGCCTCACCGTCGTCTCCCTCAACCCCGCCTCCATACAGGGTGTCGTCGATGATGTCCGGCTCGTCGGCACCGTGACCGGGAATGCACAGGAGGCAGAAGCCATCGCATCTTCCATGGAGGCGAGGATTGCGGCAGTACGAACGAAGGCGGCTGCTGCCTCCAGCGAGCCCACCGTCGCCCACGTCGTCTGGTATGACCCCATCTGGGTGAGCGGGTCGGAAACCTTCCAGGACGAGATGTTCGAGATCGCCCATGCAAAGAATGCCTTCCCGAACGTCGAGGGATGGCAGGTCGTCGGGCTTGAGGACTTCATCACGACCAACCCCGACATCATCCTCGTCAACTCGGGCAGCGGTATGGGGGACGGCGGATATGATCTCATCTATTCGTATATGATGGAGGAACCACGGCTCCAGGGGGTCACCGCCATCCGTGAAGGCCGGGTGTATATCGCCGAGTCGGACATGATCGACCGTGGCGGCCCGCGGATCGTCGATGCCCTCGAAGAGGTCGCGGCCGACATCCATCCGGAAATATTCGGTGCCGCCTCGACACCGACGCCCGAGACGACACAGTCACCGCTGCCGCTCGCCGGCGCCCTCGGCGGGTGTATCGCCATGGGCATCCTTGGTCTCCGGGGAAGAGGGAGGGCATGAAGGCGGCCTCTCTGCTCGTAATCTCCCTCCTCCTGCTCGTCCTCTGGGCACCGGTCGCCGCAGCGGCCGACGGTCCCCTCTGGACGCATACGATCGGGGGAACGGGTGTCCGTTCGGTTGCCATCTCCGGCGACGGAACGACGGTCAGTGCGGCAGGGGAGGACGGTTTGGTCGTCCTCTCCGCCGACGGAGTGGTGCAGTGGAGCTCTCCGGTGCGGATGTATGATGTGGCGCTCCCCGACGGCGCCGAACCGGTCCTTGCCGGCGGTTTCGACATCCAGGTATACGACGCCGACGGGACGGAGTATGGGGGCAGAAAAGTCTTCAATGTGATCCGGAGCATCGCGGTGTCACCTGACGGGACAACCTATGTCGCATCGACCGATGGGTCGACCGTCGTCGAGGGCAGTCTCACGGAGGATACCGCGACCGAGAGGGAAACGGGCGAGGATTACTTTGCGGTATCGCTCGTTCCCGGGACGGAGTATCTCGCCGCCGGTACCGAGAGTGGTTCGGTGATTCTCACCTCCCGCGGCGGGGGAGCCGCCTTCTGGGAGTACCGGGCATCACCAAAAGCAGTGGCCGACATCGCCTCTTCCGACGGGGCCCGGACCATCGTGGCGTGTACCGGCGATGGCATGGTACACACCCTCTCCCGGACGGGGCTTCTCCTCTGGTCCGCCGCCGTCCTGCGTCCTGAAGGGGTTGCGGTAAGTCGTGACGGAGACCGTATCGCCGTCTGTGGTGCGGAGGGCTTTGCCCTCTTTGACCGGACGGGAACAGAACTGGTCTCCGTCAGCCTCCCTGCCGGATGCACGGGAATCGCCCTGAATGGCGACGCTACCATGGCTGCCGTAACAACCACCTCTGATGTCTCCCTCTATGCGCTGGATGGAAACTGCGTGGCGGAGGGAGACGTGATACCCGCCACGGGAGCAGGCGGCACTGCCGTCGAGGTGGAGCAGACGCCTCGTGCCTCTCCGGCCACACCGGAGCCGCCGGCCGGTGGAGAGGCGGCCACGCCGACCGGGCAGGCGGCTCCCGCGGCACTGGTCGCGGCAGCAGGACTGATAGGTACGACGCCTCTTCTCCGCAGAAAATAGATTGAGGAGCGGATGTCCCGTTCCCTTTTTTTAGGGTTTTTCCCTTTATTCGATCATGCGCACGATCGATTCGAAGGCACCGACGTACGCCTCCGGGTTCGGCTTGATGATCGCGACCGGAATATCAACGATCCGCTCCACAAGGGTGGAGAGGATGGGAGCGCAGATAATCCCTGCCGCCCCGTCTTTTTCCGCCCGCACGGCGGCGATGATGCACTCTTCCATCGTATTTGCGGTATATCCCCGGATGCGGTAGGTCATCCCGCCTGCGGTGGCGGTCGTCCCCTGGAGTTCGTCAAGCAGAAACTTAGCAGCGATAACCGCAACGAAGTCTCGTTCCCGCGGGTCGAGGGCGTCGGCGATGGCCTTCACGGTTGAAAACCGGGGGTCGCGCTCGCCGGAGGTGATCTTGTAGAGGGTCGCCGCCGGGATTCCCGCACGCTCCGCAAGTTCCTTGATGCTCATATCCTTGCGTTCGAGCTCCTCTTCGAGTGCGGTCCTGAAATCGGTGGTAAAGACCCGGTGAGAGAACATATGGAGTACTATTGGGCATATCAAAATATGATATTATCCATTCGGGGTAAATTATTTGAGCATATGCGGGCAGACCGATCCATTTTTGACCTCTCGGGGACACTGCTGGTGCATGGAACAGCCGATGCCCTGTATTGTTGGAGGAGTCCGGGAGACGTGCGGGAATACCTTTGAGGTGCGCAGCCCGTATGACGGGTCGCTGGTCGCGTCCGTCTGCCGTCCCGGCCGCCACGAGTGTGGTGAGGCGCTTGCCCGTGCCGCCGGTGCGTGCGGGGAGATGGCGACTCTTCCGGCCTACCGGCGGGCGGAGATTCTCTCCTGCCTTGGAAGAGCCATTGAGGATCACAGCGACGAACTGGCGGACATCCTCGTACGAGAGGTGGGCAAACCACGGAAATTCGCCGAAGCCGAGGTGATGCGTGCGGCGTCGACCATCCTGCTTACGGCCGAGGAGGCAACCCGTTGCGAGGGCGATATCCTGCCCCTTGACCGCGACGCCGCAGCGGACGGGCGGACCGGGTTTCTGACGAGGGTGCCGGCAGGAGTGGTGCTGGGGATCACCCCCTTCAACTTCCCCCTGAATCTTGCCTGTCACAAACTGGGCCCCGCCATCGCTGCCGGGTGCCCGATCGTCCTCAAACCGTCCACCGCGACACCGGTTGCAACGCTCCTTCTCGGGGAGATGGCGCTCGATGCCGGAGTTCCCCCGGCGGCACTCTCGGTCCTCCCCTGCACTGCCGAAGATGCGGAGTGGATGGCGAAAGATCCGCGGGTGGCGGTCCTCTCGTTTACCGGCAGCCCGTCGGTGGGCTGGCACCTGAAGCGTGCCACCGCGGCCCGCCACGTCGCTCTGGAGCTGGGGGGCAATGCCGCCGTCATCGTCCACAGCGACGCCCCGCTGGAGTATGCCGCCGAGCGGATTGTCCAGGGAGGATATTCAAACAGCGGTCAGGTCTGCATCTCCACCCAGCGGGTGCTGGTCCACCGTCCGGTCTATGACCACCTCTGCGATATGGTCGTAAGAAGGGTTGCGGGCCTCGTCACCGGAGACCCGGCGGACCCCGCAACCGACGTGGGTCCGCTCATCTCGGAGTGGGCTGCGGAGACGGCGGAGAAGAAGATACGCGACGCGGTCGGGGGAGGGGCCGAACTGCTCTGCGGCGGGACGAGGGAGGGCCGGATGGTCGTCCCGACGGTGCTGGGGATGGCGACTGCGGGTGCCGCCGTCTGCGCCACCGAGCTCTTCGCCCCGGCGGTCGTCCTCCTCCCCTACGAGACGTGGGATGAGGCTCTTGCGATGGCGGCCGACACGCCCTACGGCCTCCAGGCAGGCATCTTCACGAATGATATGGACCGCATCATGGAGGCCGTCCGGTGCATCCCTGTCGGGGGACTGATGGTAGGCGACATCCCGACCTTCCGGACCGATGCGATGCCGTACGGGGGGGTCCGGCTCTCGGGAATGGGGCGGGAAGGGCCCCGTTATGCCATAAGGGAGATGACCGAGGAGAAGCTCGTCGTCCTCAACCGCCACGGTCTGCGGCGGGGCACCGGTGAGGATAGGTTTATCTGAGCGGCGACGGGATACCTCTCCATGATATCCCGGTACAGGGGGTGTATGCTGGGGGCGGCCGCGGGAGACGCCCTCGGGATGCCGGGGGAGACCATGCCGCCGCGTCCCGACAGGGTGACAGTGGAGTACCGTGCCGCCCACCGGCACCACCCCAATGCGGGGCTTTCTCCGGGAAGTTATACGGATGATACCCAGCTGATGCTCCTTGCAGGAGAGCTCCTCGCGGACAAAACATTCACCCCGGAGCGGTATGCAGCCAAACTCGCTGCCCTCGATGAGGATGAGGGCTTTCGTTTCCCCGACGGGCCCGTCCTGACCGCCTGCCGGCGGTATGCGGCCCAGGGACCGGGGAAGACGGGCGTGGAGTCGCCCGGTGCCGGGTGCATGCCGCTTGCCGTTCCCTTTGCCCTTGCCATCGGCGAACCCGACCGCCTGTATGAGGAACTCACCGCTGCCTGTGCCGTCACCCATACCCATATTGCCGCCCAGGCAGGGGCGGTTTCGTTTGCAATGCTCCTGCGGGCGACCCTTGCCGGAAACGGTGATCCCGTCCACGTGGCCGAACTCTGTGCCCGGTCGATGGACCCGCTCCTCTCCTCCCGCATCGCCACCGCACGCGACCTCTCCCGGGAGGGATTCTCCCTCGAGGCGGTCCTCCCCGTCATAGGAAATGACATATCGGTATACCAGACGCTCCCGATGACAGTCTACCTGATCTCCCGGTACGGGGATTCCGATCTCCTTCTTCCCCTTGCGGCACATATCGGCGGGAACAGCGACACCATCGCCTTTCTCTGCGGGGCGTGGCTCGGCGCACGCTGGGGGACGGGGGCGTTCTCCCCCGCACTCCTCGACAATCTCGAGGACAATGAGAGAATCGCGGCGGTTGCGGAGGGGCTTCTTGCAGTGGGCGGGAAGGATTAACTCGTTTTAAACATACCTTTGATCATGGAGATTGCAATCATCGGCGCATCCGGCTTTACGGGCGGGGAGCTCATCCGCCTCTGCGCCGGCCATTCATCTGCGGAGGTGACATGTGCGACCTCGCGAAAACTGGAGGGGACCGGGGTTGCGGTCACCCATCCCCATCTCAGGGGGATCACCGAGCTCAGGTACACGAACCCGGAAACGGGTGATATCGATGCAGACGTCGCATTTCTCGCGGTGCCGCACACCGCGGCGATGCAGTATGCGGGCGGGCTTCTCGAACGCGGGATTAAGGTCATCGACCTCTCGGCCGATTACCGGCTCCCGAAAGACATCTTCGAGACGGTCTACGGCGTCACCCACACCCATTACTTCGAGGCGCCGTACGGCCTGCCGGAACTGCACCGGGAGGAGATCCGGGGAGCACAGTTCGTCTCGAACCCCGGCTGTTTCCCGACGGGGGCGACGCTTGCGGCGGCACCGCTTGCGGCCAGGGCTGCGACCATCATCTACGACTCGAAGACCGGGGTCTCGGGTGCGGGGGTCAACCCTTCGGCTACGAACCATTTCTGCCATGTGCATGACAACCTGACCGCATACAAGTGGACCGCCCACCGCCACCTCGCGGAGATGAAGATGGAGGCGGGACGACTCGGGTCGGCCGCGTCCGTCCATTTCACCCCGCATCTCCTGCCGGTGAACCGCGGCATCCTGACGACGGCACATATATTGCTGGACGACCCGATAACTCAGGACGAGGCAGAGGCGCTCTACCGGGACTTCTATGCAGGCGAGCATTTTATCCGGCTCCAGTCCCCGTCACTCGCCGGGGTTCGCGGGAGCAACTTCTGCGACGTCGCCATCGAGGTCGAGGCAGGCGGCCGCCGTGTCGTCGCCGTCTCGGCGATCGACAATCTCGTGAAGGGAGCGTCCGGCCAGGCACTCCAGAATATGAATATCATCTGCGGCCTGCCCGAGACCGACGGACTGGGGGTCGTTCCCCTTCTCCCGTAGGGGGGGCTGTGCCGCACCAGAGGTGTATGTGATGAAAGTCAGTGAAGTGATGACCCGAAACCCGATCACGGTCGCCCCGGACACGCCGGTCGCCGAGGTCTCAAAGACGATGAAGAAGAACCGTATCGGCGGTCTGCCGGTCGTGGAAGGCGACAACCTCGTGGGGATTGTGACCGAGACGGACATTCTCTCGCTCCTGAATCCTCCGGAGATCAGCGACGATCTCTGGCTTCCCTCCCCCTTCGAGATCATCGAGATTCCCATCCGGGAGCTGATGAACTGGGAGAAGACGAAGGAGGCGCTCTCGGATATCGGGGAAATGCCCGTCTCCGAGGTGATGACCGATGACGTCATCGCCATCGACGGGGACGAGGACATCGAGGCGGCCGCCTCCCTGATGATGAAGGAAGGGGTGGCCCGTCTTCCGGTCCTGGAGAACGGGGTCCTTGCCGGCATCCTCACCCGTGCGGATATCGTCCACGGCCTCGGGTCCCGCTACAACCCGGACGAATCGGAGGAGGAATGAAGAGCATCTGCGCAGTGGAAGGGGTCTCCTGCGCCGGCATCAAGGAAGGCAAGTATGGTCTTGCGCTCATCAGGGCGTCGGGGACGGCGGCGGCCGTCTTTACCCGCAACCTCTTTGCCGCCGAACCGGTCCACCTGATGCGGGAGCGGATGGCGGCGGGCCGACTCGACGGGATCATCGTCAACTCCGGCAATGCCAACGTCTATACGGGGGAGCGTGGGCTCGCCGACGCCCGCCGGATGGCGGAGATCGGTGCGGAGGCTCTCGGGACCACTCCGGATATGATCGGTGTCGCCTCGACGGGTGTCATCGGCCGGTTTATGAAGATGGAGATCATCGAACGGCAGGCCGCGGCCATTGCAGGAGGGATCCGGTCCGATGCGGCGGCGGAGGATGCAGCCGCGGCCGCCATCATGACGACGGACCTCATCCCCAAACATGCCTGTGCCCGGAGGGACGGGTTTACCGTTGCGGGCATCACCAAGGGCTCCGGGATGATCGCCCCGAATATGGGGACGATGCTCGGGTTCGTCTATACCGACGCAGAGGTGCCGGCACCGGTTCTTCAGCAAATGCTCACCCGTGCCGTCGACCGGAGCTTCAACCGCGTGGTGGTCGACGGGGACACCTCCACCAACGATTGCGTCTTCGTGACGGCGACCGGGATGCGGGGTCCGGCGGATGCGGAGGAGCTCTACGGGGCCCTCGAGGAGGTCTGTATCAGCCTCGCCCGCCAGATTGCCCGGGACGGCGAAGGGGCGACGAAACTCATCGAGGTGCGGGTGACCGGTGCCGCCCGCGAGGAGGATGCGGCCGAAATTGCCCGCACCGTCGTGGGATCCCCGCTTGTCAAGACCGCCGTCTACGGCGAAGACCCGAACTGGGGTCGGATCATCGGGGCCGCCGGACGGGCGGGGGTCGCATTCGACCCGAATATGGCGACCATTACCATCGGCGAGGGGGACGCGGAGGTCGTGCTGGCACGCCGGGGCGAGATCCTCGCCGATGATATGGTAAACCCTGCGGCACTCGCCGCCGCAAAGGACCTGATGAAGAGCGACACCGTGATCTTCGGGTTCGATCTGGGGGCGGGAGCAGAGTCCGCGAGCGCGTGGGGCTGTGATCTCACCGAGAAGTACGTGGAGATCAACGGAAAGTACACCACCTGATATCCTTTTTTTGCCCGAGAGGCCGGGCCCCTTCAGACCCGTTTCCCGGTGATGCCGGGGACAGAAACCTTTACGGTGGTGGCCGTTCTCTCAGGAGGTGATCGGTATGGGTTCATCATTCACCGAACGCATGTCCTGTCTTGCCATCGCGCTCGACAGAGTGAAGGAGGCGGCCTATGCATGCCTGGACCCCGATGTCTGCGGGAGCGTACAGGCGGCGCGTGAAAATGCCCGGCTGTTTGCCACCATCATCGAGGCATTTGCAGGGGACTCTTCGGCGTACGATCCGCAGGCGGCACCAAAGGGGGGCGGGAAGAAGAGGTCCCGCCCGGTACTGCCGCCAGAAGGGGCAGGGCACGGGTATGAGCGGTCTGCCGATCCTCCTCAACACGCTTGTCGCCGAGCGGGAATTTCTCGGCGAGTACGGCACGTTCAGCATGCCCGACCGGGAATTCGAGGCACAGGTCAGGGCGATGCTGGAGAGCATCAGGCCGGAAGGCTGATTCGGATGCAGGCTTTTGGTCAACGCAGTGCGCCGAAAGGTTACGATCGCCTTCTGTTTTCTGTACACGACCGTCAGGGTTGTACCTCATTTTTCCACGGAAGCCGGATGGATACGGCGGGGTGTCGCCCTGCAGGTGTATTCACTGCGGAAGCAGCTTTATCGTATGGTGCTCCCAATCTGTGATGATTAGCCCCGCCGACCGTCCACTCCCGCAGGAGGGAGAATGATGAACGCAAGGCGGGGATGAGTGAGGAACAGGCATGAAACGTGAAGAAGTCCTGATGGAGGCGATGCCGTATATCCAGCGGTTCCACGGCAAGACGATCGTCGTCAAACTGGGGGGACACGCCATGGTCGACCCGAAGATACTGGATACGGTGATCCAGGATATCGTGCTCCTCAGGTATGTGGGGATGAACGTCGTCGTCGTCCACGGGGGCGGACCGGAGATTACCCAGAAGATGGAGCAGATGGGCAAACAGCCGAAGTTTGTTGCAGGGCTGCGGGTGACCGATGCGGAGACGATGGAGATCGCCCAGATGGTCCTCGTCGGCAAGATCAACGACGGTATCGTCTCTCTCATCTCGAAGTTCGGTGCCCTCGGTGTCGGGCTCTCCGGCAATGACGGCAACCTGATGTTCGCCCGCAAGGCCGGCACCCGGCGGGTCATGGTCGATGACGAGGAGCACGAGGTCGACCTCGGCCTCGTGGGGGATGTGGAGAAGATCAATCCGGGCATCCTCGAGGTCCTGATCGGAAAGGGCTATATTCCCGTCGTCTCCCCGGTGGCAATCGACCGGGCCGGGCGTTCCCTGAATGTGAACGCCGACACCGCCGCGTCGGAGATTGCAATCGCGCTCGGGGCCTACAAGCTCATCAACCTCTCCGATGTGGACGGCGTCATGAACCAGACCCGTACGCGGACCTATCAGCGTCTCCAGGTCTCCGAAGCGGCACGCCTCATCGAGGACGGGACCATCGTCGGCGGTATGATCCCGAAACTCGAGGGGTGCATCAAGGCACTCATGGAAGGAGTGTCTCATGCGCATATCCTCAACGGCAACCGCGACCACAGCCTTCTTCTGGAACTCTTCACGGACAGTGGTGTCGGTACGATGATCCTCAGGGACGGGGATCATCCCTGATCTCCACAATTATTAAGGTAATCATTATTTCGTCTTTAATTTGGACGTATTATCCGGATTGATTGAGTAAATATATATAAAATCTGATACCACGTATCGTATAATGCGCAACGCGGCAAATCAGGTCAGGTCTTTTATTTCTGAAGATAATCCTCAATTCTTCCTGATAATCGGATTTGTCACGCTTTTTGTATTTGCAATAGTTATTATTGGTCTTTTCAATGGGATTACCACGCTTCTGCCTCATTTATTCTATATACCAATTGTTTTTGCCGCGTACCGGTATCCGCGTGAGGGAATGGCCCTCTCCGTTTTGATCGGTTCGGTGTACCTGGTGCTGGTGACGACCATCATGGGCCCTGTTCCCGATGTGGTGATCAATGCCTACGGCCGTTCGGTGGTAATCGTTGCAGTGGGGGTCATCGTTTCCATCCTCTCGCTGCGGCTGAGCAGTGAAAAGGAGAAGTATCTCGGCCTTCTCGATGACCAGAATGACCTCGTTGCGATGATAGAGAGCGACGGGACCTACAGCTTTGTCAATGCCGCCTACTGCCGGTTCTTTGGCGCCTCCGCGGATGAGATCATCGGCATGTCCTATCATGAACAATACCCTCCTGAGGAGAGTGCCCTTCTCGATACGTTCTTCCGGAGCCTGAGCCCCTCACACCCGTCGGGGGTTATGGAACTGCGGGCCCGAGGTGCGGATGGCATCATGCGGATGTTCCAGTGGAACGTGAGCGGACATTTCGGCGAGAAGGGGAAGAGCGGCTCATACCTCTGCAGCGGGCGTGACATCACCTCGCTGCGGGAGATGGAAAAGGCGCTTCGTTCGTCAGAGGAGAAGTTCCGGGCCCTCTTCAGCCATGCCCGGGACGGCATCCTGGTCAATGGGCTCAATGACGACCTGACCTTCGATCCGTTCTTCGAGATAAACCGGTATACCCTGGATCTCTTCGGGTATGAGCGCGAGGAGATGGCTGTGATGACTCCCCTCGATCTGGTCGTGAGTGCCCCGCAGGCCATGCCGCACTGGCTTGAAACGGTCCGGGAGGGGACGGCCCGGACCTTCCGGGAAGAAGTACAATGCCGCCGCCGGGACGGATCGGTCTTTCCCGCGGATGTGACTGCCGTAGCCTTTGATCTCCACGGGAGTACGGTCATCCTCTCGATACTGCGGGATATATCCCTGAGAAAGGAGGCACAAAAGAAGATTATCCGGTCGGAAGAGCTCTACAGAACCCTCTTTGAGAACACCGGGACGGCGATGCTCGTGGTGGACGACGACGGCACCATCCGCAATGCAAACAATGAAGTTGAAACGACATTCGGGTACCCGAAGGCGGCGCTCCTCTCGGGAGAGATGCGGTTTGACGACATCACGGTTCCCGAGGAGCGGTTTGGGGATCTGGGTGCCGTTGCTGCAAAGGAGGGGCCCGATGCACGGTTCAGGGGCAACATTCGCCTCATCGATGCCACGGGGATGTACCGGGACACCTTCTGTACCATCGCCCGCATCCCGGGGACACAGCAGTTGATTCTCTCCATCGCCGACCAGACCGGGACCCGGCAGAGCAGCCTTCTCCTCGCAACGGTCAACGAGATCAACCAGGCGGTCGTCTATGAACGCGACACCGGGTTCCTGATCCAGCGGGTCTGCAGTGAATTTACCGCACTTGATGAATACTACGTGATCGCCATCTCCATCATTGAAGGGTCTGGCCTCGTCTACCGGAAGATCTCAGTCGAGGCCTATGAACCGATGCACAGGGCATATCTCCGTTCCGCCGGCGGGGCAGATCGCGCCACCCGGAGCGGCCTTGTGGAATATGATGAATGGCAGGAGACGGAAGGTGACGAGAGGCCGATTCAGGTGATCAACTTCCCGATGACCGCAGATGAGGAGATCATCGGGGCGATTACGGTCTACCTCCGGCCAAGTGTCTCGATCACCGACCCGGAGATCGACACGCTCGGCGCCCTTGCCAATGACATCGGGTTTGCCATCCGTTCACGGCGCCTCGAGGCGGAGAAGCTTGAGGCGCTTGCACAGATTGAGAAGAATATCGAACAGCTCTCCATCATCAACGATCATATCCGAAATCCGCTCCAGGTGATCGTGGGGTATGCGGTCCTCGACGACTGGGAGCACACGGAGAAGGTGGTCGATCAGGCGGAAGAGATCGACCGGATAATAAACCGCCTCGATCAGGGATGCCTGGAATCCTCAAAAATCAGGGAATATCTCATCCGGCACTCTGGCATCCACCCGGGCGATGATACCTAGGCGGCCCGACCACACCGTTTTGTCTTCAGCCTTGTTCAGGGGAGGTTGCCCTCCCCAAGAAATTCGTGCTGCCGTTCCTCGCTCATCCGGATAAGAAGGGCGAAGATGGTTCTCGTCTCGACCGGATCGATGTTTTTCTCCACTGCATAGTCAAAGGCACGGGAGAGGACCCCCTCCCGCTGGCGGGAATCGATCACCGGCAGCCCTTCATGATGCTTGAACTCCGCCATCCGGGCAGCGAGTGCCTGGCGGTCGGCGATGAGGTCGATGATTTTTCGGTCAACGGACGCGATCTCCTCGCGTAACGCCTCAAGTGTCATTACCAGTGCTTCTGCTCCCTTCCCCATTAATTCTTATGCCGTGGGCGGAAAGGAAACGGGGTGGCGGCGATGCAGGACCCGACCATTGATAACCCTTCGCGGCAGAGTACTGGGAAGAGATCTATGCAAAAAATGCTCGACCTAATCAGGCCTGAAGAGCGAAAGGACCTGATCATCGCGTGTGTGGCACTGTCGCTCGCCTTTACCCTCGTCTTTATCCGCGGAGGGTGGACACCGGTCTTCCTGGTGGTCGTCTTTCTAAGTTCGGTCGTCACCGTCGGCCTCGGGTTCATCCTCCATGAACTCGCTCACAAGTTCACCGCAATGAAGTTCGGGTACTGGGCGGCGTTTCGAAAGGACAACCAGATGCTGCTCATCGCCGTTGCGCTTGCGGCCCTCGTCGGCGTGGTCTTTGCGGCCCCGGGTGCGACGATGATCTACGTCCCGCCCGGCCGGGAGATGACCAAGGAAGAGAACGGGAAGGTGTCGGTTGCAGGGCCTATTGTCAATCTCGTCCTCGGCGCGGTCTTCGTGGTCGTCCTCCTCACAGGAGCGGCCCTTGCCCTCTGGCCCCTCGTAGTGCTGGGCACCATGGGCCTCTCGGTGAACGGAATGATTGCCTTCTTCAACCTGCTGCCCATCAGCATCCTCGACGGCAGAAAGGTGATCGCCTGGTCGCCGGTGGTCTTTGCTGTCCTCATCATCCTCTCGCTCGGGATGATCCTGCTCTCATCGGACTTCGGCGGAAGCCTCTCCATGCTCCTGTCGCTTGTGTCCTGAGGAACAGACCCCACCTTTTTTTTCTCCCCGGTATTTGTTATCGAGACGTGCTGTTTCCCCCCTGACCGCACGAAGTCACAAAGTGGCTCTCCTTTCCGTGTTCTCATCGCATCGCCCGGCAGGGCTGAAAAATGTGTGGGAGGCATCCGGATACAGGCAGCGGCGTCCGGGGGAGACCGGGGTGTGCTGGTTCCGGCGTTGTGCAGGCCGGGGGGGAACATGGAGGTCCGCACGTATCGCACGCAAGGACCCCGGAGTACGGCAGGGATCAAAGAAAAGGAAGGGAGGAACCGGTCAGCCACGGCGGTTGCCGCGTCCCAGAAGGAGAACGGCGCCACCGAGCCCCGCGGCTGCCATCCATGCCGGGAAGGGTGTCTCCGTCGGGCAGGGGGTGGTCGCCGGAATGGGGGTTCCCACCGGGGTCTTTGTCGGGAGCGTCTCCGTCGGGGTGGGCGGGGCCGCATCGACGGTAATGTAGCCCTCCTTCTCGACCATGGCGAGGTACGCATCAGCCGTCCAGACACTCATCCTGACGGTATAGGTGCCGGGAGTGGTGTAGGTGTGTGCCGGGTGTTCCTCGCCCGCACCGTTTCCTACACTGCCGTTTCCGTCCCCGAAGTCCCACGCCCAGCGGTCCGCACCGGGGGCGGACGAGGTGAACTGTACCGTCAGGGGTGCCGTTCCGTTGAGCGGTTCTGCGACAAAATCGGGCGGAATCTCGAGGGGGGTGACGGGGGTAATTCCCCCGACGACGATGAAGTCCTTCTTGACAACTGCATCTTCACGCCCGCCGGTCCCCTTAATGGTGAGGGAGACGGTGTAGAGGCCGGGGAAGGTGTAGGTATGGACCGGGTTGGAGATGTCGGTGCGTTCTTCGGGCAAAAGATAGGTGTCGCCGAAGTCCCACACCCACTCGTTCGCCCAGCCGTTCCTCACATCGGCGGCGTTCGTTCCCTGGAAATATACGGTCAGGGGGGCCGGGCCGGACTTCGGCGTCGCGGAAAAGTCCGCCCGGTTCACCGCTCCCGGTTCGGTGGAGGACGGGGTGATGCCCCCGCCGCTGACGACGATATAGGCCTCCTTCTTCTCCGTTCCCAGATAGGCGTTGCCGGCGTAGGCGGTCAGGGTGACCGTGTAGACGCCCGGTTCGAGGTAGGTATGGACAGGGACCTCCTTCTCCGGAGTCGACCCTTTGACGCCGGTCCCGTCCCCGAACGTCCAGTCCCAGGTGTCCGCGCCGGGGGCGAAGGCCGAGAAGGTGACCTGCAGGGGCGGCGGGCCGGTGACCGGGATGGCGGCAAAGTCAACTGGTGCGTCCTCGCCCGCGGCAAGGGCCGGCAGGATGCAGAGGCAGGCACAGAGCAGTCCTGCAAAACAGCACAGGATGGTAATTCGTCGAATCATCGTATTTCACTCCTCAATGGTGCTTCGTTCTACCTGCGGGGTTATGTAGCTTTTCTTCAGGAGAAGGAATTGCGATTCAGGGAAGGAAGAACGGTGGGATGCGGTGGGATAAAAACAGGGGGGGGGAGGCCCCTGCCCGGGAAAACAGAATTATTTCTTCTGGCTGTTCATCAGGAAGAATGCACCCGCTCCTATGATCACCACGATCATGATGCCCCAGACCCACGGGAAGCCGCCGGTGGTGTTCTGTTGGGCAGCCTGTTCAATCGGCCCGACGGGTACGGGCCCGTTGTCCGTCGGTTCGATCGTCGGGGTGACCTCCGGAACGGTGGTCGGTTCCGGTGTCGCCGTTACGGACGGCTCAGGCGTGGGTGTCTCCGTCGGTTCGGCGGCGGTTGCATTATCTTCGCCGACGGTTGGCGTCGGTTCGGGAGTCGGCGTCGGCGTCTTCGTCAGGTCGGGTGAATCGTCGTCGTCATTGACGATGACCACGGGGGCGGGGGTCGGCGTCGCGGCCGTCACGGTGATGGTGGGGCAGTCGTCCACGACGACGGCGTACACCGGCATTATTGTCCCGGCCATGACCTGTGCACTGATAGGGGTGAGGTTGCCGATATCATCTTCGCTGAGGTCGTAATCTTCCATCTCTGTTGTGTCGATGCCGAAGACGGTCAGTGCGGTCGCATAACTCCCGGCCCCCGTGTAGGTGTGGGCGGCGGTGTACGGGTCGTCCACATTCCAGAGCATGCGGCCATAGGTGCCGTCACCGAAGGTGAAGAAGCCCAGCAGGTACTCGTCACCACTCCGGACGGCGCCGTTCTCTCTGTTCTGGGTCAGATTGAAGGTCACTGCGAGGGGGGTCTCTCCGGTCGTGGGGTCGGCGGCGAGGGTGAAGGCGGGGGAGGAGTCCGGCATTGCATACGCGATGAGGGATCCCTCTCCGGCCGATGCCTCATAGGCGATGACCGGAACATCGGTCTCTCCGTCGGACTGGACGGCAAGGGAACAGCGGGAGATGGTGGTATAGGTGGCAACGGTCTCCGATGTCCAGTCCGTTTCAGGGTTGTATGTGGCGTACATCAGCTCGTCAGCGCCCTCGGCGGGACTGAGGGGGAAGGCCGCCCGGACCATTCCGTCACTGCCGACGGCAATGGAGAGATCCGGGGCAAGCCCCGTGTAGAAGGTAACCGGTTCCAGATCCATCTGGAAATAGCGATATGAAAGGAGGCTGTCCGAACGTCCGTAGAGAACCCGGTAGGTGCCCGGATTGAGCCTGTTGGTGAAGAGGAAATGGGCAAGGCCGTCATCGGTCGCGGCAATGGCGACGCTGCCGAAGGAATATCCCTCCCAGTTATGAACCGCATCTGCGCTGGTCCATACCGTGCCACCGTTGGTGGAGTAGGCGTAGACCAGCCCCTCCCCTCCGCCGGAGGTGCAGTATGAATACAGGACGTGCAGGCGCCCGTCATCGCCGCGGGAGAAGGCACAGACACCGGGGTAGTCCACCTGTGCTATCACCGTCTCATCACCGAAGGCGGGGGTGGCGCCGCCCGTTGGCGTTCCCTCGCGGTAGACGATGGAGTATCTCTCGTCGCCGGGGTTGCCCCTGAAGTAGACGATGCCGACCTTGTCGGACTCACCGTCCCGCCATGCGGCGGAGGCAAGGGACTGCTCCCAGAAGTTGATGTCCATCTCCTCCATCACCACGGCGGAGAGGTTGTAGGCACCTGCCCCGCCCTCTGCATCGGAGAAGAAGACCTGGCCGACATTCACCTCGGGGGTGTAGTTGTTGAAGGTACCGATGACATACGGGGTGGCCTGCGGGGAGTTGAGAAGCGTCTCGGTGATCGTCAGGGCGTAGTGGGCGTAGCCGCCATCCACTCCCATATTCTCCCAGGACGAGGGAACATGGAAGATCTCGTTCGTCTCCTCGGTGCCGTCGGCATTGCGGTAGACATAGAAGGCGACATTTCCGCCGGTTTCCGTCGAATAGACGATGGAGACGTACTCCCCGTCTGTGTTCAGATACGATACCGCACGCTCGGTGCCGAGGTGGAATGAGGGTCCCGCTCCCACATCGGTGATGCTCCAGTCGTATGCCGCCGCCGGCAGTACGAGGAGGGCACCGATGAAGAGCAGCACCGCTGCTCTGAAGAAAATTCCTGAATGATTCATAAAAAACACATACCTACGGAAAATTTCCGTTCTATTCACGTATGAAGGAAATTTGTATGTAAACATAGGTTTATATAATTTATCGATTCCTCCTTCGAGGAATGCGAATAATACGCCGAATTCTCCCTCAAAAACATTTTTTGGCGATAGTAATCGGCATCGCCGGACGGTGAACCTGAGCAGCGAGCGGAATTACCCGGCCCTGAAGATCTGCATTCCCCCTGAAGATGGGGAGGCAGACATGGATCGATCCCTGTGTTCCTTGCTCTGTTCAGCCGAAAAAAGAAGAAGAATGTCGGTTATTTTCGCCGCCATGCCGCCCATACACCACAGGCCGCAAGACCGCCAATGAGTGTGGCAAGGGGTGCGGGGGATTGGGTGGGGGTCGTCTCCGGGACGGGGACCGTCACCGAGGGGATGGGGGTTGCCGTCGGTTCGGTGGGCGTTACCTCCGGAGTGGCTGTGACATTGGCGTCTTTCCCGGTGGGGGTCGCTTCCGGTTCGACCGTCTGTTCATCGTTGCCTGAGACATTCTCTTCGATCACCTGTTCGAGCTCGGGCAGGTCGCGGATGGTGGCCTTCTCGTCAAAGATGATCGCAAAGTAAGAAAAACCCGGCGTATAGGCGCGGTAGTAGACATAGGCCCCCTCCTTCTTCTCGAGTATCGTCGGAAGGAGTTCCCACCCGTCCTCCGTCAGGTGCACGAGGGCGACATCCTCCGTGGTGTAGCCGGAGGAGAGAATCACCTGTTCGGGAATTCTGAATCTGATGTATGCGCCGAGCACGTCTGTCTTCGTGATGCCGGCAAGGCTCATCTCCAGATAGCGCCAGACCTGTCCGGAGGGCACCGTGTCATCGGGTGGCCCGTTCAGGCTGAGCACCGAAGCGACCGTGTCCTCCGGGACGACATATCCGAGGATTTCGATTGCCTTCACCGGTTCGCTCGTGAAGTTGAAGGTGGCCCATGTCATATTACCGGGTCCGCCCTCTGTGGAGGAAGCCCGCTGGCTCTCCGGTTCGGGAAGAGTGGAATCGTCGCCCATGGGAGGAGCGGTGACCGTTATGGTCTGCTCCCTGATGACGCTGGCCGTTTCGGAGGTCGCGCTCATCGTGATCGTATAGCTTCCGGGGCCGTCATAGACCGTGGTGTCGGTCATCCCGGTGCCGGTGTCACCGTTGCCGAAGTCCCACGCGACCGAGGACGGGGTGACGAGAGGGGAGGTCGCCGTCACGGTGACGGTGAGGGGGGCCTCTCCCGAGGAGGGTTCGGCGGTGAAGGTGGGGTTGAAGACGGGGCGGAGTACATACAGGAGTGAATTGCTTTCGTTATTGAAGAAACACGAACCGATAACCGGTTTTTCGCCGTCATACGAAATGCCAGGATATGCGAAGTAGTAGTTGTAGGGAGGAGTATCGGCGGGAGCAGCCAGCGCCGACGTTTCAAGTGTTCCGCTGCTGCCGGTCACATACCGCAGCGTGTTGAGTCCGCCTTCAATCATCGAGTAGGCACCGTGGACGGTGGTCCCGTCCATTGCGAGATCCACCCCGCGGAATTGCGTGGCAATCGTTGATCCGTCGATTGCCGGGCCGGTGCTCCATCCTCCTGCATCCTGCTCTGCAAGGTACAATTTCTCGCCGTCGAGGTCGGAGAGCTGGGCCACAAAGAGCAGCCGCCCGTATCCGGCACTATCGACGGCGATGGCATGCTGGGTGATGGGGATGGGTGTGGAGAATATGTCTGTCGCCCCGGCAACGTCCCACCCTCCGGAGGGATCATATGCAATGACCCTGAGCGAGGTGGTGGCTGTATCGAAGTAACTGACGAGAAGGCCGCCACCCGGTGTTGCCGCCACTGATGGGACGGGTCCGGCATTGGGTGCAATCGGGTCGTTTTCCCACGCGGGTTCATTGTACCAGGCGTGGGTGAGAACTCCTGTGACCGGATTTTTGTAGATGATATGGACATTTTCAGAACTGTCGAGTGCGATTGCCGTCCAGCTGTCATCTCCGGTTGTGGCTAAGAAGGATGGTACGATGATACTTTGATGCCACGTTACACCGTCGTCGCTATAGGAGAGCCAGAGTTGACTCATAACGAGGGAGCTATCGGTATAGAGGTAGCTCATATACTGCGTCCCGCCGGTGGAAACGGCGCCTGCGGGGCCGACCACATGCTCTTCTCCCAAGAGTGACGGTCCACTCGGCCCATTCACTATTGAGAAATCTCCGGATAGCAGTTCATTCACGTAATTTAAATGCCAGACTACTCCATCTGAAAACGCAATCCCCATATGTGCACGTCCGCCGTTGTCGAAGGAGACAGCAGAATAATCCACCGTATCGCCGAGATCCTTCACTCCGGCAGTCCAGTTCGCATCCACATCCACACTCGGCATCGGCGCCGGCGTCGGCATCACCAGCACGCAGGCCAGCAGGATCCCCATCAGTATTTTCCATGTCTTCATCTTTTTCCCCCGATATACCCTCAGGTAGTTAGTAATAGGAGATTTTTGCCATTCCTTAAATCTTTTGCGAAAAAAAGGGAAAAATAAAAATATTCAGCAGTCCCTGCCGCAAATGTCGTCCGGAGCCTTCCTTTTTTTCCCTTAGAGATAGCACTCCTGAATCGCGACGACTTCCGCCGAGTCGCGGGCGGCGGCATACTCCCGCAATGGTTCGGCGTTCACCTCAAGAAACCGCATGCCCCAGCCGAAGCGGGCGAGGATCTCCGTCGCCTGCTCTTCCTCTCCCAGAATCCAGAGGGTGGCGGCGAGCGCCTCGACCGAGTTGAGCATGCAGGGGCGCCCGAAATGGCCCGGATTGGCGGCAACGAGGAAGGGGAGTGCACGGCGAAGCGGCCAGGTCCGCACCACGATGTCGTCGAGCACCTCCCATGAACAGTCCAAAACCGTGATCGACGGCACCCCCTTATCGGCGGGGGAGAGTGCCTGCTTCGCATTTGGGTCGAGAATGAGGCTGGATTTCGGGATTTTTTTCAGCGAATCGACCACCCTGACATACCCGAGGCGGCCGAGTTTCTTCACCGAGCATTTCTTCGGGTCGCAGGAGTTGTCGCGGTAGGCAAGGAGAGGTATCATGAATCTTACATGGGATGGGAACAATAGGGATATCAATGTATGTCCTTGTAAGCCCCTGCATATGCGATCCCACCCTCCGTGCGGATGGGATCACGCGTGATGATGATCTCAGGGCCTTTGCAGCGGCGCTCGACCGCTGCCGGGAATTCGGGGTGGAGGCAGTCTCCCTCCCCTGCACGGAGACGGCCTATCTCGGCACCCCCCGGGCCCCGGGGCCCTACCGCGGACGGCTGGACACCCCGGAATTCGAGGCAGTCTGCGATGAGGCGGAACGGGAGGTCCGGAACCTGATTGCCCGGCGGGGACCGCCGGTCTGTATCGTGGGCGTCAATTCGTCCCCCACCTGCGGGGTCGACCGCTGGTACGAGACCGATGATATCCGCCGTGAAGGACGCGGAGCGTTTCTGACACGGTTCCCCGATATTCCTGCAATCGACGTCCTTGCATTTGCCCGGTACCGGGTCTATCTCGCCGCGCCGCTCTTCTCCGAAGCGGAACGGGACTTCAACCGCCGGCTGGCCGACATTCTCGAAGAGCACTGGTTCAGGGTGCACCTCCCGCAGGAGACCGGGGACAGCTCGCCGGAACGGATGGCTGACCACACCCGGGCGATCTATGATCAGAACCTCGCGGCCCTCGCCGAGGCGGACCTGGTCGTTGCGGTGATCGACGGTGCGGACGCCGATTCGGGAACGGCATGGGAGATGGGCTACGCTTCGGCGATGGGCATCCCGGTCTTCGCCCTTCGTACGGACTTTCGGCATGCCGGCCGGCACGAGCGGGTCAACCTCATGCTCGAGGAGTCGTCGATCGTCTCGGGGGCCGTGCATCACCTGCCGCCTCTCATGAAAAGCCCGCTATCCCTCTGATGACGGGAATGCCAATTATTATCACGATTACTGAGATAATATTCATTTAATCAGGCGTCCGGGGAGCGGTGAATGTGCGCTTCCCCGGGGTTTCGGGGTGAGGCATGCCAAAACGGAAGATACTGGTTGTAGAGGATGAGGCGATCATCGCGATGGAGCTCAAGGAAACCCTTGAGCATCTCGGATATTCGGTGCTGCGGACCGTATTCCGGGGGGAGGATGCGGTCCTCCTCGCCGAGAAGACGCATCCGGATATCGTTCTGATGGATATTCACCTGAAAGGAGAGGTCGACGGGATCACCGCCGCCGAGGAGATCTCGACACGGTTCAACATTCCGGTCATCTTCATCACCGCCCATTCCGACAAGGAAACCCTCGCCCGCGCCATCCGCTCACGCCCGTACGGCTACCTCATCAAACCGTTCAACGAACGCGACCTCTACTCCAATATCGAGATGGCCATCCACAAGCACCGGGTGCGCTCCAAACTGGAGGATGATGCCAATGATATGGTGGATTCCGCCCTCAATATCATCCCGGAGGCCGTGGTCATCGCCGACCCCAAAGGCCGCATCATACGCATGAACCTCGAGGCTGAGCGCCTGACCGGCTATCCCCTCGCAGAGGTGAAGGGGATGCAGGTCTTCACCGCCCTGGGCGTCACCATCCCCGGCAGGGACACCCTGATGGAGAAGCTCCTCGTCTCGACGGAACATGCGGGATCGATGGTCTCCTTCCCCTCGATGATCAATATACGCACCAAGAAGGGGGAGCGGTTCCCGATGATGCTCTCCACGGGCCTGATCCGCGAAGAGGGAAGCACCCGGATCATGGAGATCGCCTTTGTCATGGAGACGCCGCCGCACACCACGGTCCCCATCCGGGGGGTGACAAACGCCGGAGGGAGTACGGACGCCCTTATCCGGGCGATGCGACCGCCCTTTGTGAGCGTGACGGGGGATCTCTCCATCACATCATTCAACGACGCATTTGCACGCCTCTGCCGGTATTTCGGCCGTGACGCACCGGTGGAAGGCATCGGGCTGCACCGGGCGCTGCCGGAATTTTTCATCGGGGATGCCGGTATCATCGAGGAGATCATCAATGATGCCAGAAGCTTTGCCACCGAAAAGGCCGTCAAGACGGCGACGGGAGCGGCGGTCTTTGCGCTTGAGTATATGCCGTATTCATCCTCAAACGGGGTACTGGACAGCGTCGCCATCCAGATACGGAACATCTCCGATGAGAAACTCGCCGTTCACCGTTATGAAAAAATCCTCCGCGATTTCAGGACCTCGGAAAAGATCATCGGTGAGGTCGGGGACCTCTGCGGCTCCCTCAAGGCAACCATTGCCCGCATGGGGCAGGTAAGCGAGGAGGAGGGGGGGATATCGCAGGATATGCGGCGTGAATTTGCGTCGTCTAAAAACACCCTCGAGGAGATCGATATCCGTCTCATCGAACTTGAGGGATACCGCAAGCGGTAAAACCGCAAGACCCCGTCCGTAGGTTACGCGTCCCTCGTCAACCCAATATTTTTCTTCGTGTGCGTCGACTGCACGCTTTTTTACAATCTGCGTGTCCCGGCACTTCCTGAAATGATCCGGTGCCTGCGGTGACGAATCGTGGGGATGTCCCGGAAGCCATGCCTCCCTGCCGCAGAAGGGGGCGCCCGGAACAGGCATGGTTCCCCAAAGATACGTCCGGGAGATCACTTCGGCGGCTTGGGAACGGATGGCCGGACCCGGAGGAAATGCCCGGCGAAGATGGGATGGTGGAGATGCGAAATACCGTCTCCAGGGAATGTGGGCGGTGCATACTGATTGTGGTGCGAAGATTTGAAAGAAATGCGCAGTGTTCCGGTGTGAACATTGCAGAAGGAATGAAATGAGGTGATATGGAATCACACTCATGGGGGATTGGTGCAGTTGTCGGGGGCGGTTCCTTGTGCTTGATTATGGTGGTACGTGTGTTGGTGTTGGTGTTCGTGTTGCGTGTTGTTGAGAGGTGTGGTGTGTAGGGTGCCCCCGACCATCCCTGATTCACTGGTTCAGGAGGTGGGTATGGAACCGACCATGGTGGGTGGCCGTTCCATGTCATTCCTGTTCGGTGTAGGTGATAGACCTCGCTGGAATGGAGTATGGGTATCGGTTCCCAGTCGCTTCGGACTGGTACTGATCATAGATATGAGCCATGTATATTTAATACTTTCTTCTAACGCCAAGCATTGAGTGTGGCGTTGTGACCTTGCGTTATGCGAAGCATCAACGAAATCTATAATAAACGACGTGTGCAATATCTGCTGAACTATGGGCTGCGACTTTCCTGAAGAATTATCCCGGATTCTTGAGATCCTCAAAGCTAACCCAAAAGGAATGTCGGTTTCCGACATTGCCGGGGAAATATCGGTCAACCGGAATACGGTGTCCCGCTATCTCGATATGCTGCTGATCTCGGGACAGGTGGAGATGAAGACGTACGGGAAAGCCAAGGTCTTCTACCTCTCGCAGCGCGTCCCCATCTCGTCGATGATGAACTTTGCCTCCGACATGGTCTTTGTTCTGGACCGTGACTTCATCGTGGTGGAGACCAACGATGCCCTTTGCCGCTTTGTTCAGGAGAAACGGGAGGTTATCTGCGGCATTCCAATGCGTGATTCCGCTCTCGTCGCCTTTGATCACCCTCTCATCACCGCCCGCCTCCGCGATGCCATGGAGGGAACCGAGTCGGTGGATGAACTCAGATATGTCAGGGTCGACGGCGAACTCTTCTACCGGGTAAAGATCATCCCGACCGTCCTTAACTCCGGAATTCCGGGGGTGACGGTGATGCTCGAGGACATCACCGAACGGCGCCGGGCGGAAGAGGCCCTCAGGGAATCGGAACAGAAGTATCGCGCCCTTGTCGAGCAGATCAATGACGCCATATGGATCATCGATGATGATTGGACCTTCAACTATGCAAGCCCGCGCACCGAGCGTATTCTCGGGTATGAACCAGAAGATCTGCTCGGGAGGAGGATCTTCGATTATCTCCTTCCCGGTGAGGAGGAGAGGGTCATTGCCCGTCTCACCGACGCGGCGGAGGAAGGAAACGGGGGGGCGGTGATCACTGTCGCCATGCGGCATCATGACGGCCATACCATCGACGTGGAGGCAAGCATCTCCCCCGAATTTGACGAGCTGGGGAACCTCGCCGGATTCAGGGCCGTATGCCGTGATGTTTCCGAACGCCGGGCCGCCGCACGCCGTGTGCTCAAATGGAAGACATTTCTCCATTCCATTCTCCAGAATATCCCCGCGATGGTCTTCGTGACGGAATCACGCACCCACAATATCATATTCTTCAACCGATCGTTCAAAGTGAACTTCGGCGCGGATGCGGATCTCATCACCGGGAAGCGGTGCGTGGACATCTTCCCCCCCGCCCTGTGCAGGGTGCTTGCAACGGGGGACAACGAGGCGATCACCACCCGGCAGGAGTTCGAAACGGACAGGATGCCCTGCTACATTCCCGGCAAGGGCGAGCGGACCGTCAGCATCAAGAAGGTGCCCCTCTTCTCCTCGTCAGGCGAACTCAAGTACGTCCTCGGGATTGTAAAGGACGTAACGGCGACCGAATAATCCGTCGCAGGTATCTATTTATACCCTTTTGACATCTCTCCACCGGAGATGGATGGGATGAAACCAAACACTTCGGGGAGGCGTGGCGTCTCTTCGGCATGGCGTCATTTCACAGTGCTTGCCGTGGCCTGCATGGTGATCATTCTGCCCTGTGCGGCGGAGACGGTATCGAATGTGGCAAAGGGAGATCCGTACGTTCTGACGGGGGTGGCGACGGGAAACCCGCAGCCCGGCCTTGCGGTCTGGACCTTCGGACCGAATTACTGGAAGTATGATGTGGTACAGACGGAAGGGAGCAGCTTTACGTATACCCTGCCGGGAGGGGAGACCTCGCAGATGTCGGTCGGGATGTACCAGGTCATCGTCCAGCATCCGATGGGCAACGGGCGTCTGGACGCCGAACCACGAACGGATTACCCGGGACCGGGACAGGTGAGCGTCGTCTCGGCGGACGGGACGTCATTTATCATAGCGGGGTCCGGGGCGCTGACGGGGGGGCAGGCAGCGCTTGCCCTCGTCAATATGCTCAGCTCGCCGAACATCGATGACACGTATTTCCAGACCTCGTTCATGCTGGAGAACGCCTTTGTGGAGGTGGAGAACGCCGGGACCGGTGTCTACCAGGTGGGAAGCATCCTGAGTTTTGGCGGATATACGAATATGGCCGTGGGTAACCAGCTCATCTACACCGTCCGTTCGGCTGAGTTTGGTCCGACGCCAAAGACGGTGCAGGCGCCGTATTCGGGGGCGACGGGCAGCCTGATCGTCCAGCCCGGCAGTCCCCTGAATACCTGGGAGTTTTCCATTGACACGGCCGGATGGAATCCCGGCTATTACATCGTGGAGGTGGAGAGCCCCCGGAACCAGCGGACCTTCTCGGGCACCATCCAGCTGACGGAGGGGCCGGTCCCGACCCCGACGGTGATTGTGGTTCCGACGCCGACGATCATCACTCCGGCGCCGACACTGCTTCCCACGACACCGGCATCCCCGGTCCCGACGGAATCGCCGGCGGGCGTCCTTGCGGTAGTCGCGGCCTTCGGGCTGGGGTGCCTCCTTGCCAGGTCAGGAAACCGGGTAGAATGAGATGGGGTGCCCCCCCGGATATCCCGGGTTGGCCGGATGATGCCGGGGCGCTTTCAGCCCTTGGAAATGTCCGGCATTGAAGGCAGGGAAGAATGCATATCCGTTATCAGCGCCAAGATATGGGTAATGAAGGATATTGACCAGATGTTTCAGGAAGCGGTCGTATTTCACGGACATTCCTGCCCCGGACTTGCAATCGGAGTCCGTGTGGCCGTTATCGCACGCGAGGTGCTCACTGCCGGAAGGGCCGAGGACGAAGACCTCGTCTGCATCGCGGAGACCGATGCCTGTGGCGTGGATGGTATCCAGTTCGTCTCAGGGTGTACGGCAGGGAAAGGAAACCTGATTATTCATAACTACGGAAAGCAGGCGTTCTCCTTTTTCAACCGGGCCACCGGGAAGGCCGTCCGCGTGGCGGTGCGTCCCGAGGCTGCCATGGATGCGAGGGACCCGGAAGGCTGGGCGGCACGGATGGCGGTCTTTGCCGGGACTGCAACCCCCGAACAGCTGGCGGCCGCCGAGGCATCCAAGGAGAGGATGATCGACGTTTATCTCCATGGCCCGCAGGAGGAGGTCTACTCCGTCACCATGATTCCCGCACCGGAGATCCCGAAGGCGAAGGTACAGGTCTCCGTCATCTGTGCCGGCTGCGGTGAACCGGTGATGCCCGCACGGGCCGTCGAACGGGACGGAAAACACTTCTGTGTTCCGTGCAGTGAAGCGGACCATCTCAAAGAATAACTATTTTTTCGGCCCTTCAGGTGGGTTCATCCAACGAACCCGGTCGGAAGCGGCGGCGTCTTTTCAGCAGACCGGGACGACGACCGGTCCGCTCTTCAGGGTCTCTACCTCGACCTCCACCTCGTAGACCTCGCGAATGGTCTCGGAGGTGATGATCTCCGGTCCGCCGCTGGCATATATCGCATTGTTTTTGAGCAGGATGAACCGATCGGAGAACCGAAGCGCCGTATTGATGTCATGCATCGTCATGACGGCCGCAACCGTATGGCCCCGCACCACCTCGCAGACGATCTTCAGGATCTCCTGCTGGTTTTTCAGGTCGAGGCTGCTCGTCGGTTCGTCGAGGAGGAGGAGTTTCGGTTCCTGAACGATGGCACGGGCGATGGAGATCTTCTGGAGTTCGCCGCCGCTCATCTCGTCGATGTAGCGCATCGCAAGATCCTGCATATTGAGGCGGCGGATGACCGCCTCCACCATCCGCAGGTCCTTTTCGGAGGTGTTCCAGGTGATGTGGGGGCGCCTGCCGAGGAGGATGGCGTCATAGGCGGTCAGGCGTCCCTTTTCGCAGTGCTGCGGCACGTATCCCACCTTCTTTGCGACCTCGGGGAGGCTCACCTTCATGATGTCCTCGTTCTCCACGAGGATGGAGCCTGCCTTCGGATGGTGGATGCGGTTGATGCACTTGAGAAGCGTGGTCTTGCCGACGCCGTTCGGGCCGAGGATGGTGAGCACCTCATTCGGCCGGACGGAAAATGAGACGTCCTCGAGGACTTTTCTGCTGTTGTACTGGAATTCTACGCCATTGATGTCGAGGATCATCTGGTATACCCCCGTATGAGGAGATAGATGAAGACCGGCGCCCCCAGAAATGCCATCAGGATGGCCACCGGCAGGATATGCGGTGCGAGGATGAGCCGTGCGGCGGTGTCCGCTGCGAGGAGGAGGAGGGCCCCGGTGACGATCGTTCCCGGAATGAGGAAGCGGTGGTCGTCACCGATGAGCCGGCGGGTCATGTGGGGGCAGACGAGGCCCACGAATCCGATGACGCCCAAAAAGGAGATGATGACCGCCGATAAAAAGGAGGAGACGACCATGCCCACGAGGCGGATGCGCTCGACATTCACCCCGAGCCCCTTCGCCGTCTCGTCTCCGGCATCGATTGCATTGTAGTTCCAGGAATGGTAGAGGAAGTAGATGGAACATATGGCGGTAACGACCGCCATGAAGATCAGTTCGCCCCAGTCCGCCCGTCCCACGTCGCCGAACGTCCAGAAGACGACGGCCGCAAGCTGCACGTCATCGGCGAAGTACTGGAGAAACATCGTCCCTGCGGTAAAGAGCGAGCCGATGGCAATCCCCGCGAGCACCATCACCTCGGGGGAGGCCCCACGGAGCTTCGAGATCAGGAGGATGATTGCCGTTGCAATCAGGCAGAAGACGAAGGCGACGATGGTGGTGATGTACGGGTTGTTGAGGACGATGGCATCGGCACCGGTACTGTGCATCGTGCCGGTCCCCAGGACGATCACGGAGAAGGCGGCTCCGAATGCCGCGGCATTGGAGATACCAAGGGTGTAGGGCGACCCGAGGGGGTTTCTGAGGATGGACTGCATCGCAACACCGGCAACGGCGAGCCCCGCTCCGGCAACGATCCCCGCGAGCGCCTGGGGGAGCCGGATGTTCCATATGATCGTCTGCCACTGGGGCGATGCGTGCTGCCCGAGAAGGGTCTGGATCACCTCCAGCGGAGGTATGCCCACGGCCCCCACCGAGATCGAGTACACGAGGAGTACAAAGAGGAGGGCAATACCGGTGAGGATTATGGAAATCTTCCTTCCGGTATATTTCAGATATTCTTCCGGGACGGTGCCGTCATTCAGGTGCATGTGTTCTCTCCTCGTGAGTGGGTGCTGACTTTCATGGCGGGATGCGATGATTTTTGTTTGAAATCAGATCTCCAGCCGGGTGAAGGCAAGGTCTGCAAACTCTGCGCTCATCTCGTCGAAGACGGGCTCGCCGACGAGGAACGTATAAATCTCATCTGCCTTTCCTGTGGGGTCGATGTCCGCAAAACGGCCCGGATAGAGGACGCTGCCGATGTAATAGGCATCCGCAAGGATGCTCCCGTGATTCTGCGTGTAGCAGTTGTAGGGCAGGACGCCATAGACCTCGCCCGCCTGAACGGCGCCGAGTGCCTGGTAGGACGGGTCGTCCGCAAGTTCATCGATGGCGGTCGGGTCTGTCTGGAGCGTGAAGAGGTCAACGAAGATGACGTCGGGGTTGTATTCGACGATCTTCTCCTTGGCAACATCCGCATGCTCGGTTCCCAGTTCGGCCACGACGTTGTCCGCGTTCACAAAGATGAACGGCGGATAGGCGGGTTCGGTGGACTGGAATCCGTGCGGACCGCGGTAGGCGATGCCGCCCACATAGGTCGTCGGCTGCTCATCCTCCGGGACGTCGGCGGTTCTCGCGTTCAGATCCGCAATCGCCGCATCGAAGTAGGCGATCACCTCTTCCGCCCGGTCTTCCTTACCCATGACCTCCCCCATCAGACGGAGGGATGCGTCCATGTCGGCCCGGTATGCGGAGAGCGATCCGTAGTTAAGGGCGATGACGGGAATGCCGGTCTTCTCCGAGAGCTCATCCGCCTCCTCGGGAGAGATGAGCTGGGTCTTGAAGATCACCTGTGGGTTGGCCGCGACGATCTTCTCCGGATCGTCCTTGCCGCGGAACTCTCCGATCAAGGGATAGTCCTTAAACTGGGGGTTTGCAAGGGCATACGGCCGGGCATCAAATATGGTCTCCTCGATCTCGATGCTGTCGACCCCGACCACCGCATCCTGCGCCTGCAGGTAGGTGAGGTACCTCAGGCACCCGGAGTTGGAGCAGACGACCCGGTCGGGGCTCTTCGGAACGGTGACCTCCCTTCCGAGGCCGTCGGTGACGGTGATCATCTCATGTGTTCCGGTCTCCTGTCCGGTGCCGGCCTGCGCACTGGTGCCCGTATCGGTGCAGCCGCACGCCATCGCGATGACCAGGCATGCCCCGATGGCAAGAAGGCTGATTATCTGTCGGTTTGCTATCACGAACGTACCACCTTTCGTTCTCGAATAGTGGGCGGGGCTGATATTAACATTTTTCGTATTCGTATTATTTCGGGCATACATCTCTCAGATGGGTAATAAATAATTTTAAAAATATTTTAAAACTTATCAGTAATATGCCGGCATGCCTGATGTATATCCTGCTCACAGGGGCCGCCTGCACGAATGGTGCCAGAATACCACCTTAAAGGGCTGTCCGTTTTTTCCGTCATCGACCAGTGATTTCATACCGGTACACCGCCAATACTTCCGTATGACAACGACATCCGGCCGGTGTGCCATCTGCGGGCGGGAAGGGATCTCATTTGCAAAGGTGACGCACCGGGAACAGGGCGAGATCCTGCTCTGCGCCGTCTGCCTCGTGAAGGCCCTTCAGGAAGGGCACCTTGTTCCTAAGCATGAGAACGGCGGCTGTGGGTGCTGAATATTCCCTCTTCTCAGGGAATCTTCTTCTTTTACTCTGCCGTCTTTGATGGAAAAAGGGGTGATCAGATGGAAAGCCGGGTAAAGCCCTTATCTCCGAACGCTTTGTTCATCTCGTCAAAGACGGGCTCTCCAACAAGGAAGGTATAAATTTCATCAGCCTTCGCCGCCGGATCGACATCGCTGAAGCGGTCGGGGAAGAGGACGGTTCCGATGTAGTAGGCATCGGCAACGATGCTCCCGTGGTTCTGGGTGTACCAGTTGTATGGCAGGACCCCATACACCTCGCCTGCCTGGACGGCCGAAAGGCCCTGATAGGAGGGGTCGTCCCTCAGTTCGGTGACGGCATTCGGATCCGTCTGGAGGGTGGAGAGGTCGACGAAGATGAGCTCGGGATCCCACTCGACGATCTTTTCCTGTGCCACATCCGCATGGTCGGTCCCCAGTTCTCCGGCGACATTGTTCGCATGCACAAAGGCGAATGGCGGGTAGGCGGGTTCGGTGGACTGGAACCCATGCGGGCCCGACTTGGCAATGCCGCCCACATAGGTCGTCGGCTGCTCACTTTCCGGAATATCTTCGGTTCTCGTGTTCAGATCAGCAATCGCCGCATTGAAGAAGGCGATCACCTCTTCCGCCCGCTCTTCCCTGTCCATGACGTGACCCATCAGCCTCAGGGAGGCATACATATCGTCCCGGTAGGTGGAGAGCGACCCATAGGTCAGGGCAATGACGGGAATGCCGGTCTTCTCCGCGAGCTCGTCGGCATCCTCCGGGGAGGTCAGGTATGTCTTGAAGATCACCTGGGGATTTGCCGCGACGATCTTCTCCGGGTCATCGTTGCCGCGGAACTCCCCGATCAGGGGATAGTCCTTGAACTGGGGATTTGCAAGAGCATACGGGCGGGCATCGAAGATGGTGTCCCGCTGTTCGATGTCGTCGACACCGACGATTCTGTCCTGCGCCCGGAGGTATGTCAGGTACCTCAGGCACCCCGCACCGGAACAGACGACCCGCTCCGGGCTCTTCGGGACGGTGACCTCCCGGCCAAGTGCATCCGTCACCGTGATCATCTCCGTCCCTCCTGTCTGATGTTCGGGGCTGGTCTGCACCGATGTGCTGTCATCAACACATCCACAGGCCATTGCACACACGAGGCAGACTGCAACGGCCAGAAAACCGAAAATTACGCGATCTGTTTTCATTTTCAAACACCTCTCGCATAGTGACCATTGTCAGCAATCGTAATAAGTATGATCATATTCGTATGATTTATTACAATATTTAATGCCGTTGTGCAGAATAATTGCTATGATAAATCGATATAATAATACAATATTCGGGAGGCCCCATCCCGGGCATCAGCAGCCTGTCATCATGGCGGCGGGAGGCTATGCCGAATGATTAATATGAAGGGCGGACACCGGAGTGTATGTCTCCGGCGCCTTGTACCGATGCCTCCACGCCCCGATATGACTGCGGTATCGGCGCCGTGGCGCTCATACTTCTTGTCGGGATGGGGCTTGCCGGCATCTACCTCCTCAACGAATCCGGAGGATTTGCGCCGGGGGTCTTTGAGAGTACGTTTTATCTTCGCTATGACGCACCGTCGGTTGCCAACCTGTTCTTTGCAAATTTCGGGTATGAAAACGGCAACCAGCTCCACTTCATCGGAAATTTCCAGGCGTATGTGCTGCTTTCGATGCTGCTGTTAATGGTCTATCTTGCCATTGGTCCGCTCCTGCACGTCCCCGGCCGGTTTTCCCGTTGCCTTCTCTTCTGGTCGCTTGCCGCCATGATGACCGTGGGGGCATTTCTCGTCACCGGCTTTTCCCTCTGGGTCCATGCGGGGGATGTGACGTATGGTGTCGGATTCTCCGGAATCAACCGGGAACTGATGGGATTTTTTATCTTTACTCTCCTCGTCGGAGCGGAGTACCTGATCGGCAGGAGACGGTGGTTCCGGCGGCATCCGCTGCTGTTTACCTGGTGCGCCCTGATTGCCGGGATGGCGGTCTTCCTTGCATGGGTGGATTATTCCATACGGATGGACGTTGCGGATATCGGCGGGGTCAACGCCGCCCACCTTGGCGGGTCGGTTCTGGGATTTATCCTGCCCTCAGTCGTGTTTCTTGTACTCGCAATGAGATTGCGAAGAAAGGGAAACGGAGGAGAGAATCCGGATGGGGCCGGAGCGGAAGGGGGGCCATCCGGGAAATAGTACTGCAGGTTTTCCAGCCTCAAAACGGTCCGGGCAGGGATCCATGGGAAAGGCCCGGGCCATTGTCCGCCGGGATTCAGAACCACTCGATGTGGTAGGTCCCGATCACCGTGCCGGTGCGGGGCATCGTTCCGTTCTTCAGGAGCAGATAGGTCTCGTTGTCGGGGTACAGCGTCACCTCGCCCGTCGCCGTCCTCGCCTCCCCCGGGCCTATCCTGCCGAGCTCGACGATCAGGGACTCCTGTGCCCATCCCGGCGCACCGGCGGGAGTCGTAACCGGCACCGTGACGACCACGCCGGAGGCGGCAATCTCCCCGGTATTGGCGACGATCACCCGGAGGGTGTAGGTGGCGGAATGGTGTGCATCGTTGAAGACGGCATCCGTCGGTTCCGCCTCATATACAAGCTCCGGCGCTCCGGTGAGGAACCCTCCGAAGAAGAGGAGAATGAGCATTGCCGCTGCGATGATGACCGCTATTGCACCCCGTTTCATTGCAGAAGGTATGCATCGCCGCAGGGGAAAAAAGTGCGGTCACGGTTTTTTTGCATATGGTGGCGGCATCGATTCGTACCCCTCCCCGGCAAAGGAACAAGGATAAGGTTTTTTGGGGCGGAATGCAACGGATAACAGAAAAACCGGGGGTCACCACGGCCGCCGGTTCCTTTTCCAAGGAGATGAAGAAACCATGGCACCGAAGGTACGCCTCGAGACGACAGAGGGCGACATCATCATCGAACTCTATGATGACATGCCCGTAACCGCAGGGAATTTCAGAAAACTGGTCGAAGAAGGGTTCTATGACGGCATTATCTTCCACCGGGTCATACGGAATTTTATGATCCAGACCGGCTGCCCCCGGGGTACCGGCACCGGCGGACCGGGATATACGATCAAGGACGAGAAAGTCAAGGGGCACTCGAATGCCCGCGGGACCCTCTCGATGGCAAACACGGGACAGCCGAACACCGGCGGGTCGCAGTTCTTTATCAACCTCGTCAACAACGACTATCTTGACTGGGACAATCCCCAGACCCCCTATGCCCACCCCGTCTTCGGCGAAGTGGTCGAGGGGATGGATGTGGTCGACAAGATCGCCCTTAGGCGAACCGACCGCTCTGACAAACCGGTGGACGAGGTCAGGATCCTGAAGGCAACGATTATCGAATAATTCTTTTTTTTAAAAAATCACGGGGAATGCTTCCGTGATCGTCGCAAAATATTGGGTGGTGGATCCCTTCGAATGGAGATGGGGCCCTCTCGGTCGGCCGCTGGAAGATGAGTGCGGATAAGGGGTTGTTACCGCATTCTGCGCCGGATAGCCGTCCACACTCCTCCAAGAGGCAGTCCCATGAGGATAGCGCCAATCGGGGCGGGAGACTCCGTCGGCTCCAGATCCACTGCCTTGACCGTCTGGCCCGGAGAGGCGGATGGGGACGGGGTAAATGCCGTTCCCACGGGTGAAGCGGTCGGCGTCTCCGGATCGGTTCCGTGGATGACAAGGGTCCGGAGCTGGACGGATGAGGAGCCATAGGGGTAATCGCCGTTCGCCGGTAGCTGGACCTTATAGGTGCCGCTCATCCACCCTGTGGTCGGAAAGGTAACCTCCCAGGAGCCGCCCTCCCGGATGGTCGCGGGCAGGGTGGTGATCTTTTTTGACTGGAAATTCGGGACGTCCCGGAATATCTCCACCTCCACCGTGGCACCGGCGGGGAGATTGCTCTCCCCCTGCACGACGAGGGGGTCGCCCGCATCCAGCTCCGCCGGGACGGTGAAGCTGATGAAATAGGCCGATGCCCCGCCGCAGAGGAGGGGCAAAAAGAGGCATAGACAAAGAATTGTGCGCACGTTCATGGAATCCTCCGGCAGGTGCCCCCCCCGGACACCCGCTCGTACATGATATACTCCCGGTGACCGTGATAAAGGTGCGGTACCTGCATCGATGAACAACCCGGATTTAGGGCCGTGGCGTGCCCATGCGGTTTCTCCGGGGAAATGAAACGAAATATGACTTTCAATCAGAACGGGCCGGTGTAGAGGAGAACCGGCAGCGCCACGAATATCGCAAGCATCGCTGCCGCAATTCCCCACTGGCGGGAGGGGACCGGTTCCTTCGGGAGGGCATCATACGTGCGCTTTCCATAGCCGCGGCACTGCATGCAGATGAAGGTGCGTTCTCCCTGTTCATAGCTACGCAGGAAGAGCGAGCCGATGGCATAGGCAAGGGTGGTGAGGCGGTACCGGTACGGCAGTCTCCGGTCAAAGGCCGCGAAGTGACGCAGGGCAAGCGCTCGGTTGATGTTTGCGTATATATCGGCAAAGACGAAGAGGTAGCGGATCATCATCCCGAGCGAGAGGGCCATCACCGAGGGCAGGCCGAGGCGCCGCCCGCCTTTGAGCAGGTCCTCCATCGGGGTCGTGGAGGAGAGCAGGATGACCCACAGGATGCAGGCGGTAAACTTCATCGCGAGGATGGCGGCAAACTCCACGGACTGGGCATAGATGGTTATTCCCATGGGCAGGGAGAGAAGCGGCGTGAAGGTATCATAGTACGGGTTTTCGAAGAATATCTGGAAGACGATGATGAAGAGCCCGAAGGGGAGTGTCAGCAGGTAGCGCCAGAGAAGGGTCGAGAGCGGGAGGCGGGAGAATCCCCACCAGACGCCGAATATGAGGAGATACCCAACAAAGAGCGGGATGACCATCGTGGAGTAGGGGACCGCGACCATTGCGATGATGGCCGTAAAGGCGATGAGTATCTTTACCCGGGCGTCGAGGCGGTGGATGGGGCTGTCCCGGTGGGCATCCAGCTCGATCGTTGCCAGGTGTTCGATCATACCGTCTTCTCCAGGAGTCCGAGCACCGCCGTCTCCATCGCCTCATAGGAGAGTCCTGCGTCGATATCGTACCCTTCCTCGAGAATCCGGCGGCGCAGACGTGCGAGGATCGGTACATCGAGGCGGGCGTCTCTCAGGAGCTCTTCCTGCATGAAGACCTCTTCCGGTGTCCCCCGGGCAACGACACGTCCGTCATTGAGGACATAGACCGTATCGGCCATCTCGGGAACGAGGTCGACATGATGGGTGGAGAAGATCACTGTCATCCCGTATTTTTCCGGGAGCGTCCTGATGAACCTGCAGAGCTCTGCCACTCCCCGCGGGTCGAGGCCCGACGAGGGTTCGTCGAGGACCAGTACCTGGGGCTCCATTGCGAGAACACCGGCAAGTGCCACCCGTTTCTTCTCCCCTCCGGAGAGCTGGTGCGGGGCACGGTCCGCCAGGTGTTCGATCTCCAGCAGCCTGAGTGTCTCCTCGACCCGGTGGGCAACCGTCTCGGCATCGAGACCAAGGTTGACGGGTCCAAAAGCGATGTCTTCTGCGACCGTCGGGGAAAATATCTGGTCATCGGGATTCTGGAAGACCATCCCGACGGTCCGCCGCACCATCCTGAGATTCTTTTTTGTGACCTCTTCTCCCTGGATGAGCACCTTTCCCGATGTCGGCTGGAGAATCCCGCAGAAGAGGGAGAAGAGCGTGCTCTTCCCTGCACCGTTCGAGCCGAGGACCGCAATCCGTGCATGGCGGGGAATAATGAGGTTTATGTTGTCAAGTGCGGGGATGCCGCCGCGGTAGGTGTAGGAGAGGTCCCGGGTCTCGATGATGTGCATGGATGTGTAACCGAAGATATTCGGGGAGCAGAGAGTATTAAGATTCTGTTATTGTGTATGAACCAGCCGGGAAAAAAAATGAAGTTTTTGTGGTGGTTCCTCTGTGGGTTGTGTGCAGACGGTTCTTAGCTGGTCTTCTTTGATGCAAGCAGCTTGGTTGCCCCGAATCCGAGAACGAACATGACAAGGATGCCGACAAAGACTGCAAGGATTTCTCCGGTTTTGCCGCCCTCCTCACCGGTGGAGTAGTCGGGCAGCGGGGCCTCGTACTCGAAGGTGCCCCCGCCGATGGCTTCGGGATCGCCATCTTCGGGGGAGGGGCCGGTCAGTTCCTTCTCGCCCTGAACATAGAGGGCCGTCGATTCAAGGCCGTCGGGATCGCCCGATGCGAGGAAGACGGCAAGCCCGCCGACAATGATGGCGATGATGAGGCCTGCAATCATGAAGGTCTTGTTGTCAATCATGCGGCTGCACCTCCGCCGGATGGATCCGTTGCCCCCTCTGCCAAAAGGTCGGGGCGCGATGCGACGAGGAAGTAGATGATCGCTGCTGTGATGATGCCCTCGATAATACCGATGGCGGCGTGGTAGGTCCCCATGGCAATGAGTCCGGGCACAAGCGGGAAGGTGCCGGCGAAGGCCATCTCCACCGCTGCGGCAAGGGATGAGATGAAGCATGCACACCATGCGGCGATTCCTGCCGAGAGGTACATGCTGGCCCCGGCGGATTTCAGTGCGGAATAGCCGTAGTAACCGACGAACCCGCCGATGACACCCATATTGAGGATGTTTACCCCCATCGTGGTGAGGCCGCCGTCACCGAAGATGATGCCCTGGATGATGAGCACCAGCGTCAGGATAAAGACGGCCGCATAGGGCGACCCGAGGACGATGGCTGCAAGAGCCCCGCCGACCAGGTGCCCGCTGGTCCCCATCGCCACCGGGAGATTGAATGCCTGGATGGCAAAGATCCCTGCCGCAAGGACGGCGATGAGGGGTATTTTATCTTCAGAGAGCTCGTTTTTCGCCCATCTGAGGGCGAGCGCGATAAAGATGAGTGCGATGATCCAATATATCGCACTCTGCCAGAGTGGAACAAATGCGTCCGGTATATGCATAACACACCTTCTGGTAATACAATATTACAAGTTCGTATTACTAAGTATTGATATATAACAATTTTTAATAAAATGTGTTAATAATGCGCATATGTGTATTAGATCCGCGGGGTGACCATCATTTGTGGTGGGGTGTTGCCGGTGGGGAATCCTGAGGCAGACCTACTCCGCGAGATATAATTTGATGTAGGTCAGACTAACAGGAAGGAAGGATGCCCTGTGGGGGCTGGTGAAGACCTGATGAATGGAGAAACGGAAGTCGACGACAGCAGGCTTGAGAAGGTGATCGGCTACACATTCCGCGATCCTGCCCTTCTCAGGCGTGCCCTGACCCGGCGGGCACGGGCGCAGGAAGACGACAGCCCTGACAGCGAAGGGCACATGGATGCGCTGGCAACGCTCGGGGATGCGGTGATCGACACGGTGGTCCTCGAGTCCCTCTATGCAGCAGGCATCGCTGACAAGGGCGAGATGTCGGTGGCGAAGATGAATATGGTCAATATGTCTTCCCTGCGGGGTTTGGCGGAATCGATCGGGCTTTCTGATTACGTCCTCTGGGGCAAGGGTGAACGGCATCAGCATGTCTGGACGTCCGGCAGGGTGCTCGCCGAATGCATGGAGGCGCTCTGCGGCGCCGTGTATCTCGATGGCGGGATGGATGCAGTAAGAAATGTCCTAAAACGCCTTTTATTTCTCGTTTAGTCCATTATTATTGAAATTTCAGCACCTGCGCCCCTTTTCGTGGGTGAATGCCGTGTTTGTGGGGCGTTGTCCTCCGGGAACTGCATTCTGCATATAAGTCTTCCCCGCCCTCGGGGCCGGCATGAGAAATATTTATATGCTGCCTATTTTTTATGCATTGCATAAATTTATATACTGTTGGGCGTAAAGATGTGTATTGTCGGCTACGATCTGCAAGACTTATGGTACTGTTCAGGGGAGGAATAGTGTCAAATATCGCGTTTTTCGCGATTTTTACACTATTTTTGAGCATTTTTTGCACGGGGGCAACGGCTGCGGCGGTCAGCGAAGGTGATATCGCATCTGCATATCAAAGCGGTAGTCAACAGCTTTCTGCACAATCCATATCCGCAACAACCGGCTCTTCTCTCACCTGTGTGTTCACGTTCCGTGGAACGAGCTATTCATTTGACATACCCTATGACACCGATCTATACACCCGCCTTCAGGCAGAACAGAGGCGCTGGCCTGCGGGTTGTACATGGGAAGACAACGACAGAATAGGGCGCTACTACAACGGGTATGTCCATGACCCTGCCACAGATGCATTCTTTACATCACTCATAACGGGCCTCCATGAGATCAGGGGCCAGGAAGGGCTCTCCGATGACGAGTTCGTTGAACTCTGCACCGCCTTTGTCCAGCAGATACCGTACGATGAGGATGCCGGCATGGTGCCCCGTTCACCGGCGGAAGTCGTCTATGAAAACAGTGGGGACTGCGATGAAAAGAGCCTGCTTCTTATTGGGATCCTGGCCCGCGAGGGGTATGGCACCGCTCTCATCATCTTCCCGGATGAGGCGCATGCAGTCGCAGGTATCCGTGTGAACCGCACCGGGACAGGTGAAGACTGTGCCCTTGCCGGAGAAGACGGAAGCCTGTACTACCCTGTTGAGGCTACAATGCCTGCCTATCTCGGGGAAACCGGCTGCAGAACCCAACCCGTATCATCATATGTCTATGTGACCAGCACGGGGGAGGAATGTTCCCTGGCTGTGAAAGCGGCGGCAGTCGGTGGGTGGAAGAAGGCCGAACAGGACATACTTGCGGCGGAGAAGGGTCGCCTGAACGAGCTGAAGGAGGAAATCCGGGATATCGGCTCATCCGCAGCAGCAGGGTCCTACAATGCACTGGTCTCCGTCTACAACCGCGGTGCGGCAAACTATAATCAGGAATTCCTCATCTACCAGACAATCTGTGGCATGACCGACGACTGCGCAGGTGCGCATGCACTGCTTGTTGCCAACGGTTTCCTCTGAATGGATCTCCGTCGTTTTTCTCGAAAACCTGTTTCCTTGTGTGGATGTATGCAACCGGAGGTGGTGTCTCCTTCTTCTCATATCCGGTCCGGATATGAAGGGGAGAGAGGGCTGCCGTGCCGTTCTCCGGCCCATCGGAGCATCGCCGGGGATTCCGGAATGGGGACCCCCCATGGGGCGTGAAGTCTCAAATATCCCCTGAATGTGAACGGCAGTATTATCCGGGTCAATGCGGATGAGGGGCGGATCATTCGATGAAAAATATTCATGGATATTCAAACCAGAAGCAAAAATGAAAAGAATATTTCCCGTGCCTGAGTGACGACAATGCTTTTGACCGCAAATGGTAAACCTTGTATGGTGATTATCCACGAAGTACCCTGACCTTGCGGACGATGAGAAACTGCTCACCAGTTCGCCGTCCATCAGTGTAAAAGGGCACTTTTTCAACCTTTTCCTGACCAACCGCAGGGTGCTTCTCGTCCTGGTGCAGGAGGATGGTTCAGAACCGGTCGAGGTTGCGCTCTCTGCCATTCACGCCCTCTCCGCAACGTCAACGGGGGACGGCACCCCCTCAATAACTCTCAATGTAACGTCCCCGAACGGAAAACGGGGTGCGATGGTACTCTCGTTCATCGGTGGTGGAGGGATTCCCGCCCGCGATGAGCGAAGCCGAATCCGGCAGGCCATCGGCGATGCCGTGGCGGCGGTACGTGCTGCCCCGTCCGGCGCCGCCATCCCCGACGCGGGCGGACCGGTTGCCGGGCCCCCCGGGTCCGCTGCTCATTCCCGCGTCAAACTCACAGCCGGACACATCCTCGTCAAGAAGAGGGAATATATCGCAGAGCTGACGGCTGACCTCCTTCTTCTGAAGACTCCCGATGAACCCGATGCGCCGCCGCTGACCGTCTCCCGGGACACAATTGTCGGTGGTGCAGCAGAGAATACGCCGGCAGGGGACCCGGTGCTTCGCCTGAATGTCAGGACGACAGAGGGGAGTGTTCGCAGTATGATCCTTGTCTTCTCCGAGTGGTACGGGGGAGGGAGGGGGCCGGAGCGTGACCGGTGGCTTGCAGTGATGACCGGGGGGACGGCCCCTCCGGCCATGCATGAGCAGTCCCGCCCGGCACCGGGGCACGGTCCCACGCCGGAGTCTCTCGGGAAAACGGGCGGGAGAGGAGAGCTCCCGCCCTCAGATCGCGGTGCCTGTACCGGTGGGAGTCCGGAGGCGCCTTCCCCCTCCTTCTGTATGGAATGCGGGGAAGCCCTCCCCGGAACGGTGCGGTTCTGTCCGCACTGCGGTTCATCGCAGAAACCCGGATCGATGGGGCGTATGGTGGCTGGAAGCGGGTATCGCAGTGACCGGGAGGGGCGACATGAACCACCCCGCAGAGGGGCGAAACGGCACAGCCGGGCACCGAAACGCAAGCTCTCCTTCCGGTTCAAAAGCCAGGAAGGAGGCACGATCTCCCGGGTGAGCGTCGTCGAAAAGGTCTTCGGATTTCTTCTCGCCCCCGAGGATGCCTTTTCGCATACCCGGAGTGAAAATGTCTCGGACGGGGTGGTGCATCTCGTCATGATGATGGGCCTCTTTGCCGTTGTCCAGGGGGCCGCGCTCTTTCTTATCGGATCCTCGCTGGATGCCGGTGTGTATCCCGTGACGGCGGGGATTGCTGCCGACACCACCTCCCTTCTCATAACGATGGGAGAGCTTGCCCTTGGGGGCATCATCATCACCATCCTCGAAGCCTTTCTCGTCTTCATCGTCCTTCGTCTGACCGGATACGCGGACGTGCCGGGAGAGACGGTCCGGACCTGCTGCTATGCGGCAACGCCCTTCGGGACGATCGGTCTTCTCCCGATCATCGGTCCCCTTCTCGCCCTCCTCTGGACCATATTTCTCCAGTTCCGGGGCGTACAGACGGTGCACGAGACCCCGGCCGGCATCGCTGCCGCAGCGGTGATCCTGCCGGGCATCATCGCCGCAGGCCTCTTCTGGCTCCTCGTCCTCGGGGGCGGCGGAGATGCGGCCGCGGTAACGGAGGGAACACCATGAACCGGAATATTCTATGCGGATCTCCTGTATTTCGTGCGGTAGCCGTCGCCCTGCTGGCTCTCGGAATGGTCGGGGCGGCTGCTGCGGCCGATCCCCCGGAGGCCAATTTCATCTTTGAGCCACAGAGCCCCTATGTGGGGGAATCCGTCAGCTTCGATGCCTCCGGGTCGACCCCGGCGGCAAACATCAGCCAGTATACATGGAATTTCGGGGACGGCACCACCGGGGTGACGGGGATTACCCCGCCCCATACCTTCCATGAGGCCGGGGAGGTCACCGTCATCCTCGTGGTACGGACGACGGACGAGCAGACCAGTCAGCAGAGCAGAAACATCGTGGTTCGTCCGCTCGACCCGCCGGTGGTCTCCTCGGTGGCACCGAACAACGGCTACCAGGGAGAGCCGAAGGATGTGACGATCACCGGGCAGAACTTCGGCGACTTCGAATCGGCGTGGCTGGAGAAGAGCGGGATACGGATCACCCTGACGAGTGCGGCTGCATCTTCGCCCACAACCGTCACCGGGCACCTGCAGATCCCCGACGATGCCCAGACCGGGGTTTGGACCGTCTATGTCACGACGGCGGCGGGCACCTCCGGGACGGGGGGAGCGTCCTTCTCCGTCCTCGCCGATGATACCCCGCCGTCGGTGACCGCGGTCTTTCCGACGTCCCTCAACCAGGGGGCGACCGGCGCCTCCATCACCGTCAGCGGTGCAAATTTCCGGGACAACGCCCAGGTGCGCCTGACCAAGACCGGGCAGACACCGATCGAAGTCTCCGAGGATACGGTGGACACCGAGGCGGGGCAGATAACGGGAACGATTGACATATCCTCATCAGCCCTTGCGGGTGACTGGAGGGTGGTCGTGGAAAACAGCGACGGGACGGTCAGTGACGAGGTGGTGACGCTTACGATCAACGAGGTCGGCCCGATGACCATCTCCTCGCTCTCACCGTCGAGCGGATACCTGGGACAGACGATCACCTGCTCGATCATGGGGGCGAACCTGAGAAACGGGGTCCCTGTCCTGAAACTGGGCGGGGAGACGATCACGATGAATGTCGCCAACAGCGCCGATGGCCAGCTGAGCGGGACTTTCACCATAAGCGCCAGTGCGACGACCGGCTGGTATGACCTTCGGATTACGAACAGTGCGACGGGTGCGGAGGTCATCGATGAGAGTGCCTTCAATGTCCTGACCGAACCCGATCCCGAGCCCCCCGAAGCGGACTTCACCTTCAGCCCGACGAATCCGGAGGTGGGCGAGGAGGTCTCCTTCACCGACACCTCCGATGGCGACCCGGACGACTGGGAATGGGACTTCGGGGACAACAGCGGGGAGGATGTCCAGAACCCCGATCACACCTATTCGAGCGCCGGGACCTACACGGTCGAGCTGACGGTCTCGAACGATGACGGCGAGGACACGGTGACCCATACCATCACCGTCCTTGAAGAGGGCGCCACCCCCACGCCGACCCCCGGTGACGAGGATGCGCCCGAGGCATCCTTTACGGTCGATCGGACCCGCGGGATGGCTCCCCTTGTGGTCTCCTTCACCGACACCTCCGAGGGCGAGGTCGACGAGTGGTTCTGGGACTTCGGGGACGGGGGCGAGAGCACTCAGGAGAACCCGACGCACACCTACTCGTTCGACGGCGAATGGCTGGCGTCCCTGACGGTCAAAAACAGCGGGGGATCCGATACGGCCACGAAGTGGATCACGGTCGGCGTGGAGGCGCTGGAAGCCTCCTTCACCGCATCGCGGACCAGCGGGACGGCGCCCCTGACGGTCACCTTCTCGGAGGAATCGGCCGGTGACCCCGATTCCTATGAGTGGGACTTCGACAACGGGCAGACGTACCCGGCGCACAATCCCCCCTCGATCACCTACACCTCACCCGGGACCTATGATGTGACGCTCACGGTGACGGAGGGGGAGGATACGGACACGAAGACGGTGCGAATCACCGTCACAAGCCCGACGACGGCTGCGACCGCAACCCCGGCAGCAACGGCGAAGGCGCTTTCCTCCGGGGCAGAGGCGGGCGATGCGGCCGGTGATGGAGACATCGTTTCGAAAGAGTACGGCAAACTCACCGGCCTGTACAATGAATACCTCCGGTATGTTTTCGGTCTTTTCGGGTGGGAACCCCCGGAGACGATCCTGATTGTCCGGGCAGGGAACTGAACATTCCCGCTCTTTTTTGTACCGTTCTGTCCGGAGAAGGATAAAAGAAGAAAGAAGTGCCGGCAGGCCGGCAGACGAGTCCTATTTTTTTGCTTTGCCCTGGTTGGCAACCGCCTGCATCGCAGCGGCGACGGCCGCCTCATCGCCGAGGTAGTAGTGGCAAAGCGGGCGGAGATTCTCATCGAGCTCGTAGACGAGCGGGATGCCGGTGGGGATGTTCACGCCCGTGATCTCGTCATCGGGGATGCCGTCGAGGTGCTTGACGAGCGAGCGAAGCGAGTTGCCGTGGGCGACGATGAGGACCTGTTTTCCCGAGAGGATCTGCGGGACGATCTCCTCCTCCCAGTAGGGAAGGGTCCGTGCGACGTTGTCCTTCAGGCACTCGCCGCGGGGGAGTTCCTCTTCCGGGACGTCAGCATACCGGTCGTCGTCATAGACGGGGTTGTCCGGATCGCCCGGTGCAAATTCCGGCGGCCGGGTGTCGAAGCTCCGCCGCCAGATGTGGACCTGTTCGTCGCCGTACTTCGCAGCGGTTTCCGCCTTGTTGAGGCCGGTCAGGGCGCCGTAATGGCGTTCGTTGAGGCGCCAGCTCCTGTGCACCGGTATCCACATCCGGTCCAGTTCATCGAGGACCGTCCAGAGGGTCCGGATCGCCCGCTTCAGGTAGGATGTATAGGCGACATCGAAGGAAAATCCCTGCTCCGCAAGCACCCGGCCGGCGGTTTGTGCCTCCTCCCGTCCCTTCTCGGAGAGATCAACATCCTTCCATCCGGTAAACCGGTTCTCCTTATTCCATTCGCTTTCACCGTGGCGTATCAGTACGAGGCGGTACATCGTCACATCTCCTGCTCTATCTGTTGTGAGTGGAGGACGATAAAGGGTAATGAACAGTAAGGTGGGGAGGGGGAATGCCCGCCCTGCGCTCATCAGACAAGAAGCGTTGTTATCAGTGGAATGGTAAGGATGCAGAGCACGGTCGTCAGGAAGACCCCCCGGGAAGCGAGCCCGGTATCGACACGGTACTCCTCTGCGAGCATCACGGTATTGGCGGCGACGGGCATCGCCGCGAGGAGGACTGCGACGCCGAGGATGAGGGGGTCGGTGATGAAGAGCCGCAGGATGAGGTAGAGGCTGACCGGGATGATGAGGAGACGAAATGACGCGACGGTCCAGACCGCACGGTCCGTGAGCAGCCGTTCTGCCGGCAGGGTGGCAAGAAACGCGCCGACGATGATCATCGCGAGGGGAGATGTCACCGAACCGAGGAGATCGAGGGCGTCGGCGAAGGGGCCGGGAATCCGGGCCCCGGTGAGAAAGAGGCCGAGCCCGACCCCCGAGGCGAGGATGCCCGGGTTGAGAAAGAGCTTCCTGTCGAGGTACTTCCCCATGTCCGGGCGCAACAGGATGACGCCCACCGAGAAGACGAGCAGGCTGAAGGTCATATTGAATATCGAGACGTAGAATAGCGATTCAGGGCCGAAGACCGCGGCCGAGACAGGAAATCCCATGAACCCGAGATTGGAGAAGATCATCATGAACCGGATGACCCCTGTCTCAAGGTCCGATGTGGTACCGGACAGCCGAGGGACGAGAAATGCGGCAGCAAAGGAGACGCCGTAAAAGGCGACGAGGACGAGGAGCAGGGGCACCAGCTGCGAGCGCATCGCATCGGTGACGGGCACCTGCATGGACTGGAGAATAAGGGCGGGAAGGGTGACGTTGACCACGAACGAGGTGATCCCGTGGATGGCGTCACGGGTGAAGATCCCGGCTCTCATGCAGAGAAATCCTGCCGCTATGAGAATGAAAAGAATGGCGATGCTGTAGGCGACGGCAAAAAATCCCATGGTATGCTTCAGCGTATCTGTTGTTTCTGAGGATGCTTGAGGATTATGTCTCTTTGGACCGACGGGGGGATTGTTCGCAGCTGGCCGCGGAAAGAGGGTCTGAAGACGGATGAAATGGGAAAAATTAGGGGGATATTACCGCCTCAGCAGACGGCCGGCGAGTGCAAGGCCCGCCATGGCACCGATCACAGCAAAGCCGGGAACGGCGGTGGGGGTCGGTTCAGGGGTCTCGGGCAGCTGTGTCGGTGCGGGTGTCGGTTCGGCGGTCGGTTCTTCGGTTGCGGGCAGTTGTGTCGGAACGGGCGTCGGCGCGGTCGTCGGTACCGCCTGCGCCTTCGGGTAGGTGTCGACGGTAAAGGCGGAGACCGGCTGCGGCCCCACCATCATGTCGGCGGGCCCGGTCCCGGCACAGGCGGAGACGTCCGCCTCACCGGCGAGGTACCGGATCCTCATGTTGGTCTGGTATCCCTCGGGGGCCTGATAGTCCCAGAGTTCTCCCGGCTGCATGGTACGGGTCGCAAGGACTGCTGTTTCGGTCATTTTGCCCGGTTCGTACTTGTACTGGGAGACCGACACAAGGGCTTCGGTTCCGGTACAGACGGTCCCCGAGCAGTTGCTGCAGTCGGGGGTGATCTCATAGCCCACCCGGACGAAATTCATCATCGGTGCCGGCATCGCATCCGGGTCGCCCACCATCCAGGAGAGCGGTTTTTCCGTGGACTGGATGTTCTGGACCCTGCCGATGGCAATCCATTCGGTGCCGCCCATCAGGGTGGCGACCACCTCGTCCCCCTGTGCGATGTTGTCGTAGGCCACGGTGTAGGGCTCGGTCGCCGAGAGGATCACCGGGTCGGCCGGGGCATACTGCTCCCCGTTCCACTTGCCGATGACCTTGATATTGATCAGTTCATTTGCCGGGTCGACCTTCGTCACCTTCCCCAGATAGGTCTCTTCAAGGAGCACACCTGCTGCAGGTACGGCGAGAAGGACCAAAAGGCCCAGCACACAGAGTGTTGTAAATCCGATTCGTTGCATTCGTGTTCACCTCCGGTATCGGCCGGCCGGACAGGATGAACCGGAATTCTTCTTCCCCGGCAGGGGCCGGATGGACTCTCTATGGGGTATTTCTATATATGCATTTCTTGCACCGGGAATTGAATCGGAATCATAACGGTCCGGAGGAGTGGCCACGGGGAACGGATAGGTGCACAGGCGGGAGACACTATCGGGTGCATCCTCCCCCCGTGCCCTCCCTGCAGGGGGCCGGTCCGTTCAGACCGGAAGGGTTTGCCCCGTCCTGCAGGGACGGGTTTCACTCCCGATCATCAGGAACAACCAATGATATGCCGGTGGTCGCGGCAACGTTCGGGGAAAAAATGGGAAGAGCCTATTTTTTGGTTTTTTCCTTCGCCTTCTCGAATTCCTTCTTTGCAGTCTGCACCGCATCCTCGATGGCGTCCTCAAGCTTTTCCCCTGCCTTGCGGGCCTCTTTTTCAAGGTGCTTTCTGCCCTGTTCGGTGCCGAAGAGGTTCTTGCCGAGAAAAACCACATTATTGACGGCTTTCTTCACCGACTCCTTGGCTTCTCCGATGAGTTCATCCACATCGGGGGCCTCCTCTCCTCCCTGTGAGGTCTCTTCCTCCGTGGCCGCTTCGCCTTCAACCGGTTCTTCAATCCATACGCCGTTTTTGAAATATCCACGTGTTCCACTCATAGGCAATCATGGTACGTATGGCCGTACCGCTATAAGTAGGGTATGCCTTTCGCAGAAAAGAAATGAATGTTCCGGGCTTCAGGTATACCCGTCGGCAAGTTTCCTGATCCTCTCGTTGGCGTTGGGACTGGTTTCGATATGGTGCCAGTCGTCCCTGCTCATCCCCATGAAAAAGTCACACGATTGGCACCTGAGCCAGACCTCGTATTCATCCGGATGTTCAGCCAGCAGTTCATGGTTTCCGCATTTTGGACAAACATATACAACCTCCTTCATTGCAACCCCCGGGTGAATAATATATAATATTGGCTAACTGTACGACTAAATAAATCTCGCGATTTTATAAAAACTCTATAATTTCAGTTTTGGAATGAATGAGGGGCATATTCGGGACATTTCTCCCCCGGGGTGTTCCTTCTCCACCGGATCTTCCCGGACCAACCGGCCCGGACGATCCTTCGGAACGGGGCGCGGGATACGAAGGTTTCTCCTGCACCCTGTGAACACCCCTGCCCGGGCTTCTCTCTCCACCGGGCGGAGGTGCTCAGCGGTAGTACCGGGTAATGAAGGCATACGGGTCGCCATAGAGTGCCGGGAGGAGGGTGGCGGCGACCAGCACGAGGACGATCAGTACCGGGAGGAGGACCGCAATCCCTGCCCGGACCGGGGAGAGCCCCTGTAGTTCCCGGGTTCCGATGATCGCAAGGGCGATGGTCCATAGTCCTGCGATGCAGCAGACGACGGGAATCCATCCCAGGAGAAACCACGGCGTGGAGGCGTAGATGATCGCCGTGTAGGTCCGTGCGATGCTCCCTCTTCCTCCGACCAGCAGGACGAAGAGATGGACCATTGCCCCGGTGATGGCAATCAGGAGGAATCCTGCCAGAACCGCCCCGGCGAGGGCGGCGAAAAGGGAGACGGCCCCGAGATGGTGGCCGAAGAGAAAAGCCGTCATCTGGTCCCTGAAGAGGGTCGAGACGCCGTGGTAGTGAAGGAGGGCCGAGAGGATGCTGTTTGTGCCGAGGAGGATGAGGAAGTAATCCGCCGCTTCGGCGAATGCATCGCCTTTGAACAGCCGGAAGGTCTCTATTGGATGAAGGAGAAAGCCGCGTGCCCTGTTCAGGAACTTCAGCATGGTACGGGGTATTCCTGCGGGCAAGATGAAAAACCTTCCCCGGCCGGGTTATTTTCTCAGGAGGGGAGGGATGACCACCGTCTGCGAGAAGGGGATCTCCAGTTCGGTGATCTTTGCATCCACATATGCATGCCCGCTGACCGTGACCGGCTGCCGGTTTCCAAGGGTGGCGGTAACAAGGGAGATGGCGGCGTGGTTCCGGATGGCGACCGGCACCGAGATGCCTGCGACCCCCCCCGGGGCGATCTTTACGGGATGGGCCTCACCGGTGCCGAGACAGTGGACGGTTCCGGACCCCTCTTCCGTGAAGGTGAGAGTGAAGGGGATACGGGTGATCGTGACCCGGACGGGGGTGCGGTTGGTGATATAGAGCTTGACATCGCAGGCGATCTCCGTAAGGGTGAATCGGTGGACACTGATGTTCTCCACCTCGATGGAATAGAGATGCCCCGGGCTCATTGCAGTGTGTAGGTCACCCGGATACATGAATCCTTCGTGAACCCCGGGTTCGCGGGGCAAGAGAAAAGAAAAAAATTAGAGAAGGAAGAGCGGTGCGAAGACGACCGCTACAATGGTCATGAGCTTGAGCAGGATGTTGATGGCGGGGCCGGAGGTGTCCTTGAAGGGGTCACCGACGGTGTCACCGGTCACACCGGCCTTGTGGGCTTCGGAGCCCTTGCCGCCAAGGTTGCCAAGTTCGATGTACTTCTTTGCGTTGTCCCAGGCACCGCCTGCGTTTGCCATTGTAATGGCGAGCATGAATCCTGCACCGAGGGATCCGACGAGGAGACCGCCGAGGGCTTCCTTGCCGAGGATCACACCGACGAGAACCGGTGCTGCGATGGCGATGAGGCCCGGCAGGACCATCTCGCGGAGTGCGGAGCTCGTGGAGATGGCGATGCATGCGGTGTAGTCGGGGTCGGTCGTTCCTTCCATGAGGCCGGTCATCTCCTTGAACTGCCGGCGCACCTCGATGACGATCGCGTAGGCGGCACGGCCGACGGCCATCATGGTCATCGAGGAGAAGAGGAACGGAAGCATCGCACCGATGAGAAGTCCCACGAAGACCGGGGGCTGCATCATGTCGATGGCCTCGAGGTTGACGGCGATGCCGTAGGAGGCGAAGAGGGCGAGTGCGGTAAGTGCCGCCGAGCCGATGGCAAAGCCCTTGCCGATGGCTGCGGTGGTGTTGCCGACTGCATCGAGCGTGTCGGTGATCTCACGGACTTCCTTCTTCTGGTGGCTCATCTCGGCAATACCGCCCGCATTGTCTGCGACCGGGCCGTATGCATCGACCGCAAGGGAGATGCCGAGCGTTGCGAGCATACCGACCGCGGCGATTGCGATACCGTAGAGGCCGGCGAAGAGGAAGGCGATGTAGATCGCGAGAGCGATGAGCAGGGTCGGGACGAGCGTGGACTCCATGCCCTTTGCAAAGCCGGTGATGATGTTCGTTGCCGCACCGGTTTCGCAGGATGCTGCGATGGTCTGGGTAGGCTTTCTCTCGTAGGAGGTGTAGTACTCCGTGACCTGACCGATCAAAAAGCCTGCCACAAGACCGGAAACGGAGGCGACGAAGACGCCGAATCCGAAGCTGCCGAGGAACATGTCCGCAATGAAGTAGGTGGCGACCACGACGAGGAAGAGCGCGACCAGGAGACCCATGTTGAAGGCCATGTGAATGGCGGAGGACTCGGTCTTGTTCGTCCGCACGAAGAAGCTGCCGATGATCGAACAGATGATACCGACGGCGGCGATGACGAGCGGGAGAAGAACGAGGTTCATGTCGACGAAGCCTGCACCGAGTGCGGCGGCGTCCTTGACACCGAGGAGAAGCGAGATGTCCGTGCCGTTGTTGAGGGCAAGGATGGCTGCTGCGCCGAGGAGCATCGCAGAGACGATGGAGCCGACGTAGGATTCGTAGAGGTCGGCACCCATGCCGGCGATATCACCGACGTTGTCACCCACATTGTCGGCAATGACGGCAGGGTTGCGCGGGTCGTCTTCGGGAATGCCCGCCTCGACCTTTCCGACGAGGTCGGCACCGACGTCGGCGGCCTTCGTGAAGATACCGCCGCCCACACGGGCAAAGAGTGCGATGGAGGACGCTCCAAGGCTGAACCCTGCGACGACGTTGACGATGTCGTAGATGTTCGAGCCGTCCATCAGCGTGCTGATGCCGATGAATGCGACGGAGAGACCGAAGAGGCCAAGTCCGACGACGGACATGCCCATCACGGTACCGGAGGCAAACGAGACCTTGAATGCCTCGGCGATGCCGCGGGTTGCGGCGTTCGTGGTCCGGCCGTTGGCGCTCGTTGCCGTGAACATGCCGATGTAGCCGGCGGTTGCGGAGAGGACCGCACCGAGGACGAAACAGGCAGCGGTCAGCGGGCTGATGAGCACTGCAAGGATGATCGCAAGGACGATGACAAAGACTGCGATAAACTTGTACTGGGTGTTGAGGTACACCATCGCACTGTCGTGAATCACAGTAGTGAGCTTTTCTATGAGCTCGGTGCCGAGACCCTCTTTGCGGACATTCATGAATGCATATCCTGCAAAGGCCAGGGCCAGAAGGGCACATACTGGTGCTATTAAAATCATTGTATCCATGATACTGCTTTACCCCCTCATCACCGGTTTCTCAGGGACGAAACCAATGCGGGTTTTCGATTTTCCTTATTCTGTTTGATTTATAAGTAAAAAAGGGATCTCCCCCGAAAAGAAGGGCCCGACGGGCGACCTGTCCGCCGGAGCAGAAGAAGGCGGAATTAATCATTTTTGAAATGGCCGGGCGGGGAATTCTGCGCCCGGATTTCGGGCCCGGTTTCAGGAGGTGAAATGACCATATGGGGATGGACCGTGAGCTTGAAAAAACGGGGTACGGGCCAGCTGGTGATTATGGCAGACCCGGAGTCGGACCGGGGGAAAACTTTGCGCAGAATAAGTATGATCGTACGTACAAATGCCGGACGTAAGTATATACATTCATTACTAAAAATAGATTTCTGCCAAAGGTTTTATTCATGGATGTCCCAGAGACTTGGTAAGCATCCGGAGGTAATCTTACGTCTGTCGGTGACATCTCATCATACGGCGGCAGGCCCGGTGGCCCGCCGCATTCAGTGGCTGATGCTCCCCCCGCATCGTCCCTCTCCACCCTTCTCCCTCCCCGCCCTTCCTCTTCGTCCGTCTTCTCCTCTTCTCTTTCTGCCTCCCGGTGCGACAAATCTCTCTCTTTCCACAGTTCATGTTTCACCTCTTCCCTCTCCTGCTCCCCTACCTCCTCCCCTTCCGACTCCTGCCCTCCCTTTTGTTCATTCTCCCCCGGTGCAACAACGGGCGCTGCGGTGTTCTTCCCGTCTGTGCCATCGTCTTGTCCCGCTCTCTCATCGGTGCACCCTCGTCCCCCGTCGTCATGGCTCGGTATCGACCTGAACACAACGGGGCATACGGTCGTCCTCGGTGAACCGGAGAGCGGGTACTCCGCAAAACTGGGCGGCGAGGTGTCCCGCCTCCACCAGCAGTTCGAACAGGAGCGCCGGCGGCTGCGCAAGAAACAGGGTGCCCGCCTGAAGGCGATACACCGCCGTGAGGAGGAGCTGATCCGGCTCGTGTACCGGAACGTCTCCCGCGAGGTGGTGCGGACGGCGGAACGGCTTGGTGCGGGTATCAAATTCGAACGGTTCAGCACCGGCAGGCATGGTGTGCGGCCGTCGGGCGCTGCCGGTCACGGTGTCCTCTCCATCAACTCGGTAGTGTTTGCCCGGTTCCAGCGGCAGGTCGAGGAGGAGGCTTCCCGGCGGGGGATTCCCGTCGTCTATGTCGATCCGTCGTTCACCTCCAAACGGTGCAGCCGCTGCGGGAGCACGGGACTGCGGCACCGCAAGCGGTTTGACTGTCCTGTCTGTGGGCTTGCGATCCATGCCGATGTCAATGCCGCCTTTAATATCGCAATGCAGCCGGAAGACGCCCCCGGGCGGGTGCACCGTCTCCGCAGACAGGAGGCAAAGGTGATCGGGAGACGGTTTCGCAAGACCGCAAAGAATGATGTCGCCGGGGATGGAGCCCTCCATGATGAGGGGTATTCCGTGAGCATATCCGGGCTGTTTTCCCTTTTGGACGACGATAGGGTGACGGCGCCGGTTGTGCAATGGTAATTCCGTCAGTGAGATTCCGGGTTCACACCAAAGAGACGGAAAAGAACAGGTCGTCAGGTCTCGATGATATCGCCCGAGAATTCGATGACCTCGGGCCTGAGGGTCTGGAGGTCGACGATGACGGCCCGTGCCGGGGTGGGCTGGATATTCATCTGTTTCTGGAACGCCGTCTGTGACTGCCAGGTCCCGGAGTTCACACAGAGGACGCCGCGGTAGTTGGCTATGCCGCAGATGTGCACGTGACCGGTGTGAAGGATCTCGGGGACCGGGTCGATGACGAGGCGGTCCTCCTTTGCCGCAAATATGGGGGTCCGCTCCCCGTAGGTGCAGGCGAGGTGACGGCGTTTGAGCATCTCGACCATGATCTCCTCGGGGCGGGTATAGGAGGCGCCGGGGATCATGCCGATCATATCATCGTACGACCTGCCGTGGTACATCAGGATATTGACCCCCTGGAGGTTGACGAGCGCCGGGTTCTCCACGACGACGGCGTTCTCCGGGAAGTGTTCGCAGAAATGCTCGGGGAGGGCGGGCTGGGGCTCGGACCCGCGGACAACGTCGTGGTTGCCGGGGGATATGACGATCTGGAGGTGCGAGGGGAGCTTTCGCATCATCTCTGCGAAGACCTCGTATTGGCCGTAGATGTTGGGGATCGTCAGTTCCTTGTCCTGTCCCGGGTAGATACCGATGCCGTCCACCAGATCCCCTGCGATGAGAAGGTACCCGACCTCCGGATGGGCGGTCAGCCAGTCGGAGAAGCGCTCCCATGCCTCTCCAAGGAAGGTATCGGACCCGACGTGGACATCGGAGATGAGGGCGACCTTCCCGGGCGTTTCGGAGGGGGTCGGGCCGTTGTTCATGGGGACGTCGGGACGGTGGAAGGAGTCGGCGAAGAGCAGGTTGCCGTCCGAGGAGAGTTTCCCGCGCACGCCGATTACCTCGTCGGGGATGATGCGTTCGGCCTCCTCAAAAAAATCCCTGCCCTTGTTGAAGAGGATGTTGATCTCCCCCGTCGGGTCCTCCAGATGGACCATGCGGTGGCCTTTTGTTGTGTTGCGGACATCGACGACCATGCCGATGACCGCGACATCGGAGTTGTAATAGCGGGTGGTCCGGGTGAGGGCCTCGACCGGATAGATGTCGGCCAGTGCCTTGCGTTTTCTCAGGGGCCCGGCGAGTTTGTCATAGCGGTTGCGGAAGTAATGGACGAAGTCGCGAAAGTCCACCCCGTTGCCCGAAGGGCTTCGTATTCCCTGGACGATGTCGACCTCGGTTTCCGTGAGGATACGCATGCCGTCGCGTTCGGACGCAAAGCCGGGGATATGGCGGGGCATGACCACCACCGTCCCGTCGGGGATGGTCGTTGCGGTGCGGTCGACAAGGCTGAGATCCTGCTGCTGGGCGATGTAGGCGACCACATCGGGGTGGACCTGAAGGCCCAGGTCCAGAAATTTCAGCACGATCTCCTGTTCGGTCCGCATAGATACTGAAGAGTTGGTCGGGGCGGGATAAAATACCATTCAAACCGGTGAAACGGAAGGTCGGACAGGGCTGCCGGATCATCCGCAGAGCCGCAAATAATGATTATGTAGGGGGAGAATGTATGTATTCAGGAGCACTCCATGAAGACACGCAGGCGACCTCTGGGCATCCCGACACGGGTAAAACGGTTTCTCGAGAGCGACGACCCGCGGGCGGGATGGGTAAGGGACGCCCTCTGGGTCGTGGGTGTCGTCGCGGGCATCGCGCTTCTCCTCTTCCTTGCATCCGGCACATGGCCCGCCGTCGTTGCGGTCGAGTCCGAGTCGATGGTCCCGAACATGAACGTGGGCGACCTTGTCTTCGTTGCGGCGTTCGACCGGTACGGGGAGCTCACCTCCTGGGAGGAGGGTGAGGCGACCGGGTACGTGAGGTTCGGTGATTCCCCCGACCTGCAGGGGAATCAGGTCTACGGGGACGTGATCATCTTCCGCCCGAACGGGGACGATGCGGTGCATCCGATCATCCACCGGGCGATATCATGGTACGATGACAATACGACGGCGTCCGGCTACATCACCAAGGGGGACAACAACCCGAGCGTCGATCAGGTCGCCTATTATCCCACCCTCGGGCAGATTCAGCCGGTGCGGGAGGAGTGGATCGTGGGGAAGGCCATCTTCAGGATACCGCTCGTCGGCTACTTCCCGCTGCACATCGTCGAATTTGCCATTGTGATCATCATCCTGATGGTCGTCTGGGAGTGGTATTCCCGGCGGCGCGAGGCGGAAAAGGAAGCCGAAAAGGATGAAGAATCCCGGTCCGCGGAGAAGAAGGCTGCATCGAAGGGGAAGGGTGCGAAGAAGAACGGTTCCGGGAAGAAGAGCCCGTCCACCAAAAAATAATACCCTATTTTTGTTGATTTTTCGTCTTTTTTTTCGAATGATGGGGTTTCCTGAAAAGAAGCCTTTTAATGCCCACCCGTGTACCCTCATAGGAAACAGGATGAGTCAGCCAGTACGACAGCTGCTCGATGATGTCATCGGCGGCGCCAGGATGACCGAGGAGGAGGCGGCGATGCTCCTCCGTGCCCGCGGCCCCGAGGTATGGGAGATTGCCCGTGCCGCGGATATCGTGCGGGAAGAGAAGGTGGGAAATATCGTCACCTACGTGCGCAACCAGAACCTGCACCTGACCAACATCTGCAAGAACCTCTGCGGATTCTGCGGGTTCGGGGTGCCCCCATCGTCCAAAGAGGCATATCTCTTCACGAAGGAAGAGATCGAAAGTGAGGTGCGAAAGGCGCGGGATCGGCAGGTGACCGAACTCTGCTTCCTCTCGGGTGTTCACCCGGACTTCAATACTGAGCGGTATGTTGAACTCCTCTCCCTTGTCCACGGCATGATGCCCGAGGCCGACCTGCACACGATGAGTCCGGACGAGGTCGCATGGGCGGCAAAACAGGACGGCATTTCGACTGAAGAGGTCCTCGGGCGGATGGTGGCGGCGGGCCTCGGCACCCTTCAGGGGACGGCGGCGGAGATTCTCGTGGATGATGTCCGGCGGACCATCTGCCCTGCAAAGGTTCCGACTGCAGAGTGGGTGCGCATCATCACAGAGGCCCACCGGATGGGCATCAAATCCACCTCCACCATCATGTACGGCTCGATCGAGACCGAACGGGACCGTGCCGAACATCTCGGGGTCCTGCGGGCTATTCAGGACGAAACAGGCGGATTTACGGAACTCGTCCCCCTCTCCTATCTCCACGAGGGGACGGCGCTGCACCGGCGGGGTCTTGTGACCCGTGGAGCGACGGGCCGTGAGGATCTCCTCCTCTTTGCGGTCGCACGGCTCTTTCTCGACAACTTCGATAACATCCAGATCTCCTGGGGCAAGATCGGGGCGCGGATGGCGTCACTGGGGATGCTTGCAGGAGGGAACGACTTCGGCGGGACGATGTTTGTCGATGCCGTCTCCACCGACGCCGGTGCGGAGGCGGCAGATTACTTCGACCCTGCCGAGATGAAGGAGATCACCGACGATCTCGGCCGCGTCCTGAAGCGCCGGTCGACGATGTACGAAATCCTGGACTAAAAAAGGATCGAATGGAGGGGAGGATCTCCCCTCTTCATTTTTTTTACAAGTGGGATGGGGGTTTTGGGAGGGCCCGTTACGGGATTGCCTCTCCCTGAATGTTCTTTTCTTCAGGTGGCTTACGAGAGGAGCGAGAGCGCCTCGTCCCCCCGCATGCCGACCTGTATCCCGAGGGCTTCGGCGGCGTCGTTGGCCTCTTTGACGGTTCCCCCGAGGAGGTCTTTGGCGCCGGTGATGGAGTTCTTTCCTTCCGGCGGGCGGACACGGGCGGTGGCGAGGCCGAAACCCTGCAGGGCGACGGGGTCGATGGCCCCGCAGCCGAGGACGCCCTTCTCTGCGACGGCAAAGACGATCGTCACAGGGCCTGCAGGAATCGCGTAGCATGCGGCGCTGATGCCGGGAGTGCTGATGCGTGTGTGGATCATGGAGGAGTATGGCAGGCGAACCGGGATAAATGGGGTGGATGGGCCGGTCGCCTTAAAGGAGAGGGGTTAGCCGGGCGGGGTTTTGTCCCTCCGCATCGCCGCCGCCACGAGGCGTATTTCTGCGTAGGGGTAGCGGTCGCCGAGGACGGCCTTCAGGAGCCGGATATCGTCGGTCCCCTCCCGGCGGGCGGCGTCCCTTATGGCCTCCTGCCGGAAGGGGGGGATGAGGTCGTCGATGGGGACGTCCATGCCCGCTGCGATGCACTCTTCGAGGTGGGCGGCGACGATCTCTTCGGTCAGATCGCGCTCGTCTGCAATGCCCCGCATCGTCTTTCCCTCCCGGAAGAGGGCGAGCGTCGCAAGCGCCGAGGATGAGGGGCCGTCGCGGGCCGTCGTCCGGCAGCCGCCGAGGAATGCCTCGCCGAACTTCTCGAGCTTCGTTGCCCCGATGCCCCGGATGGCGAGGAGCTCCTGTGCCGACTGCGGGCGGGCGCAGGCGATCTCCCGCAGGGTGGCGTCATGGAAGATGCAGTAGGGCGGCACCCCCTCGCGGTCGGCGATCTCCTTTCGAAGCGTGCGCAGGTCTTCGAAGAGGTCGCCGTCGTCGCCGGTGAGGGCGGGCATCTTCTCCGCCTTCTTCCGTTTGCCCCGTGCCGGGCGGGTGAGGTAGACCTCCGCCTCCTCCGCTGCGAGCACCTCGTGCCCGGCGGCGGTGATGGTGAGGACGGGGAAGCGGTCGCCGCCGACCTCGAGGTACCCCTGCCGGACGAGGTCGCGGAGATAGCCGCGCCATTCGTCCCGCGAATGTGCCTTTCCCTTACCGTAGGCGGGGTTTTTGGCACCCCCGGTCTCGCGGATCTTTTTCGTCTTCTGCCCGCGGAGGATCTCGATGATATGCCCCGCCCCGAAGGGCGTCTCGAGGGCGTCGACGCACGCGAGCGCCGCCCGGGCGATGGCGGCCCCCTCGAAGCGCTCGCGGGGGTTTCTGCAGTTGTCGCACTGGCCGCATCCCCCCGCAGGCGCCGTCTCGCCGAAGTAGCGGACGATCGCCGCCGCCCGGCATCCGGTCGCCTCGGTGTACTCCACCATCCCGTCGAGTTTGCGGTAGCCGGCCTGTTTCAGGGCCTGGGAGGCTTCCTGTTCGATGAAGTAGGAGCAGCGCCCCCGGTCGCCGGGGCTGTAGAAGAGGATGCAGTCGGCGGGGTCACCGTCGCGGCCCGCCCGGCCGGTCTCCTGGTAGTAGTACTCGAGGGAGCGGGGCATGTCGTAGTGGATGACGTAGCGGACGTCGGGCTTGTCGATGCCCATCCCGAAGGCGACCGTTGCAACGACCACCTCGGCATCGTCGCGGATGAACTTCTCCTGCGTCCGCTCCCGCTGGAGCTTGGAGAGGCCCGCGTGGTAGGGAAACGCCCGGATGCCGAATCCCCGCAGCCGTTCGGCGAGCTCTTCGGCGCCGCTTCTCGACATCGTGTAGATGATGCCCGACTGCGTGCGATGCCCCTTGAGGTAGTTGAGGAGCTGGCCGAAAGCGTCCTCCTTGGGGCGGACCTCGTAGCGGAGGTTCGGGCGGTAGAAGCTCCCGACCACCTGTTCGGGCTGGCGCAGGCGCAGCTGTGCCATGATGTCCTGCCGCACGGCGGTCGTCGCGGTCGCGGTGAGGGCGACGACCGGGGCGGTGGGAAACTCGCGGATGAGGGCGGCGAGCTGGCGGTATTCGGGGCGGAACTCATGGCCCCATTGGGAGATGCAGTGCGCCTCGTCGACCGCGATGAGGGTGACGCCGCCCGCCTGCTGCAGGAACCGGACGAAGCCCTGCTGGACGGCCCGCTCGGGGGAGACGTAGAGGATGCGGACCCGTCCGGCCGCAATGTCCTGCTCGACGGATTTTCGCTCGTCCCATTCCTGCGTCGAGTTGATGCAGGCCGCCGGCACCCCGCACTCCCGCAGGCCGTCGACCTGATCCTTCATGAGGGCGATGAGGGGGGATATCACGAGGGCAATGCCTTCCCCCATGAGGGCCGGGACCTGGTAACAGAGCGACTTGCCCGCACCCGTCGCGATGACCGCGAGGACGTCCCGGCCGTCTGCAAGGGCGTCGATCACCTGCTCCTGGTAGGGGTAGAAGGCGTCGTACCCGAAGTAGGTCTTCAGGGTTTTGTAGGCGGCGGGCGAGGGCATGGGTATACTGATAGTATGGTTGGGTGCGGGGGGGATTAGGGGTTGTGGTTGGTGGTGGTTGAGAGGAGTGGTTGCCGCAATGGCGCCCTGCCGGGAATGATGCAGTTTATGTGCTGATCCGCCGTACACATGACTATGGCATCACCGATTATCGCCGTCATCCTCTCGTTTTTCATTCCCGGACTCGGGCAGTTCTATACAGGGCAGCTCCTGAAGGCCGTCGCCCTCTTCGTCCTCGCCCTCATCTTCGCGGCGCTCTCGACCATCGTGATCGGCATTCCCCTCTACCTGATCGTGTGGGTGTACAGCATGTACGATGCGTACGTGACGGCGAAGGGGGAGTGAAGGGGTACGAGAGGGTGGGTATATCTATTCTCATTCTTATATTAAAAATTGAATTTCGACGAATAATTAAATATAGAAAACTTATTTAATTTCACACCTTATGGCTAATTTGTAAATTGATTGAACCGTATGTAATGAAAATCAGCGTTGCATCTATCATGGATTTCATGGCCTATGTTAAAAAATACTAAAAAAATTGAGGTTAAAATTGCTCCAAAAAGCAAATCGCAATCTGCGGTCTCAATTTCAATTATTGCTGATTATCTTCACGCCCTTCAAACAATCATGTATATCGCGGGCGATTTTCTCGAAGGAAATAAATACCGTACTGGTGGAAATTTTCCAAATACCATAAAAAAGAGATGTGACTTGGTTGTAAATGATCTGAAATATGGTAGTTTTGAGGCGACAATTGGTCTTGCCGATTCACAAACATCACTTCCATTTCCTGAATTTCCAGATCACGGCACTATAGGTGAGCGGGCTCTAAAGATTACCCGGGAGATTGTGGAGATATCGGCTGATCGAAATGATATTGCATCCGATATTTTCAACATTATGCCGGATGAATTTCGTGTGCATCGATGTCTTCAGGAACTCGATACAATTTGGCCAGATGAAAAATCACAATTTTCACTAAAAGTTGGATTTAATGAGCACAAGATAACATTGGATCCTTTAAGGAAGCCAATAATTCAACAAGCAATTAAGAAAGAACCCGAAAAATATCAAGGGAAAATTATTGGCAGATTAATAGAAATCCGTACCGATAGAAAACGTAGGTGTATCATTGATACCCCAGATGGGGAAGTTCTCTGTAATTACGGACCAGAATTACGAGATCTCATGTATGAGAATGTGGATAATTTAATCGCTATCTCTGGCATGATAGAGCAAGAAAAAAATAAATCATCTATTGAATTATCGGAAAAATCGGCTCTTCAACTAATTGATTCCCTATCCCTTACTGAAGTTGACTTTGGTGAGGGAAATATCAAAAAATTCAAACATCCGCTCGAAATTCTTGTTGATTATGAAGATGAGAGTGATAGCTACATTATTACAAATGAAGAATTCAAGCTTCTCGCTGTTGCATCCAATTTGAAACAGGGTATGGAAGAAATTAATGATGAATTCAAAATTTTGTATGAGGAATACGTCAATGAAGACCCCTCAAATCTGACTGAAGGCGCAAAAAAATTGAGAAAGCAACTTTTAGAAATAATTGGTGAGGATTCTTAATGGCAACGCGTAAGAATTCCAAAATCCAGAGGGCTCTGTCAAAAAAAGGTTTCCAAAAAGTGAACACAGATCACAAAGTTCTAATTTTTTATTATAACGGCAAAAAAACACGAATTCACACAAAAGTCAGTCACGGAAATAAAGAAATCAGTGACAAATTGATT